>JACQDX010000114.1 GCA_016200895.1 Burkholderiales bacterium
ATCCGGAATCAGGAACAGGAAGATGAACGTTACGACCAAATGAAATTGGGACTATAGCCGCCTTTAGGCGGATCAAGATTTACCAGCGCCTTTGAGGCGCCCCAGCAATAAACCTCCGGCTTTGCCGGAGGTAATTTAATTATAATTTACTTTCTGGTGCGCATGCGGATGCTCGAAAAAAGTTATACGCTTCGTTGCGCGATGAGTCTTCGATTGAGGAATTACTTGCTTATGGCGAGGAAGTCATGGTGCCTGAACCGGAGATTGCTTTGCGATTTTTCGGAAGAGTATTGGAGCTAGACCCTAAAAACCTTTCTGCATTGATTTACTCAGCAATTTGTTATTGGTCATCTGGTGATAATGTCGGCTTCCAAAAATTACGTGACCGGGCGCTGAAGCTTGCACCTAGTGATCCAACAGTGCTGGAATTGGTCGATCGCTGACCCTGGTTTTTCTGCCTTACGCGACTGCCCTGCCTTGGGGGACGCATCGGTTGACGATAATGACAACAGTGTTATACTGCGATGCTAAGTTTGCAACGTTCTTAAAATGCTGCCAATCTGCCTGAAAATATTGTTCGCTCTTGATTTGTATGCCCGGAACTCTCCGTTTGCCAATCATCTGAAAGGACCTGATAGTGCAATCCAGTACCATTGCTTCGTCATCTTCCCATCCTCCAAACGCTGAGCTGGCAAAGCATCGCCGTATTAATACCTTCCGTATAGTCTTTGCTTCGGCGCTAATTACTTTGCTGACGACTTCTTGCGCACAAAGCCCTGGTGCACTTGCGCAGGGAAATAGTTCTTCGGTTACTGCCTCTTCCTCAACTTCTATCGCAAACAAGAAACCTATGGAAACCAATCAACAAAACGCATCGCCCGACATTCCACAAATGACTGCCGAGGAAATCAGTAAGCGTATGCTCGACCTGATTGGCAAGATCAAGACGGCTGAGGATATCTCCGCCAAAAATCTGGAGATTGCGACTGGCCTCAAGGTTTACTTTGATCCAGTAAATTCCAAGGAATATGGGACAGGAGCGAAAATTACTGATACCTGGTTCTTTAATATTACCGTGATCTCCAGTAATAAAGAAGGCAAACCCAGTCGCCTGATATTCTCGTTCGATGACCAGACTCACAGTGACGCCGATATGACCGCGATCTGCCAAGTCGATTTTGATGCCTATGCAAAACGACTGACTGAACTAGGCTTTGAATCAAAGCCTTACTATGGGGAACACAATCGACTCATTTACTGGAATTTTTCGCGCGGTAAGGTTGAGCTACAAATTTCTATTCGTGGAGAAAGCGACAAAAAAGTGACGCACAATTGCGTCTCCATGATAGTCATTGATGTCTAGAGAGGAAGTCACATGACCGGACCAAATGACAAACCCAATACTGCACCGCCGACTGCAGAGCAAAAGCTTGATAAGATCATCAAGGACTTCGGTAATGCCAACAAGACTGCGAGCAACAATCCGGGTGATGACCTGGCTAAGGTCCTCGACGCTTCGCCCGATCTGAAGAAGCGTATCCTCGACTCGGTCGATAAAGGATATTTAAGCAAATTCCAGGCGCTTCCTCCCAACTCTGGTACAGGTGGCTCGTATGACCCGACTGCAAAAGCCATCAATGTGCCTATGAACGTACTCAAGGGGGCAAGTACGAGTGACCTCAATAAGGGCGAACTGATTTTTGTGATGGGGCATGAGATCCAGCATTCATTCAATGCCGCCGCAACCAGGAAGATAACGCAGGATTTCCTTGACGGCACCACGACACTGGCAAAGAGCAAGGCATCACCGCATGATTATACGAAATTGACTGAAGACTTTATCCAGGCGTCTCGTAAAGACGAGGCCTCCGCTCATATCGGCGGCTTCAATGCGATTGCCTCGCAGGCCAGGAAAGATAACCCCAGCGCGACGCTCAAGGACATCTACAATACCTCTCCGGGACGTATGCAGGATTTCATTGCCGTGACTGGCGCGCGGCCGAATTTTAACTACGCAATGAAGCCAGGCCTGACTGTCGATGCCGATATGAACATGCCTTACTCAAAGGACAACATCGCCGCAATGGGCAAGTATTACTTTGATAAATCCGCAAAGCAGTCCCAGCTTGGTTCAAATGGCAATCTTGATTACACCAACTTCTACGGTAGCTGGGCGGCCAATGTTGTGGGTAACAATGAAAAAGCGTATCAGGATTATTATCACAAGACTGACAAGAAATACGTCATCCCTGAAGTACAGTTCGACATGAAGCGACTGGGTTTGCAGCAAGACTTGATCAACCAGAATGTAAAATTTTCCGACAACAAAGCCTTTCCCTATGCCGATACCAGCGATGGCAAGAAAAAGGTTGCAACATTCGATCCGAGCGCTCATCCAAACCCATCTCCTCCAGTGAGTCCTGTCACGAACCACGCGCAAGAGCGAGATTCCAAACGAGACCTGATTGATGGCACAACAGTATCTGTGAACTCGTCAAAGGCCGGGCTCGCGGCACCTGCAAAAAACAGTTCGGACCTGCTGATGGGGGACGACACGCCATCTAGCCGTTTGCTAAGGAATGTGTCCGAATCACTCAGAACCGGTCAACCCAAGCCGGGGTAAGCGCAAGAATTCATACGGGGTCGCAAATAACACGCAAGAGTGACTTTAGTCACGGACTGTTTGGAATAAAAAAAGGCCAGATCGCGAAACTTCCGCAATCTGACCTTTCCCGGGGAGGGTTATTTATTCTTAGGTGCTCAGGGAGAAGTTGATAGTGGCTGTGGCAATCACAGTCAGGGCTTTACCATCTTCCAGATAAGGTTTGAAAATTGCGCGCAAAATGGCGACTTTGGCAGCTTCATCAAGGCGGTTGGAGCCGGATGATTTTTGCACGTCGACTTTTTCAGCCTGGCCTTTTTCATTGACCAGTACGCGCAAAGTTACTTTGCCTTCTTCACCCATGCGGCGGGACATAGGCGGGTAGTCTGCCTGAGGTGCGCGCACATATTCAACAGCACTGATTTGTTTTGGCTGGGCAGCGACAACTGGTGCCGGGCTGGCTTCTACCTTGGCTACGAGTGGTGCTGGTTGTGGGACAGGTGGTGCTGCCTGTGCGGTGATCTGGTGTACTTCAGCAGGTATTTCCACGGCTGGTGTGATATGCGGCACGACAGGCACCGGCACTTGCACCGAGGTCAGTTTCTTTGTGGGGATAGGCTTGGGTGGTGGTTCTGCCTTGACCGCAGGTGGTTCGACAAAGGTCATCATCACTTCTTTTGGCAACATTTGCACTGCATGCGAAAGCAGGCCATGTTCCAGTGCATAAAACAGCGCCAGGTGGGCCACCACGATGATGGCAAAAGAAAAGACGCGGGATTTTGGGGCGATGAAATCTTGTGGGGCTGATTGTAATGTGAGTGTGGACATGGTTGACCTCACGCAGTGACGGCGTTGGGCTGGAAGTGTAATTGTTGAATGAAATTCTGGAAGCTGGATGCACTATTGCTTTGCTCATCCAGGCACTGGCGCATGACTTTGCGTGCGCAACCTGCGCATTTGCCGCAACAAGTGCCAACATCGAGTTGCTCGCGCAGTTCAGCCATCGTGCTGACGCCCATGGCGACAGCCTGATGAATTTTCTTTTCCGATACATTATTGCAAACACATACAATCATGAAGCTACTCCATTAATGCAGATTTTTACCAGAGAAGGCCAGCAACCAGCCCAATTTGCGCAACTTGGTTTTTTGCGCTGTTTTCTTTTCTACCAGACTGGCCCATTGCTCGGATAATTGCTGGCACGTGGCTTTCAGCACAGGTGCCAGATCCGGCAAATTCGCCAGCACATACAAATGTCTTTCTATGACTGATGCCAGCTTGGTACTCGCTTGTTCAGCTTCTTCCTGCGTTGCACTATTTGTGCTGTTGACCGTGTAATGCGACATCAGGTGCAACACTGCAGAAACCAGCAATTCAGGCTGCTTGGATGTAGCAGTCAAACCCGACAATTCTTCATTCATCAGCGTTCCACCTGGCATGTTCAGTCTCCAAGTATGATCAGCGTTTTACGCCGTCAAGATCAGCTTGTTCAGTTGCGTTATGCGCAGTCGATAAATTCGGCCCGCATGATCAATTTCCAATTCACGCTTTTGTTGCATCAAATCACCGCTCTTGATACGCGGGATTTCTTTTGGGGTCTGATTCGTTGCTGCTGTTGTCGCTGCAGTAATAGCTAGATCAGCGTGCTGGTGTAGAGCGTCATATGTAGTCATATTTACCTTGCAAATCTAAACGATAACAATTCTTATTTAGATTATTGAATATTCGAACTTGTTTGGCAAGTGTTTTTTATTGATATTCATCAGTTCAAGGTTTACTTTTGCCTTGCTCATTAAAGTAGCAAACTAAATGCGCTGGAAAATTGGCGTCAAAGCAATGTTTTTGGCAAATGCTTGTCGCTTTTGTACGGGGGGAATGTTATTGAGGCTGATACTTGCCCAGGCATTCCAAGATGGGAATGCCTGGGCAAGTGTCTGGAGATGGCAGTGTTTGAAGCGTAGAGGCTTAAAAAGTAGGGACTGTAGAGCAGAAACTATATTATTTAGCTGGATGCATGCCCATAGCCTCACCCATGCAGATGGCTTTGGTCGGTGTCCAGGCTGGATTGAAATCGACCGTGCCTTTAGGGAAAAGCATGACTACCGTGGAGCCGAGCAAGAACCTGCCCATTTCCTCGCCCTTCTTCAAGACGATTTGTTGACCGTCGTAATGCCACTCGCGCACCTCTGCGCTGCGAGGTGGATTGACCATGCCATGCCAGATGGTGGCCATGCTGCCCACGATGGTGGCACCTACCAGTGTCAGCACAAAGGGGCCGAAGGCAGATTCAAATACACAAACCACACGTTCGTTACGAGCAAACAAGCCTGGTACGCCACGTGCCGTGGTCGGATTGACGGAAAATAATGCCCCCGGCACATAGATCATGCGCGTCAGGCGGCCATCGCAAGGCATATGTATACGGTGGTAGTCGCGTGGGCTCAGATACAGTGTGGCAAAGCCGCCATCTTCAAACAAGGATGCCAGCTGGTTGTCGCCACCAACGAGGGCGGTGGTGCTATAGCTATGGCCCTTGGCCTGGAAAATCTGGTCTTTTTGTATGGTGCCAAACTGGCTGATGGCACCATCTACCGGGCTTAGCAAGTCGCTATGAGCCAGCGGGCGGGCATCTGTACGTAGCGGGCGGGTGAAAAATTCATTGAAGCTGGCATAGCTGCAGATGTCTGGATTGGCAGCTTCCTGCATATTCACCTGGTACTTACCGACAAACCAGCGTATCAGGCTGGTCGTGAACTTGCCTGCTTTTGCATTGGCAAATTTGCCGAACAGTACGGTCAGCGCCTGTTTAGGCATTAAATATTGGGGCAGGACGGCAAGGCGATCGGACACAGCGACTCACTTTTCAAAATGTACAGGACAGGGATTATAACGTTCAGTGGGCAAAAGCCTGCTTTTTCTCAGGGAATCGGCGGCACATCGTCAGAAATTGTTTCTCCTGAGCTAAGGTTTTTGCAAATGAGGGGGGCGTATGCTATCGTCAATAGAAATACTTATTATTGCGTCCCCATGTCTGATGATAGCCAGCTAATTGTGATTGATCAGATCCGGATCGGGATGTTCATCAAACTCGACCTGAGTTGGTTCCAGCATTCTTTTCCGATGAACTCGTTCAAGATCACCAATCAGCAGCAAATTGACGACCTGATCGCGCTCAAACTCAAGCACGTACGCTATATCCCGTCGAAGTCTGATCCGGCAGGGGCCAAGCCAGTGAACCCGCCTCAGGCTGCCCCTGTCAGTTTAAGCGAGTCAGCGCCAAAGCGGGTATATGCCAACATCATGGACGCCAAACGCGCCCGTTTTGAAAAACTGCAAAAACAACGCGATGAAATTGCACGCTGCGAAGAAAAATTCGTGCAGGCTGCCAGCGTGGTCAAGAATATCAACCGCCTGATTTTCTCCAAACCCAAAGAAACCATCATAGAAGCTGGCAAGCTGGTCGACAGCATGTCAGAAGTCCTGCTCAGCGGTAACGACACCGTCATGCACCTGATACAGAAGACGGCAGGTAATGAGGAATTGTATTTTCATACATTGAATGTCTCGGTGTTGGCGATGATGCTGGCCAATGAAATGAAATGCAGCGATGAGATGATCAAGGAAATAGGTATTGCTGCCCTGTTCCATGATCTGGGTAAGGTGAATGTGCCTGAACATATCATTAATAAGACCGAGCCCCTGACCCGGCCTGAGCAAAATTTCTTGGAGCTGCATCCCGAATATGGTGTGGAGGTGGGGAAAAAAGCGGGTTTGCCACAGATAGCGCTGGATGTGATTGCCCAGCATCATGAGTTCATGGACGGCACCGGTTATCCGCATCAACTGAAAGGTGATGCCATCAGCATACATACGCGTATTGTGACCATCGCCAATGTGTACGATAATTTGTGTAATCACAATGATCCCAAACAATCATTGACGCCGCATGAGGCCTTGTCAACCATGTATGCGCACAGGCGCACGCAGTTTGATGGGGTCATCATGGCTACCCTGGTCAAGAGCCTGGGCGTGTATCCACCCGGCACCCTGGTCAGGTTGTCCAATGAGGCAGTCGGTCTGGTCATGAATGTGAATGTGGGCAAGCCCTTGCGGCCACGCGTCCTGGTGTATGACGCTGAGATACCCAAGGAAGACGCCATCATCCTGGACCTCGCAGAAGAGAGCAAAGAGCTATCCATCAACGCCAGCATACGACCAAGTTTATTGCCAAGGGTAATTTTTAATTACCTGAATCCGCGCAAAAGGGTCAATTATTATTTTGACTCGCAATCGAAGAAAACACAGGGCGGCCCTTTACCAGGCCAGAATTAGCAGAAATGACCGACGTCAGCATGTCACAGTCAGTATCCATTTTGAACCATGGATTACTGCGCCATATCATCGACCATAGTCGCGAAGCGATTCTGGTGGTGGATATGCAACATATGCTACTGGTCGATGTAAACCAGCTGGCTTGCATGATGCTGGCTTACGCCAGAGACGAACTGCTGGGCCTGCCTCTGGCAAATATAGAATGCTCATTGCAGGATGTGTTTTTTTGGGAAGCCTTGCGTGCAGATGCGCACGCGGAAGGCCGGGCTATTGCAGAAAGCGAATGGATCAACCGCCATGGTGTTTCTTTTCCGGTAGAAAAACGCGTTTCAACTTTTATTGAAAACGACAGAGAGTTTTTTATCATCCATGCCGAAGACATCACACACAGGCGCGAACTGGTAGAGGGCCATGTGCATCTGGTGGCGCAATTGCAAAGTTCGCTGGACGCAACCGCCGAAGGTATCTTGTCGGTAGACTTGAGCGGTAATGTCGTGAATATCAATCAGCGCTTCTCTTCCATGTGGCTATTGAAAGATGAATTGCTTGCCTCCAGGGATGAGGCGCAAATGTTTGCCCACCTCAAAGACGCACTGCAAGATGCAGATGGTTTTTTTGCCAGCCTGGAAAAAATCCGTGATGACCCGAACCTGGAGACGGAAGATCTAATGACCCTGAAAGACGGGCGTTATTTTATCTGTGTTTCCAAACCTGAATTCATGCGTGACAAGCGGGTAGGGCGGGTTTTCAGTGTGCGTGATATTACGCAAATGAAAGAAGCCGAGTGCAGCCTGGTAGCAGCCAGGGATGCGGCAGAGCAAGCCAGCAAGGAAAAATCGCGCATGCTGGAAGCACTGCTGATCAGTGAATCACGCTTGCGCCGCCTGGTCAATTCCAGCCTCATCGGCATCATGCAAGGCAATCTCAGTGGTGCACTGACAGAGGCCAATGATGTATTGCTGCAACTGGCGGGTGTGCAAAGGCTGGAGTTTGCTGAACTTGGCATGTGCTGGCTGGACAGGACCACAGAAGAAAGTCACGCGGCGCATCAACATGCTATGGCGGAAATACGTCTGCATGGCCAGGCCAAACCCTATGAAGGCGAGTTGATACGTAAGGATGGGGTACGGATTCCCGTCATGGTCGGTCTGGCGCAACTGGAAGGTTCGCTGGAAGAATGGGTGGGCTTTGTGCTGGACCTGACTGAACAGCGCAAGGCTGACCGCATCAAGTCTGAATTCATTTCTGTCGTCAGCCATGAGTTGCGTACACCCCTGACGTCAATACGGGGTGCACTGGGTTTGCTGGAAAGCGGTGTTGCCGGTGAATTGACAGCCAAGACCATGCAACTGATCAAGGTCGCACACCGGAATTGCCAGCGCCTGGGTGTCTTGGTCAATGACATCCTGGATATGGAAAAACTGGCCTCAGGCAAAATGGTCATCAATATAGAGCGCTTTGACCTGGTTGCCGTGACCAGGCAGGCAATAGAAGCCAATGCAGGTTATGCGCAAGCGCTGAACGTGCGTTACCGCATTGCTGATCATCCCGAAAACGCCTGGGCCATGGGCGACAGTGTGCGCGTCATGCAGGTATTTGCCAACTTGTTGTCAAATGCCGCCAAGTTTTCGCACGCTGGTGCTGAAGTGCAAATAAGGATTACCGATATCTCAGGTATCTACAAGGTCGAAGTTGAAGATCATGGGCAAGGCATACCTGAGGCCTTCAGGGAGCAGATTTTCAAGAAATTTGCCCAGGCAGATGGCACCAATACCCGGCAGCAGGGCGGCACTGGCCTGGGTTTGAATATCACCAAAACCTTTGTCGAAAAAATGGGTGGTGAAATCGGCTTTGAAACCGAAGAGGGCAAAGGCAGCATATTCTGGTTTACTCTTTTGGCCTCTGCGCACCGCCGCCACGACAGATAAAACGGACTTACGCAAAACCGCCCCAGCTGCGTTGCAGCTCCTAGCCGTACTAAAGTACTGTCTTCGTCGCTGACGCCTTGCTGGGACAATTTTGCGTAAGTCCTAATAGGCTTGAAATTCTGACCCCACCCCTCAAATTCTTGCAACATACTCACTAGTCAGGTTACTGAGATTGGGGACAAGGTTTTAGCTAATTGAATGGTAGTTAAAATCTATTGGATATTTAAAATTCATAGTGATATGCTTCTTGTCGTTGTGGACATATTGTTCACCTTGTTATGTCAATCAGGAGAATTTAATGAAAACTGTAGGTCAAAAACTCGACGCATTCAAAGTTCCAGCAGCCAAGCCAGGCTTCAATCATCACGAAGAAAATGGCGTGTCCGCATTCGAAGACATCACTGAAGCTTCTTTCCCTGGCAAATGGAAAATCATTTATTTCTACCCAAAAGATTTCACATTTGTATGCCCAACTGAAATCGTTGAATTTGCCAAACTGGCCAATGACTTTGCTGATCGCGATGCTGTTCTGCTGGGTGGTTCTACAGATAACGAATTCTGCAAACTGGCATGGCGCCGTGAGCACAAAGACCTGGACAAACTGAACCACTACGCGTTCGGCGATGCAACAGGCTCTTTGGTAGACATGCTGGGTGTACGTGATGTCAACGCCGGTGTTGCACTGCGCGCGACTTTCATCGTTGATCCTGACAATGTCATCCAGCACGTTTCTGTCAACAACCTGAATGTTGGCCGTAACCCTACAGAAATCCTGCGTATTCTGGATGGTCTGCAAACAGATGAACTGTGCCCATGCAACCGTACAGTAGGCGGCGCAACTCTGTAATTCAGAGAGCGCATGCTGTAGATGTAAAATAAACCCGCTCCGGCGGGTTTTAAAACCACTTTTTGATAGGTAAATACTATGGAATTCTTGAATTTAATTAAAAGTCGTATCCCTGATTACGCCAAGGATATCCGTCTTAACATCGATGGCACGATCGCCCGCTCCAGCCTGGAAGGCAATGATGCAGTAGGCGTGGCGCTGGCAGCAGCCTTCGCAGCGAAAAGCACAGTGATTATTGAAGCCATCAAATCCAGTGGCGCGATCACGCCTGAAGAAATCAATGCAGCGCTGACAGCAGCGGCTTTGATGGGCATGAATAATGTCTGGTACCCGTATGTGGAAATGGCAGACGATGCGGACCTGAAAACCCAGGCTGCCCAATTACGCATGAATGCGTATGCCACCAATGGTGGTGTTGATAAACGTCGCTTCGAGATGTATGCCTTGTCGGCTTCCATCATTGGCAAGTGCCATTTCTGTGTTAAATCGCATTTTGAGTTGTTGAAGAAGGAAGGCATGTCAGCGACGCAGTTGCGGGATGTCGGGCGCATTGCGGCGGTTGTGAATGCGGCTGCGCAGGTTATTTCTGCTGAGACTGTGTAAGCTTTCAAGTAGCGTGCAAGTGACGGCTGTCGTTTTTTGGCTCCTTCTCCTTCAAGGAGATTCGTGGGAATTCGCAAAGCGCAGCTTTGTGCCACGAATCTCTAAGCCGCTTGCAAGCGGCGCGGTGGGGCTGGTTGGGATGAGAATGGGGGGCAGTCGATAAACCCTATTCAAATTATCGTCGCTCCTGCGCAGGCAGGAGGCTACCGGGCTGGCGCTCCAGCGGCGTTCGTTGCGTAGCCGTACTTTGATTAAAGCGATTGCCCTTCGTAGAACCAAGCCGGGTCTCGGCCCGGCGGCCGAAATACTTTCTTTGCGTCGCCAAAGAACGTATTCAAAGAAAGGCGACCCAGGCATAGCCGCCCCTACGGGGTGCCCATTTGTGCAAGACAAAAAATGGGAAGATCCGAAACTCGCTTCGCTCAAACAGCGGCTCCTCTTAATCCATTTTCTGTCCCGCACAAATGGCGGCTACACATGGGAACGGCAAAAGTCAAAAGCAACATCAACCCCAAAGTCAAACCCAACAGCAACAGCAACAGCAACAGCAACAGCAACAGCAACAGCAACAGCAATCCAGTTCTACCTCACCTCAAATTACAACAATCCCCTACCGCGACTTCCTCTTAAAAATCCCCAACACCACAATCACCAATAACAAAGGCAATAAAAACGGCGAAAAGATCATCAAAAACAAGCCGCCTATCAGCACCGCAAAACCCACCAGCAAGAACGACACACCGGCAATCACCAGTCCCGCCATGATCATGGCAAAGACGATGGCGACGAGGGCAACAGCGATGCCGCCTATGGAAAAGCCATTGTCAGAAAAAATATCAAAGTCGTCCGGATTCCAGTCCAGGTTTAAATCGATAGGGCTGTCCATGACATACCAGATGACCAGCAAGAGTATGCAAAACGCGGTGAAACGGGCGGATGATTTTTGGTCTGACATGGCTGGCTTATTCCTCGCTTATTGCTGATTATTTACCGACTTATTTACCAACTTATTTACCAACTTATTTACCAACATTAATGAAAGGAATCGCGCCGCCAGTGGTAGTGGGCAAACGGCCATCCCATTTTTCTATGGCCTTGGCCTGGTTTTCTGTTTCACGCAGACGCAGCAGTTCTGGTGTGACTTGCTGCCTTTGTAAGGCCAGGGCTTCCGCCTCAGCACGGGCGCGGGATACTTTTTGTTTGGCTTCGACTTCTATCCTTTGCAGATCACGCTCAGCTTTCATCTTTAATTGATCAGCGGTGGTCTTGGCTTCAATCGCTTCATTGAAGGTACGGCTGAAGTTGAAATTGACGATGGAGAATTCATCGACCACCAGGCCGTGTCTTGCCATGCGTTCTTTCAAGGCCAGGATGATTTCATCGCGCACTTGCGAGCGGCGTGAGATCAATTCTTCAGCGGTGAAGCGGGCCGTCACAGCCTTGACGGCCTCTTGTACGCTAGGGATGATGATGCGCTCGCCAGGTTCGTTGCCAAGGTCACGGAAGACCGAGACCACAGCATCTGGCCTGACGTGATAGTTGATGGCGATCTTGGTGTGCACGGTCTGTAAATCCTTGGAAGCGGCATCGCCATCACCTTCACCTTTTTGTATGGCGACGGAGACTTTTTGCAATTTCTGGGCGATAGGCCAGACCCAGTGTATGCCCTCACTGTAAACCTCATCTGAGGGTTTGCCAAATGTCGTCAATACGCCACGATGACCAGCGGGGATAGTAGCGAAAGGGCTGAGGATGAACAGGATCAGCAAGACGATCAGGCCGACCGCAAACTTGGGGAGAAAATTACGCATGATTTTTAAACTCAGGGATGAAAACACCCGCAGTATAGGTGTTTTTAACATAAGTATTCCCGGTAATCGGCGGTCAAAACTACCGCTTGTCTTGTTTACCCTGATTTTGCGTAAATTGCTGCAAATGCTTCTTCGCCTGTGCGTTGGTAAGCGCGGTACATGCCTTCGGTATTGAAAGGCAGGACGATATTGCCCAGCCTGTCTATGCCTATGATGCCACCCTGGCCTTCATACAAGGGCAGTTTATTCATGACGACATTGTTGGCAGCCTGTTCCAGGCTCAGTCCCAGGTACTGCATCTGCGCAGCAATATCATGCAGTGCCAGACTGCGCATGAAGGCTTCACCCGTACCTGTTGCAGACAGGGCAGCAGTCTGATTATCGGCATAACAGCCAGCACCCAGCATGGGCGTGTCACCTACACGGCCAGGTAGTTTGTTGGTCATGCCACCGGTGGAAGTGGCAGCAGCCAGGTTGCCGTGCACATCCAGCGCGACGGCACCTACCGTACCAAATTTTTTATCGGGATCAAGTGGTGCTGGTTCTGTAGTAGTCAGTAAACTTGCTGCATCGTGATCCAGCAGCACGCCAGATTCTTGGCTTGCACGTTGCAATTGCGCGTGGCGTTCTTCGGTATAAAAGTAAGATTGGTCTTCGAATTGCAGGCCATGTTTGCGCAGGAATTCTTCTGCGCCTTTGCCCACCATCAAGACATGCGGGCTGTGCTCCATGACTGCTCTTGCCGCCTGTACGGGATTGCGCACATGCTGTATGCAAGCCACGGCACCTGCACGGCGGGTTTTGCCATCCATGATGGCAGCGTCCATTTCCATGGTGCCAGCGTTGGTGAATACCGCACCTTTGCCAGCATTGAATAAGGGACAGTCTTCCAACAGGCTGACAGCCAGGCTTACGGCATCTAAAGCGCTGCCACCTTGTGCCAATAGATCATTGCCCGCAGTGACGATGGCCTGCAAGGCATGTAGATATCGGCCTTCCTGTTCCGCAGTCAGGTTGCTGCGCAAGATCGTGCCGGCACCACCGTGGATGGCGATAGCGGCACGGGCACTCATCTTAGGCTGGCCTGTCCATGTCTATGATCTTGCTGGCCGCCGCTGCCTGCGATTTGCGGGTAGTGGCATTCGGTTCCTGATACAACCATGGCAGCATGAACTTGGTCATTTCAGATGCGGCATGTACGGGGGCTTTGGCCTGATGGGCAACGGCACTGCAAATCGCTTCTATCAGACACAGAGCAGCACCTTCAGAGTTTGGTGAGAAATTGCGACGGGTTTGCGCATACAGGGTGATGTTCGCCAGCGAAGCCAATGGCGAACTTGGTGCATCCGTCAGCGCCAGGATGGGCACGCTCTTGTCGCGCAACTGCTGCAAGATAGTGACCACATCTTCTGCATAGCGCGGAAAAGATATGCCGATGACCAGATCACGTTCTGTGTATTTAAACAACTGGCGGGCAACATTCGATGGCCCGCCTGAGCCCAGTGTAGATTGCACGGTATTGCAAAATGGGTCCAGGCTATGCGCCATCAGGCCAGCCAGAAAGGCGCTGGCACCGTAGCCGACGATGTAAATTCTTTCCGCATTCAAGATTTGACGTACTGCCTGATTACACAAATCAGGGGCCAGGCCGCGGCGGGTGGCTTCCAGATTAGCCATGTCTTCATTGAGAGAACTGGAAATGATTTCGGTGCTGGTGGCAGGGCGTTGGATTTCGCTACGCAGATTATCGATAGGAGCCAGCATGGCTTCAAAGCCATACACCAGTTCAGCACGGAATTGCGGGTAACCTTCAAAGCCCAGTGCCCTGGCAAAGCGATTTGCCGTGGCGACCGAAATGCCGACGGCATTTGCCAGCTCATCAATAGACATGGTGGCTGATCGAAATACATTCGACAGCACATAATCGGCTGCTTTTCTGTGTGCTTTTGACAAGTTCATATAGACCTTGCCTATGCGCGCATTAACAGTACCACCCAGGGATTGCGTATCAGGACGATTCATATCGGCTGGCTTTTCCGGTGAAATAGAAATGTAAATATAATTTCATCGATTTAAATTGTAAAGAAATGAATCGTGTCAAATCGATGAATGTCTCTCTCCGTACATATTTTGGATAATTTGGTCTATTTAGGAGATTTGTCAGGATAAACAAAATACATCAAATATTGTTCTGAATTTACCTGAATTTACGCAAGCTAATGGTGGTGTAATTGAAAAGATTGTCGGCATTTATTAAAGTAAATTGAAACATATTCAGTTATTTACCAAGCGGTAAAAAAATGCCCACAGACATGTGGGCATTCCATTTTTTGCGACAATCAGCGGCTGGCAAGATCAATAATCCCACCACCCAGGCAAACATCGCCGTCATACAAAACCGCAGACTGCCCAGGCGTGACTGCCCACTGCGCTTGCTGGAAGTCCAGTTGAAAGCGCTCGGTGTCACCACTGAAATGGCAGGCGACGTCAGGCTGGCGGTAACGGGTCTTGGCGGACAAGTCGCCAGCTTGCGGCGCTTCGCCCACCACCCAGCTAACTTGTCCCGCTTCCAGACCAGCAGATAATAACCAAGGATGGTCATGGCCTTGCACTGCATACAGGGTGTTGGCTTCTACATCTTTTTTCGCCACATACCAGGCGTCGCTGCTGCCATCAGCATTCTGGTGCGACTTGATACCGCCTATGCCTATACCTTTTCTTTGCCCCAGGGTGTAAAAACTCAGACCCACATGCTGGCCTATGATTTCACCTTCAGGCGTTTGTATGTTGCCAGGTTTGTACGACAGGTAACGGTTCAAAAATTCGCGGAAAGGGCGCTCGCCGATAAAGCAGATGCCAGTTGAGTCTTTTTTCTTTGCATTCGGCAATTGCAATTGCTCGGCTATCTTGCGCACTTCAGTCTTCTGGATTTCACCAAGCGGGAACAGGGTATTTGCCAGTTGCTTCTGGTTCAGCCTGTGCAGGAAGTAGCTCTGGTCCTTGCTGGCGTCCATGGCTTTCAATAACTGAAACTGGCCATTCATTTCACGCACGCGGGCATAGTGGCCGGTGGCGATGTAATCGGCACCCAGCTTCATGGCATGGTCAAGGAAGGCCTTGAATTTGATTTCGGCATTGCACAACACATCCGGGTTGGGCGTGCGGCCAGCCTGGTATTCACGCAGGAATTCTGCAAAGACGCGGTCCTTGTACTCGCTGGCAAAATTCACGGCTTCGATATCGACACCCACCACATCAGCAACGCTGACAGCATCTATCCAGTCTTCACGGGTAGAGCAGTATTCTGAATCGTCGTCATCTTCCCAGTTTTTCATGAACAGACCGATGACTTCATAGCCCTGTTCTTTCAGCAGCCATGCCGAGACGGAAGAATCAACGCCGCCTGACATGCCTATCACTACTTTTTTCTTGCTCATTTTTGCGGTTCCAAGTTTCCAAGTGCGCTTGGATGGGTAAACAGCAGGGACAGCGGCGCGCGCCTGCCCTGCAAATAATCGTCTATGCATTGCATCACCAAAGGGCTGCGATGCCTGTCTTGTGCTGCCACAATTTCGTCATAGCTCATCCATACGGTGCGCAAGATGCCGGTATCGAGGGCGCGGTTGTGCGCCTTGCCTAGTTCACCCGTAAACGCGAAACGCAGATAAGTGACTTCTTCACCGGTCTTTGGTGAAATGAAGCGAGACAGATAAGTGCCTATTAATGCGGTCGGTGTGAAGTCGTGCGCAGTCTCTTCCAGGGTCTCGCGGATGACGGCTTGTTGCAGGCTTTCATCCGGGTCCAGATGACCGGCGGGCTGGTTAATGCGCACACCATCAGGTGTTTCTTCTTCTATCATGAAAAACTGTTGGTCGCGCTCAATAATTGCGGCTACAGTGACGGATGGTTTCCAAATGGCAGACATGGCTTCTCTCGGTAAGTCCGACATTTTACTTTGTCGTCAAATTTTGTGTGGCAAACCAGCAAATTTGAAAGCGAATTAGCTAATGCGTAATTTATCTATACTCGCTTATTTTCGAGGATAACTGCTATTTTCGTTTTGCACCAAACTGGAGCAGTCTCAGGTTTTGTTTTCAAGTGACTGTTTTTAAAGGAAATAATTTACTTTTATGTAGGTTTTCTGGGCATCTTCAGCTTGATTCTGCAAAGTAATTTGCAGAAAACACAAAAAAGTGAACGGTTGTGCTAAAAAACATTTTGCGTGTAATATCGTTGTCGAATATCAAATGTAAGATTCGGGTAAGTTATCTTGATACCCGTATCAGCAGGAATAATGCAGCGGCCAGAGCTTACCCTTGACCGCTACAGCACGGAATTGATACACCAATATTCACACTAAAGAGGGAGCAAATCTATGAAAATCGGCATACCCGCCGAGTCACGGCCGGGGGAGACGCGCGTTGCGGCAACCCCAGAAACCATCAAGAAATATGTCGCAGCCAAACACCAGGTAATCGTGCAGTCTGGTGCAGGCGTGGCTTCCAGCATTACTGACGAGGCCTACCAGGCTGCCGGTGCAGAAATCGGCACGCTCGCCGATGCACTGGGTGCTGAACTGGTCTTGAAAGTGCGTGCCCCCAATGCAGAAGAACGTGCCCTGATGAAATCAGGGGCTGTGCTGGTCGGCATGCTCAATCCTTTTGACGCAGACAATATTGCGGCGATGGCCACACACGGCCTGTCCGCATTTGCACTCGAAGCTGCACCGCGCATTACCCGTGCGCAGTCGCTCGATGTCTTGTCTTCGCAAGCCAATATCGCTGGTTACAAAGCTGTCATGCTGGCCGCCAATACCTATCAACGCTTCATGCCCATGCTGATGACGGCGGCGGGCACTGTCAAGGCCGCACGCGTGTTGATCATGGGCGTGGGCGTAGCCGGTTTGCAAGCCATTGCCACGGCCAAGCGCCTGGGTGCAGTGATTGAAGCATCGGACGTACGCCCACCCGTCAAGGAACAGGTTGAATCCCTGGGTGCGAAATTTATCGATGTGCCTTACGAAACCGATGAAGAACGCGAGATCGCCAAAGGCGTTGGCGGCTATGCCCGCCCCATGCCAGCAGCGTGGATGGAAAGACAGGCAGCACTGGTGCATGAACGTGCCAAGCAGGCGGACATCATCATCACCACAGCCCTGATCCCTGGCCGCAAGGCACCTATCCTGATCTCGGAAGAAACCGTCAAGGCCATGAAGCCAGGCTCGGTCATCGTCGATATGGCGGTAGAGCAGGGTGGCAATTGCCCCTTGTCCGAGTTGAACAAGACGGTCACCAAATACGGCGTGCACATCATAGGCGAACCTAACCTGGCAACGCTGGTGGCGGCTGATGCATCGGCCCTGTATTCCCGTAATGTGCTGGATTTCCTGAAGCTCATCATCGACAAGGATGCTGCCCTGGCGATTAACCGTGAAGATGAAATCGTCGCTGCCACCTTGGTCTGCTCAGGCGGTGAAGTTCTGAAGAAATAGAATAAAAGTTTTTTAGTAATCAGTATCAGAAAGTAGAAAGACCATGCAAAGAAATATGCTCCGCGCCAAAATTCATCGCGCAACTGTAACCCAGTGTGACCTGCACTACGAAGGATCGTGCGGTATAGATGAAGATCTGCTCGACGCTGCCAACATCATCGAAAACGAACAGATAGAGCTGTATAACGTCAACAACGGTGAACGCTTCTCCACTTATGCCATTAAAGGCAAACGTGGCAGCGGTGAAATTTCACTCAATGGCGCTGCAGCCCGTCGCGTACAACTGGGCGATTTGATGATTATCTGTACCTATGCGCCGATGACAGAAGAAGAAGCAAAAGCGTATAAACCGAACGTCGTTTTCGTGAATGGCAAGAATCAGATCACCAGTATTAAAGAGTATAAATAACGTAGCCGGGGCAAGTAGTATGCAAAGTCTTGCTTGCCCATCCAGCGATTTGCATGTCTCAATCCAATTAAAGAGAGGACATCATGGAAGTTAGTCATACCCTTACCAACCTCATCATCTTCGTGCTGGCAATTTATGTCGGTTACCATGTGGTGTGGACAGTAACACCAGCCCTGCACACGCCTTTGATGGCGGTGACGAATGCTATTTCTGCCATCATCATCGTCGGTGCCATGCTGGCCGCCGGTTTGACCGAAGGCCTGCTGGCCCAGGTCATGGGCACGGCGGCAGTGGCATTGGCGGCAGTGAATGTATTCGGCGGATTTCTGGTTACGCAGAGGATGCTGG
The DNA here is from genome assembly GCA_016200895.1 of Burkholderiales bacterium. GTDB lineage: Bacteria > Pseudomonadota > Gammaproteobacteria > Burkholderiales > Burkholderiaceae_D > Undibacterium. The sequence continues at coordinate 18,372 of JACQDX010000114.1, forward strand.
AAATGTTCAGGAAAAAAGAGCCTAAAGCCATTGCCCATGCTGACAAGGAGGGCAAATAATGAGCATGAATCTGGTAACGATGCTGTATCTGATCGCATCCGTCTGCTTTATCCAGGCACTTAAAGGTTTATCCCATCCTTCCACCGCACGTCGTGGTAACAGCTTTGGCATGATAGGCATGGCAATCGCAGTCGCGACCACCATTGCCCTGATCGTCAAGCTGAAAAACGAAAGCGCCGGTGCAGGTCTGGGCTATGGCCTGGTTGCCATCGGCGTCATCGTCGGTGGCGGCATAGGCGCAACTTTGGCCAAACGCGTAGAGATGACCAAGATGCCGGAACTGGTCGCAGCGATGCACTCATTGATTGGTCTGGCTGCGGTGTGTATCGCCGTGGCTGTCGTGTCCGAGCCATGGGTATTCAATATTGTCGCAAGAGACCAGCCTATTCCTTTCGGTAACCGTCTGGAATTGTTCATCGGTACTTTTGTCGGTGCGATTACTTTCTCTGGTTCTGTCATCGCCTTTGGTAAGTTGTCGGGCAAATACAAGTTCCGCCTGTTCCAGGGGGCGCCGGTCAGTTTCAGCGGCCAGCATCAGTTGAACCTGGTGTTGGCAATTGCCATGTTCGGTTGCGGTATTGCCTTCTGCGTCACGCAAAGCTGGATACCCTTCATCATCATGACGGCTCTGGCCTTCGTGCTGGGTGTACTCATCATCATCCCTATCGGTGGTGCTGATATGCCAGTGGTGGTGTCGATGTTGAACAGTTATTCTGGCTGGGCTGCTGCAGGTATCGGTTTCTCGCTGAATAACTCCATGCTGATCATTGCCGGTTCGCTGGTAGGTTCTTCAGGTGCGATCCTGTCTTACATCATGTGCAAGGCGATGAACCGTTCTTTCTTCAATGTGCTTTTGGGTGGTTTTGGTGGCGAAGCGGTTACTGCTGCTACAGGCGGCCAGGCCCAGCGTAACGTCAAGTCGGGTTCTGCCGACGACGTGGCTTTCCTGCTCGGTAATGCAGAAACTGTCATCATCGTTCCTGGTTATGGCCTGGCGGTTGCACGTGCCCAGCATGCCCTGAAAGAGTTGACAGAAAAACTGACGCACAAAGGTATTACAGTCAAGTACGCAATTCACCCTGTGGCGGGGCGCATGCCTGGTCATATGAATGTCTTGCTGGCAGAAGCTGAAGTACCTTATGACCAGGTGTTCGAGATGGAAGACATCAACAACGAATTTGCTCAGGCTGATGTGGTGCTGGTATTGGGTGCAAATGACGTGGTTAATCCTGCGGCAAAAGACCCCAAATCACCTATCGCTGGCATGCCTATCCTGGAAGCCTATAAGGCCAAGACTGTCATCGTCAACAAGCGCTCCATGGCTTCTGGCTATGCAGGTCTGGACAATGAACTGTTCTACATGGATAAAACCATGATGGTGTTTGGCGATGCCAAGAAAGTCATTGAAGATATGGTGAAGGCTGTTGAGTAGTTATTTGAGATAGTTTGATCTGTATTGAAAAAGCCCAAAGTGATATTCACTTTGGGCTTTTTTTTGAGGCTGTATTACGGCTTATCTGTCTTGCGATGACTTAGCTGATACAGCAAAGGCAGCACCAGCAAGGTCAGCAGGGTGGATGAGAGTATGCCACCAATGACCACTGTTGCCAGCGGCCGCTGCACTTCAGCCCCCGTGCCTGTCGCCAGTGCCATGGGGATGAAGCCCAGCGATGCCACCAGCGCCGTCATCAACACCGGGCGCAGGCGTGTCAATGCGCCTTGTTGTATGGCGCTATCCAGTGTCATGCCTTCTTCACGCAGAGTGCGTATATAGGCAATCATCACCAAGCCATTCAATACCGCAACACCTGAGAGAGCGATAAAACCTACGCCAGCTGAAATCGACAGTGGTATATCGCGCAACCATAATGCGACTATGCCACCAGTCAGGGCAAGCGGCACGCCGGTAAATACCAGCAAGCCATCCCTGATATTGCCGAACATGGCAAACAGCAGCATAAAAACTAGCAGCAAAGCAGCGGGTACGACGATTTGCAGGCGCTGTGAGGCAGACTGCAATTGCTCGAAAGTGCCGCCCCAGGTGGTCCAGTAAGCCGTCGGGACTTTGACTTTCAGTGCCAGTTGTTCCTGCGCTTCTTTTACAAAAGAGCCGATATCGCGGCCACGTACATTGGCGGTGACAACAACGCGGCGCTTGCCATCTTCACGGCTGATCTGGTTGGGGCCAGGTGCCATGTCTATGCTGGCCAGGTCTGCCAGGGTAATGAAACTGGCCGCTCCATTTTGTGCATTCGATACATTCAGCAAGCGTATGGGCAGGCGCTTGATGGCATCAATATCGCTGCGCACATTTTCTGGCAAACGCACAACGATATTGAAACGGCGGTCGCCCTGGAACAGGGTGCCAGATTCCTTGCCACCTATCGCCGCAGAAATCACGTCCTGCACATCGCTGATATTCAAGCCCAGTCTCGCCGCCTTTTCACGGTTGATGTTTATGCTCAACATGGGCAGGCCGGTGGTTTGTTCTACCTTGACATCGGCAGCACCGGGAATTTTTTCCAGCACTTTGGCAATCTGGTCCGCAGTGTGGTTCATGATATCCATGTCGTCACCGAACACCTTGATCGCCACGTCACTGCGCACGCCCGAGATCAATTCATTGAAGCGCATCTGTATGGGTTGGGTAAATTCATAGTTATTGCCCGGCACTTTTTCTACGGCTTCCTGTATCGCTGTCACCAGATCATCCTTGCTGCGCCTGGGATCAGGCCATAGCTCTTGTGGTTTGAGCATAATGAAGGTGTCAGCCACATTCGGTGGCATGGGGTCGGTTGCAATTTCTGCCGTGCCCAGCTTGCCAAAGACTTTGTCAATTTCAGGGAAGGTGCGTATCACATGCTCCAGTTCTATCTGCATTTGCAACGCCTGAGTCAGGCTGGTGCCGGGTATGCGCATGGCATGCAGGGCGATATCGCCTTCATTCAGGCTGGGAACAAATTCACTGCCCATGCGGCTGGCCAGCAAGCCACTCAGGGCCAGCACCACCACAACGATGCTCAAGACCAGTGCCTTGCTTTGCAGAGCAAAATCTAGCAGGGGTTGATACAGTTGTTTGGCCCATAGCATCAAACGGTTTTCTTTTTCGCTGATGTGTTCACCGATAAACAGGGCGACAGCAGCAGGGATGAAAGTCATCGACAAGACCATCGCTGCAATCAGGGCGGCAACCACAGTAAACGCCATGGGGTGGAACATTTTGCCTTCTACCCCAGTCAGTGCAAAGATGGGCAGGTAAACCACCATGATGATCAACTGGCCAAACAGCAAGGGGCGGCGGGCTTCTTTTGCGGCGGCGAAAATTTCTTGCCGGCGTTCACTGCGATTCAGAGTGCGTCCGGTAGCGGCTTGTGCACGAGCCAGCCTGCGCACGCAGTTCTCGACAATGACCACGGCGCCATCGATGATAATGCCAAAATCCAGCGCACCCAGACTCATGAGATTGGCACTGACCTTATTGCCCACCATGCCGGTAAACGTGAACAGCATCGCCAGCGGTATCACCATGGTGGTGATGATGGCAGCGCGTATATTCCCTAAAAACAAAAAAAGGATGGCAATCACCAGCACAGCACCTTCCAGCAGGTTTTTCTTCACCGTATTGATGGCTTTGTCTACGAGTACGGTGCGGTCATACACAGTGCTGGCAACAATGCCGGGCGGCAGACTGCGATTGACCTCGGCGAGTTTTTTTGCCACGTCCTGCGATACCTTGCGGCTGTTTTCACCGATCAGCATGAACACCGTACCGAGCACAACTTCATGGCCATTTTCTGTCGCCGCCCCAGTACGCAATTCACGACCTATGCTGACTTCGGCGATATCGCTGATGCGGACAGGAATATTTTTCTGGCTGCTTACGACGACATTGCGTATGTCATCCATGGAAGCCAGTTGCCCCGGTGCCCTGACCAGGTATTGTTCTCCACGTCTTTCTATATAACCTGCACCGACATTGCCATTATTTTTTTCCAGTGCAGTGACCACATCTTGCCAGCTTAGCCCATACGCCACCAGTTTTTCTGGCGATGGTGCAACGAGGAATTCCTTGGCATAACCGCCTATGGTATTGATCTCGGTCACGCCTGCGACATTGCGCAGTTGTGGCTTGACTATCCAGTCCTGTATTTCACGCAGGTCGGTGGCCGTGTAGGGCTGGCCATCAGTTTTGAGGGCGCCTTCCTTGCTCTCGACTGTCCACATGACGATCTCGCCCAGACCGGTGGAAATAGGGCCCATGCCGGGTTCTACGCCCGCTGGTAACTTGCCCTTGGCTTCCTGTATGCGTTCGTTGACGAGCTGGCGGGCAAAGTAAATGTCAGTGCCATCCTTGAAGATAATGGTCACTTGCGACAAGCCATAACGTGACAGTGAACGGGTCTGTTGCAGGTTTGGCAGACCTGCCATCACGGTCTCTATGGGGAAGCTGATGCGTTGCTCAGCCTCCAGTGGTGAATAGCCGGGGGCGGCAGTATTGACTTGTACCTGAACATTGGTAATGTCAGGTACGGCATCAATAGGCAGGCGCTGATAGCTGAAGATGCCCAGTGCTGCCAGCGCCAGCGTCAGCATGATGACCAGCCAGCGTTGTGCTATCGAAAATTGTATGATTTTTTCAAACATGATGTGGTCTCTTAGTGTTCATGGCTGGCGGCAGCTTTGCCGAGCTCAGCCTTGATCAGGAAACTGTTCTTCGCAACATAGGCAGTACCCGCCTGCAAGCCCTTGCGTATTTCTGTGTACTTGCCATCGCTGCGGCCCAGTTCCACCGGCCTGGCTTCCAACTGATCACCATAGCTGGCAAACACCATGGCTTGCTCATCTATGATTTGTATGGCTTCATTGACTACCGCAACGGGTACTTCCACTTCGGCTGACAGCAGGGCTACATTCACGGTCAGGCCGGGATACCATTCACCTTTGGTATTTGGCAACAGCAAGCGCGCTTTGGCCGTGCGGGTTTGTTCACCCATGACAGCACCCACATAGCTGAGCTTGCCTTCTGCCGTTGCGTCAAAGGCATTGGCGCTGATTTTGGCGCTTTGGCCTGTCCTGACATTGTTGAGGTCCTTGGCCGGTATGGCGATTTCCACCCAGACACTGCTGAGATCGGCCACTGTAAAGATGGCAGCATCATCCTTGAGTGACTGGCCCATGCTGATATGCTTTTCGGTCACTGTACCTGCAATGGGTGAGCGAATTTCGTAGCGGTTCAGCTTACCCTTGCTTGCCATCCCCGCACCCAGGGAAGCCAGTTTTTGCTGCGCACTTTGCAGTGCGATGCCGGCTTCTTGCATAGCATTGCGGGCATGCAGATAATCCTGTTCGGCTGAGATTTTTTCTTCCCAGAGTTTTTTCTCGCGCTCAAAATTACTGCGTGCCAGTGCATGACGTTTTTGTGTTGCCAGCACTTCAGTACGCAAGTCCACCAGTGCCTCGCTGGATATCACGGCTAGAAGTTGTCCTTTGCTGACCTTGTCACCTGCATTCACTGCCACGCTTTCCACCACACCTGCGAGGCGAGGCACAATTTGCAGCATGCGGTCTTCATTCAGGCGCACCTCACCCAATAGATTCAGATTGCTTTGCAGTTTCACTGCGCCTGCAATTTCTGTCTCTACGCCATTCTGCTTGCGCTTCAAGGCATCCATGCTGACGCGGCCTTCTATCTGTGCGTAATTGAACTGATAGCTCTTTCCCGCATGCTGGGCAGTGATACTGGCTTTGAAGGAATGCGGTTCTTCGACTATCGCATCGCTTTTCAGATAATTTTTTTCTGTGCTGAATTTGAAGTTTTGTACTGTTCCACCCAGGCGTTCCAGATTGATGGTGACGCTACTAGCTACAGGTGGCAGCAGTTTGCCATCCTGGTAAACATACACGCGAAATTCTGGTGCAGTGTTTTGCTCGAAAATAGTCACTTCCAGCGCATAGCCATCCTTGCTGAACAGTTTGCCGCCATGCTGGCCTTTGGCGGCAGCTTCGGCTTCAGCTTCATTGGCTTCGTCATGATGTTCTTTGTCGGCATGCTCAGCCTGCTCCGCATGGCTGCCATGTTCATCGGTTTTTTTTGATTTTCCTGTGCTCAGTATCAGCGCTGCCAATATTGCGCCTATGAGGATGACGATGATGACTGGTGCAACAGTTTTTTTATTAATATTCAGTTTCATACAAATCCTAGAATGAAGATGTGGCAGTGAACAGGCTGAATTCACTGTCACCTAGATAAGCTTCAATATCCGCCGCAGCACGCTGGGCTTCAGACAGGCTACGCAAGTATTGCGCCCTGGCTTGCAGCAGTGAGCGCTGGGCATCCAGCACATCCATGAAGTTGAACTTGCCGTATTCAAAGCCCTTGATAGCAAGCTCATAAGCCTGCTGCGCACCGGGCAGCATTTCTTTTTTCAGCATCTCCGCTTCTTCCCTTGCCAGGCTCAGGCGCTGATGGGCCTGCAGCACTTCGCCATGCAGGCGGTTTTCTGTAGCTGTCAATTCATCCCTGGCCTTGTCTGTGCGGCTCAGTGCCTCTTGCACATTGCCCTGGTTGCGGTCGAACAGATACAGCGGGATGCTGATGCCGACGATTGCCTGGTTACGGCCAGTTTGCTGTTCGCGCTTGTTGCCTATACTTAAAGTCAGGTCAGGTATTTGCCTGCTTTTTTCCAGTGCAGACATGGCGAGGCGCTTGTCGAGTTCCAGTTGCGCACGTTGCATCAATGGTGAGCGAGCCAGGGCTTGCGTCAGTTTTTGCATGTCGGGCAAGGCGGGCAAGGTATGGACTTCAGCCTGCAATTGCTGCTCAACAGCCAGCTTGCTACCCATGGCTGTTGCCAGACCTTGCCTGGCCATCAGCAATGCACTACTAGCTTGCGCCAGTTCCACGCGCGCACCAGATTCCGCGATGCCCGCCCTGGTGGCTTCCAATGGCGGGATTTTGCCCAAAGTGACCTGGCGGCTTACTGCATGGCTGGCGCGTTGTGCCAGTTCCAGTGAAGCTGTGGCCAGACGCTGGCGTTCTTGGGCAATCAGCACAGCAAAGAAATGCGTGGTGACTACCGCCCTGATCTCGGCAGATTTGATCGCCAGTTCATTCAATGCAGCGCTACGACTGCGCTCAGCCACGCTAATGCGTGCACCACGTTTACCACCCAGTTCCAGCGCCTGATTGATTTGTATGGTGGTACTGCGGCTGTCTTGCCTGGCATCTTCGATGAGTGCAGACAATTCAGGGTTGGGCATGACTCCCGCCTGGCGCAGAGTACCTTCGCTGGCTTGCACTTCTCGCCTGGCAGCAGCGATGTCGGGATTGTTGGCAAGTGCCTGAGCTATTGCTGCGGGCAGGGTGATCACCGCAGCACTGGCTGGAAGCGACGAGTTTTGTGCTGATGTTTGTGCTTGCGCTGACGCTGGAAGCAGCGCTAGGCACAGTAGTACAGCCACTACAGCGAGTGGCAAGAATAATTTTTGCATGGCATTCTCCTGAAAAACGAAAAGGAAGAATCCAGCAAGTAGCTGTCAAGTTTCTAGCTTCGAGAATACGTCGCGTCACACGCAAGAAAATACGTGAGAAAACACAAAAGCAAAGAAATGAATGTAGACAGATGCCTCGCCGGACTTAGGCGAAGGCCATCCATTTGGGACGTTCAGGTTGCGCCAGAAAAGGTGCAGGAGTTTGCAGCGATGCTGCAGTGAGTTGATAAGTGATCAGTGCTGATACTGTCAGCGGCAGCTTGGATGAATGAGCACCCAGTGGGCTATGTGCGCAAGACGCACAATCTGGGTGGGAGTTGGCTTTTTTTGCGGCTGATTTATCTAAAGATTTATCAGCATGAGTATCACCATCCTTTGCTTCATGCTCATGCGGGTGGTGTCCAAAATGCTGCGCAGTCTTGTCCGTCTCGTGCATGCAATAGGCACTCGCCACCGCCCAGCTTAGCTGGAGGGTGAAAGCAACTATGATCATGAGGACGAATTTTTTAAGCATGGTGCGAATTATAAACCTTAAAACACATTGTCATTATTTTAGACGGCGAACCAGGCGCAAACCATTGAAGATGACCAGCAAACTCGCTCCCATATCGGCAAATACCGCCATCCATAAAGTGGCTACACCCATCACTGCCATCACCAGGAAAGCCAGCTTGATACCCAATGCCAGCGCAATATTCTGTTTCAGTATGGCTGCAGTGCGCTGGCTCAGACGGATAAACTGTGGGATCTTGCGCAAGTCATCATCCATCAGGGCGACGTCTGCAGTTTCCAGTGCAGTATCCGTACCTGCCGCACCCATGGCAAAGCCTATGCTGGATTTGGCCAGCGCTGGTGCATCATTGATGCCATCGCCGACCATGCCTACCGTGCCGTGATTCGCCAACTCGTCGTTGATGGCGGCCAGTTTGTCTTCAGGCAGCAGATTGCCACGTGCATCATCAATGCCCACGTTTTTTGCAATCGCTTTTGCAGTCATTTCATTATCGCCAGTCAACATGACAGTGCGTATGCCCAGCGCATGCAGTTCTGCAATTGCCTGGCGGCTGCTTTCACGCACGGTATCTGCCACGGCTATCACCGCCAATGCCTTTTCTTCGTCGGCAATGATTACGGCTGTCTTGCCTTCCGCCTCCAGCGCAAACAGCGCTGCCTCGGTAGCCGGGCTGCAAATCTTGAGTTCTTCTATCAAACGGTGATTGCCGAGGTAATACCATTTACCCGCTATCTGGCCTTTGACACCACGGCCTGCAATCGCCTCAAAGTTAACTACTTCCAATGCGTTGCTGCCTTGAATTGTCGAATAGGCAGTCACTGCGCCTGACACCGGATGATCAGAGCGGCCAGCCAGGCTGGTTGCCAGCCGCAATGCCGTGGCCTGATCGCCGTTGAGCGGCGTGAGATTAGTAACGACGGGTTTGCCCTGGGTGATGGTGCCAGTTTTATCCAGCGCCAGTGACTTCAACTTGCGGCCTTCTTCCAGATACACACCACCTTTGATGAGTATGCCTGCCTTGGCCGCTGCCGCCAGCCCGCTGACCACAGTCACAGGGGTAGAAACCACCAGCGCACACGGGCAGGCAATTACCAGCAGGACCAGCGCCTTGTAGATCCAGACCATCCATGGCAGACCCAGTAGCAGGGGAGGGATGAGCATGACAACCAGCGCCAGTACAAACACAATGGGCGTGTACACCTTGGCAAAGCTGTCAACAAAGCGTTGTGTCGGTGCACGACTGCCTTGCGCTTCTTCAACCGCATGGATGATGCGTGACAGGGTGGAGTCAGTTTGTGCAGCAGTGACGCGGTATTCAAAAGATCCGGTTTCATTAATGGTGCTGGCAAACAGCTTGTCGCCGACTGTCTTGGCAACCGGTATGCTCTCGCCCGTGATAGCTGCCTGGTTGACTGAAGATTGCCCCTTGCTGAGTTCACCATCCAGCGGGATGCGTTCACCCGGGGCGACCCTTACCGTAGCGCCTATGGCGATAGCTTTGGCCGCAACATCCAGCCAGCTACCATCTGCCTGCAAGACGCTGGCAGTTTCAGGCGTCATTGCCATCAGGCCGCGTATGGCATTGCGGGCGCGGTCCAGCGACATTGCTTCTATGGCTTCTGACAGGCTGAACAAGACCATGACCATGGCTGCCTCCGGCCATTGCCCTATGATCAGTGCACCGGTGACGGCAATCGTCATCAGGGCATTGATGTTCAGGTTCAGATTCTTGAGGGCTATCCAGCCCTTTTTATAAGTGCTGGTGCCACTGAGTAGTATCGCAAGGGCAGACAAGAGCATGACGGGCCAGGCTTTTTCTGCGCCGCTGATGTAGGCATAGGTTTCTGCGATTACCGCAGCCACGCCGGAAGCACTCAGCAACCACCATTTGTGTGAAGGGTTGGCTGCTGGGATGGCGATTGCGTCTTCATTGTTTTTTCCATCTTCGCTTAACAGCACTGCCTGCATGCCGATTAACGTTAGTACAGTCTGTATTTTTGCCTGGTTTTCCAGTGTATGGCTGACCGTCAATTTGCGCTGCATGAGATTGAAATCAAGCTGGGCTATACCGGGCATGGGGCTCAGCTTATTGCGTATCAAGCCTTCTTCTGTCGGGCAATCCATATTTTCTATGGAGTACACCACGGTAGAAGTACCCGCAGGCGCGACTATGGCCTTTTCATTATCCTGTATCAGTTTGACTTCGCTGTGGTCACAACAGGTATGGGCATGCTTGTGCGCTGGCTCATGTTCGTGCTCATGTGAGTGTTCTGAGTGATCGTGTTCATGCTTGTGCGCCATGCTGACTCCGGAAAAGAGGTATAGTGAGTATTAGACACCCTGTAGCAGGTATAGAGTCAAGCATTAGATTGAATTGAGCGAGGCAAGCAAAATGGAATTGAAAATTGGCGAATTGGCAAAACGGTCTGGCTGTCTGGTAGAAACCATACGCTACTATGAAAAAGAAGGCTTGCTGCCACAAGCCAGCCGTTCGCAGGGTAATTTTCGCCTGTATGGCGAAATGCATGCAGAACGCCTGCAATTCATACGGCATTGCCGTTCACTGGATATGACACTGGATGAAATACGCCAGTTATTGCAGTTCCGCGATGCGCCTGAGGATAATTGTTCAGAAGTAAATGCCCTGCTTGACAAGCATATAGAACATGTTGCGCACCGCATCAAGGAATTGAAGGGACTGGAGTTGCAGTTAAAATCCCTGCGCAAGCTATGCACCAGTGTGCAGGCAACAAAAGACTGCGGTATTTTGCAAAACCTGGGTACGGCGGAAGAGCATCCGGTGCGCAATCTGGGTAGTCACGGTAGTGGCTGTCATTGATGATGTTTTTGATAGTTGCCAGAAAAATGTATGAAAAATCATTTGATGAATAAAGGCGTTATTTACGCATTGCTGGCAGCCGCCCTGTTTGGCATCAGCACGCCATTCGCCAAGACGATGGTGGCGGATATTGCCCCAGTCATGCTGGCGGGTGTCTTGTACATGAGCAGTGGCTTGGGCTTGTTGCTGATTTTTATTTTGCGCTCCGTCATTTTTCGTAACCAGCAGGATCAATTTGTGCCACTCACCCGGCCAGATTTCCCTTGGCTTGCTGGTGCAATACTCACTGGCGGTGTTGCCGGGCCAGTGTTATTGATGATGGGTTTGACGCTGACACCAGCGTCGACAACGTCTCTGTTGCTGAATCTGGAAGGTGTATTGACAGCATTGCTTGCCTGGTTTGTTTTCAAAGAAAATTTTGACCAGCGCATCTTTCTGGGTATGCTGTTGATCGTGGTGGCAGGTGTGCTTTTATCCTGGGATCAAGTGCCGGTTTTGGGCGTGCCGTGGGGCGCTTTAGCGATTGCAGCGGCTTGCTTGTGTTGGGCCATTGACAATAATCTGACGCGCAAGGTGGCTGCCAGTGATGCCTTGCAAATTGCAGGCATCAAGGGTTTGGTTGCAGGTGCCGTCAACCTGAGTATTGCTCTGGCATCAGGCTATCAACTGCCGCATGACTACACCTTGCTATCGGTGGGCCTGATAGGGTTTTCTGGCTATGGTCTTAGCCTGGTCATGTTTGTACTGGCACTGCGGCATCTGGGTGCTGCACGCACCGGCGCCTATTTTTCGTCAGCACCTTTTGTCGGGACGGTCGTGTCTTTGCTGTTTCTGGGGGAACGGCCCGGTAGTGTCTTTTGGCTGGCTGCATTTTTGATGTTGGCGGGCATCTGGCTACATCTGACCGAAAACCATGAGCACGAACATGATCACGAAGCTCTGCAGCATACGCATGAACATACCCATGACCTGCATCACCAGCATGAACATGAAGCCGGGTGGGATGGCACCGAGCCACATGTGCATCAGCACCAGCATCATCCCTTAAGGCACAAACATCCGCATTATCCGGATATGCATCATCAGCACGTGCACTAATGATGCATATTCTTATACGCCTTACATTCTGACCAATGTGGATTTCCCAAACAGGCTTTCGATCAAATCGACTGCCAGCACGGCTGTCTGGTTACGCACATCCAGTGCCGGGTTCAGCTCTACTACATCCAGCGATGCCATCAAGCCGGTATCGGCAATCATTTCCATGCACAACTGTGCTTCGCGATAAGTTGGGCCGCCGAGTACCGCTGTGCCTACGCCAGGGGCGATACCGGGGTCCAGGCAATCGAGGTCAAAACTCACGTGCAAATGGGTATTGCTATCAAGGTTAGCCAATACGGAAGACATGACATTGCGCATGCCATATTCATCGATGTAACGCATGTCGAATACCTGCATACCCATTTCATGGATGAACTTGCGCTCGCCATCATCGACGCTGCGTATGCCTATCAGGCGTATGTCGGTCGGTTGGATGGCAGGCGTCTGGCCGCTGTAGTTGATCAGCTCTTTGGGGCCATGACCCATGAGGCAGGCGACTGGCATGCCGTGGATATTGCCGGTAGGGCTGATAGTGGACAGGTTGCTATCGGCATGGGCATCAAACCACAAGACGCGCAATTTTTTGCCAGCGCGGCGGCAGTGGGCTGCCACCGCGCTGATGGAACCTATCGCCAGACAATGATCACCACCGAGCATCATGGGCATATGGCCATCTTGCAAGGCCTTGGCGACGGCATCATACACAGCCTGGTTCCAGTCTATCGCCTCTTTCAGATGGCGCAAGCCATTCACTGGTTGCTCCCAGGGATTGGCCGGACCATGCAAATTGCCATGATCGATGACTTTCAAGCCGCGTGCCGTCAAAGCCTCGTTCAGGCCAGCCACACGTAATGCATCGGGCCCCATGCCCGCGCCTCTGACGCTTGCACCTACATCGGTAGGCGCTCCAATTAAGGAAATGGTTTTCATTCGTTTCTAGTGTAATGCCTGGGTCAGGATAGACTTCAAGCGTTTATTGGTGCTGCACAATCTGTATTGCTACGGGCAGGGCTGGCAACATTGGTGCTTGTTGCTGCCATTCCCATACCAAACAGGTCTTTCGGGTTCATCATTTCAGGGATCAGATCCAGCACCGGTGAATTTGCCTGCATGACATATTTTTCCAGATAACGCATGGCAGAAAAATCTTCTAGCGCAAATCCGACAGAATCAAATACCGTGACTTGCTCTGTATTGCTGCGGCCTGTGGCATTACCTGCCAGGATAGTCCACAGTTCGGTCACCTTGAAGTCAGCAGGCATTTGCTGCAATTCACCTTCTATGCGGGATTGTGGTTCGTACTCCACCACCACATAGGCATTATTCAAAATGTCTGCATGCAATTCTGTCTTGCCTGGGCAATCGCCACCTACGCCATTGATATGCATGCCGGGTTCTATCATGTCCGGGGTCAATATGATGGCATTGGTTTTGTCTGCTGTCACCGTGGTTACTATATCCGCGCCCTTGACTGCCTCGGCAGTGGAGCTGGCACGTATCACGCGTAATTCTGGATACATGCGCAAATTATGGATTAATTTGTCGGTTGCTGCAGGGTCAATGTCATATACACGCAACTCTTTGATGCCCAGCATGGCATGAAAAGCCACTGCCTGGAACTCACTTTGCGCACCATTGCCGATCAGGGCCATAACACGGCTGTCTGGCCTGGCCATATAAGTGGCTGCCAGGGCAGAGGTGGCGGCAGTGCGTATGGCGGTTGTCAGTGTCAGCTCTGACAGCAGGCGAGGGTAGCCAGTGTTCACATCTGCCAGCACGCCAAATGCAGTTACCGTCAGCAAACCAGCCTGGGTGTTTTTGGGGTGGCCATTAACGTATTTGAATGAGTATTGACTACCGTCAGAGATAGGCATCAGTTCTATGACACCTACGTCTGAATGATTGGCTACCCGCGCTGATTTGTCAAACGACTGCCAGCGCAAATAATCTTCCTTGATCATGCCAGCCAGACGCGCAATGGCATCTTCCAGCCTGGTTTTCTTCAAGTGGTTTTGCATTTCTTTTGTGCCGATGAAGGTCACCATAATGTTCTCCGTGTTTACCATATTTATATATAAGGACTTGCGGGAACACATTTCAGAGGCTATTGCGAAATCACCCTGGTTTTCCTGATGTTGCGAGACTTCCATTCACTCCTTCAAAGAAGAGTGAGGTTTTTGAAAATCCACCAGACCCATTTCGCATCAGGCTCTTGCGCACCTGTTGTGCTATGTATTCTGTTTACCATTGTAGCCAGCCGGGCAAAGAATTAGATTGCTAAATAAGATGTAAATTTCATTTAAATAGAAATTAAGTTTCATTTATTTTGAATTAATGTGTTTTAATTTCTTATTTATGGAAAATGACAAAATATCCTGAAAATCGGGATAAAGCCAGGAGGTTTAGATGGACGTGTATGACCGCAGTATCTTGCGCCATTTGCAACAAGATGGACGCATGAGCAATTTGAGCCTGGCCGAGCGTATACATTTGTCGGCTCCGCAAACTCTGCGCAGGGTCAGGACGCTGGAAGAAAAAGGTGTGATACGTGCTTATGTTGCGCAGGTTGCGCCGGAGGCGCTGGGCCTTGGGGTGATGGCATTTGTTAATCTGTCTCTGGATAGGGAACAGTTTCGCAATGTACGTGAGGTAGAGCGGCAATTGAAGGCTTTCCCGGAAATCATAGAATGCCACACCATCTCTGGCGACTTTGATTACATTCTCAAAGTGGTTGCCAGTGATTTGAAAAGTCTGTCGCAATTCCTCACAGATACCCTGATGCAGGTGCCGGGGGTTGCCTCTCTGCGGTCCATGATCTGCATGGAAGAAATCAAGCCCGTTAGCGGCTTGCCGATAGACTAATTTATCTTTGCTTGCGCAGATTACGATAACGTTCTGCCCTGCTGGCGATAGTAGAAATCAGCTTTTCCGGGTCTATGGGTTTGCTGAGAAAATCATCTGCCCCGGTTTCTATGACGTTCATTTCTTTTTGTATGTCACTGGATAGGAAAACGATAGGTACATCCAGATAGCGATTATTTTGCCTGATGATTTGCGCCATCTCCAGGCCATTGCAGACTGGCATGTTCAAATCTGTCAGCACCAGCTCAGGCTTGAATTTTTTCATGGACTCAAGAATTTCACTGGGGTCATTGATGGACCTCACATGCATGCCAGCGCTGCTGAGTATGGCATCGAAATAGGCGGCCAGCATTTCATCATCATCGACCACGAGTATGCGATAGGCCAGCACTTCATTCCTGGCGATTTTTTCATCTATCTTCGCGCTCAGCGCTTCGACATCCAAGGGTTTGAGAAAATAGCCTGCAGCACCTTCCCTGACAGCGGCCAGCCGCTGTGCGAAATCATCTATCGCCGAAATGTAAATGATGGGGAAGTTGCTGATGACGCGGTTAGAAATTTTCTTGCGGGTCGCCATCCCTGCCGGACTATCTACATCGACAACCAGCGCCTGTGGCATCCTCACCATGATGGCAGATTGCAATTCATCTGCCTCATCAAAGCAGATGACTTCATGATGATACATTTCCAGAGTTGCGGCCAGTTGCTGACCTTCATCGGTATCCGAGAAATACAAATACACCAGGCTGCAATAATCAGGATTGTTCAGCTCTTCGAAACTTTCTTCACTGCCGATTGTTGCTGACTCAGGGAGGTCGTTATTCATGATAGTGTTTACTTAAATTCCGGTGGATAGGCAATCGGCATTTTGCCAGTGCGGGCTAGTCTAGTGTTTTCATAATCGGGCGATATCGCCCCATAAATGACGCATGGTAAATTTGACTGATACCTGGTCGCGGTGCAAGACTTCACGTATCGCCATCAGGGGTTTTTGCGTGTCGCGCCTGAGTGGCATGGATAGCGGTGTGCCTCGAGGCCCAAGAAGTGCGTGTACAAAAGGTGTCGTCGTGGTCTCACCTTTGCCAGTTACCACGGCGATTTCGCCGCTCTCCAGTCTGACGAAAGTGCCTATGGGGTAAGTACCCAGTTCCTTGATAAAAACCGTGACCAGCATGGGATCGATCTTGGATTTACCTTCTACCAGAATATCGCGTAACGCCGCATTGGGCAGCATGGATTTGCGGTAACTGCGTGCACATACGCGGGCGCAGTAACGGTCGGCGAGGGAAATGATCTTGGCATTTTGCGGGATATCTACGCTGGTCTTCTTGGCGGGATAGCCGCTGCCGTCTTCACTCTCATGGTGGTGCAAGACCCAGGATAGCCAGTCTTCGTTGTCAACTCCTGCGGCACGCAGCATGGCGACACCAGCTTCAGGATGCTGCGAAATCAATTCCTGTTCTGCCGCGTTCAGTGTTTCACTTTTCTCTTGCAGTTTCTCTTGCTGCCTCAGCATGGCGACATTCATGGTCAGTGCGGCAGCTGCCAGCAAGAGCATTTCATCAGCAGGCTTTTTAAGTGTACGGGCGATCAGCAGGGATACTACGGCAGTATCGACAGAATGCCGGGGGCCATAGTTGTCGTCCTGGTTCAGCAAGATGCAACCCAGCGCCACATCGGGTGCCATGAAGACTGCTGCACCCATTTTTTTGGTCAGTGAGATAATCTGCGCTTGCACATCAGTTTCGGTACTGAGGTTATAGACCAGCCTGCGCAATTCTGTGCGTACGGCATTGATGGTGCGCACGACCGACGGGGCTTCACTGGCTTTTTCTGCGGGCTTGCCATCGCCGCGCAAACCACCGTCAGATTTGCCAGTATCGGCAAACAGGCCGCGTTCTATCAGTGACAATACTTGATTTGGGCTGATGACAATAAAGCCTTTGCGTAATAACAGGCTGCCATCGCTGCCATAGACATCCCAGGGCAAAGCCTGGCCTATGACGATGTCAGACATCCCTATGCGTCTAGTTGACATGCACACCTCGGACGGTGAATGGTGCTGGGGGATTAAGTTTGCTGAAATACCCTGTACTTTTAATTATCCTAGCAGAAATCTTTGTCCGTACTTGTTATCAAATGTCAAGAATGAATGAATCCGTTGCAGCCTTGCACTTGTGCGCTGCACAGCAATCTCTTGAAAACTGAACGGATATTGATGGAGTGCGTGTGCCTTGCTTACACCGCACGTTTAGCACCAACCAGGGCGCAGCCGAAAAATATAAAAGTGGTTGCTCCGATTTTATTCATGTAAGAACCACCTTTTTCAGATGTCAGCCAGTTCTTGGCGCGCCCTGCAAAAATCGCATAGCTGCTATGGATGATGACAATCAGGCTACTGTAAGTCATGACCAGTGCGGCAAATTGCAAGCCATAACTCATGGCTGGGTCTATGAATTGCGGGAATATCGACAGGAAGAAAAAAATCGCCTTGGGATTGGTCATTTGTAAAGACAGACCTTCCAGAAAGCGCTTCTTGAAACTCGCTTCATGGGCATTGCCTTCGGTAAAACGGAAAGCAGGTGCACGCCAGAGTTTGATACCCAGAAAAATCAGGTAAGCCGCACCGAGTAGTTTGAGGATAGTAAATGCAGTGGCAGAAGCCGCCAGAATCACACCCACGCTGGTGGCAGAAATTGCCGCAACAATCAGTGCGCCAAAAGCGATACCCAGAATGCCCCCAAAAGTGCCGCGCATGCCATAGCGCAAGGCATTTGTTAGCGTCATGACTACACCAGGACCAGGGCTGAATACGGTGGCAGTTGCCATCAACAGGAATAGTGGATACAGTTTCATGAGGGAACTCTGTTTGTGTCAGGAGAGGAAATTGTACTCCCAAAAAATGCGACAACCAGGATACAGTTTTTTACGCAACAGATGGCAGTGGGACTGTGACTAGCGATGGAGGATTTGGTATTGCGGGATGCTGCTCAGAGTGAGATTGCACTTAAGGATGAGCAGTCTCACCCCCAAGCGCATTAGAAACTTAATGTGCCTTGGCGAAACGCAGGGCAAATTTCTTGAAATGGCGATAGCTGGCACCCAAGTCTTGCAGTGAGTCTATGGACTCAGTCAGGGATGCGCCTTGCTCGCTGAAATTGCTTTTGAATTCTTCAAATGCAGCTTCCAGAACAGCAGCCAGTTGGTGATTGTACAAGCGTCCAAAATTCAGATGGCGTCTTTTGATGCGCATTTTCATGGTATATCCTTTCAGTTGAAGGGCGGATTATAGAGTAATCCTTGCGCGGCCGGTATTTACTGTTTTTGCTCAAAAAATAACAGATCAGTAATTTACTGGGACTTACGCAAAATTGCCCTAGTAAAGTTATTGCTTTTAGGGAACATCCCTTGCAAGGGATGTTCGTTACATCGGCAGACAATATATGTCTGAAATCACGACTACACCGTCAGCGACGAAGACAGTACTTTAGTACCGAATTTTGCTAAATGCGGGAGCTGCAACGCCGCTGGGGGTGGTTTTGCGTAAGTCTTGCTACTTAATTCTTTGTTTCTCCAGCTTGCGCGCCAGCGTGCGTCTGTGCATGCCTAGCCTGCGGGCTGTTTCGGAAATATTAAAGTCGGTTTCGGCCAGTACTTCGTGGATTCTTTCCCACTCCAGGTTTTTAATGGAAGTGGGACGATTCGTAATTTCTACATCTGCAGTGCCAGCGATATGTCCAAAGGCAGCTTCAATATCATCGGTGTTGGAAGGTTTGGACAGGTATTGGCAAGCCCCTAGTTTGACCGCTTCCACGGCAGTCGCAATACTGGCAAATCCTGTGAGTACGACAATCAGCATGTCGGGATTGTGCTGATGCAAAAGCTGTACGCAGGCAAGGCCCGAAGAGTGCCCGTTCAACTTCAGATCAACGACAGCGTAAGCAGGCATATGATCTGATAATAATTTTTCTGCATCTTCCTTGCTACTTGCGTGCAGGACTGTATAGCCGCGCCGCTCAAACGAACGGCCCAGTGTGCGGGCAAAAGCAGTATCGTCTTCGATAATGAGTAGCAGACGATTCTCTGACATAGTGAAATAATTCCTGAGGTTAAAGCTGTATTTCGATGAGACGGGACAGAGCTGTTATTCCAGATCTTGTGACATTGTAAAGTCTTTATTGATTTTCTTACCGGAATAATCTGCTTAAGGAATCTCTGATTAAGCATAGCGAGCGCCGTTAGTTTTACGCATTGACAACCCGGGCGCGCTTCGTACGACTGTACGGCGAGCATCGCAGGCTCAAAATAGCGGCGCGCAGTAGCTTAATCAGAGGTTCCTAAAGCTTAATCGCCGAAAGCGGCAGACTCAATTGTACGATAGCACCACCTTCTTCGCGATTGGATGCAGTGACATGACCACCTAGTTTGCGTGCCACGTTAACGACAAAAAATAATCCCAGACCACTGCCCGGGCGGCCTTTAGTGGATTGATACGGTTCTCCTATATGCGACAAGATGACGGGGTCAAAACCATGCCCGTGATCGACTACGGTGAATATCAATGAATCATCTTCGCGCCTGACTTCCAAGCGCAACCAGTCCGGGGAGGCTTCCAGAGCATTATCGAGTACGTTACAGACCATTTGTTTGAGGGCGGTATCAAAGACGATGGGAATATCTTCCTTGATTTGATTATCAAAACCAAATGAAACTACCGTCCGGGTGGATGTAAATTCTTTGATAAGATCATTCAAGAAAGTATTGATCGTCGTTTTGACGGCAGATTCGCCACGCGCTTCTCCGGCAGACAGCAGGATACCGCTAACGATGCTTTTACAGCGCTGCAACTGCGTTTCCATTTCGCTGATCTCTTCCAGAAGCTCGGGGTTTTTCCTGAACTCCGGCATGCGTCGCCAGTCACCGAGGATGACCGAGAGTGTTGCCAGTGGCGTACCCAATTCATGCGCTGCACCAGAAGCCAGCAGACCCATGCGCACAATATGATCTTCTTCAACTGCCCTTTGGTGCAGATCAGCCAGCTGGACATCCCGTGCATGCAGGTTGCGGCCTATGCGGGTGATAAAGAAAACCAGCAGCGCAGCATTGAGCATGAAACAAATAATGAAGCCAGCTACATATAAGCGCGATAGCCCGCCGGTTTCACTTGGTGGCAGCGGCAGGGGCTCAGAAAACAGTGATAGTCCGGCCAGGCAGGCACTGGTGATGACGACGATGATCCAGGTGGACCAGGCTTCCAGCAAGACTGCACTTAAAATCACTTGCAGGAGATACAGAAAAGCAAAGGGGTTTGAGGTACCTCCGCCGAAATACAACTGTGCCGTCAGGCTGAATACATCGATCAGCAAGGCAAAAACGAGTTCGCCATTGGTCACGTACACGCGCTTGTGCCAGCGCAAATGGCTGGCAATGTTAAAACCGATCAGGCAGATCAGCACAACCAGCATTTTGACGATAGGCAAATGTATACCAAAGCCAAACATCACGATCAAAATCGTTGATAACTGACCAAACACAGCAAGCCAGCGTAACTGAATAAGCTGCAGCATATTCTTGTGGCCAGCGGAGTTTTCGTACGCTATCGCAATGGCGGACTGTTTTGAGCGTGTTTCAGTTGTAGTTTTAGTCACTAATCCTTGCCCGATATTATAAGGAAGTACTTTTTTTATCATGCTTGCCGTGTCCCGTTATTGTGCTTTTTAGTGCATGCTAACAGATCATGGGAGGTATATTAAATTTGCAATTCCAGCCTGGTTTATGCTTTTGCTCCCTGCGCTGATATTTCTTCTATCCCGGATGACATACACACAGGCTGCGGCCGTCATGGTTGCCAGCAGGAACCAAACTACGGCATAAATTAAATGGTTATTGTGAAAATGAATCACGGTCAAACCTGCGATGGGTTGGTTTGCCGAGCCGTCATTTTGCGTTGTACTGAGTTTATCGTTTGCCGGACTTGCATCCATATCGATGAAAAAGGGCGCAGGCCTGGTCGAGCCAGTTGCAGCCGCAATGGCATGCACATCGCGCGAGTACCAGCGATTACCGGCAGGATTATTCTTTCTCAAAAAACCTCCGCCCGGTTCGGTCATGCGCAATAGGCCAGTGATCTTAATGGTGCTGGCATCAGATGAGCTAGCCCGCTCTTTTATTTTTGATGACTGATATGGCGCAGCCATTTTTTCCGGGATAAAACCACGATTGACCAGGATCGTAGCTTGATCTGCAACCGCGAACGGAGTCATGACCCAAAAGCCGCCACCTAATTCCGTCGAGGCCAGGACCAGTACTGTTTTCTCATACAGGAAAACGCCGCTAAGCTGCACATGGCGATACTCATCCGTGCTTGGATTGACTTGCGGCCATAGCGAAAAATCGGCAAGAGGTACTGGCGCTGCGTGTACACGCTGTTCAACCCGCTCTATCAAATCGAGCTTCCATTGAAGCCTGATGATTTGCCAGGCACCCAGTGAAATGAAGCCTGCAAAAATAGCAAACATGCAGACCGTGAAGCCTATTTTGAATAAATTGGAATGACGTGCAAGATGCTTGGGCTGACCTGTCTTTAAGCTAAGATCAGCCTCTTTATCAGCCATTGCTTGATCAGGCTCACTCATTGCATGGATGGCATAGGCTTCGCGTTGTCCGCTGCCGGCATCGATTGTGCTTCTGGCTTTGACATGGGCATAGGCTCGCCATTGATCGATTCTGGCTTTGTTTCTGTTTCATGCATCATGGCGGGCATCATATTGTGATTCAGGTGGTACATCACCCACAGGGATCCGCTCATCATGATAAATACCAGCATGCCGGTGAACAGTAACGCCAGCATAGACCAGCCGCCTTCGGACTTGCTATTCATGTGCAGGAAATACACCATGTGTACCACGATCTGCACTGCTGCAAACGCCAGCAGGACCAGGCCTGTGGTGCTTGATTTGCTCAAGACTTTCCCCATGACCAGCCAGAAGGGCATTGCAGTCAGGATCACTGCCAGGAAAAATCCGGTGGTGTAGTCTTTCAGGCTGCCATGATTGGCATGCGTATGGCCGTGGTGATCACCGTGATGCCCGTTATGATCGTCATGACCATGCGCCGTGTGTTCTTGGTGTGCGCTCATGGCAAGACTCCCATCAAATAAACAAAGGTAAATACACCGATCCAGATCACGTCCAGGAAATGCCAGAACATGGACAGGCACATCAGTCGCCTGCCATTCTCTGGAGTCAGGCCATGACGGCCTATCTGGAACATCAGGGTAATCAGCCAGACAATACCGAAAGTCACGTGCAGGCCATGCGTACCCACCAGCGCAAAGAACGAGGTCAAAAAGCCGCTGCGTTGTGGGCCCGCGCCTTCATGTATCAGATGCACAAATTCATACAGTTCAAGGCTGATAAAACCTGCACCCAGCAAACCGGTAACAGCGAGCCAGATCAAGGTTGCTTTAACACGCTTGCGCTGCATTTCCAGCATGGCAAAGCCATAGGTGATAGAGGACAGCAACAGCAGTGAGGTATTGACGGCGACCAGTGGCAGGTCGAACAATTCTGCGCCGGTAGGGCCGCCGGAATAATTACGGCCAAGTACAGCATAGGTAGCAAACAGGCAGGCGAAGATCAGGCAATCGCTCATCAGGTACATCCAGAAACCGAGCAAGGTGCCGTTTTCCGGATGATATTCCTTGACATAAAAATCGCTGCTGGCAAACCTGCCAGGTTCAGAAGTTGCACTGGTATTCAAGTTCGTGCCCCCATTTGGGAAAGTCGCAGTATCAGACATAGCTGGCACCTAGCAGGCGAGTACGTTCATCTTCAGTACGGATGACATCGGCAACGGGAATATAGTAGTCGCGCTTGTAATTAAAGGTATGGACGATAATCGCCGCCATCATGGCTACAAAGCCCAGGCCAGCCAGCAACCACATTTGCCAGATCAGGGCAAAACCACATACCGCGCTCAGCAAGGCAATGATGAAGCCTGCACCTGTATTCTTTGGCATATGGATAGGCACAAAACCATCCGTTGGCCTGCTGTATTGATTGCTCTTCATATCAGCCCAGGCATCGTTATCATAGACCTTGGGTGTGAAGGCAAAGTTATAGGGAGCAGGTGGCGAGGAGGTTGACCATTCCAGTGTGCGGCCACCCCATGGGTCACCGGTGAAGTCTCGTAAAGACTCACGGCGCTTGTAGCTGACAAATAACTGGATGATGAAGGATGCAATACCCAAAGCAATCAAGAATGCACCGAAAGCAGCGATCTGGAACCAGATTTGCAGGGACGGATCTTCAAAATGGCTCAAACGTCTTGTGATACCCATCAGGCCAAGTACATACAGAGGCATGAAGGCGAAATAAAAGCCTATGGTCCAGAACCAGAAGCAGCATTTGCCCCAGAAGTCATCCAGTTTGTAGCCAAAAGCTTTTGGGAACCAGTAGTTAATCCCAGCGAACATGCCGAACAGCACGCCACCGATAATGACGTTATGGAAGTGGGCAATCAGGAACAGGCTATTGTGCAAAACGAAATCAGCAGGTGGCACGGCGAGCAAGACGCCTGTCATGCCGCCGATGACGAAAGTGATCATGAAACCTATGGTCCACAACATGGGCAATTCAAAACGGATACGGCCACGGTACATCGTGAACAGCCAGTTGAATATCTTCGCTCCGGTAGGAATCGAGATAATCATGGTCGTAATACCGAAGAAGGAATTCACGCTTGCGCCAGAACCCATGGTGAAGAAGTGATGCAGCCATACCAGGTAAGACAGGATAGTGATAACCACAGTCGCGTAAACCATTGAGGTATAACCAAACAAACGCTTGCTACAGAATGTCGATACGATTTCAGAAAAAATACCAAACGCGGGCAACACCAGGATATAGACTTCAGGGTGACCCCAGATCCAGATCAGGTTCACATACATCATGGCGTTCCCGCCCAGGTCGTTGGTGAAGAAATGCGTACCTACCATACGATCGAGTGACAACATGCCCAATACTGCGGTAAGGACAGGGAAAGCCGCAACGATCAATACATTGGTGCACAGCGCAGTCCAGGTAAACACCGGCATCTTCATCATCGTCATGCCAGGCGCACGCATTTTAATGATGGTGGCGATCAGGTTAATCCCCGACAGCAAAGTCCCGACGCCGGCGATCTGCAATGACCAGATATAGTAGTCAACCCCCACATCCGGGCTGGCCATGATGCCAGACAGTGGTGGATATGCCAGCCAGCCAGTGCGAGCGAATTCGCCCACGAACAGCGACACCATCACCAGGCCGCCGCCAAAGGCAGTCATCCAGAAACTGAAATTGTTCAGGAAAGGGAAAGCCACGTCGCGTGCGCCGATTTGCAGCGGTACCACGTAGTTCATCAAGCCAGTCACCAGCGGCATGGCCACGAAAAAGATCATGATCACGCCATGCGCGGTAAAGATCTGGTCATAGTGATGTGGCGGCAAGAAACCTGCAGAATCACCAAATGCCAGCGCTTGCTGCAGCCTCATCATGAGGGCATCAGCAAAGCCGCGCAGCAGCATCACCAATGCAAAAATCACGTACATGATGCCTATCTTTTTGTGATCGATACTGGTAAACCATTCACGCCACAACATGCCCCATACACGGAAATACGTCATTGCCGCAAGAACCGCGACACCACCGATAGCGACAGCGGCAAAGGTCGCCAGCAGGATAGGTTCATGAAAGGGAATCGCGTCCCATGAGAGACGACCGAAGATGAGCTTCGTCAAATCGAGATGGTCTTGCATCATTTATTTCCGATGATAAGAGGAGATGCTTTACAAATGTCAGCATCCAGATAGGCTGACAATCGTTCTGCGCGTGCTGCGCGGGCTACGTTATCTTGTTCCAGGCGTTGCGTGAATAAATTACTGAAATCCATTTTTGCATCAGATGCGGCATAGGCCTTGGCATTTGCCCTGACATCACTCATCATCATTTTGTCCATGCACACTTCGCCAGCACTGACGCAACGGTTCAGGATGGCATGATACAAATCTGCATCGACACTGGCGTAATGACGTACTGGTTCACGCTCACTCGGTTTTTCCAACTTCAGATAAGTCGTCCTGTCCAGTATCTGCGCTTTTGTTTTGGCAGCTTGCACCCACGAATCAAAATTCTGGGCACTCATCCCATGAAACTTGAAGCGCATGTCAGAGAAGCCTGCGCCACTATAATTGGCCGAAAAGCCATCGAATTCACCAGGTTTGTTAATCACTGCATTGAGCGTAGTTTGCATGCCCGGCATGGCATAGATCTGGCCAGCCAATGCGGGGATAAAGAAGGAATTCATGACATTGGATGCAGTAATCTTGAAGCGCACAGGCACGTCCACCGGTGCTGCAAGCTCATTGACTGTGGCAATGCCAAGGTCAGGGTAAATGAACAGCCATTTCCAGTCCAGTGCTACAACCTCGACGTTGAGGACCTTTGCATCAACAGGGAGAGGGCGATTTTCATCCAGGCGCGACAATTTGCGGTAAGGGTCCAGCGTATGCGTGCTGATCCAGGTGATCAGGCCCAGGGCAATGATAATCAGCAGCGGCGCACCCCAGATCACGAGTTCAAGCTGGGTTGAATGGTCCCAGTCAGGTTCATACTTTGCTGAAGTATTATTTTGTCTGTAACGCCAGGCAAACAGGACGGTCAGAAAGATCACTGGCACGATGATGAGCAACATCAGTAGCGTAGCTACCCATATCAAATGGCTTTGTTGAGAGGCGATATCGCCGGATGGATTCATCACCACCGTGTTGCAAGCCGTCAACAAAATTGCAGAAAAAATAGCAAATGCGCGTCGTGCAAATAAGGGAAGCATATTGAGATAGGTCAATGATTATAGAAATTTGTGCTAATGTACCTTTACAAAAAGGCCTTGGCGATTGGACGTTTTGTCCTAGTTTTCAAATAAGCATTAAAAATGAAGAGCGCTCAAGGACCTGGCTATAATTTTCAGAGACCATTAGAGACAAGATTCGAGGGACCATCATGGCCAGCATCAGCACCAATGAGAATGAACTGCCTTCCAGCTATATGACCGCTACTGCAAGCGGCAATGTCAGAAATACCAATTCCGATCATTCCTCGATTGCTCCTGGCGAAATCGCCATTGGTGTCGTCATTGGCAGAGCGTCGGAATACTTTGATTTCTTTGTCTATGCGCTTGCTTCGGTGCTGGTTTTTCCCCAGGTTTTCTTTCCATTTGAGCAAAGACTGGAAGGCACTTTGTATGCCTTCGTGATCTTCTCATTTGCATTTTTGGCACGTCCGTTTGGGACTGTGACTTTTATGGAAATCCAGAAGAGACTGGGACGTGAAGCCAAGCTCACCATAGCCCTGGTTTTGCTGGGTGTTTCTACTGCTGGCATTGCATTTCTCCCAACCTACTCACATCTGGGTGCAACTTCTATCGTCTTACTGTCCTTGCTGCGTATAGGGCAGGGTGTTGCGCTGGGTGGTTCCTGGGATGGTTTGCCTTCCTTGCTGGCTTTAAATGCACCAGAAAACAAACGCGGCTGGTATGCCATGCTGGGGCAATTGGGCGCACCGGTAGGCTTCATGATCGCTGCAGGCTTGTTTGCCTATATGCTTGCCAATCTGTCGACTGAAGATTTCCTGGAGTGGGGATGGCGTTATCCCTTCTATGTCGCGTTTGCGATCAACGTGGTTGCCTTGTTTGCCCGCTTGCGCCTGGTTTCTACCAATGAATACAAACATTTGCTTGATGAACGCGAACTGGAGCCCACCAATATTGTCGAGATGACCCGTTCACAAGGCCGTAACTTACTGATTGGTGCTTTGGCTGCTTTGGCCAGCTATGCACTGTTCCATCTTGTTACGGTGTTCCCATTGTCATGGATCACGATTTATTCCAAACGTTCGCTGAGCGAATTTTTGGAAATTCAGATGATAGGTGCCGTCTTCATGATCCTGGGGATCATTATTTCTGGTGTGATCGCCGACCGTATTGGCCGCCGCAAAATGTTATTTGCGCTGGCGCTGATGATAGCTGTGCTCAGTGGTTTCGTCCCAGCCTTGCTGGGTGGCAGTGAGTTTGGACAGGATCTTTTTATCCTGCTGGGTTTTGCTGTATTGGGTTTGTCTTACGGGCAGGCATCAGGCGCTGTGACCTCTAATTTTGCGCCCAAATACCGCTATACCGGCGCTGCCTTGACATCTGATTTGGCGTGGCTGGTGGGTGCAGGTTTCGCACCTCTGGTGGCGCTGGGACTGTCTTCACATTTTGGGTTGGAATATGTCAGCCTGTATCTGTTATCCGGCGCAGCCTGCTCAATAGCGGCGCTGAGCCTGAATCGTGCTTTGGAGATCAGGAATTAGTTGATAATATTGAGCGCACCGTTGTGTGTGCTCAGCGCCAGCCAAACATCATTTGTTCTGCCAGCATGCGTTTTGCCGGTTTCACCATATCCAGCGCACCCAGCCCCAGGCCCAGCAAGGTCTGGCTGAATGAACCATCGGGGCTGCTGGCAAATACACGGGCCATGCTGTCGGTGATGCATATGGTCAGCTTTCTGTCGGCCTGACGCTCTGCCAGATAGGCTTGCAAGGCGGCTTCCGGATCGCTGCTGGCAGGGTCATGCAAGTGCCGCGTCAGTGCACGTGCCAATACCATGCTGTCGCGCAAGCCAAGGTTCAAACCTTGTCCTGCAACCGGGTGCAGGGTTTGCGCAGCATTGCCAATGGCGACTGTGCGTGCAGTCGCATACGCCTGCGCATTCAAACCCAAGGGATAAGATGCACGCGCTGAGGTCTTGATGAAGTTGCCGAGACGATGACCAAAGGCAGTTTGCAGTGCTTGTTTGAATTGCTGCTCATCCAATGTCAGCAAATGTTCAGCCTGTTCAGGACGCACACACCAGACCAGGGCATAGCCATCTTCTTGTGGTAACAAGGCCAGTGGCCCTTGTTCAGTGAAGCGCTCAAAAGCGCGCCCGGCGATTTGGGAATCGGTATTCACATGGGCGATGATGGCGGTTTGCTGGTAATCATGGCGCTGGCTGCGTTGTTCCTGGTCACCAAAAGTACCACCTTCGGCTTGTATGACGATGCTGGTGCTGACATGGCTGATTTCGCCAGTGTCTGCGTGGCGCAAAGTGAGACGTACATGGTCGGCGGCTTCCTCCATGTTGTTTACGCTTAAAGGTCTCTGTATGCGTATGCCGCTGCGGTCTATCGCTGCTTGCAGTGGCCGTATGATATCGCCATAGCGTGCGACATAGCCTAACTCAGGTACGGCATAATCCGTCGCACGCATCAGGCTGCGGCCAAAATGACCACGGCGTGAGACATGGATTTCATGAATGGCTGTGGCCTTGACTGGCCATGCTCCGGCCGCTTGCAGGATTTGCCTGCTGCCATAGGAAATGGCGATGGAGCGTGCATCCTGTTCTGCCTGTTCAGCTGTCTTTGCATCAAACAGGGCAATGCGGTCCGCTGCATAACCCTGTTGCTGGAGCAGCAGGGCCAGAGCCTGGCCTACCGGGCCTGCACCACAAATTGCGATATCGACGTCATTGATGGTATGAGTCATTTAATTTTGCACCTTCAGCGCGTACGCATTTCGGCTTCAATCTCTGCCACGGTTTTTGGTGTGTCGCGGCTTAAATTCAAATGGCCGCCATCTGTTATCAGGATATCGTCTTCTATACGTATTCCCATTTCCCAATATTCTTGCGGAACGCCTTCTGCTGGTCGCACATAAATGCCGGGTTCTATGGTGATGACCATGCCAACTTGCAGTTGGCGATAAGCTCTGGTATCGCCAGTTTTCAGTGCTTCGCGGTAATCACCGACGTCATGCACATCCAGCCCCAGCCAGTGACCAGTACCATGCATGTAGAACTGGCGGAAGGCCGCGCTCGCTATTGCATCGTCAAGACTACCGACTTTGTTTTTATCCAGCAGGCCAGTATCAAGCATGCCCTGGGTCAGCACACGTACTGCTGCGTTGTGGCAGTCCATGTATTGTGAGCCAGGGCGGGCATATTCCAATGCTGCCTGCTGCGATGCCAGTACGATTTCATACAGGCGTTTTTGTGCGGGACTGAACTTGCCATTGGCAGGGAAAGTGCGGGTGATGTCGGATGCATAGCTATCGAATTCGCAACCGGCATCGATCAGCACCAGATCACCATCCTTGATCTGTGCCTGATTGCTTTGATAATGCAGGATGCAGGCATTGGCACCAGTGGCGACGATAGAACCATAAGCCGGTGCCTGTGCACCATTGCGACGGAATTCATACAATAATTCCGCTTCCAGTTCATATTCAAATTTACCTGGCTTGGTACTGCGCATGGCGCGTGCGTGCGCTTCGGCAGAAATGCTGGCTGCACGCTGCATCAGGGCGACTTCTGTCGCATCCTTGAACAGGCGCATTTCATCTATCAGTTCACGTACGTCTACTGTAATGCCAGGTGCCTTGATGCCACTGCGGCCTTTGTCGCGCACTGCTTGCATGCTTTGTTGCACCTGGCTGTCGATATGCGGTTCTTGCGCAGCGCTGTAAAACAGTGCATGTGCATCACTGAGCAATTCAGGCAATTTTTCTGCCAGGCTGGTGATGGGATAAGCGGCATCGAAAGAAAATTCTTTGGCTGCCGCCTCTGGCCCAAAACGAAAGCCATCCCAGATTTCACGCTCAGGATTTTTTTCTCGGCAAAACAAAATGGACTGCTGTTTGTCTGCAGTGGCAACCAGCACGACCACCGCTTCCGGTTCTGTGAAGCCAGACAAATAATAAAAATGGCTATCGTGGCGGAAAGGGAAATGATTATCGCTATTGCGTATCCATTCACGTGCCGTCGGTATCACCGCTACACCACCACCTTGTGCCTGCATTTGCGACATGAGTTGCTGGCGACGTGCAGAGTAGGCAGCAAAATTGGTAGTGGTGTTGATGCTCATGCTTGTCCTTAGCCTTTGTTGAAATTCAATGGTGCGTTCAGCGCTTCAAGTTGATCCGGGGTTCCCAGATTATGCCATTCGCCACGATACAGCTCGCCACCGATGCGGCCTGCATCTATGTATTCGCGCAGCAGGGGGCCGAGCTTGGCATGGTCACCCGGGCGTATTGACGCAAACATTTCTGGCCGGTAGACGCCGATGTTGCCAAAAGTATGGCGCGGCGTGCCTTCGTTCGACAAGCCCATCAGTGTCAGGGCAAAGTCACCAGTCGGGTGGAAGCTGGG
Source organism: Burkholderiales bacterium (assembly GCA_016200895.1). Lineage (GTDB taxonomy): Bacteria > Pseudomonadota > Gammaproteobacteria > Burkholderiales > Burkholderiaceae_D > Undibacterium. The sequence goes on from JACQDX010000114.1 coordinate 48,504, forward strand.
GTTCTTTACCATATACAACCAGGCGATATCGCGCTCATGTTCTTTGTGCGGATTGCCCCAGGGATCTTTTTCTTCCAGAGTATTGAGGCATTCGGCAAAATTGAAGTGGGGGATATAGATGTCACCAGATACGACAACAAAGGGATCATCACCCAGCAAATGCAAAGCTTTGGCGATGCCACCAGCAGTTTCCAGCGCCTGCTCTTCGGCTGAGTATTGTATCTTTGCGCCAAAGCGTGAACCGTCACCGAGAGCATCTTCTATCATATGACCCAGATGGGCATGATTGATGACCATCTCAGTGATACCTGCTTTGACCAGGTTCAGGATATGCCAGACTATCAGCGGCCTGCCACGCACTTTCAGCAATGGTTTAGGGCAGGCATCGGTCAAGGGGCGCATACGTTCGCCGCGCCCGGCGGCAAGTAACATGGCTTTCATGGCTTTTCTTACTCCGCCTTAGAAGGTATAGCCAACTTGCGGCGCATTGTCTTGCAGCTCATCGAGCAGACGCAACAGCGGGATCAGTTCCTTGTAGCGATTCGAGGTCTTGCGGACGTATTCCATGACGGTAGGAATATCGCCTATGTAGTGATGCTTGCCATCGCGGTGTGACAGGCGGGCGAAGATGCCGAGGATTTTCAGATGACGCTGCAAACCCATCCATTCAAAATCACGGTAGAAACTGTCGATGTCCGGTGCTACCGGCAAACCTGCACGTCGGGCTTTTTCCCAGTAACGTATGGCCCAGTCGAGCACGATTTCTTCATCCCACTGTACATAGGCATCGCGCAACAAGGACACCAGGTCGTAAGTGATGGGGCCATACACGGCATCCTGGAAATCGATAATGCCGGGGTTACCCTTGTCCATCCACATAAGATTGCGGGAGTGATAGTCACGATGTACATACACTTGCGGCTGCGCCAGCGCACTTGCCAGCAAGTGATCAAAGACTTTATCCAGCGTGGCATTTTGCGCATCGGTGAGTGTTACGCCCAGATGCTTGCCTAGATACCATTCCTTGAAAATATTCAATTCACGCAGCAGGAAGGGCCGGTCATATTCAGGCAGGACATCTGCCTGGCTTTGCGCCTGGAACAGGATCAGGCTGTCGATGGCATCCAGATACAGCTTGTGCGCATTGTCGCTATTTAAGACCTGGCCATAGGTATGCATGCCCATGTCAGTGACCAGCATGAAGCCTTGCTCAAGATCGTATGCCAGTACTTCGGGTACAGTCAGGTTGATACTTTTCAAGAGATTCGCCATCTTGATAAAGGCCGCGCTATTCTCTGTCACCGGTGGTGCATCAACAGCGATCAGGCTGTGACCATCTTCGGTATCAATTCTATAATATTGGCGAAAACTGGCATCGGCAGATGCTGCACGCATGCTGGCCAGCTTCATGGCATGTCCATTTACGCTGGCAAGCCAGGTTTGCAGCGCTTGCTTGCGTTGTTCTTTTTCGGGGGAGATCGCTGCAGATGCTGCAGAATTCCTTGGGATTGCGGTAGAAGGCATGTATAAATATTAATAGAAGTTAGTTTGTCTGCATACTTCAAGTGGTTTTGCCAGCATTTACCCTATAATAGGCGACTGATTTCTGGCATATTGTCTGTATGACATCGTCCAGCATTGTTGGCAAAACGCTTATTGACCACTGAATTCATGCGCAGGAAACCCGTATTATCTCACTCACCGCTGTTGTTTCCTACTATCCCGGCAATTCTGGTGTCGGTTTTGGTGCCTGCCTACTTTTCTCAGGCAATGGCCCAGAATGTGATTACCTCCAAGCCGGAAGAAGCTCAGGCAGCAAGCCAGCAACAAAATCAGCTACCGGCGCAACTTTCTTCGCAACCGCAAGCGCTGTCTGGCGACAAATCGTCCAAAGAAGCTTTGCCCAGTGAAAAACAGTTTGAAAAGCTGAGCGAAAAGCAAAAGCAGGACGACAAGAATGCACCTGTCAGTATCCGTGCTGAAAATTTCACTGGCAGGCCAGAGCGCTATATCAAGTTTGAGCATGATGTCGAAGTCGTCAAAGGCGGCACCCGCATCAATGCAGACGAAGCCACGTACCGCAATCTGGAAGATGAAGTCGAGGCCAGCGGCAAGATACGCATGACTCGCTATGGTGACTGCTATACCGGCGACGCCATGCGCATGCAACTCGATTCCAGCTCAGGTTATGTCGCCAATCCTGTTTATAAACTCTTGCGCAATAATGCCCAGGGTCATGCTGCACGCATCGATTTTCAGGATGAAGAACGCTCCATTATCACACGCGGCACCTATAGCACTTGTGAAGGCCTGAACCCAGACTGGTATCTGCAATCAGATACGCTGAGCCTGGACACCGGCCTGGACAGGGGCGTAGCAGGCAAGTCTGTATTGTATTTCCTGGGCATGCCTATTTTGGCAACGCCTTCGCTGACCTTCCCTTTATCGGGTGCACGTCATTCTGGCTTTTTGCCGCCTATTCTTGGCGCTTCATCCAAGGGTGGCCCGGAAATGTCGCTGCCGTATTATTTTAATATCGCCCCCAACCGTGATTTGACCATCTACCCCAAAGTGATTGCCAGACGTGGTCTGCAATTGGGGCTGGAGGGGCGTTATCTGGGGGAAATCTATGCGGGTGAAACCAGCGTTGAAGGTTTGCTCAATGACCGTGTGACGGGTACCAACCGCTATGCGGTGGCGTCCATACACCAACAGAAATTATTGCCGCAACTGGAATTGTCCTGGAATATCAATTCAGCCTCGGATGATGATTATCCTACCGACTTTTCGCGCACCATTACCAAAACAGCGCAGCGCTTGTTATTGCGTGAAGCTAACCTGACGTATTACGGTTCTTTCTGGAACCTGGCTCTCAGGACCTCGAACTATCAGGTCTTGCAAGATTTGGCTGCGCCGATAGCTCGCCCGTATGACCGGTTGCCGCAATTGCAATTACATGCAGAGCAGCATGATGTCGCCGGTCTGGACTGGTCCATGGATAGCATACTGACACGCTTCTGGCATCCAACTCTGGTGCGGGGTGACCGTGCAGTTTTCAATCCACAGATTTCTTTGCCTTTGGTGCAGGCTGGTGGATTTGTTATTCCTAAAGTGTCTTTCCATGCGACCAACTATCACCTGGTTAATCCTGAACCAGGCAAGGAATCTGATTTCCATCGCGTAGTGCCAACTTTCTCGGTAGATAGCGGTCTGGTGTTTGAACGTAAGACCGAGATGTTTGGCAAGGCATTGACACAGACCCTGGAGCCGCGTCTGTTCTATGTCAATACACCTTATCGCGACCAGTCGCGCATGCCGAATTTTGACAGCGCCGTTGCCGATTTCAATTTTGCCCAGATTTTTAGTGAAAACCGCTTTACCGGTCAGGACAGGATAGGCGATTCAAACCAGATTACCGCCGCCCTGATTTCGCGCTTTATTGAAGGTAATGGCGATGAAAGCCTGAAACTGGCCATCGGTCAGCGTTTCTATTTCAATACGCAAAGAGTTACCCTCGACAATACTGTCAGCCCCAGCCGTTCAGATTTGCTGCTGGCAGCAACTGGTAAACTGTCGTCGACCCTGAGTGGCGAAATGGCTTTGCAACTGAGCCAGACTGACAGGCAATCAGTGCGTGCCAACTATGGCATACACTGGCAGCCCTCGCCGAAAAAAGTCTTGAACCTGGAGTACCGTTATCAGCGCAATAGCCTGGAGCAGGTCGATGTCTCGGCCCAATGGCCAATGGCAGACCGCTGGTATATGGTGGGCAGAAGCAATTACTCCATGATGGATAAAAAAATGGTGGATGGCTTGCTGGGCTTTGAATACAAGGCAGATTGCTGGTCTTTGCGCTTCCTGGCGCAACGCTTTGCAACCAACAGCGTTAACAATACATCTGGCTTTTCCATACAACTGGAGTTGAATGGTCTCGCCAGGCTGGGCTTTGGTGCTAACCCCATTGATGCCTTGAGGAAAAATATCTCAGGTTACCAGTCTGGCAGCGAGCGCTAGCTTGTTGCTGAAGGTAAATAATTGGCTGTGGTAATAATAAACACACAATGAATACACAATAAGCACCTTGTCATCCGCAGTTTGTGAAACCGGAACGAACGTGTATATTGCAACTTTTGCCCGCTTTGATGCTCTCACGGGAATGGCTTAACAGGATTTTGGACCAATATGCGACCTTTATTGCAAATGAAACAAAGTAACTTATTCATGGTACTGGCAGTGTCTGCTGGCCTGCTCATCAGCTCTACAGCATGGTCACAAGTTAAACTCAGCCCTATCGTTGCTCCCAAGACGCAAAGCAACAAGGCGCAGAAAGTCAACAGTATCGTCGTCGTGGTCAACGACGAGGTGATTACCCGGCAGGAACTGGATACGCGCATACTGGAAATAGAAATGCAGCTCAAAAAGCAGGGTACGCCCTTGCCAGACCGTGCTGTCTTACAAAAGCAATTGCTGGAACGCATGATCACCGACCGTGCACAAATGCAACTGGCCAAAGAAAATGGCATGCGCGTTGACGATGTCATGCTGGACCGTACCATGTTGCGTCTGGCTGAACAAAACAAAATGTCTCTGCCTGAGTTCCGTAACCAGATCGAACGCGAAGGTACTACGTATGCGAAGTTCCGTGAACAGATCCGTGACGATATCCTCATGCAACGCATACGCGAGCGTGAAGTAGATAGCAAGATACAAGTATCTGAAACTGAAATCGACAACTACCTGGCAGCAGAAGCCAACAACAAGGCAGCCGCCAAGCAAGAGTTGAATCTGGCGCACATCCTCATCAGTATTCCTGAAAAAGCCTCTGCCGAGCAAATTGCAGCACGCCGTGCACGCGCTGACGAAGTTTTGAAAAAATTGCGCGAAGGTGCTGATTTTGCCAAGACAGCCGTGACTTATTCAGACAGTTCTGAAGCATTGAAAGGTGGCGACATAGGCTGGCGTGAGCAAGACCGTTTGCCGCAATTGTTTGTCGATGCCATCAGCAAGGTCAAGGTCGGTGATTTCTCTGACATCGTGCGCAGCCCGAATGGCTTCCACATCGTTAAAGTAAATGGCAAGCGCGCTGCCAACGACACCAAGGCTGCCGCAGCCGAGCAGCAAAGCCATGTACGTCATATCCTGATCAAAGTCAGCCAGATTGTCACCGCAGATGAAGCACGCAAGAAATTGCTGGAATTCAAGCGCAAGATAGAAGCCAAGGAAGCCACTTTTGAAGACCTGGCCAAAACCCATTCTGCCGATGGTTCTGCCGCTAAAGGTGGCGATCTGGGCTGGTTGTTCCCTGGCTCTACTCTGCCTGAGTTTGAACAAGCCATGGACAAACTGGCGATCAATCAGCTCAGCGAGCCAGTGACTACACAATTTGGTGTGCATCTGATCCAGGTAACAGAGCGCAAGACGGATGAATTGTCAAAAGACAGACAACGTATCGCCGCACGCCAGGCCGTGCGTGAGCGCAAGTCGGATGAAGCCTTGCAAGACTGGCTGCGTGAAATCCGTGACCGTGCCTACGTTGACTTCCGCCTGGAAGAAAAATAATGTCACAGCCCAGTTTGCCGGTCATCGCGGTAACCGTAGGCGAACCGGCTGGCATAGGGCCTGAAATTGCAATACGGGCTGCCTGGCAGTTAAGGCATGAAATCCGCCCGGTATTGATAGGCGACACTGCCTATCTGTCCATGCTGGCAGCCGAGCTGGACCCCGCCATCAGCATGATGGGGGTATCCGTGCAAGCCTTGCGCCATCAGGGTTTGCCTGCTTCTGGCAATGAACGCCTGACCATCATCGATTGCCCTTTGAATGCCTTTGTCATTGCTGGTCAGCTAGACCCGCGCAATGGCCGCGCCGTGTTACAAACCCTGGATGTAGCGATAGAAAGCGTGCAGCGCAAATGGTGTGAGGCCGTTGTCACGGCACCGCTGCAAAAAAGCACCATCAATGATGCTGGTGTCGCTTTCAGCGGCCATACCGAATATTTCGCCGAGAAAACCTATACTGGCCGCGTCGTCATGATGCTGGCCAGTGAAGCTAATGACCACCTGCCACAAGCCTTGCGGGTGGCGCTGGCAACCACGCACTTGCCACTCAGTAAAGTCGCTGCGGCCATACAGTTTGATGATCTATGGAAGACCATAGAAATCATCCATGCCGACTTGCGCAGCAAATTTGGCATAGAAAATCCGCGCATCCTGGTGGCTGGCCTGAACCCGCATGCGGGTGAAAACGGTTATCTGGGCATGGAAGAAATCGAAGTCATCACACCCGTCATCAGAAAAGCCCAGGCGGCTGGCATGCAAGTCAGTGGCCCTTATCCTGCCGATACTTTGTTCCAGCAAAAATACCTGGAGCAGGCCGATTGCATATTAGCCATGTACCATGACCAGGGTTTGCCTGTACTCAAACATGCGAGTTTTGGATTGGGTGTAAATATCACCCTGGGCCTGCCGCTGATACGCACTTCAGTTGATCATGGCACGGCACTGGACCTGGCTGCCAAAGGCACTGGCTATGCAGATGTCAGCAGCATGTTGGTAGCGATGCGCGTTGCTGCCAGCATGGTCAACAAGCAAGACAAGTAAAATACGAAAAAAATAAGTAAAAAAATAAGTAGAAGCCACTATGAAACATATCCCTCGCAAGCGTTTTGGCCAGAATTTCCTGACCGATGAACTGGTCTTGAGTAATATCACGCGCGTCATCAATCCGCGCCCTGGTCAAACCATGGTTGAAATTGGCCCAGGTCTTGCCGCCATGACACGGCAGTTACTTGATGGCCTGACGCAATTGCATGTGGTCGAGCTGGACCGTGACTTGGTGGCACGCCTGAAGAAAAACTTCTCGCCAGAGAAATTGATCATCCACGAGGGCGATGCACTGCAATTTGATTTTGCCAGCATCCCTGTGCCTGAAGGCCAAAAGCTGCGCGTGGTGGGTAACCTGCCATACAATATCTCCAGCCCTTTGCTGTTTCATCTGGCCGAGATAGCACCACTGGTAGAAGATCAGCATTTCATGCTGCAAAAAGAAGTGGTTGAGCGCATGGTGGCCGGGCCAGGCAGCAAGACCTATGGCCGCCTGTCGGTCATGCTGCAAGTGCGCTACCACATGGAGTTGATGTTCATTGTGCCGCCTGAAGCATTTGAGCCCCCACCAAGGGTAGAATCAGCCATCGTGCGCATGATCCCAAAGCCGGGTGCCCTGCCTTGCGATATCAAAAAGCTGGAAGAAGTCGTTGCCAAAGCTTTTTCACAAAGACGCAAGGTAGTACGCAATTGCGTGGCTGGTTTGCTGACAGAAGCTGATTTGCTGGCTTGCGGAGTTGATCCTCAACTGCGTCCAGAAACCATCGCAGTTGAAGCCTACGTCGCCTTGGCCAATTTGTTGAGTGCACGCCAGGTCTGATCCTGCTGGATACCTCTTTATAACAGCCCGCTGTTACGCCAGACCTTTCTACGGTCAATCAGGGTTTTCAACTGTTTGTGGGATTTGTTGACAGAGTAGTTCATAGACTGCAGCAAAGTCGCTGGGTTGAATGGTTTGACGATAAAACCATTCGCCCCGGCCTTGATGGCCTTGACCACAGTTTCCTTATTATTGCTGCCTGTGACCATCAGTACTACCGTGTCGGGTGAGATTTTCTTGATATGTTCAAGAATTTCCAGACCGCCGATGTCTGGCATCATTACATCCAGACACACTACTTCAGGTATGGTCTTTTCCAGCCAGTCCAGCGCCGCCACGCCGCTGGATGCCTCACCGATGACATTAAACGCCTCACTATGCAGGATATGCCGCAGCATGGAGCGACTGATATCGTTATCATCCACGATAAAGATGCCTATGTCCTGTCTGTCTAACATGTCCATCTGTTTCCCCTGATAATCAGAAATACATTCAGAGCTACATTAATTTTCTGTTTACGATAATTCCAGTTCAAGTTTTTGTCTGCAAAAACTTGAATTAGTTAATTAATGTTTATTTTAACAATAAATATGCCTGAAGCATGCATAATTGTCTGGCCTATAATCTGAGGCATACATATCAGGAATAATATGAATATTACCCAAACCCCCGAATGGCAAGCCCTGCTGGCACATCAACAAAGACTGGAGCAGCAACATCTGCGCGAGTTGTTTGCTGCCGACAGCGACAGGTTCAGGCATTTTTCGGTGGAGCTGGATGGCTTGCTGGTGGATTATTCCAAGCAACGCATAGACCAGCCTGCGCTGGATAGCCTGATTGCCCTGGCACGCCTGTCCAAAGTGGAGGGCTGGCGCGACCGCATGTTTGCCGGTGAAAAAATCAATATCAGTGAAGACCGTGCCGTCTTGCATACAGCATTGCGGCATTCTGAATTCACACCTTTCCCGAATGAGACAGAGGATGTCATGCCCAAGGTCAGGGCAGTGCGCAAGCAAATGCGCGACATCGTCGAGCGGGTACGCAGTGGCTTGTGGCGCGGCTTCAAGGGCGATGCGATACAGACTGTGGTGAATATAGGCATAGGCGGCTCTGACCTTGGCCCCAAGCTGGCGACGCGCGCCTTGTCGGCCTTCCAGCATCCCGGCCTGACGTTTTACTATGTCTCAAATCTCGACAGTGCCCATCTGGCACCCTTACTGGAAAAACTGGACCCGCGCACGACCCTGTTCATCGTCGCCTCCAAAACCTTCACTACGCAAGAAACCAGCATCAATGCCCAGACCGCCCGCACTTGGCTGATGGCAGCCGCGATGGAAGAATGGGCGGTCAGCAAGCATTTCATTGCCGTTACTTCCAGCCCCGGCAAGGCGCATGAATTTGGTATACCGGACGCGAATATCCTGGAAATCTGGGATTGGGTGGGCGGTCGTTATTCCTTGTGGTCGGCTGTTGGCCTGTCAGTGGCACTGGCGATAGGCATGAGTGGCTTTGAACGCCTGCTGGCAGGTGCCGAAACCATGGACAAACATTTCTGCAATGCCCCGCTGGAAAAGAATTTGCCAGTATTGCTGGCCTTGATCTCGATCTGGAATACCAATTTCCTCGGTGCCGAGACTACGGCTATCCTGCCTTACAACGAATCGATACGTCATTTGCCCGCCTTCCTGCAACAGCTGGAAATGGAATCGAATGGCAAGACCGTCAGCCGCGATGGTGAAGCACTGACTTGCCGCGCCAACCCCATTGTCTGGGGGGAGATAGGTGTGAATGGCCAGCATGCCTTCTTCCAGCTTTTGCATCAGGGCGGCTGGCTCATCCCCTGTGATTTTGTAGTGGCGGCATCCAGTGATTACCCTTTGCCAGGTCACCAGGCACCTTTGCTGGCAAATTGCCTTGCTCAAAGTGCAGCACTGGCTTTTGGCAAAACTGAGGCGCAGGCGCGTGAAGAATTGTCACAAGCAGGGCTCAGCGACGCCAATATCGCCAAGCTCTTGCCGCACAAGGTGTTTGCCGGTAACCAGCCATCGACCACCATACTCATGCCCAGCCTTGATCCTTTCCAGCTGGGTATGTTGCTGGCGCTGTATGAGCACAAGGTCTTTGTCCAGGGGGTGATCTGGGGTATCAACTCTTTTGATCAATGGGGAGTGGAGCTTGGCAAACAACTGGCGAACCGCCTCTTGCCAGCGATTTTGGGCAACCAGGAATATGACTCACATCTGGATACGTCCACCAGCGGCTTGATTGCCTATTTCCGCAGGCATGGGCATGTCTGAAAACCTGTTTCCGATCTTAAGCGCGTGCGTGATCGGGACTCATGTCCTGTTCAAAATGCTCATGTACTAGAGTACATTCCGCTTTTTGCGCTGCGTTTTATGTTGCGTTGACCCCACTGACGCACGCTCGCTACAGATCGCAAACAGGTTTTGAGGAGCTGGTGTGATTGAAAGAAATGGTTAAAAGTCCTCGAAATCAACTTTGCAAAGTTGACGCAAGGCATCTTGATTGATATAAAGAAACATCGTAAATCAATTCAGGATGCGTCTATGTGGACAGGAATTTTTGGTGTTGCCTCAGTCGTCATCGTATTGAGTATGGTGGTATTGATACGCGCCATGAACAAAGAGGCGCGTCGCTCTGATCATCAGAATTGAATAAAAACGCAGACCAGGGTCTGCGTTTTTTTATGTGAAGCCAGGTTACCAACTGCCGGTATTCGGCATCGAAGCCCAGGGTTCAGCCAGTGCCAGTGGCTCCCCCAGTTGTAGCAATTCTATTGAGATATTGTCGGGTGAGCGCACAAAAGCCATGTGACCATCACGCGGTGGACGGTTGATCGTGACACCGTGATCTGCCAGACGCTGGCATAACTGGTAGATGTCATCTACACGGTAAGCCAGGTGACCGAAATTGCGGCCACCGGTGTATTCTTCCGGGTCCCAGTTATAGGTCAGCTCAACCTGAGCATCGTGATCGCCAGGGGCTGCCAGATATACCAGGGTGAAGCGACCTTTGGGATATTCTTTCTGGTGCACCAGTTCCAGACCCAATGCATCGCGATAAAAACGCAGGGAAGCCTCAAGATCGGTGACGCGCACCATGGTGTGCAGATATTTCATGTTTGCTTTCGAAAAAATCCTGCCTGAGCATGCTTGCCTTGCTTACCCAAAGCAGTGCAGAAGATAGGCTGGATTTTAGCTGATTTTGCAGAAAACTATTTTATGCAAACTATTCTGACCTGCTTCATATCCGTTAATCCGGAAAGAACTTTTTCTATACCGTCCATTTTCAGGGTCAGCATGCCATCCGCTAGCGCGGCTGTCAGTAATTCAGATACGCGGGCATGGTCTTGTATGAGTTTTTTCACCATGTCATTTGCTACCATCAATTCATGCAAACCTAGCCTGCCTTTATAACCTTTTGAGCAATGCTCACATCCCACAGCCTTGTATAAAGTGAACTTACCGGCCTTGTCGGCATATTGAGTCTGCCAGGTGGCGAAGACTTTTTTCCTGGCTTCCATTGGATTTTTGACGAAGTTCTCGGTATTCAGCAATTCCTGGCAATACTCATCCAGCAATTCCATCATCTCTTCTTTACCCGGATGATAGATTTCCTTGCACTTGCCACACAGGCGTTTGGTCAGGCGTTGCGCCAGTATGCCCAGCAAGGCATCCGCAAAATTGAAGGGGTCCATGCCCATGTCCAGCAAACGGACGATGGATTCTGGTGCGCTATTGGTGTGCAGGGTGGCGAATACCAGATGGCCAGTCAGTGAAGCTTCCAGGCCGATGGAAACGGTTTCCTTGTCGAGCATCTCGCCGACCATGATGATGTCAGGGTCAGCCCGCAAAAAGGCCCGCATGACGGTCGCAAAGTCCATGCCCGCCTTGCGGTTGACCTGAACCTGGCGCAAACCTTTCTGGGTGATTTCTACCGGGTCTTCGGCGGTCCAGATCTTGGTTTCCGGTGTATTCAGGTGACTAAGCACTGAATGCAGTGTTGTGGTCTTGCCGGAACCCGTAGGGCCGCAGACAAAGAACAGTCCATAGGGTTTGCTGACCACATTTTTCAGGCGTTCCAGATTGTAAGGCAATACACCCAGCTTATCGATAGGGATAGGCTCACCGGCAGCCAGAATACGCATGACCACATCTTCCATGCCGCCAGAAGACGGGATGGTGGCGACGCGCAATTCTATGTCATAGGGGCCATATTTCTTGAACTTGATCTTGCCATCCTGGGGCTTGCGACGTTCAGAAATATCCAGGTCACACATGATCTTGATACGCGCCAGCAGAGCACTGCGGTAGCTGGATGGTATTTCAATATACGGTGACAGCGAGCCATCCTTGCGGAAGCGTATCAGGGTTTTTTCTTTACCTGGGCGTGGCTCGATATGGATATCGGATGCACCTTGTTGGTAGGCATCGATGATGATCTTGTTGATCAGCTTGACCAGTTCATTTTCTACTGCAGCGGATACTTCGGCGATAGCCTGACCGCTATGATCTTCGTCATCATCTTCCATGCCGGACAGCAGTTCATCGACCGAGCCACCATCAGAAACACCGCCGAAAAACTGATCTATGGTCTGGCTGAATTCTTTCTTGGTGGTAACACGGTAATGGATTTTTGACGTAGCAAACACATGGTTGACGACATGGGTGGTATTGGTATGTTCCGGGTCTATCGCCAATACCGTCAGGCCATTCTGGTCTTCCATGATGGGCAGCCAGGAATTCTGTTCCACATACTGGCGCTTGAGGCGCTTGACCAGGTCAACAGGAATAATCCGCTCGGCCTTATATTCTTCATAGGGCACATTGAAATATTTGGACAAGGCCTGTCCCAGAATGCTGCGCTGCACCTGGAATTCATCGATCAGTACATCTTCCAGGTCCAGCAAGTTACGACGTGCCGACCTGACGGCCAATTCCATTTCCTGAGCAGACAATATGGCTTCCGACACCAGGAAGTCAAATTTGGTACGCGGTGTATTGGTTGGTAGTACCTTGCTCTTTTGTGTAAAGGCGACGGCCAGGGTTTCACACAGGGCTTGCACACCTTCGGCAGCGATGGCAGTGAAAGCATCACCCAGACGATGGTTGATGAATTGCACCACACCCAGCAAATCATTGCTTTGTGCTTCTACTATTGGGGCGACCAGCATTTGCTTGGTACGGTAACCTGTGCGCTGATCAACCGCACGTTGAAACTTCAGGGTAGGTGAATGCGAGCGCAATTCGTTTTCGTCATACACATCGCGCAGGCTGATCATGGTTTTGGTCAAGGCGACATGACCAGCGATACTCTGGTCAGAAATGGACAGGCGCAAATCTTTGAATGAATTCAGACCAGTCTTGATCTTGGAAATCAGGGTGACCTTGTCCTGGGCCACTACATAAATGGTCAGACGATCACATTCAAACAGATTGCAGATGTCAGGTGACACATCCAGCATGATCTGGTCCAAAGCATCTGCCCCATGTATCTTGTTGGTCAGGGCTTGCAGGCGTTTAAAGAATTGCAGCCTGTGATCCAGACCATCCTGGGAAGCATTTGCGACTTGAGCAGTTACCACCATTCGTTTTCCTTTGTTACATGTCCTGCAACCTGATCCCGCTGCTTACTACCATAGTTTAAACCTTTAGCTTAGTTCAAACCCTCAGCTTAATTATCAGCTTTAACAGGGTAGCCATTGCAAGATACTGTAAATTATTATTCTCTTAAGTCAATTTTTACAAAAATGTATCACGGAAGTCGAATGTCTGACCACAAAGTCAACTCTTTATAGCGTAATCCGGCAAATTAGCCTATCTTCAGGAAAGGAATGACGCAGAAGATATTCTTGTCTTCAAAGAAAGTGTTAAGCTTGCTCAGAGGTCGGAGTGTATATGGTGTTGACCTTGAGATAACAAAGCCCTGGATGGACAGAGGCACACTATTTTTGTATTTATGAACTTACAAATTCTCGGCTGTGCAGGTGGTATCGGTGGCAGTGAACCCTATACAACCAGCTTATTAATTGACAATGATGTCTTGCTGGACGCCGGCACGGGTTTGTCACGGCTCAGCCTGGAGCAATTGGTGGCAATAGACCATGTGTTTATCAGCCATAGCCATCTCGATCATGTCGCTGGCCTGGCATTGCTGATGGATGCCGTATTTGGCAAAAGGAGCAAGCCTGTCACTGTGCATGCCACTGCTGAAGTCTTGCATGCCTTGAAAACTCATATTTTCAACTGGATCATCTGGCCAGATTTCAGCACTTTGCCGAATACTGAGCAACCATCCATGCAATATCAGGAAATGCAGGCTGGCAGTACCCTGACGCTGGGTGAACGCGTGATCACTTCACACCCGGTAGACCATGTCCCGGGGTCGGTCGCTTATTGGGTGCGCTCTGCAGATAAGGGGTTTTTGTTTACCGGTGATATGGCAAGTACGCCAGCACTGTGGGAGAACCTGGGTGGGCAGGCTGGCTTGAATATGGTGATTGTCGATTGTTCTTTTCCCAATGCAGAAGCTGAGCTGGCACTGCTTTCCAAGCATTTTTGTCCGGCTGCACTCATCAATGACATTGCAGCAGTACCTGCCGGGATAGAGTTTTACATCTATCACCTGAAGCCGGGCCAAGAAGCACAAATCATGGCAGAACTGGGGCAAAATAAGGACAGGAATTTTAAAGCTCTGAAAATTGATGATCACTTCAATTTTTGAAATGTGATTTGAAATGTGATGGCTAAAATCATACATTGTTCATATGGCGGAAATAATGAAGTACCAGTATGAGTGAATACGGTTAAGCAAGAACTTGGATACGATCTGGAGAAAGTGTTTATGACTGCACTAAGCAGTAGTGAAATTGCACAACGCCTGGAAAAACTGACAGAGTTAAGCCTGGAGTTGAGCAATAATCACGACACCCCATTATTGCTGGAAAACATACTGCGCTCGGCAAAAAGCATTACCTATGCCGACGGTGGCACTCTATACCGTACCAGTAAAGACAAACAAAGCCTGTGCTTCAATATCTCCCTGAATGATAGTTTGAACATGTACCAGGGTGGGGTGAAAGGACAAACGGTCGATATACCCAACATCCCTCTGATTGATGCCAATGGCAACAGGAACCTGAATGCGGTGGCTGCCTATGCCGCCAACTACAAACTGTCTGTCAATATTCAGGATGTCTACACCGTAGGTGTATTTAATTTTTCTGGTACCCGCAATTTTGATCAGCAATTCAACTACAAGACCAAATCGCTGCTGACCGTGCCCATGCATGATCACGAGGGAGAGTTGATCGGTGTGCTGCAGCTCATCAATGCCACAGATCCGAACACAGGCGAACCTCGCCCATTTACCGAGACTGACCAGCGCTTTATCGAAGCCCTGGCTTCACAAGCCGCGATAGCGCTGACCAACCAGCAATTGATAACTCAACTGGAAAACCTGTTTGTCTCGCTGGTACATCTGATTAATATCGGCATTGATGAAAAGTCCCCACACACCGGCAGACATTGCCAACATGTGCCTGAGTTGACCATGTTGCTGGCAAATGCCGTGCATGAAACGCGGGAAGGGCCATTGGCACATTTTTCCATGACGGACAAAGACCGCAAGGAATTGTGGATGGCGGGCATTCTGCATGATTGCGGCAAGATATCCACCCCCGTGCATGTGGTTGAAAAATCCACCAAGCTGGAAACCATTTTTGACCGTATACACTTGCTGGATACCCGCTTTGAAGTCTTGAAACGCGATGCAGAGATCCGGGTATTGAAAAGCAAATGTGCCCTTTACCAGGCCAGTGTCCATAATGAAAACCTGATCGCCGAACTGGAACAGGGCTTGCAAACTGAATTGGCTAAAATCGAAGATGCCAGAAACTTTTTGCACAAATTGAATATAGGTTCAGAAAGAACCAGCCCCGAAGACTTGCAGCGTGTGGCCGACATCGCCACATGGCAATGGACTGATGCGCATGGTGCAATACAACCCTTCCTGAATGCCGACGAAGTAGAAAACCTGTCCGTGCGCGCTGGTACGCTCAATGCGCAAGAGCGTGCCATCATCAATAACCACATCTCCACCACCATCAAAATGCTGGAAGCCTTGCCCTGGCCCAAGCATTTGCAAAACGTGCCTGAATACGCAGGTGGTCATCATGAACGCATGGATGGCAAAGGTTATCCACGCGGCTTGCGCGGTGAACAAATGTCAGTGCAGGCAAAGATCATGGCGATCGCTGATATCTTCGAGGCCCTTACAGCCAAAGATCGCCCCTACAAGGACGGCAAGACCTTGACAGAATCCCTGCACATTCTTGGCAGCTTTGCACTGAACGGCCATATTGATCCAGACTTGTTCAATATCTTCATCAAGAAAAAAGTCTACCTGACTTATGCTGAACGATTCATGGACAAGAGTCAGATTGATGATGTTGATTTGAGCAAGGTGCCAGGGTACAAAGTGTAGCGATACCCGATCAAAGCCGCGCTTGGTCCCATTGAGGGTTAATCCCATCAATATCTGAACTTGATACAGCTTCACAGGGAGATGCAACTTGCGTAGACATGTCAATAAAATGGTGCGGTGGCTGGCCTGTCTGACGCTGACCTTTGTGGCGGTGTTACAGGCAAATGCCATACTTCCTGTGACCCTGGTGGACAGGGTGGATAATTTCATCTACGACATGCGCATGCGTGTGCAGCCTACCAAGCTCAATAATGCCATTGTCATCGTTAATATCGATGAAAAAAGCCTCAAGGAATATGGACAATGGCCATGGAAGCGCAGCGTTATAGCCCACATGGTAGAAAGACTGACGGATGACTATCATGTAAGAGCTGTTGGAGTCGATGCAGTTTTTCCTGAACCTGATGGCAGCTCCGGGCTGCAGGTTCTGGAAGACCTGGCGAAGAAAGAATTAAAGGGCGATCAGGACTTTGTGAATCAAATGGACAGCCTGAGAACACAACTGGATTTTGACGACCGCTTGGCAAAAACCCTGGAGGGGCGCCCCATTGTTCTCGGCTTCTCTTTATCAAATGAAGTGGATGACCTGTCCAAGGGTTTGTTACCCATTCCGGCTTTTACCGATGAAGAACTGGGTGGGCGTCATCTTGAATCAGCTGTGTTTAGCAAGTACACCGGCAATCTTCCGGTATTACAAAAAGCGGCTATTGCAGGCGGCTTCTTTAATCCTTCGCCTGATTCTGATGGAGTGATCCGTCGTATTCCCCTGCTGGCTAAACTTGGTACCGCTTATTACGAGTCATTGTCCCTGGCAACAGCAAGAGTAGCGCTGAATGCCAGCAAAGTGAAACCAGTTTTCCTGCAGTCAGATGGAGTGAACTCGCAAAATTACCTGAATGAATATGGCAATATCGAAGCCATCAAACTCAATTCTTCCCCCAGGCTCACTATTCCTTTAGAGCCACTGATGACCGCTTTAATTCAGTACAAAAGCAAAGGTGGTCCTCACGGTGGAGGCTTTGTGTATGTGTCTGCAGCCGATGTCATAAAAAAGCAACTTCCAGAAAATAAACTGGCTAATAAAATTGTATTGATAGGTACTACATCAGCGGGCTTGAAAGACTTGCGCACAGCACCTGTGGGTCTGGATTTTCCTGGAGTAGAAATGCATGCAAACGTGATTGCTTCAATACTGGATGGCGACTTCAAGCAGCGACCAGACACCAGCCGTGCTTTTGAAGTAGTGCAGGTGATCCTGCTAGGATTGCTCCTGACATTTGCTCTGAGCCGTTTCAAGGCTCTGGCGGCAATCTTCTTTGCTTCGCTTACCTTTGTCGTTGTTATTGGATTCAATTACTGGATGTACCAGTCCTTCAATCTGGTGCTTCCACTGGCGTCAGCACTGCTATTGATATCCGCCTTGTTTGTCTTTAACCTCGCATGGGGTTATCTGGTTGAATCCAGAAAGCTGCGTGGCGTGGTCAGACGTTTTGGTGAGTATGTTGCGCCCGAACTGGTTGCCGTGATGGCAGAAGAACCCGACAGCTATACCATGGCAGGCGAAATTCGTGAGCTGACCGTGATGTTTTCAGACGTGCGTGGTTTCACGACCATTTCCGAAACGCTGAGTGCAGCGGATTTGCGAGAATACATCAACATCTACCTGACCGCAATGTCGGAAGAAATACGCGGTAATCGCGGCACCCTGGATAAATACATAGGTGATTGTGTCATGGCTTTCTGGGGAGCGCCAGTGTATCTGGAAGATCACGCAAGACTTGCCGTTGCCAGCGCACTGAAAATGCAGTCTATTGCGCAAGGTCTGAGTGTAGAATTTGTCAAGCGCGGCTGGCCTGCACTTAAGATAGGAGTGGGCTTGAATACTGGCGAGGTGCGGGTCGGCGATATGGGTTCCCAGATCAGGTTGGCGTATACCGTTATGGGTGATGCAGTGAATCTGTCTTCCCGACTGGAAGGGATCACTAAAGTGTACGGGGTAGGCATCGTGGTCGGTGAAGCGACAAAAGCTGCCACGCCAGAATTCGCTTATAGAGAACTGGATAGGGTCAGGGTCAAAGGCAAGACCAAACCCATATCGATTTTTGAACCGATTGCCGATGTGGCCGTGCTTGACGATGCACAATCTGCCTTGCTGGAGCTCTGGCATCAGGCACTGGATGATTTCCGTACCCAGCAATGGGATGCGGCAGAAAAGTCATTCCGCTCATACCTGGAAGTGCGGGGAGAAGACCTGGCTGCCCAAGTCTTTCTTGAGCGTATCGCCTACTGTAGAGAAAATCCGCTGCCTGCTGATTGGGATGGTGTCGCCACCTTTGTCAGCAAGTTCAGTGAATAGGGTCAGTGCCTTATTTGGATTTTACGCGCAGCAGATAATAGCTGATGACACCAAGAACTATGCCCCAGCAGGCAGAACCCAAGCCAAGCAAACTGATATTTGATGCGGTAACGATAAAGGTGATCAGCGCAGCTTCACGTTCTGTTGCTTCCTGCATCGCATTTACCAGGCCGTTCTGGATTGCACCCAGCAAGGCCAGACCCGCTACCGTGGTGACCAGTGCATGCGGCAAATGCAGGAACAAGGCGGTGAGGGAGCCCGCGAAGCTGCCTATCAACAAATAGAAGCTACCGCAGGCTACACCTGCGACCCAACGTTTTTCTGGTTGCTGGTGCGCTTCTGGCCCTGTGCAAATCGCCGCAGTAATCGCTGCCAGGTTCACGCCATGTGAGCCAAAGGGTGCCAGCAATATGCTGACAAAGCCGGTAGCACTGACCAGCTTGCTGGTCGGTGCCTGTTCGTAACCGGCAGCGCGCATGACAGCCACACCGGGTACTTGCTGACCAGTCAGACATAGCAATGCCAAAGGCAAACCGAGGCTGATAATAGCGCTTAAAGAAAATTCAGGCACGGTCCAGACTGGTATCGTCAAACCCAAATGTACAGCAATAGCCTGACCCTGATTACTGTCACCCCAGCCCATGGTACTCCAGAGCATGACACCACTCAGCAAGGTCAGGACGATGGCATAGCGGGCGCTGCGGCGCTTGAATATCAGGTAAGCCGCGAACATGGCCGTCACCAGCCATGGCGCGCCAGCAATCTCGCTGCGGGCATTGGCAAACACATCAACGCCAAAGCGAAACAAGATACCCGCCAGCATGGCAGCGCACAGGCTCCTGGGTATTTTTGCCATAAGTTTTTCAAAAATGCCGGTAATACCTATCAACCATATCGCTGCTGCCGCAACCAGGTAGGCGCCTATGGCCTGATGATAGGGTACAGTTGCCAGGCCGGTGACCAGCAAAGCCGCACCTGGCGTGTTCCAGGCACAGATCACCGGTATCTTGTGACGCCAGCTCATCCATACTCCCACCAGGCCAGAGCCTATGGAAATAGCCCATACCCACGAGCTGGTCTGCGCTGTAGTGAGTTTTGCGCTTTGTGCTGCCTGCAATATCAACAGCATGGGGCCAGCGTACGAGATCAGTACGGCAATCAGCCCCGCCAGCACTGCAGGAAAAAAATCTGCCGCCGTAGCGGCAAAACCCGGCTTGATGGCATTTGCCGGGGCAAGGAGAGAGGTAGAGTGTGGTGTATTCATGCGCCTAGTCTAGTTCAGTGCAGACTGGCATTTACTTACAGTGTTGATCTGTCTTATGCTATACAGATTCATATTCAAGGTATCTGTTATGCAGCACAGTTACAGACAACTGGCAGACGTTATCAGTGCAGATATCCGGGCCAGCCGCTATCAGGTAGGGGAGCGGCTGCCATCGGTGCGCCTGATCGCAGAGACGCAGCAAGTCAGTGTTTCTACTGCGATACGCTGTTACCGTTATCTTGAAAGCCAGGGGCTGGTAGAAGCGCGCAATAAATCTGGTATCTATGTCGCTGACTGGAAAGCAAGGCAAACGACAAATACTGGCGTGCAAAAAAAAGCCAGCCAGGCAGCACCGGTAGTTGAGTACGACAAGCTCATGTCCCTGCAGCACAGGATGACGGAGTTGTATTCTCTGACAGCGCAACCCTTGCATCTGGGCTTGCACCTGGCCAGTGCAGCACCGGAATGGTATCCCTGTGAAGCTCTGTCCAAAATCGCCCAGCGGCTGCTGCGACAAGACCCCATGCTGATAGGTGTCTATCCTGGTGGTACTGGTTTGCCAGCCCTGAAAACCAGCCTGATACACTGGTTAAAAAACGCAGGCATGGATTTGCAGGCAAACGATTTACTCATCACCAATGGCAGTACCGAAGCCCTGAGCGTAGCCTTGCGTGCGGTTGCCCAGCCAGGTGATGCCGTCATCGTTGAATCCCCCGTGTATTTTGGTTTGCTGCAAATGCTGGAAAACCTCGGCATCAGGGCCATTGAAATCCCCTGTGTGCCAGGACTAGGCATCAGTCTGGAAGCGTTGGAGTATGCACTGGAACATCAGGGTACGGTACGCGCCATCGTTACCATGCCGAATTTCCAGAATCCCCTGGGTTGTGCCATGCCGGACAAAAACAAGAAACGCTTGCTGCGCCTGGCTGAACAATATGACATTGCATTGATAGAAGATGATGTCTTTGGCGACCTTTCGCACCAGCAGGAAAGACCGCAGGCCATCAAGGCCTGGGACAAGCAGGGCAGAGTCATCTACTGCGGTTCTTGCAGCAAGAGCCTGGCCCCGGCATTTCGCACAGGCTGGATCGCAGGCGGGCGTTATCAGGCCAGGATCAATTCCCTGAAGCTTAGCGCATCTTTGATCACACCCTTGTTTGAACAGGCGGTATTGGCTGAGTTTATTCAGTCAGGTGCCTTGCCATCCCACTTGCGCAAATTACGTGAACGTCTGGCTGCCAATATCCCGTTGGCGACAGCGGCTATAGCGCGCTATTTCCCCTTGGGTACGCAAGTCGTCAGCCCGGCAGGTGGCTGGTGGCTATGGCTGGAATTGCCTGAACACATAGACAGCCTGGCTTTGCTACGTCAGGCAGTAGCTCAAGGCATTGCCTTTACGCCCGGCAGCCTGTTTTCTGGTTCCGGTAAATACGCAAATTATCTGCGCATGAATATAGGACGACCCTGGGGGCGCGAGATGGAGCAGGGTATCAAAACCTTGGGCAGATTGGTTTCAGAAATGTAAATGAAATACGGCTTACTTTTTTAGCCGGTCAAATAAATCCTGGGCTATCTTGTCTGCGTCTTGCTCTTCTGTCTTGCTCTCGGGCGGCTTGGTACGCTTGGAAAATTTTGACAAGATACCCGTTTTCCGGGTGCCGAATTTCAGTAAAACGAAAGGGATAATACGCCACGCAATGACACCATCCAAAGGTTTTACCGGGATTAAATTGAATGCGATGATGATCAGATTGGTTTTAGTCAGTACGTCGAACACGGGGGACAATTGAAACATCCACATGGGTGAGAAATGGAACAAGAGATATTGCACGATAAGCGTCAGCACTATGAGCAGCAACTGTCCAAGCACACCTCCCCAGGCAATTAAAATATCCTCTGATTCATAATACGGTGACTCATGCGTGCATTCACCATGCATCAAAAATAGTTTGATGGCATAGACCCTGGTGTCTGTATATCTTGCCGCAATCGCATGACCAAATTCATGGAATAGCAGTATGGTGACAAAGGCCAGGAAACCAGGGAATAACCAGATTAACTTCATTCCCTGTATCAAACCCCATGGAAACCAAAGCAGGATAGTCCAGTGTGCATAAACTGGTATTCTTTTCCAGTGTGCGAGCTTCCAATAACCTGATTCCATATAGCCAATTTTTTTAATCAATTTTTTAATCAATACGCTATTCTACAAGAGCCCGGCAGCCAGTAATGCCTTATCCCATTCCGGTACAGGCTGATACTCTTCCACCAAAAAATCGATAAGTGCCCTCACCTTGGGGCTGACCTTGCGGGTAGCCGGGTAAAGTGCGGTAAAGTCATTCAGCGGCAAGGTCCAGTCCGGTAAAACGCTTATCAGCCGGCCTTCAATTAAATCACGCCATGCCAGAAAAGTCGTGTCATACACTATACCCAGCCCACGCAAGGCAGCCTGGTGCAAGACCTTGCCATTGTTTGAGGCAAAACCGGGCGTGATATCCACCGCCAGGGTTTCTCCATCGCGTTCAAAATGCCAGGTGTTGCCTTGGGTAAGATGGCTGAAGTGCAGGCAGCGGTGCCGGGTTAATTCTGTCGGGTGTGCTGGCATGCCATGCTCTGCCAGATAAGCCGGGCTGGCGCACAGCAGGCCGCGGCAGGGGGCGAGCCTGCGTGCGTGCAAGCCAGGGCCGTCAGGGATGC
This sequence comes from Burkholderiales bacterium, assembly GCA_016200895.1. Classification (GTDB taxonomy): domain Bacteria; phylum Pseudomonadota; class Gammaproteobacteria; order Burkholderiales; family Burkholderiaceae_D; genus Undibacterium. Next base: position 70,748 of record JACQDX010000114.1, read on the forward strand.
CGCCTACCCGAATACTGAGGTCAAAGCCATGTTTGAACGGGTCCAGCAGGCTATCTTCCACATGCAATGTCGGGTGCAGCATAGGGTGTAGCAGGGTAAAGCGGGCCAGGGCATCGGCCAGCCATTCGCTGCCAAAGCTATTTGGAGCCTGTATGCGTATGCCGCCCGCCAGCTCATTGCCCGCCTGGCTGACTACCAGTCTTGCCTGCCGTGCATGTTCCACGCTGGCGCTGCAAGGCTCCAGGTAAGCTTGCCCAAGTTCAGTCAGGCTGACTTCGCGGGTAGACCGGTGCAGCAGGCGTGCGCCCAGCTCAGCTTCCAGTTGCATGATGTGTTTGCTGACCATGGCGCGGCTGATGCCCAGGTGGCGTCCAGCCGCGCTAAAACTGCGTTGCCTTGCCACTTCGACGAAGATTTCCATTGCTTTTAATTGGTCCATGAAACCATTGTCTATAGATTGAATACAATCTGTCAACCATTGTTAGTATTGCGCGCGACAAATAGAATTCGCTACACTTGATGCATATCAAGCAAAGACATTAAGACAAGTGAATGTCTTTTGCTTCCCCCCGCATTCACAGCCAGGAGTCAGCATGCTCAACGCACAACAAATCCAGCAATTTCAAGAAGACGGCTATGTCATCGTCCCCAATTTCAAAAGTGCAGATGAAATCGCTGCCTTACGCGAGCGTGCAGCAAAGATCGTTGATGAATTTGATCCGGCTTCCTCCAAAACCATCTTTACCACCAAGGAACAGGAAAAGAAGGTTGATCATTACTTCCTGAATTCAGCCAACAACATCAGTTGTTTTTTTGAAGAGGAAGCTTTTGATGAACAAGGCAATCTGCGTCAGGCCAAGTCATTATCCATCAACAAGATAGGTCATGCCATTCATGATCTTGACCCGGTGTTCAGCGCGTTTTCGCGTGGCACTTCATTGGCGAAAGTGGCAGAGCAACTGGGTTTGCAACAGCCGCAAATCTATCAATCCATGTACATCTTCAAGCAACCCGGAATAGGCGGGGAAGTGCGCTGGCACCAGGATGCAACTTATTTTGAAACTGATCCAGTCAGCGTTACCACCTTCTGGTTTGCGCTGGAAGATGCGACACTGGAAAATGGCTGCATGTGGGCAGAACCGGGCGGGCACCGCACGCCCATGCGTGAACGCTTCGTGCGTGAAGGCGATCAGGTGCGCGTAGAAAAACTCGACAGCATGCCCTGGCCAGATGACAGCACGGCTATTCCACTGGAAGTCAAGGCGGGCAGTTTGGTGTGCTTTCATGGACTGTTGCCACACTACAGTGCGCCGAATCGCTCAGCTTATTCACGTCATGCCTATACCCTGCATGTGACTGACGGTGCGACCAATTATTCGCCACAAAACTGGATACAGCGCGATGCCAGTTTCCCGGTGCGTGGTTTTGTTTGAGCAGCTCATGATGAATTCTGAAGTATTGATTTTCGCCCCGCACTGGGGCAGTGCTCACCTGAGTCGCGACGTTTTTATCGACAAGGTATTGGAGGCCGGTTTTGATGGCATAGAGATGTCCTTGCCCATGGATGTGGCTGAACGCGATGCATGGACTAACGCGATTGCAAACACAGGCCTGAAGCTTATCGCCCAGCAATGGGAAACTGTTTTCCACAGCGATTTTACCGCGCACAAGCAGGCACTCGCAGACTTGCTGCGAAATGCCTGCGCAGCAAAACCCCTGTTCGTGAATACCCATACCGGTAAGGATTTTTACAGTCAGGCGCAAAACAATGAATTGCTGGACCTGGCCGATGAGATATCCGCTGAAACCGGCATCGCCATCGTCCATGAAATCCACCGCAGCCGTTTCAGTGGTCATCCCATGCTCTTGCTGCCCTACCTTGAGCAGCGACCAAAATTGCAATTGAATGCAGACCTCTCACACTGGTGCTGTGCCTGTGAGTCCCTGCTGGAAGACCAGACGCATATACTGGAAAAAGTATTTCCTCATGTGCGCCATATCCACGCCCGTGTCGGCCATAGCCAGGGCCCACAAGTCAATGATTTCCGTGCCCCCGAGCATGCAGCCGCCTTGCAACAGTATCTGTCCTGGTGGGACAGCATCATCAGCCAGCAGCGCGCATCCGGTAAACAGCAAATCACACTGACGCCAGAGTTTGGACCGGCACCTTATACACAATCCTTGCCGTATACGAATCAAGTCGTGTCCGATGCCTGGGAATTGAATGTGGCGATGCTGCATTTGCTGCGTGAACGTTATGCAGGGCTATAAAAAATTGATCTGTCTTTGTAGGGGCGGTGAATTGATTTTGTTTTCATGCTCATTTTTATTGCAGGATATTTAATTTTATTTATACTGCTGCTAAATTCCAATTGGGAGCAGTAGATGCAAGCAGAACAAAAATATATCTTCGTCCGAGGCAAGACTTTGATGTCAAATCGGGAAAAGCTGATTGTGCTTACCCTCGTATCTTTTATTCTCGCGGTGTTTTTCTGGATGAGTTATTGGGAGCTGCTTAAACCTGAAGACATAAAGAAAGTGCTTGGCTCTACCAGCAATCGCGCGGGATTACTGAGCATGCTCTTGCCCATGATCTTTATGCTGATCTTCATCATTTTTGTACAATTGGCTTACCGTAAGACAAGATTGATTGTAGACAGCAAGGGGATGTTCCTGGAGTGGCCACCTGGTTCGGTATTTGCGAAATTCAAATTTCTTGAAAAAAAAGTGTCATGGACAGATCTTCAGCATGCGACCCATCTGACCAGTTTTGAGGCTGTACAACTACGCTCGAAAGGCAGTTCGGTCCCTTGGGGCATACGGCTCAGGGATTGGAAAATATACAGCGTCGAAATCCCGCAAGACGCGCTCGGGGACAAAAAAATTGACCTGCTCAGTGTTTTGCGCGAGCAGGGTATTTTCGAGACCCTTTCTAAAGATCCCCGCTTGCTGGCGATGGAATTTGACTTGATGAAGCATCCTGTCACAAGAAAGCTTTTATTGGTAACAGGCGTGCTACTGGCGTACTGCTTTGTCGATGTCTTCATGCAGCACGAAGGATGGGCATTTTTTAATGAAGACTATCTGCTTCCCCACATTGCCATCGCTGTCATGGCCACGGCTGTACTGGCGTGGGCAGCTTTGAAAACCGAAAAGCACGAACAGGCTCCAATCGGGATTACGGTCGTCGTGCTAGCGATTGCTGGCTTCTCATTTCTTGTTGCAAGTTATGTGTCTGGAATACGCCTGAATCAGCTTGTTGGTGGCCCATTGATTTCTGCGGAATACCACAGGGACGACAAATGTGAAAACCTGATTCCAGTGGAGAATAATTTACCTGTCGTTGAATATACCAGCATGACCAAAGATTATTGGTGCAGCGTCAAAGCAGACGAGGTGTTCCTTGTCAAGGTTCGCAAAGGCTTGTTTGGCTTATACCAGTTCGATCTGAGAGAGCAGACAAAAGCAATTCGCGACTACAAGAAAAAGTTGTGATGCTGGCTGTCATTGGGCGTGTAGCAAATGCCTGCTCTTGAAATGCATACTGTTGAGACAGGTATCTGTGCCATCACATACGGAAACTGCTGGTTTGAATGTAAATTTTCATCGATGGAACAATATATAAACCATGCCTGCTAGTTATGTATTCGTCCAGAAGCAAGATAAGCATAGCTGGGTAAAGCGTTTATTGTTTGCCACACTGTTTTTGTTTCCTTTTATCGCTTTTTTTCTTTGGCTGTTGTCTCTGAATTTGCTAAAACCGGAAATGCTCATTCGCATTCTGGCAGATGTGTCACTTCCTCCGGCTGCAGTCCTTGTTCTTTTGGCAATGATCGTTTTCGATGATGTGGCAAAAAAATTTTATCATTCTGCCAGTTTGTACATAGACGATGTGGGTGTGCGTTTAAAATTCCCGCCAAAGAGTAGATGGGCTATTCTTGGCGTTCTTGAAAAAGATATACCTTGGACTGAACTCAAAGAAGCAACGTATGCAGAACATTTTCAAGTTATCCAGTTGCGTCCCAAATCTGGCGCAGGTCTGTTGAATATCAGGCTTAAAGATTGGCAGTTGCAAAATACAAGCAGTAATTTGAATAGTGGGAATGCTGCTCCAGACTTGCTGAAAGCGTTTCGTGAGCTAAGAATCTTCGAGAAATACCCTGCAAATAGTCAGCTTGTGGAAGCAGGTTTCGACTTGACGAAGCACCCTGCAACAAAATTGTTATCGTTTGGGATATTCATTTTGATCGCCTACAGCTTCGTGGACACGATGCTGCAACAAGAAGAATATGCCTTCTTTAACCTCAGTTATTTGTTACCGCATATTGTTTCAGGTGTGACTTTTGCAGTCATACTGGCTGGTTTGATGTTTAAGGCGAGCAAACGCGAATTCATACCGCGTAGTAATGTCATTGGCCTGGCGATCATGAGTGGGTTGGTGTTTGGTGTTACCAGCTATGTAGGCGGTATTCGCATTAATCAATTGACAGGTGGCCCTTTGCTGGAGGCCAGATATCACCGCGATGCAAGTTGCCTGAATTTGCTGCCTGAAGACAAGAATCTTCCCGTAGTTGAATATCCCTACTATGCCAGGAATTACTGGTGTAGCAAAAATATTGATGAAGTCCTGACTGTGAAAGTCCGTAAAGGCCTGTTTGGTCTGTATCAGTTTGACCTCAGGGAGCGGAATCAGACGATCGGCCACTATAAGAAAAAATCTTGATGCTGTTTGCGCTCCTGGGATGATTTAATCTTCATACGCAAACCGGAACTCGTCCAGTGGCAGCATCAACTTGGGAGGCGTTTTATCAGCTTGCACCATCACTACATCGGCAGGCATGCCGTCTGCCGGTTCTTGTTTATGGTAGGCATAGTTAAACAACATATTATGCGGTCTTGTTATACATGACGTCAGTGCGCAAGACATATTTAGTGCCGTCTTCAATGGCTGTGCCCTGATGCGGTATTAAGTGAGGAAAGAGCAGCGCCATACCATGCTCAGGTTTGATGTCAGCAAAGCGGAATGCAGTATGGCCGCCTGTATAATCTGCATTCAGATAAATCAGCAAGGAAAAGAAGCTGCTTTCAGTTTCTGATCTTTTGAAATTGAGATCATGGTGCCATTTGAAATACTGACCAGCTTCATAGCGATAAAAGCGAAAACGTTCATTCAGGCCTGATAAAGTCCATTCTTTCAATTGCGCTGGCAAGACCATGCGGGCACGCTCAAAAATTGAAGCAGCAAGCACTGTGTCGTCGAAAATGATGCGGTCATTATTGCGCACCTGATCTTGACCGCTCGCTCTTGTCTGAATTTTTATATCGGCTTTTTCATATTGCATCTGCTCGCTGCAAGTTATCATGCGCCGGCATTCTTCTTCAGTCAGAAAGCCTTTGATGCTATGCACGCCTGAACCATGGTCATGAACTTTCATATTGCTGCCCGTCATTATGCGGTAGTTACATCTGAAGTCGCGGTCTTGTGGTACATCACATCCGTGCGCAAGACATATTTGACGCCGCTCTCCACAGGTGCCCCCTGATGCAACATCATGTGCGGAAAAACCAGCGCCATACCTTTTTCAGGCTGTATGGTTTCCCAGCGAAAGGATGTACTGCCGCCTGTATAGTCGCCATTGAGATAGATCAGCAGGGTCAAAAAACTGACCTCATCTTCTGTGCGGGCATAATTACCATCCTTATGCCATTTGAAGTATTGGCCAGTTTCATAGCGGTAGAAGCGAAAACGCTCATTCAGGCCCAGCAAAGTCCATTCTTTTAATTCTGCAGGCAGGAATAATTTTGCTCTTTCAAAGATCGCCGCTGCCAGGGGCTTGTCATCAAAGATGACGCGGTCATTATTGCGCACATCCTTATACATGCGCATGCCTGTGCCTGTCTGTATCATGGCTTCTTCATAGCCCATTTGTTCACTGGTAAAGATCATGCGTTCGCATTCCTCTTCAGTGATGAAATTTTTGATGCCGAATACGCCAGCACCGTAGTTATTGAGTTCCATATCGTTCTCGAATTTGTTTCGTTCTGACTGTAATATAAGATACTTTGTTGTAAATTTCAACTAAGTTAGTTCTAAATATTTACGAACTTAGTGACGGATTTGTACTAAATGCGGCTATCGCTTACAATGTCAGCATTGAATACTCAGGGGAAAAGCATGGCGACTGCTAAACAAAGCGAAAAAGAATTTCTGCTCAATTACAATATCCATGACTATGATGTCCCACTGACCAGCGTGGATCTGGTAATTTTCACGATCAGGGACCAGGCTCTGCAAGTCTTGCTGGTCAAACGAGGTGATCATCCTTGCAAGGGACAATGGAGTTTGCCTGGCGGCTTTATTGATATCCACAATGATATCGACCTTGATGGTGCAGCCCTGCGCAAGCTCAAGGAAAAAACCGGGGTGGAATCCCCTTATCTTGAGCAATTGCAAGGCTTTGGCAGCCGCAACCGTGATGCGCGTGGCTGGTCTACCACCTTTGCTTATTTTGCCCTGATATCTTCTGACCGCATCACGCTTAGTCATGGTGGCAATGCGGATGCGGTGCGCTGGTGCCCGGTTGAATCAGACGAGGGCTTGCCCAAGCTGGCTTTTGATCATGCGCAAATACTGGATGTTGCAGTCCAGCGCCTGCGTAACAAGGTGGAATACACGTCCCTGCCAGCACATTTATTGCCGGAAGAATTCACGCTGTCTGAATTACAGCGCGTGTATCAGGTTTTGCTGGGGCGTCTGGTAGACAAGAGCGCGTTTCGCAAGCGCATCCGGGAAGGTGATTTTCTGGAAGAGTTGCCTGGCAAGTGGCGATTGGGCAGTAATCGCCCGGCTCAACTATATGGCTTGCGCAAGGGACAGGGCACGGTCTATTTCAATCGCCTGATGACAGGAGAAGTCGGCGCGAAATAGTCTTTTCTGCATCTTTAGTTTTGGGTATATTGAGTTAATGCCCAAAACCAACATCGTCAAGTTTTGTCAAAAGTGCACATCCGCTTGCATATAAACTTGACGAATATTCAATATTATCAAATAATCATCCTGCATTCCTGATTTTCATGTTTGCTGGACACAGCCTTGCTGTACGCGTTCGGCAAATGTCCGCATCAACAATGCGCATCAGCCAAAGCTAAAGCTTGCAAGTGCGCATTCAGTACAAAAAGGGAGACAGTGTATGAGCAAAGATCAAGACCCCATTCCGCCATGTTTTGACCAGGCTAATCAGGCACCAGAGCGTCTGACCGAGATGTTCGTAGGGATAGCGCAAGGAAACCGCATCAGGCTCGGCCAGCGTCCTGCAGAGCGTGCGGTGTTCCGCAAATTGCATGGGGTTGCCAGCGCCAGGCTGGTTATGGAAAAGAAAATACCTGCCAAACTCAAGGTGGGTGTCTTTGCCCACGACAGCCTGGATGCCTGGGTCAGGTTTTCCAGCGACACTACGCCAACTTCGCCGGATCTGTATTCAACCCTGGGCATAGGTATCAAACTGTTTGGCGTGCCCGGACCCAAGGCGCTGGGTGATGATGGCGACACGGCTGATTTCATCATGCAAAACTTCCCGGTTTTCTTTGTTGATAATGCCAAGGAGATGGTGGAGTTTACTTATGCTGGCGTGGTCGCACAGGATTATCCCGGCTACCTGAAAAAACATCCCAAGACTGCAAAAATACTGGACCAGATGGAAAAGGTCGAGGGCAGTACCCTGACCACGACTTACTGGGCCATCCTGCCTTTTCATGCCGGGCAAAAAGACTATGTCAAATACCGGCTGGAACCAGTTACTCCGCCAGAGAACGTGCCAAATGATGAGCGCGATTATCTGGCCGTAGACATGTGCAATCGCCTGGCCAAGCGTGAATATCAATTCCGCTTCATGGTGCAATTGCGTACCAATCCCAAGACCATGCCGCTGGATGAAGCAACGGTGGAATGGCCAGAATCGGAAAGCCCCTTCATTCATGTTGCTACCCTGATCTTGCCGCTGCAAGATATCAGCGTGCGTGGTCAGTCTGAATATGGGCAAGGCCTGGCATTCAATATCTGGCGCGTGCCACCTGCACAGGCACCGGTAGGCTCCATCGCCGAGGCGCGTAAAGTCGTGTATGCAGCAGGTGCAGATGCCAGGCATGAAGCCAATGGCCAGAGCCTGCAAGACCCGCGTGAGCCGCGCTCCCCGACTGCGGGCTGTCCCTTTCACGCGCTAGCGCAGGTAAAAGCAGAACCCGTAGTAAAAGATAATTGCATCGTCAAGACAGTGATTTATCCATCCATTGGTGTTGCCCGTGTAGGCACTAGCGAGAAGGAATGGTTTTTGGGGCCAGAAGTGCCTTATCCAAAACCAGAGGCACCCGGCTATTACCGCGATGCCCAGAAAAAACTCAAGCGTCAGGGAGCCAGGTTCCGTGTATATGGCGTGAATGCCAAAGGCGAGATCGTCAAGGAACTGAATGCCGACAATGCCAAGATAGAGTGGCAGGTGCAACTTGCTAATACCAAGTCAGCCTGGTATGGCTTCCAGTTGGCACTGGATATTCCTGAAGCCGCATCGGCCCCGCAAACCACCTTGCGCAATGCGGCAGTGCCGGACAGGACCATGTTGTCCATCATGCCCAAGCAAAGAAAAGTCAGTGGAAAAAAAGCCAAACCGCAGCGCTTTGATGATGGCAAATTCATGGGCAAGCCTGTCTATCTGGGTGAAGCTTTCACTGACGAGCAAGGTCGTTTGATAGTATTGGGTGGGCATGGCGTATCCGCTTCTTACGACAATAGCCGCGCCATCACTTTTGCCAATAATGAAGGCTGGCATGATGACACTTCCGACGGCCCCATCAATGCCAAGGTTGTTTATGAAGGGCTGGAGTTAATGGTGGAGCCGAGTTGGGTCGTCGTCGCACCACCCAATTATGCACCTCAAAGAAAATCCGTACGCACCATGTGGGACTTGATGCGCGATGTTGCCATTACCGCTGGCACCTTGCCTAAACCAAAGCGTCCCAGTTTTACTTTCGATATCCTGCCCCTGTTTGAACGCCTGAATGGCTTGCAATGGGTAAATGCTGGCTTCAATGCAGGATTTGGCTGGAAGGGAATGGTTGACCTCACGAGTGCACAGGCTTTATCACGCCTGGCCAGCAATGACACAGCCTATGTAGAATTGCGCCGCACCATCGCCAATCAGTTCCGCAACTATGAAGTCGATTCCTGGTCACCCAAGCCGTGGCCCTGGTTGTATGGCGATGCCATGGCTATTCCCGCTGCGCAAACGCCAAGACAAAATGCCTCGCTGACAGCCACTCAACTGGCCATGCTGATGGAATGGGCAGAGGGTAATTTTGTCGAAGACTATGATCCAGATCGCAAACATGCCGAGCGCATAGACCAGGTGCCGCTGGAACAGCAGGGCGACACCCTGACACAGGCAGCGCTGGACTTTTGCCTCGCTGATGCCTTCCACCCCGGTTGCGAAATGACCTGGCCGGTGCGTGCCAGCACCATGTATATGGCACCCTTCCGTTTTGCCCACGCACTTGATGGCTGGATTGCACCTGGCCTGGGTGAGATACTGACCAGTGATGGCGTCACCATACCTAATGGCCCCTTGTATGGCCAACAGGCTGGCGGCATCACACGCTGGATGGCAGTGCCCTGGCAGACGGATACAGCAAGCTGCCGCTCGGGTTACGATAAGTCGTATGACCCTTATGTGCCCAGCTTCTGGCCAGCCCGTGTACCAAATCAGGTCCTGACCAAACAAAACTATGCTGTCGTCATGGACGAGAAAAAGCCGCTGGGTGAAAGGCTGGCCGCGTTTGCCAACCGTGCCTCGTGGATCAATCCTTTGGGCAGCACCAGCTATACCGACCAGATCAATAATATGATCCATCATTTTGATCATCTCGGTGTGGTTGAAGTCCATCCCGGGCCGAGTGATCATCAGCACTTCCCGGCTGAGTTTGAAGTCGAAGACCAGCACATACCTATCGCCAATATGCCTGCACCCAATACCAAGCATGCGCAACATGATGAGCATGCCATGGTAGGGGCGGCAGAAGTGGTGAATGCTGAATCTGTCGATATCATGACGATAGAAAAAGTACGCCGCTTCCCGCGCGGTCTGCATCGCTAGTGGGCTGTGACGGTCCGCTAAAGATGACTAAACTGAAGATCGACGCTTTGGTACTGGGGGCAGGGCCTGCGGGCTCTGCCTTTGCCCTGAACCTGGCACAATTCCAAAAAGTAGTGATGCTGGAAGCTGCACCTCCAGCAGTCATGCGCATAGGCGAATCCTTGCCAGCCGCAGCCGGTAAGTTGCTGGTTGATATGGGATTATATGAAGCATTTTTGCAGCAAGGCCATCAAGCCGCACATCTGAACATCAGTCACTGGGGCAGTGATCTGGCGATAGAGCAAGATGCCATGCGCAATCTCGATGGTCACGGCTGGTATTTGGACCGTCATCGTTTTGATTGCTGGTTGCAGAATGTCGCGCAAGAGCGTGGTGCGGCTTTGCTGAGACAAAGCAAATTGCTGTCTTTTGCACCTGCGAAAAACAATCCTGAACATTGGGATGCTGTCATTGCCGTGCAGGGCAAGACCGTGCACATAGAAACCAGGATGTTGATTGATGCCAGCGGCAGGAAGTCGCTGCTGACGCGACAACTAGGCATAGCACGTAAAGCGACGGATAAACTGGTGTGCAGTTGGCTGGTGGGCAAGGACTTAGATAATAGTGCAGGCTCAAGTCACATCAGCGCGGAAGCTGGCGGCTGGTGGTATAGCTCATCCCTGCCAGGTCAGGGCCGCATTGTGGCGTTTTACACCGATGCCGATTTACCAGCAGCGGCAGCCTGCAATCATCAGCAAGGGCTGTTGCAGCGTTTGCGTCAGAATACGCAATTGTCTGCCTGTCTTGATGAATATGGTTTTGTGCCAGGACAGCAGCATGGATATTGTGCTGCCCACACCGCAGTGCTGGAGCAATTTGCCGGACCTAACTGGCTGGCAGTTGGTGATGCCGCGCTGAGTTTTGACCCACTGTCTTCGCAAGGCATATTCAATGCCTTGTACACAGGCCTGGCAGCGGCGGAAGCGGCATCTCATTATGACGCAGACGCGCAAGCTGCTTATGTGGCTGAGCTGGCTTCCATACAAGCGGCATATCTGCATCATTTGAAAATTTGGTACCAGCAGGAGCAGCGCTGGGCAGATCAGCCGTTTTGGCAACGGCGGCTTGCTGCTTGAATTCACTGCCCCTGGTTTGTCAGGCCAGAGGCATTAGTTCAACATTACATTAAACTACGTCAAACTGCATCAAGTGCAGACTGCAAATCCTGCCTTAAATCTTCTACATCTTCTATGCCTACCGACAGGCGTATGAATGAATCGGTGATGCCCAGCTTGGCTCTTTGTTCTGCCGGGATCGTTGCGTGCGTCATGATGGCTGGATGTTCTATCAGGCTTTCCACACCACCCAGGCTTTCGGCCAGGGCGAATACTTCGCAAGTTTCGAGGAAGCGGCGCGCGCCTGGCAGGTCAGTATCGAGTTCTATTGAAATGATGCCGCCAAAGCCATCCATCTGCTGTTTGGCCAACTCATGTTGCGGGTGGCTTTCAAGGCCTGGGTAATACACTTTCCTGACCTTGGGCTGCTTTTCCAGCCAGCGTGCCAGGTCCAGTCCATTGGAGTTGTGGCGTTCGACGCGGATATTGAGTGTCTTGATACCGCGCAGAGCAAGGAAGCTGTCGAAGGGGCTGGCGATCGCGCCAACGGAGTTTTGCAAGAAGCCCAGACGCTCACGCCAATCAGCCTGATGTGCTTCGCCACCAACGATGGCAATACCACCGATGATATCTGAGTGGCCGTTCAGGTATTTGGTCATCGAATGCACGACGATATCAAAACCCAGTTCCAGCGGACGTTGTACTTTGGGGCTGGCAAAAGTATTGTCCGCCACGGCGATGATGTTGTGCTCGCGGCAGATCTTTGCAATCGCGCGCAGGTCTGCCAGTTTCAGCATGGGGTTGGTCGGTGTTTCTACCCACAGCATCTTGGTGTCGGGGCGTATCGCAGCCAGCACTTCTTCTGGCTTGGTCATGTCCACATAGGTGAACTGCAGACCAGCGCTGCGTTTGCGCACGCGTTCAAACAGGCGGTAGCTGCCGCCATACATATCATCGCCAGCGATGATATGGGCACCGCTATCAACGATTTCCAGCACGGTGGCAATCGCTGCCAGGCCGGAGGCAAAGGCAAATGCCTGCGCCCCACCTTCAAGGTCTGCTACTGCACGCTCCAGCGCCCAGCGGGTAGGATTGTGGGAGCGGCCATAATCAAGGCCCTTGTGTACGCCAGGGCTGTCTTGGACAAAGGTGGACGTCGCATAGATAGGCGGCATGATGGCGCCCGTGACCGGGTCAGGGAACTGCCCGGCGTGGATGACGCGCGTGCCAAAGGCTTGCGGATGAGTAGGCTTCTTGTATTCGGGATAGCTCATGAAAGTGTCCTGCGCATATGGTTGAGAAGGTCAAAGCGGGTAATCAGGCCATAAAACTGCTTTTCCGGTTTGTTGGCTGCAATGATGGCGACCAGACCGCGGTCCAGTGTGCTGCGCAATGCGGCAATGCTGGCATCCGGTGCCAGGGTTTCTATCTGGCTGGTCATGATGTCTTCTACGGCACTGCGGAACAGGCTGGCATCGGCAGATACTTTCAACAACAGGTCTGATTCATCAATAATACCGATAATCGCGCCATCGCGTATGACGGGCAGTTGCGAGATATCGGCACTGCGCATGCGGTTGAACGCCACCATCAGAGTGTCGCTGTCATTGACGCTGATTACGCCGCCTTCATCGAAGCGGCGGCTGATGATGTCGCGCAGATCACCATAGTTTTTTCGCTTGAGCAAGCCCTGGTCTGTCATCCAGTTGTCGTTATATACCTTGGACAGATAGCGGGTGCCAGTGTCGCAGACAAAAGTGACAACACGTTTGGGTGTGGTCTGGGCGCGGCAATAGCGCAGGGCAGCGGCCAACAGGGTGCCGGTAGAAGAGCCTGCCAGTATGCCTTCGGCACGCAGTAGTTCGCGTGCTGTGCCAAAGCTTTCTGCATCATCGATGGTATAGGCATGCTTGACTGAACTGAAGTCGGCAATGCTGGGGATGAAATCTTCACCTATGCCTTCGACTGCCCAGGAGCCGCTGACTTCATTGACATTGCCCGTCTCTATGTACTCTGCAAGGATCGAGCCCTTGGGGTCGGCCAACACAAATTCGAGTTCAGGTTGCACCTTGTTGAAATAACGTGTCAGGCCGGTCAGCGTGCCTGCAGAACCTACGCCGACGACGATGGCATCGACTTTGTGATCAGTCTGCGCCCAGATTTCTGGTCCCGTCGTGGTTTCATGTGCCAGTGGGTTAGCAGGATTATTGAACTGGTCAGCGAAGAAGGAACCAGGAATATCCCTGGCTAGGCGAGCAGCATAATCCTGGTAATACTCTGGATGCCCTTTGCCGACATCGGAGCGTGTGATGTGGACTTCTGCGCCCATGGCTTTCAGGTGCAGGATTTTTTCTGTGGACATCTTGTCCGGCACCACCAGTACTACGCGATAACCCTTTGCGCGCGCCACCAGTGCCAGGCCCAGGCCAGTATTGCCAGCCGTTGCCTCAATCACGGTGCCGCCTGCCTGCAGGTGGCCTTCGCGTTCTGCTGTTTCTATCATTGACCTGCCTATGCGATCCTTGATAGAACCGCCAGGGTTTTGTGATTCCAGTTTGAGGAATAATTCACATGGCCCTGTGTCAAAGCGGGTAACCTTGACCATGGGCGTATTGCCAATCAACGCAAGTACTGCGGGATCAGTTTGTTTTGTCATCTTAGTGTGCTCCTGGGTGCATACAATAGGGGTGTAACAGGTTTAGCATTTGTTTATGAGGCAGCAATGCTAACGATTTCATCTCCTGAGGCTAAGGAATTTTTCCAACTAAGCATAGTTGGAAAATAATTTACTTGCATTTTGGCAAGGCTGAATTTGAAGTCAAAATGGCAAGTATGATCATAGTATAGCCATAGTTTGGAAAATTGTTGGGGTATATGCGGTTTGCTTATTTCAAGGCCTTGTGTATTTATGGCTGGGCGATGGGGTGGTTCTGGTTGATGCACTGAGGATCTGTTGTGATTTTGTTTTATTCGTCAAATTGCTCTGATTTGAAGCTGGAGGACACATGGCCTTACCTGGCTGATAGTCTGCGCTTAACCGCAATCTATATAACGTCATTCCTGCGTGTTTCTGGCAGGAATCTAGTTGCGTTCATAGCACATTGTGAAGTGCATTAACTTCTGAATCGCAGTGTTTGCATGCTTTAATATTTCAAATATCTACATGCGTAATTTAAGATTGCAGGCCGGTGGTAGACTGACAGCTGCATACCTTTTTGCTTCGCCAAAAAGGTATGCCAAAAAGGCGACCCAGGCGTCGTCGCCCCCTGAAGGAGGTTCCCGTTTGTGCGGTACAAAAAATGGGAAATTCCCGAAACTCGCTACCCTTGCAGGGCGCACAATCGCTTGCAAGCGATTGCCGTTACGCAGGCGTGCAGCATGCTGCACGAAATCCCAGCTACACCTCAAACACGGGCATTTCTTTTTCCATTTTCCGTACCGCACAAACGGCGTCGACACATGGGAACTGCAGAAAGTCAAAAGCAACTACAAGGTCAAAAGCAACTGCAAGGTCAAAAGCAACGTCAACGCGGCCGTTATATATGTTTTTGGATCGTAACTGATTGACTATTTTCATCGGAATAAAATTACCCAATACATTTATGGGGAAACCCATTCGCAGTATCCACAGCCCGCAAAAGTAAATGCCGCACGAGGCGGCATGGAAAGTGGGGGACTTGTTACGTTAAAGCGTGAACGGTTGGGACGAGCCGCTTTTATTTTGTTGTGTACTGCGTATCAGTTTTCTGTCTCTCCTTCCTTTTGATGGAAAGGCGCAAACCAGCATACCGCAAAAGAGGGGATAGTAGCCAGCATGACGAAGATGAAATAATTTGTATAACCCAGCAATTGCTGTAAATGGCCGCTGATGACGCCAGTCACCATCATGCACAGGCCCATGAGGCCGGTGCCGAAGGCGTAGTGGGTGGTGGTGTATTTTCCGGGTGCGAGTTGCTGCATCAGGTAGATCATGAAGCCGACTGAGCCAAATCCGAAAAAGAATTTCTCCACGGCGACGCCTGCAGTGATCAGCCACAGGCTTTCTGGCTGGAAGATGCTCATGACCAGGAAGCTGGCATTCGGTATATTCACGGCGCAACAAAGGATAAACAAGGTAGGTTGCAAGCCACGCTTGGCGACGAACCAGCCGCCCAATAAAGAACCCAGTAACACGGCGATCAGTCCGTAAGTGCCGTAGGTCAGGCCCAGCATTTCATTGGATAAACCGAGGCCACCTTTGCTGACAGGATCAACCATAAAGAAGGGGCCGATTTTTTCGAGAAAACCTATGCTTAGACGGAACAGGAAGGCAAAGCCTATCATCAGCCAGACATCGCGTTTCTGGAAGAAAGTGACGAAAGAGTCGCGCAAGATGAACAAGGCTTCACCGACATTGGTAGGCGTGTTTTCTGCCTTCGCACCGTCAGGCATGGTACGTAAATGCCAGGCTGCCATGAGGGCGATGATGCCTGCCACGATCAGGAAGATGACGCGCCAGGCATCCATCCAGTCTGCACCAAATACCTTGGGGTCATGATGAAAAAAATCGGTATGCAGTTTGCCACTTAAATAAACCAGTCCACCTGCTGCAACGATGGGGCCTATATTCCAGCTCAGGCTTTGGATGCCGCAATACAGTGACTGTGCCTTGCTATCCAGCGAGGTGACATACACACCGTCTGCTGCAATGTCTTGGGTAGCGCCGAGGAATGAAATGATCCAGAACAGGCTCATCAATATCAGCATGTAATTTGGCAGGGACATGACCAGGGTGACGCCGACAAAGCCAACAGCAATGATCAGTTGCGTGCAGATGACAAAGAATTTCTTGGTCTTGTACATTTCTACAAAAGAGGCAAACAAGGGCTTGATGGTATAGGCCAGGATCAGGTAACTGGCATACTCGGCGGCCTTGCCATTGTCCATGCCCATGTTCTTGAACATGATGGCGCTGACATTGGTCAGCATCATATACGCCAGTGCCATCGTAAAGTAGGTCGTTGGCACCCAGAACAAAGGGGATTTTCTGACCGGATTTGCCGGGGGAATGGTGATTTCTGTTTCAGTAATCATGGGCTGCACGCTTCTTTTCAAGTGGGCGGCATGCCTGCAGGTCTTAATTATTACATCGTCTCAATATATGCGATGCATAGTTTATGACGCTCATTTGCAGGACTGTTTATGCAAAATCATCTTTGTGGATGATCTGGCTAAGTCTTCCTAACAAAAGAGTTGGCAGGCTGTCTCGTTAATAGTTTTGATTGATTTTTAATCGATTTTATTTTTGATTCAGTATTCACTTTTATTCATGAAAACCTTTTCAAGCGCAGAATAGCATGAAATTTTAATGTGGCACACTCCATTAACAAAAAATTTTATATGCACATAAAAGACTAGCCAGTGGTTTTAGTAGTTAATGCCTGTCAAATAGCGGTGTTTTCAGGTTTTTTTAGACGTGCAGCTTAAGATTTTTGATTTGAAATCATGTTGTAAGCGAGTCAAAGTCAGAGAATATCTTGAGTCCAGATTGTGAAATAAGATGAAACTGATTTCAGGATAAATTACGGAAAATAATGAAAATAATATCTGCGGAATTTCAATTTCCATACGAATCCAAGTTTTTTTCATAGGGGAAGATATAAATTGAAAGAGCAAGACGTTGACAGGTTAAATATCCGGTGATAAATTCCGGTTTGTGAAAACGTTTTCATTTGATTGATGAAAAAATCTTTATTTTGATCACTTTAATGATCAGATAGGGATTTCGATTTTGGCTCTGGTTAATGATCAAAGAGTCATTTTTCATCTAAGTTTGAAAACGTTTTCATTCTAAACGCATGCTTCATTAAAAATGCGCATCTGAGCTTGGCTTAAGCTGCGGAAAAAGAAGAGTGGGTGACCAGCAGGTCAGCACGTCTGCTATGAGGCATAGCGATATATAAAAAGAGCATGAATGCTTAAAGCGAACCTATCCAAAACTAGACCATGACTAATCCATCAACGATGCCTGCGTTTTCACCTGCTTTTACCTGGGGCGTTGCCACCAGTGCCTATCAGATAGAAGGGGCGGCAGATGTCGATGGTCGTGGGCCTTCCATCTGGGATACCTTTACCCATACACCCGGGACCATCATTGATGGCAGTACCGGTGATGTGGCTTGCGATCATTACCATCGCTATGCGGAGGATTTGGGTATCATTGCAGACCTGGGACTCAAGGCTTATCGTTTTTCGGTATCCTGGTCGCGTGTACAGCCACTGGGTTACGGTGACTGGAATGAAAAAGGCTTTGAATTTTATTCCAACTTGCTGGATAAACTGGAAGTGCACGGCATAGCAGCCCATCTGACTTTATATCACTGGGATTTACCCCAGGGCTTGCAAGATCTGGGCGGATGGTTAAATCGCGATACCTGCTTGCGCTTTGCTGAATATGCAGCAGAAATAGCGCGCCGCTTTGGCCACCGTGTCGCCAGTATCGCTACTCATAATGAACCCTGGTGCACTGCCAATCTTGGTTATGGCAATGCCCAGTTTGCGCCGGGTGTGGCTGATACTGCGCTGGCAATACAGGTATCGCATCACCTTTTGCTTTCGCATGGCCTGGCCCTGCAAGCCATGCGTGCGATCAATTGCCCAGCCAAACTAGGCATCGTTTTGAATCAATGGCCTGCCATGCCCGCTACGGATTCAACAGTAGATATTGCCCAAGCAGAGTGGGAATATGCACGTTCTGTGCAATGGTTCATGGACCCCATATTCAAAGGCTCTTATCCGCAAAAAGCGCTGGACCGCATGGACATGAGCAAGTTTCATGTGCATGCAGAAGACATGGATGTCATCCGCCAGCCCCTGGATTTTCTTGGTGTGAATTATTATTTTCGCGCTTATGTCAGTACCGATAATCCACCCAAGCAGCCGGAAGGCAAGCTGGGTTTTAGCGACATGGGATGGGAAATTTATCCGTCCGGTCTGACTGATTTATTGTTGACGCTGCATGCCGAATATCCTGCATTGCCACCGATTTATATTACTGAAAATGGCATGGCAGTTGCCGACAAACTGGAAGACGGCAAAGTTCATGATGAGCAGCGCATCAAATACCTGCAATTACATTTGCAAGCCATGCATGATGCGATAGCTGGCGGAGTCGATGTGCAAGGCTATTTCTATTGGAGCCTGCTCGATAATTTTGAGTGGAACTCAGGCTATGCCAAGCGCTTTGGGCTGGTATATCTGGATTATGCGACACAGCAGCGCACCTTGAAAGACAGTGCGTACTGGTATCGTGATTTTGTCAGTGCGCAGTCGCAGAATAAATGAGTTCTGGATACAGTATATATCCCCGCTAGTTTCTGAGTCCAAGCAATGGCTTGCGCCAGTTTCTTACTGATACGCGAAATCTCAAAAGTTTCAGGTAGCTGGCGATAAAATTGCTGAGGCGCATTTCTGCTTGCGCCTCAGACAGAAACAACTATTTATAAATCCCGCAACCGATTAAGACATCACCCACACGTTCAATGTAAGTCGATTTGGGTTCCATCATCTTGGTAGTAGGGTTTGGCCATTTATAGTCTACCCAGCCATGTCCGGTTTTGCTGTTGGCGACATCCAGAAAGCTTTTGACAATGGGCATGCCGTCAGCATCTTTTAATTCCAGTAAGTTCTTGCCCACCATCTTGGCATTCGCGCCATGGGCGCGGTTGATGCCATCGCCATTGGTGTTGTAGACAAATACATATAAGTCTTTGACGACAAATTGGCCAGTGGGATTATTAAATTCGGCATAGGCCTTGTCTTTGCCATTTTCTTTCAAGTACGCGGCAGCTCTTTTCACCAGGGCGATAGCTTCATCTGCAGTTCCCTTGTCAGCGGCGACAGAGACTTGAGTAAGTGCCAACATGGAAAACCCGGCAACTGCAAGCAAGGATTTGATAAATATTCTTCGCATCTTGATCTCCTGTTATTAAAAATACATGGCAAGGGGAAGCTTTGTGGTGCTTGACCAGAATTCATTCTAATGGCGAATTTACATAATGCAATGTTTGTAATTTGCACTTGTGTTAAACAATGCTAAAACGTCTGTTTTTAAGACAGATAAAGAAAAACCCCGGACCACTTGCGTGGACCGGGGCAATTTACAGGCTTAAGCTTACAGTGTGCGGCTAGTACTGTATTTAGAAATCAATACCAACATTGACGCCAAAGGTGCGTGGCGGCAGATACTGTGCTTGCCATGGACCATTGGCATTCATGGCGCTGGTTTTGACTTTATTGTCGCCTACATTGCGGACAAAGAAGTCTGCGTACCAGCTGGATTTGCCTGTGGACTGATAGCGCATGCCAAGGTCAGCACGGGTATAGGCTTCCTGCTTGTCACCGTCACCGTAGTTGAAAACGCTCAACCATGTCTCTGTTTCGTAATGCAGACTGATGCGTGGCGTCAGTGTGCCTTCATTCAAATGGAAGGTATGCTGATACAAGACTTGAGCAGAAAACTTGGGCGTATGTGGCATGGTATTGCCAGATACATCCAGGCAATTGCTGATGCCAGGCATTTTACATGCAGGCAGCGCATAGTCATTCGAGCCGCCTATCAAGTTGCCCAAGGTAGCCTTGGCAATGGCGATGGTGACTTGCAACTTGTCATCCTTGCTGAGTTTTGCTGCCAGTTCAGATTCAAAACCATACACTGTTGCGCCATCAGCATTGGATGTCTGTAAACCACGGGTGCCGTCTGGTGCAGTAACCGGTGCACTGAACTGGAAGTCCTTGAACTTGCCATAGTACAGGGCATTGTTCCATCTGACTGTGCCGCCCAGTAATGTGCTCTTGGTACCGAGTTCAAAGTTGGTCAGCGTCTCAGGCCCGTAGGTTTTGCCACCATCTTGCAGGCCACCAGATTTATAGCCAGTGGAAATGCTGCCGTACACCATATTATCTTTGTTGATGTCGTGCGAGATGCGCAGCAAGCCTGTCACCTTGTTGCCACTATAGCTGCCATCATTGAAAGAATAGGCAGCAAAATTCGAATTTGCTGAGGCAGGATTGACATTCGGTGTGATAGGCAATTGGCTGAGTTCAGGCTTACCCGAAAAACCATATCCACGGCCATCCACGTTCGTGCGTTTGTCCTGGGTGTAGCGCAAGCCACCAGTGATATGCGTGTCATTGCTGGCATTCCAGGTAGCCTGACCAAAGGCAGCTGCTGTCTCCACTGTTTCTTTAGGCTGAATAAAGGAACCCTGCCAGCCTACCGTACCTTGATAAGTGCCGTTCAGGATAGGAATATCAAAACGGATATCATTGGTTTCAGAGCCATAGTACAAGCCCAGTTGCCAATCTATATCACGCGTACCCAGGGATTGCAGTTCTACCTCGTGACTAAAGTTTTTATAGTGCGAGGAAACTGTGTTGTTTGCCTGCATGCTGCCACCAGAGGTAAAGCTGGTTGGTGCATTGGCGCCGCCATCCTGGTCAAAGCGTGAAGAGCCGCTGAACTTGGAATAGCCACCGATGTAAGTCAGTTGCATATTCTTGTCGATGGCATATTCTATGCGGCCCCGGATAGCATCACTATCGCGCTCGACGAAGGGCGCTGTATCGATCAGTGCCGACCAGTGACTTTGTCCAGCACGTGGCGTTTGCAGCAAGTTCATCGATGGTGTGCCACGGTCTATGAATTTTTCATATGACAGATCGATCTTGGTGGCAGCGTTGGGCTTCCACAGCATGCTGATACGTGCAGCAGTCTGATCTTGCGCGCCATACTTGGGGCCATCCTGTACAAACAAGGCATAGTTGATAGGCTGGAAGGGAACTACCGTGCCGCCGTTTTTGAGGTAGGTTGCAAAGGCAGCTTTCTGGCTATCCAGTGACAGCATGGTGGGGGCCTGATAATCCACATAGCCATCATGCTTTTCATGGGCGAAGGCAAAGCGCAAAGCCATTTCATTGCTGACCGGGATATTGAAAGCACCACGGCTGCCGAAACGCTTGAAGCTGCCCAGACCACCTTCCAGTGAGCCAGAGCTTTCGCCAATTTTTGGTTTGGCGGTTTGCATGTTGACCGCGCCAACAGTGGCATTACGACCCCATAAGGTGCCTTGCGGGCCGCGTAATACTTCTATGCCTTCCAGGTCAAACAGCAGGGAAGTTGCGCCTTCAGGGCGGGGGGCGTAGATACCGTCAACGAAGATGGCAACTTCAGGATCGGCATACTCAGTTTTTGCACTGTCGTTACCAATGCCGCGCATGGTCATGGTGATGACGCCATGATCACCCTGACCAGTAGCTTGAAAGCCGGGCACCAGATTGACCACGTCCTGCACGTTTTGCACATGGGCGTCTTCAAGGGCCGCAGCATTGATGGCTGTGATGGCAACCGGGGTTTTTTGCAGTGAAGTGGCACGTTTGGTACCCGTGACGATCACTTCAGAAATAGTCGTGCTTTCGTTGTTTGCCTTGGTTTGGCTGGTGGTGGTTGGTACTGGGGCCGGCGCTTGAGTTTGCGCCTGGGCTGCGCCCATACTGGTGATCAGGGTAAGGATCGCCAGTTGTATAGGTGTGATCGCGACTTTCCGGGTCGCAAGATTGCGGATTTTCATATGTCTCCTGTTACAGGTTGAGTTGGTTTTTTGCTCTGATTAAACCATGACGTTTTTGAAAACGTTTTCTTATTGGTGTTTCTTTGATTTACTTTTGAAACCGTTTTCATAATACATAAAACTTGAATTCTGTGTCAAACAGAAAATGATAACGTTTTCAAAATGTTGTAATATAAGTGAAATTCTGCTGAAAACTACGTTGTAAAGCGAGGTTCAAATTTGAGATTGGTTCGAGATTAGGACTCAATACCATGCTATTTACTCGTTGACTGTTATGAAACCAGAGGAGCTTGCTCAAATGAAAGCCGTAAAAAGTGTATTGATCGTAGGTGGTGGAACAGCTGGCTGGCTGACTGCATGTTTCATGGCTAAACACCTGTCATCTTCCAGGGAGCGTGAAGGCATTGAGATACGCCTGGTGGAGTCAAAAGACATAGGCATTATCGGTGTTGGTGAGGGCAGTTTTCCTTCCATACGCGGCACGCTCGCAGCGATAGGTATAGATGAGGCGCGCTTCATCAAGGAATGTCATGGGACTTTCAAGCAGGGTATACGCTTTGATCACTGGGTCAGGCCAGCGGGTAGCGCGGGCACGGATCATTACTTTCATCCCTTCAGTCATCCCAGCCAGCGTGGGCCGGAATTATTGCCCTACTGGCTGAAAGGTCTGGCTGCGCGCGATGGCCAGCAGCCTGCTTTTGCAGATGCAGTGACCATGCAAAAATGTATAGCGGATGCTTCACGCGGGCCCAAGAGATTTGCCGATAAAGACTTTTTGGGACCGATGAATTATGCCTACCATTTCGATGCTGGTCGCCTTGCCGGATTATTGTCTGAGCATGGTCAGTCACTTGGAGTGAAGCGAATACTGGGAACGGTAGAGCATGTTCAACTGGACGAACAAGGTGCGATTGCAGCCGTGCACACGCAAGATGGTCAGGTGCTGGCGGCCGATTTGTTTATCGATTGCACAGGCTTTAGTGCTGGCCTGATAGGTAAGACCCTGGGATCGCCATTCAAGTCTTTGAATGATGTCCTGTTTGTAGATCGCGCCCTGGCTTTGCAAGTGCCTTATGCAAAGCCAGATGCGCCTATCCCTTCCTATACCATTTCCAGTGCGCAGGAGGCAGGCTGGATCTGGGACATAGGTTTGCAGCAACGACGTGGCATAGGTTATGTGTTTTCCAGCCGTCATACTGATGAAGCGAGGGCAGAACAAGTCTTGCGTAAATACATAGGCCCGGCCGCAGACGGTATGGCGCCGAGGTTATTGAAGCTCAATGTTGGTTACCGTGAAACCCAGTGGATCAAGAACTGTGTAGCCATTGGTTTGTCGGGTGGTTTTATCGAGCCGCTGGAATCATCAGGCATAGGCTTGATAGAAACAGCGGCATATTTGCTGACGTACCTGTTTCCATTCAACGGTGAGTTTGATGCCGTGGCAACCCAATTCAATCAGCATATGAAAGCGCGCTATGAGCGTGTCGTTGATTTTGTCAAAATGCACTTCAGTCTGACACAAAGGACAGACTCTGCGTTCTGGCGTGACAACAAGGAACTGGCATCCATTCCCGAGAGCCTGCAAGAAAAGCTGAAAATGTGGAGCTGCCGCCCGCCACACCGCATGGACTTTATCGCAGATCTGGAAATGTATCCGCCATCGAGCTGGCAGTTCGTTTTGTATGGAATGGAGTTCCAGACTGATATGGCGAATAATAAATTTGTATATCCGCAAGAGCGGGAAGCAGCACAGGAATTCCAGATGATTGCCCAGATGGCCCAGCGTGCCCTGGCTGATTTGCCTGACCATAGAAAACTGGTTGAGCACTTATGCAAGGCTGCGTCTCCATTTCCTTCTGCGCTGGCAAGGCAGGCTTGAAGGCCAATCATGAGAGCCAATACGAAACTGTTGTGGTTGTGTATGTTTGTGTACAGACCTGATAGATAGAGGGCGGACCTACTGCGCACGCGTAAAAAACCATGCTATGCTAATTGTGAAAAGCTTTTCACTGAATTGTGAATGTGGATTGTAAATACGAAGTTTAAATAATTACCCAGGTCGGGAAGGCATTGCGTGGTTGAGAGAACGAAAAGAAAAAATGAGCCTGTCACCTTGTTGGATGTTGCGCGTGAGGCGGGGGTGTCGCCCAGCACGGTATCGCGCATCCTGAATGGCACGGCCAAGGTCTCTGATGACAAGCGCAAGGCAGTAGAAACTGCCATTGCAGAAATGAAGTTCGAGCCGAATCAGTTGGCGCAAGGGCTGAAAAGTGGTCGTTCCATGACCATAGGCATCGTTGTGCAAGATATTTCCAGCCCCTTCTTTGATGAAACCCTGCATGGGGTGGATGATGGCTTGAAGGGTACTGGCTATGCATCGGTGATCGTCAGTGGGCACTGGAATGCTGATGAAGAAGCGGCGCGCATCAAGCTTTTGCTGGCGCGCAAAGTGGATGGCATTATCTTATTGTCTGGCCGTATCGCTGACAAAAAAGTGCTGGAATTCGCTCTCGACAAACCCATAGTGGCCACTGGACGCAGCTTGAACAGCAAGACAGCGGTTGGTTTCAAGCTTGACAACGTCCATGGCGCTTACCTGGCGACCCGGCATTTGATAGAACTGGGTCACAGGCGGATAGCTTTTGTTACCGGACCGGCAAACAATACTGATGCGGTTGAACGGCAAGAGGGTTATCAAAAAGCCTTGCGTGAAGCCAATATCCCATTTGAGAAAAGCCTGGTAGCTGAAGGCAACTTCCACGAAGCCAGTGGTTTGCTGGCAATTAACCACTTGCTGGAAACCCAGCAACAATTCAGCGCCGTGTTTGCTGCAAATGATCTTTCTGCCTATGGCGTCAGGCTGGGTTTGTACCGCAAAGGCATACGTGTACCTGAAGATATTTCCCTGATAGGCTTCGATGATTTGCCTAGCTCACTGTATACCACGCCACCGCTGACGACCATACACCAACCACTGTACGACATGGGCTTGCTTGCCACCAAGACCCTGCTCGGTCTGATAACCGGCAATGAAGTCGATACGACTTTGCCGGGTCTGGAATTGATCGCTAGAGAAACTACCAGACGCCTGCGCTGAGTCAGGATGTGTTGACCTGTTTTCAAACCTTGAAGACAGGTCAGCACGCATAGAAATGTCAGACTGATAATTCATGATTGGCATGTGTTTTTTGATATTCCCTCCGCGTTTTTTTCACTTCCGACCCTGATTTCGTCACTTTGTCGCAAATCCCGTACCAGTTTTCACAGGATTTGTCAGAATGCATGCCTTAGCCCGAGTGTTTATCTTGACGCTGATCTGGGGGCGGACTATATTACTGACTCAAAAGTAAGTTAATTGAGTTGTTGCTAATATGTCATGCCCTTTTAAGCCCAAGTGGGAGCGCCGCAAGGATGCCCGCCCGCAAGAATTACTCGCTGCTGCCCTCGATTTATTTGTTGAGCGCGGTTTCGCGGCAACACGTCTGGACGATGTGGCGCGCGCTGCCGGTGTCTCCAAGGGGACTTTGTACCTGTATTTTTGCAGTAAGGAAGAGTTATTCAAAGCCGTGGTCAGGGAAAGCATAGTTCCTCTGATAGGCGAAGCTGAGGGTGTCATTGATCAGTTTGAAGGGGGGAGTGAAGAATTATTCCGCCTGATCATGACTACCTGGTGGGGCAGTGTTGGCAAAAACAAATTGTCTGGCCTGCCCAAGCTGATGATGGCAGAAGCCGGGAATTTCCCTGAACTGGCCAGGTTCTATCAGGAAGAAGTCATCGACCGTGGTGAAAACCTGGTCGTGAAGATGTTAAAGCGCGGCATGGCTCGTGGAGAGATACGGGACGTGAATCTGGAAATCGACTCCCGGCTCTTGATTGCGCCCATGATCATGATGATGATCTGGAAACATTCGCAAGGAGTTTGCAAGGTGGACCCAGATCAGCTCGATACCTATATTGAACACTATATAGATATGGCCCTGCATAGTTTGTTGAAAAAATAGATTATTACTTATTGGAGAGTATGCGCTGCTTGACCCTTACCTTGTGTCAGGCTTTAAAGTCAGGGTTTCTTATGACCTGGACAGTTTATTGACCGTCTTAGCCCCCAGGTCCTGAAACAATTACTTTTGGAAAACAATCATGTTAAAGCGCAAGACTTTCTGGATCATTGCTGTAGTGCTGTTGCTGGCTACTGGCATGATGGTCATGAAGAAAAAATCTCAGGGTAATGTAGTGCAGGCATCAGCCACTGCATCGGCAAGTTCGGTAACGGTGCCTGGCCAGGCTACTCCTTCAGTGCTGGAATTTTTACCTGCCGACATCGTAGAAGTGGGCAGCACTGAAGTCAGAAAATTACTGGCTTTATCAGGAGCTCTGCGCGCCATCAACCAAGCTGCCGTCAAAGCCAGGGTGGCAGGCGATATTACCGAAGTCCTGGTGCGTGAAGGCGAAGCCGTGCAAGCTGGGCAAGTCTTGATTAAGATGGATAGCAGTGATTATCTGGCCAGGCAAGAGCAAGCCAAGGGTGCGTTAGCAGCGGCGCAAGGGCAAATGGAAATAGCCCGTCTGGCACGTGACAATAATAAAGCCTTACTGGAGAAAAGTTTTATTTCCAAAAATGCCTATGACAATACCAACAGTCAATATGCTATTGCAGTAGCCAATGTAGAAAGTGCCAAAGGCGCGTTGAACGTTGCGCAAAAAGCGCTGGCAGACACTGTCATACGTGCACCCATCTCAGGCATGATCAGCAACCGCATGGTGCAACCCGGCGAAAAGATTTCGCCAGATAACCGCTTGCTGGATGTCGTTGATTTGCGCATGCTGGAAATGGAAGCGCCAGTACCAACACAAGATATCGCCAGCATCAAAATTGGCCAGGCCGCGCAACTGAAAATAGAAGGTGTGCCAGTGGCTGTTGATGGCAAGGTCGTGCGCATCAACCCAGCCACGACAGCGGGCTCGCGCTCCATCATGGCCTATGTGCAGGTCGCCAATCCCGATACCATTTTGCGTGCAGGCATGTTTGGCGAAGCGCAACTGGTGGTCGATAAAAAATCTGAAGTATTGACAGTGCCTGACACTGCCATACAGTATGAAGCCGAACAGGCTTTCGTGTATGCGATAGAAAATAATGTCTTGCAACAAAAGCCGGTGAAGCTGGGCTTGCGCGGTGAAAGTCAGGGCAAGCCCGTGGTTGAGGTGCTGTCTGGCCTGGCACCGCAAGCAAAGATAGTCAAAGCAAATCTGGGCCGCCTGCGTGCAGGCGTGGCTGTGAAGCTGATTACAACGACAGGCAAGGTGTAATCATGTGGTTCACACGTATCAGCATAGGCAATCCAGTGCTGGCGACCATGATGATGGTGGCCTTTGTGGTATTGGGTTTGTTCTCTTACAAACGTCTGCGGGTAGACCAGTTCCCCGATATTACTTTCCCAGTGGTGGTGATTCAGACCGACTATCCCGGCGCAGCTCCTGAGACCATAGAGTCAGACATCACCCGCAAGGTTGAAGAAACGGTCAATACCATCAACGGTATCAGCGCCCTGACTTCACGTTCTTATGAAGGCACGTCTGTCGTTATCCTGGAATTCGACCTGACGGTTGATCCGGCACAGGCAGCACAGGACGTGCGTGAAAAAGTGGCGCTCATCAAGGCGGGCTTTCGCAAGGAAGTCAAAGAGCCAAGGGTGACGCGTTATGACCCATCCGACAAGCCCATTTTCTCGGTCTCGGTGACGAATGACGACAAGATCAAGAAGCGTGATTTCCGTGAGCTGACCACCATAGGTGATCAACTGGTCAAGAAGCGTCTGGAAAATGTACGTGGTGTTGGCTCAGTGACACTTGTAGGTGGCGTCAAGCGTGAGATCAAGATTTACCTGAAGCCGGGTGAAATGGAATCGCTGGGTCTGGGTGTTGATCAGGTCATCAATGCCCTGCGCAATGAAAACCAGGAATTGCCTACCGGTGCAATCCGCGCACTAGACAATGAAAAAGTTGTGCAGATACAGGGGCGCATCAAGAACCCTCAAGACTTTGGCCGCATTATTGTGGCCCGCCGTGGCGGCCAGCCGGTATTGTTGTCGCAAGTCGCCAGTGTGGTGGATGGTCAGGAAGAGCAAGAGAGTCTGGCCCTGTATAACGGCCAGCGCACTGTGGCACTGGATATTTTGAAGGCGCAGGGACAGAACACTATAGAAGTGGCAGATGGTCTGACTGCCGCCTTGAAGGCGCTGGAACCGCAATTGCAGGCACAGTTTCCTGGCGTCAAAGTGCAAGTCATCAAGGACGGTTCACGCCAGATACGCGTAGGTGTAGAAAACGTGCGTCGCACCCTGGTAGAGGGTGCAGCACTGACCATATTGATTGTTTTCCTGTTCCTGAATTCATGGCGTTCTACCGTCATCACTGGCCTTACTTTGCCTGTTGCCTTGATAGGTACTTTCCTGTTCATGGACATGTTTGGCTTTACCATCAATATGATTACCCTGATGGCCTTGTCACTGTGTGTGGGTTTGCTGATTGATGATGCGATTGTGGTTCGTGAAAATATCGTGCGTCATGCTGGAATGAAGGTCAACGGCAAGTTCAAGGATCACCATACGGCAGCACTAGAAGGTACGGCGGAGATAGGTCTGGCGGTATTGGCGACGACTTTCTCCATCGTTGCCGTGTTCTTGCCTGTGGGTTTCATGGGCGGGATTATCGGCCGCTTTTTCCATCAGTTTGGTATTACCGTTACCGCTGCTGTATTGATTTCCATGTTTGTGTCTTTCACGCTGGACCCGATGTTGTCATCCATCTGGCCAGACCCTGATGCACATGGCCATCCTACGGTTGATGAAAACGGCAAATCCATTCGCAAAGGCTGGTATGCGAACAGTATAGGCCGTGTACTGGAACAGTTTGAACGTGGCGTGCAATGGTTTTCGCGTGGCTATCAGGTGATATTGCGCTGGTCGCTCAAGCACCGCATCAAAACCTTGCTGATCGCTGTCATGACTTTTTTCCTGGGACTGGCAATACCGGGCACAGGTCTGATTGGTTCTGAATTTGTACCCCAGGCTGATTATTCTGAGACGGGTGTCAACTATTACACGCCGGTAGGTTCATCGCTGGAACTCACTGAAACCAAGGTGCATCAGGTTGAAGCGGTAGTGAAGGAATTTCCTGAAGTACTGGATACCTATAGCACAGTGAATACCGGCTCGGCACAAGGCAAGAATTATGTGACTACCTTTATCCGCTTGGTACCACGCAAGGACAGGGCCAGGACGACCAGTCAGATGTCCATACCATTGCGTACCCGTCTGAGCCAGGTTGCCGGAATCACAGTCACACACATAGGCGCACTCGATGGCGTAGGTGGTGATAACAAGAATCTGCGCTTCAGCTTGCAAGGCAGTGATCTGGGTGAGCTGGCTAAATTGTCGGAGCAGGTGCAGGAAAAATTGCGCGCTATCCCTGGCCTGGTGGATCTGGATTCCAGTCTGAAAGCACAAAAACCAACCATCTCGGTGCAACCACGCCGTGATATTGCTGCTGACCTTGGCGTTGGTGTGGCTCAAATAGGTGGTGCCTTGCGACCTTTGCTGGCGGGTGAAATTGCCACGACCTGGCGCGCACCGGATGATGAAAATTATGATGTCACCGTGCGCCTGTCGCCCAATGACAGGAATAATCCTGAAGATCTTTCGCGCCTGATGCTGAGCAGTACACAAACCAATGTAGACGGTTCACCAAAAATGGTGCCCTTGCGTCAGGTGGCAGACATCAAGCCATCGACAGGTGCAAACCAGATCAACCGCCGTGACCTGAACCGCGAAGTCGAATTGTCAGCCAATGTAGTTGGCCGTTCTGCTGGTGAGGTTAGTGCCGAAGTCAAAAAAGTGCTGGAAGGCATGCAATGGCAACCTGGCTATCGCTACAAAATGGGTGGTGCCACCAAGAATATGACGGAATCCTTTGGCTATGCCTTGTCTGCCCTTGCCCTGGCGGTGATTTTTATTTATATGATTTTGGCATCGCAATTCGCCAGTTTCTTGCAGCCTGTCGCCATCATGTCCGCCTTGCCGATGACTTTGATTGGCGTGTTCCTGGCTTTGATGTTCTTCCGCTCGACGCTGAACATGTTTTCCATCATTGGTTTCATCATGTTGATGGGATTAGTGACCAAAAATGCCATTTTGCTGGTGGATTTTGCTAATCAGGCAAGAAAAGAAGGCATGGGTCGCATGGAAGCACTGCTGGAAGCGGCCCATGTACGCCTGCGCCCCATCCTGATGACAACGCTGGCGATGGTATTTGGCATGGTGCCACTGGCATTTGCCCTGTCTGAAGGTTCTGAGCAGCGTGCGCCAATGGGGCAGGCTGTGATAGGCGGGATTATCACTTCTTCATTGCTGACTTTGGTGATAGTGCCGGTGATTTATACCTATTTGGATGATCTTGGTCTATGGATTACGCAAAAATGGCGCGGTAATCGTCAAACTGCCCAAGTGCTTTGATAAAATGCCGTTTCCATCAATTCTGCAATCGAGTATAGAAATGAATATCGAAAAAGCACGCTTCAACATGATAGAGCAACAAATCCGTCCCTGGGATGTGTTGAGCCAGGAAGTACTGGATATGCTGATTGTGGTTAAACGCGAAGAGTATTTCCCGGCAGACCAAAAAACCCTGGCGTTTTTTGATACCGAATTGCCTTTGCCGGACGGCAGCAAGGCCATGACGCCTAAGCTGGAAGCACGCATTTTGCAAGAATTGGTGTTGAAGAAGCAGGAAAACGTCTTGCTGGTTGGCGCAGGCACAGGTTATCTGGCGGCATTGCTGGCTTACTCTGCCCGTCACGTCACTGTGCTGGAATCATCCAAAGTCTTGCATGAACTGGCGACCAGTAATTTGCACCGCAATCATGTCAGCAATGTTGACGTGGTTCTGGCTGATGCTTTCAGTGATAAAAATACGGGTAGTTATGATGCCATCGTCATCGCTGGCGGTCTGGAAGAACTGCCTGAACATCTGCAACAGCAATTGAATGTTGGTGGCCGTTTGCTGGCATTCGTTGGACAACTGCCGGCATTGACAGCGCAATTATTCACGCGTACTTCTGCATCTGCTGTGAGCAAGAAAAACTTGTTTGAAACGGTGGTGGAGCCTGCTGCAGGTGCCAAGCCAGTTTCACATTTCAGTCTGTAATCCTGAAAAAGAAAACGGGAGGCATGTCATGGAGAACATTACTGCAACAGAGCTGGCGCAATGGTTGAACGATAGTAGTAGAAAAGCCCCGGTTTTACTCGATGTACGGGAACCTTGGGAGCATGAGACTTGTCATATCCCGGGTGTGCAACTGATGCCCATGCAGACAGTGCCGGTTCGCTTTCATGAACTGGAACCGGATGACGTGATTGTCTGTATTTGCCATCACGGCGGGCGCAGTATGCAGGTAGCAAATTTTTTAGAACGTCAGGGATATACCCAAACAATTAATTTAACTGGTGGTGTGCATGCATGGGCACAACAAGTTGATACGGGTATGCCCACTTATTAATTTACTTTTTTTCGGAGCCTTACATGCGTAATCCTATTCTTGCCACACTGCTGGCCTCTGCTTTCTTGACTATGAATGCAAATGCGACTGATTTGCTGCAAATATACAAGGATGCTTTGGCAAATGATGCGCAGTATGCAAGTGCCCGCGCCAGCCTGACAGCAGGTCAGGAAAAACCTGTGCAAGGTCGCGCAGGTCTGTTGCCCGGTATCGCTCTGAAAGGTAGTGACACCAAGTCGAGTACTGATGCTGAGGTCGATGCGGTGTCCGGTTCCCGCACTTTGAAGGGCGTGACCAACACCTGGACTCTGGCCTTGTCTCAACCCTTGTTCAACTGGGGTAACTGGCAGCAATATGAGCAGAGCAAGTTGTCTCTGCTGGTTAGCGAAGCGCAGTTTGCACAAGCCAGGCAGGATTTGATCTTGCGTGTTGCCCAGGCCTATTTTGATGTGCTGGCAGCGCAAGATACGCTGGAAACTTTACGTGCTCAAAAAAGCGCCATTTCTGAACAACTGGCCTCTGCCAAACGCAATTTTGAAGTAGGCACATCGACTATCACTGATACTCACGAAGCACAGGCACGTTATGACCTGGTGACGGCTCAGGAATTTGCGGGTCAGAGCGATTTGCAAGTCAAGCGCGCAGCCTTGCAACAAATTATCGCCAAGGACGCAGGTGAACTGGCCACTTTGAAAGTGGGCGTCA
Organism: Burkholderiales bacterium; assembly: GCA_016200895.1. GTDB lineage: Bacteria > Pseudomonadota > Gammaproteobacteria > Burkholderiales > Burkholderiaceae_D > Undibacterium. Next base: position 102,849 of record JACQDX010000114.1, read on the forward strand.
AGTTGAGTGAACCACAACCAGCCGTGATTGATGATTGGGTCACTTCTGCAGAAAAGCAAAATTTTAGTGTCGTGGCTTCGCAAGTGGCAGTTGAAATTGCCAAGCGTGAGATACAGAGAAATCGTGCTGGTCACTATCCTACTGTTGATCTGGTCGCCACGACTGGCCGTACTTCCAACGCAGGTGCTGGCAATCCAAATGGTGCGGGTGTCGTCAAGCCAACGACCATAGGCGTGCAGTGGAATATTCCGATCTTCGCCGGTTTTTCTGTTGACAGCCGTGTTAAAGAAGCGATTGCGCTGGAAGACAAATCACGCAGTGATTTTGAAAATGCCCGCCGTACTGCCGCGCAGGGTGCACGTCAGGCTTTTGTCGGTGTGAATTCTGGCCTGGCGCAGGTGAAAGCTTATGAAGCAGCTGAAATTTCCAGCCAATCGGCACTGGATTCCAATAAGCTTGGTTATCAGGTTGGTGTGCGTATTAATATCGACGTACTGAATGCACAGCAACAGTTGTACACCACACGTCAGACTCTGGCAAAAGCACGTTATGACACTATCCTGAATGGCCTGCGTCTGAAATCTGCTGCCGGTACTTTGAAGGAAGACGATCTGGCAGAGGTGAATACTTTGCTGCAGCACTAAGCTGAGCTGATTATCAGGTTTATTGATTCGGCAGTCAAATAGATTAAGCCGCATATTTCACAAAGGTATCCTGAAAGTAGGTTTTTACACGTTCCGGTTTGCTCGCAATGTCGCTCATATGACTCTCAGTGGCTGCGCGCAATTTTTCTTTTGTGCGCA
>JACQDX010000123.1 GCA_016200895.1 Burkholderiales bacterium
GTGCCACGCATGGAATCAGCATTCACCATGTAAGGTGTATACATTTCGGTGTAGCCATGTTCCAGCGTTTGCATGTCGAGCATGAACTGGGCCAGCGCGCGATGCAAGCGTGCCATGCCACCCTTCATGACAGAAAAACGAGAACCGGTCAGTTTAACTGCGGTTTCAAAATCCAGACCCAGGGCAGAACCAATATCAACATGATCTTTGACTTCAAAATCGAAGGCACGTGGCGCACCGACCTTGCGCACTTCCACATTACCGGCTTCATCTGCACCGACGGCAACGGATTCATGCGGTAGATTGGGGATGGTTTGCAGAAATGCATTCATCCGCACTTGCACATCACTCAAATGCGCTTCTGACGCTTTCAACTCTTCAGGGATGCTGGCAGCTTCAGCCATCAACGCAGAAGTATCTTCACCTTTGCTTCTGAGATTACCGATCTGTTTGGAGATGGTATTTTTCTTGCCTTGCAACTCTTCAGTACGGGACTGGATTTGCTTGCGTTCGGCTTCAAGGGCGCTAAAGGTTTCTACATCCAGCTGGAACTTGCGGGTAGCCAGGCGCGCTGCCACATTGGCAATATCTTTGCGCAAAAGTTGAATATCTATCATGATTTTAAGTGCAGTGAACTAAGCTAATCGACTATTGTATCAAGGGATGGGCATTTCCCCTATTTTCAGACAAGAGGAAATACCGTTTTTACATCGTACCTTTACATTAATACCTTACCAGGCTGCGGTAAGTCAGCTTGGTATTACCTTCTGCAGGCACGCTGATTTTCCATACCGCGGTATTGCTGGCGCTTTTGGTATATGCATGGCTACTGCTCAAGACTTGCCAGTCACCAGGCATGGGTTCTTGCACGGTAACAACGACGGCTTCTTTCTTGGCGTTCTTCAAAACCAGTTCGTAAGCGCTTTCAAATACATAATTGTACTTACCTGTTCCTGCGAGTTTTTTGAAATCAGTCTGTTTTTTGTCGGCGGTCACATCAAAGGCTTCGCCCAGTTTGAGGCGGACTTTTTCATTCTTTGGTGTGTGATCGACACTGTCTTCACCAATGAACTGGGCATTACCTGCGCCGTCTTTTTTGTAGACGCGCACGACACCTTTGGGTAAAGGCATGCCCAATTGCGAGGCTTCTTTATTGTCGAATTCGACAAAAACACCTATCTTCATTTTTTGGCCAAGATCACCGTAACTGCTTTGGTAATAATAGTCACTGCCGGGCAACAACAATTCCTTGCGCGCTGGCACGCCAGAAGCAGACAGCAAAGCCACTTGTTTGGTCTGGTTTTCTGCAATGGTAGTTGGCCTGTCCAGTGTGTAGAGGTGATACTCAAACAGAGATTCTTCCGCCATCGCTTTTTTAGCCATCATGGCTTGCGGGGCATCGAGCCTTTTGACTGCACTGCCAGTAATCTCTACTCTTTGTAGTACCTGATGAACATCACCTGCCACCAGTTGCAGTTTGGCATTGCGGTAAGTCGTGCCACTGGTATTGCCCAGCGTGACCCAGCCTGAAATATCAAGCTTGTCATCAGCAGCATTGAGCTCGACGACATAATCTGCCTTCCAGGACAAACCGCCCGTCAGATAACTGAGTTCTACATCCTGTTGTTGTGCACCGTTGTTATCGAGTGCCATGACCAGGGTGGGACGGTCACGCAAGTTTGCGGGCACATCCGGATAAATGATGCGGCCTGGCAGACCGGTTTCTATACGATCACCTATCTTCAACACCACGCCATTGTTGGCTGACAAGACTGTGGCAGATTCTGTGGTCTCTACGCCGGTCGCAGGGTTGGTCCTGATGATGTTGACGTTGCGGCCTACATATTTTTCCAGCAGTTTTTGCGGTGTCAGCAAATCGAAATTGAAATTTTGTTCAACGACGGACAAACTGCCTGGCGCTGACAAGCTGCGCAACAAGGCAGTTTCAGCACGCATTTTGGCACTGACGTCGCGGAAAGCCAGAGCGCTTGCGCCGCGTTTCAAGGGTAGCTTGCGTTGGTCCTTGATCAGGGCCAGGTTTTCATTGTAGATCGTGACTGCCACTTCTTTTTGATCTGCCAATGTGCTGCGTTGCTCTTCTGTCTGAGCATAAACAGAGCCCGCCAGTGATAATAACAATATGCTTGCGCTTGCTGTAAATGGTTTGTACATGACAGTCCTTGTTATGATTATTGGAATTATTGGAATTATTGGAGTTGCAATGAGACTCGAACGAAGCTGAAATTATTTAGCCTGATCATCCAGGCTACGCAAATATGCAAGTTTTTCTGCTATCTTGATTTCCAGCCCACGTGGTACGGGGTGATACCAGGATTCGTTTTCCAAACCTTCTGGCAGATAAGTTTCACCTGCTGCATAGGCATCTGGTTCATCATGGGCATAGCGATACAATTTACCATAGCCCAGTTCTTTCATAAGCTTGGTCGGGGCATTGCGCAAATGTTCTGGTACGACACGGGACTTGTCTTTGGCAATCATGGCACGGACGGCGTTATAGGCTTTATAGACTGCATTCGACTTAGCTGCACAGGCCAGATAAATCACTGCTTCAGCCAAAGCAAGCTCACCTTCTGGCGAACCCAGTCTTTCATAGGTTTCCGCTGCATCCAGGCAAATACGCAAGGCACGTGGGTCAGCCAGGCCTATATCTTCTGACGCCATGCGTACTATGCGCCTGGCCATGTAGCGTGGATCAGCACCACCATCAAGCATGCGTACCAGCCAGTACAAGGCTGCATCAGGGTTAGAGCCGCGTACCGATTTATGCAAGGCAGAAATCTGGTCATAAAAGGCATCGCCGCCTTTATCGAAGCGGCGCAAGGCATCGCCCAAACATTCACCCAACAAACCCTGGTCAACCGTATCAAGATGCTTGGCGACTGCCGCATGGGCAACAATATCCAGATTATTCAGTAATTTGCGGCCATCGCCATCTGCACTGGAGACCAGACTGGCCATTGCTTCGGGCGTCAGTGTCAAACCATCAAGCTCACGTTCACAGGCGCGCACTACCATGGCTGTCAGATCTTCATCCGTCAGTGACTTCAATACATATACTGAGGCACGTGACAGCAAGGCGCTATTGACTTCAAATGAAGGGTTTTCCGTGGTCGCACCGATGAAGGTGAACAAGCCACTTTCCACATGTGGCAAGAAAGCATCTTGCTGGCTTTTGTTGAAGCGGTGGACTTCATCGACAAACAGGATGGTTCTGCGTTGCGAGGTTGCCTGCAATATCTGGGCACGCTCTACCGCTTCGCGTATGTCCTTGATACCTGACAGGACTGCCGACAAGGCGATGAATTCACACAGGAAAGCATCTGCCATCAGGCGCGCCAGCGTAGTCTTGCCTACGCCAGGCGGGCCCCACAAGATCATCGAATGCGGTTCACCTGACTGGAAAGCCACGCGCAAAGGCTTGCCCTCACCCAGGATATGCTGTTGGCCGATGACATCATCCAGTGTGGCCGGACGCATGCGCTCTGCCAGTGGTGCAGGTTTTTTGCGCGGATTAGTGTGCAACATATTCATTAAACGAGACTACTGTCGAAATACATCTGCACCGGCAGGCACGACAAATTTGAATTGCTCAGGCTTCAGCGCAGGATTTTTTTCCAGATTCTTCAAGGTCAGGGTAGAAAACTGGCCGAAATTATCATGCAGTTCCAGAGCAACGGGCACACCATCTTTCATGCCTATGCCTATGGTCTCAAACTGTGAATCCTTGGCTTTGGGCGTGGCTTCCAGCCATTCCAGGCCCTGCTTTGCACCGACTTCTTTGAAATTGAAATTCTTGTCCAGATCAGCCGCGCCGGCACTGCCAAACAAAATGGCTGCGGGGCTGGAGCCCAGGGAATTGCCGAGGGGACGAATCGTGACCTGATTCAAGTCTTTATCGTAGATGTAGAGCTTGTCACCATCTGCCTGCAAGAGTTGTTCATACGGCTTCACATAAGACCAGATAAATTTGCCTGGGCGGGCGAACACAAAATTGCCCGTTGCCGTCTTGCTGACCTTGGGATTGCCATCAACCATTTTGACTTGCTGCTGGGTAAATTCACCCTTGGCGCTTTTATTATTGGTGACGAAGGATTTGAATTGTTCAACTGCAGTAGCGGATGCCCATGCAGGCATCATGGCCAGTGCAAAGGCACCTGCCAACAGTTTTGCCATCATATTTGATTGTTTCTTCACTGACTTGTCCTATTCTGTCTCTGCTATTCTATTGCTTTATTTCGCCGCTTTATTCTGTATTCCCAGCAGGAACCAGGATTTCGCGGTTGCCGTTAGACTGCATGGTAGATACGACACCACTTTGTTCCATTTGTTCCAGCAAGCGGGCGGCGCGGTTATAACCTATGCGCAAATGCCTTTGCACCAGCGAGATTGAGGCACGACGGTTCTTTAGTACGATGGCAACTGCCTGATCGTACAGCGCATCTGCTTCGCCACCACCTGCGCCAGCACTTTCACCGCCTGCTTCGCCCCCCTCTTCCAGCGTGCCGCCTTCGAGGATGCCTTCTATGTAATTTGGCTCACCCTGCGATTTTAAATATTCGACCACCCGATGTACTTCTTCATCCGAGACAAAAGCACCATGGACGCGGACAGGCAAGCCTGTACCTGGTGGCATGTAGAGCATGTCACCCATGCCCAGCAACGCCTCTGCTCCCATCTGGTCAAGAATGGTGCGCGAGTCTATCTTGCTGCTGACCTGGAAGGCGATACGGGTAGGAATATTCGCCTTGATCAGGCCAGTGATCACATCGACCGAGGGCCTCTGTGTCGCCAGTATCAGATGCAAGCCTGCAGCACGGGCTTTTTGCGCGATACGGGCAATCAGTTCCTCCACCTTTTTACCGACTACCATCATCAAATCAGCCAGCTCATCAATAATAATGACGATGGTTGGCAGTTTTTCAAGAGGCTCTGGCGCATCTGGCGTCAGGCTGAAGGGATTGGGGATATGCACTTCCTTACGGGTCGCCTCGGCAATCTTGGCGTTATAGCCGGCCAGATTACGCACACCGAGTTTGGACATGAGCTTGTAACGACGCTCCATCTCTGCCACTGCCCAGTTCAGGGCATGGCCTGCCTGGCGCATATCCGTGACTACTGGAGCCAGCAAATGCGGTATGCCTTCATAGACCGACATCTCCAGCATTTTGGGGTCAATCAGGATCATGCGCACATCATTAGGGTCTGACTTGTACAGTAGAGAAAGAATAGTGGCATTGATACCCACAGACTTACCAGAACCAGTAGTACCCGCTACCAGCAAATGTGGCATCTTGGCCAAATCTGCACAGATAGGAAGGCCGCCAATATCCTTGCCCAATGCTACCGTCAGGCTGGATGAGCTGTCATTATAGACCTTGGAACCCAAAATCTCGGTCAGGCGCACAATCTGGCGTTTGGGGTTAGGTAATTCCAGACCCATGAAATTTTTACCCGGGATGGTCTCGACCACCCGTATGGATGTCAGCGACAAAGAGCGCGCCAGGTCGCGTGCCAGATTAACGATTTGACTACCTTTAACGCCGGTGGCAGGTTCAATTTCATAACGGGTAACTACAGGGCCAGGGTAAGCCGCCACCACCTTGGCATCTACGCCAAAGTCTGAGAGTTTTTTCTCTATCAGGCGGCTAGTGAATTCCAGGGTTTGTACGCTGACAGTTTCTTGCACAGGCGGCGGTTCGTCCAGCAAAGACAAGGGTGGTAAATTGGTATCAGGCAGTTCATTGAACAGGGAAACCTGCTTTTCTTTTTCTACTCGCTCTGAGCGCTGCACGGCAACTACCTGCGGCTCTATGCGTATCGGTGCGGCCTCAACAATCTTGGCCCTTTCCTGTACCACGACTTCTTCACGTTTGACGGCGGCAGTCTGGCCAGCGCGGCGGTCTTCTGCATCTGCATGTTTGCTTTGCACGAAGACAAAAGCCCATTCTATGCCTGTGCCTATGCGTTCTGCGATTGTCAGCCAGGATACGTGGAAATAGAGGCTAATACCCAGAGCAATCATCAGCAACAAAGCCAGTGTCGCGCCGGTAAAGCCCAGCGCAGCAAAACCGGCATTGCCGATCAACTCACCCAATACCCCACCTGGCCCTAGCGGCAAGGCCACTTTAAGGCTGTGCATGCGCAAATATTCCAGCCCCATGCTGCCAGCCAATAGCAAGCCAAAACCGACATTGCGCACCAGAATTTCAGGAAAGCCGACCTCATGTTCTGGCTCGGGATTGAATTTCACTCTTTGCGACAAATTACTATACGAGATCCACACCTGACGGCAGGCAAATACACACCACCACCATGCCGAGATGCCGAATACATAAAACAGCACGTCAGACAGCCATGCACCAAATTTGCCAGCAATATTGTGTATGCGTGGAATATCCACCGACCGTGACCAGCCGGGGTCTTGCGTGGAGTAACTTGCCATGATCAGTATCAGGCAAATGCAAAATGCCGCCAGGGCTATCCATTTCGCTTCCATCAACAGAACCAGAAAGCGGTTTGGTGGCGCTGCAGGTGCTGCAGTTTTCTTGCTTCGAGTATAAGCTTCGTTACCAGTAGTCATAAAACAGAGAGCAACCTCATTGGGACAACTATCAAAAGCTGACAAGATAGCATGAAGCTGTGTATGCGCCAAACAAGTGCACTGTAACAGTTGAAACAGATATCCAGGTCTGGCACCCCACAGCAGGAAGACGACCACTATGAGGATAGTCTATAATTCAGGCTTATCTCAGGATAGCGATGCAAAATCAGCAAAAAAACTTGAAATTTGCATTGAAAAACGCCATCTATTGTCTGCAATTCAGCTAATCATCAACTTTTTATCAGGTCTGCTATGTCCACACCCAAACATGCCCGCGTATTAATTCTTGGCTCTGGCCCTGCAGGTTATTCCGCAGCTGTGTACGCTGCCCGCGCCAATCTGAAACCTGTTTTGATCACCGGTGTAGAACAAGGCGGCCAGTTGATGACCA
>JACQDX010000121.1 GCA_016200895.1 Burkholderiales bacterium
CTATGTCCACACCCAAACATGCCCGCGTATTAATTCTTGGCTCTGGCCCTGCAGGTTATTCCGCAGCTGTGTACGCTGCCCGCGCCAATCTGAAACCTGTTTTGATCACCGGTGTAGAACAAGGCGGCCAGTTGATGACCACGACAGATGTAGAAAACTGGCCAGCCGACCCTATGGGCGTACAAGGGCCGGAACTGATGCAGCGCTTTTTGCAGCATGCAGAACGCTTCAATACTGAAATCATTTTTGATTATATCCATACCGCCAAGCTCGATGAAAAGCCGATACGCCTGATCGGTGACCAGGCACAGTACACCTGCGATTCTCTCATCATTGCCACTGGTGCATCTGCTCAATACCTTGGTCTGCCGTCTGAACAAGCTTTCATGGGCAAGGGTGTCTCAGCCTGTGCAACTTGCGATGGTTTCTTTTATCGTGGCAAGGAAGTCGCTGTAGTAGGTGGTGGCAATACGGCGGTGGAAGAAGCCCTGTACCTGTCGAACATCGCCAGCAAGGTGACAGTCATACACCGTCGCGACAAGTTCCGTGCAGAGGCAATCCTGATTGACCGCCTGATGGCCAAGGTTGCTGAAGGCAAGATAGAAGTCAAATGGAACCATACGCTCGATGAAGTCATCGGTGATGAGTTCGGTGTGACTGGCATCAATGTCAAAGCCGCAGATGGAGTGGTTACCCCTGTCACTGTGCATGGTGTATTCATTGCGATTGGTCACAAACCAAATACCAGCATTTTTGATGGTCAGCTGGACATGAAGAATGGCTATATCAAGACACGTTCCGGTACTGAAGGCATGGCAACAGCCACCAATGTACCGGGCGTTTTTGCCGCTGGCGACGTGCAGGACCACATCTATCGCCAGGCGATTACCAGCGCAGGTACAGGCTGCATGGCAGCGCTGGATGCGCAACGCTTCCTGGAAGAATAAGCTTACCTCAAGGAAGTAAAGCATGTCGTCTTTTAAAAACCTTGCTGACCTGAAGTCACTCAGTCAGCAATTAAAACAGCAAGAAGAAAGCCGGCAACGCGCTGAAGCAGAACGTCTGGAACGGGAAAAGAAAGCCAGGGAAGAGGCCAATATTTTTCGTTCCAGCGTAGGCAAGGTCGAAACTTTGAAAGCCGTGGTGAAACATCTGGCAGTACCTGCACGCCTGGAACCCCTGCCCTTTCAACACATTGCAGATGAGCAGGCGGCGTTACAGGAGTCATTGTCTGATGAGTTTGACGCTGATTCACTGTTGGAAACCGATGAAAACCTGAGTTACACCAGATCAGGTGTTGGTCAGGATGTCGTCAGGAAGCTCAGGAAAAGCCACTGGGTCATACAAGCGCAACTTGACCTGCATGGCCTGCGCCGCGATGAAGCCAGGGATAGTCTGGGAGAATTTCTGCGTAAATGCATGCGCAATGGCACACGTTGCGTGCGCATCATCCATGGCAAAGGACTGGGATCAATCAACAAGGAACCGGTACTGAAGCAAAAAGTCAGAAACTGGCTAATACAGAAAGATGAAGTATTGGCATTCAGCCAGGCGACTGCGGCTGATGGCGGCTCTGGCGCCTTGATCGTACTGTTGAAATCTTGACGACAGCTAATGTGGCCTGAGCCCTGATGGACTCAGGCCAGGGCTCAGCCACAACCAACTTAATTGCGGAACTTCCTTAGCCTGGGTATCTGCCAGCGCCTGACTACCAACAAAAGACACATTGTAGACATGCACAGTGTATGAAGCCTTGCGCATCTCCTTGACCAGGGTACTGCTGGCTCGCATAGGTGCTGATCTGTATGATGGCATCTGGACGCTTGGGCAATAACTTGCCTACCGCTGAGGCCACATCAAGGCTGTTTCTTTCTACGCCAGCCGTTCCCGAAATACGCATATTTCTTTTCTTCATCGCCAGAGCAACACCAGCTAAACGAGCTAAACAGCTTTGCCATAGCCATCGTTCTGGTAAAAAACGGCGATATTTTTTGTGCCCAAGTTAACAAGACGATCGACCAGATATTCAATCTCGTCGTTATAACTTGCCCGGATATTAAAGACCTGGGCCGAGAGGTTTTCTCAGCGATTGAGCACCAGCATATGGTGCGAAGAAAGGAATTTTTGTCTGTGTAAATATCGGCAAAGCCGTATTGCGGGTCGCCGTACCGACATAGCCAAACAAGGCAAACACGGTTTCATTTTCTATCAAGTCCTTGGTATTGGCAGTCGCAAGGTCTGCTTCATATTTGTCGTCCTTTTGTATGATTTCAATCTTGCGTCCGTAGACTCCACCGACGGCATTGAGCTAATCAAAATAATCCCTGGCACTTGAATTCAACTGTATGCCAAGTTGTGCTGCCGGGCCGAAAAATGCAGCTGACAGCCCCAATAAAATTCTTCTATCTGTGACACCGGTTTCGGCTTGGGCATTTGCCATCGCCATCATTACCAGTGCCACCCCTTATTTTTGCTTTTGTTCTTGCTTTTGAAACACCAACAAATTCATTTACTGCAAACTACTTTACATCGTCATATTTAAACCGCGTCAGGTCCCGTCTCGCCAGTACGAATACGTATCACCTGCTCAACATTTTGTACAAAAATCTTCCCATCACCAATCTTGCCGGTATGTGCTGCCTTAATAATTGCGTCGACTACATTGTCGGCAATTTTGTCGTCCACGACGACTTCCACCTTGATCTTGGGCAAAAAATCGACCACGTATTCAGCGCCACGATACAACTCAGTGTGACCCTTTTGACGGCCAAAACCTTTTACCTCAACCACAGTCAGGCCGGTGACGCCAACGTCAGCCAGGGCTTCACGGACTTCGTCGAGTTTGAATGGTTTGATGATAGCGGTAATCTGTTTCATTTCCCTCTCCTTGAATAATTACAGTTAATACGATAGATACAATTAATACGGCTCAAACTAGTCTCTGAACTTCGAAGTAATAGGATAACGCCAGTCACGCCCAAAAGCGCGATGAGTAATCCTGATACCTATGGGCGCTTGACGCCGCTTGTACTCATTAATTTTGATCAGGCGCGTGATACGCTCCACGTCTTCGGCCTTATAACCAGCCGCGACAATATCAGCACGCGCCTTATTTTCTTCCATATACATGGCCATGATGCCGTCCAGAACGTCATAGGGCGGCAAAGAATCCTGGTCTTTTTGATCAGGTCGCAATTCAGCTGATGGCGCCCTCGTCAGTATCCGCTCGGGTATTACGGCTGACAAGGTATTGCGATAGGCACACAGGCGGTATACCAGGGTTTTGGCAATGTCTTTGATGACTGCAAAACCACCTGCCATGTCACCATACAAAGTACAGTAACCAACCGCCATCTCACTCTTGTTACCAGTCGTTAAAACGATAGAGCCATATTTATTCGACAAGGCCATCAACAGCGTGCCACGTATCCTGGCCTGTATATTTTCTTCGGTGGTATCTTCCTTCAAGCCAGCGAATTCCTGGCTCAGGGTAGAACGGAATGCGCTGAAGCAATCGCTGATGGCGATTTCATCATAACGCACACCTATGCGTGCCACCATATCACGCGAATCCAGCCATGAAATATCGGCAGTATAGGGTGAAGGCATCATGATAGCCCTGACCTTGTCTGTACCCAGGGCATCCACGGCAATTGCCAGTACCAGGGCAGAATCGACGCCACCAGACAGACCGAGCAAGACACTGGGGAAGCCGTTCTTGCCGACATAGTCACGCACACCCATGACCAGCGCCTGATAAACTTCAGCCTCCAACGACAAAGCTGCTTCTACGCGACCACTCAAAGGCTGCGCACCGTCAAATTCCACCAATTGCAAATCAGCTTCGCAATGCTTCAACTGTGCACAGATCTGGCCTTGCGTATCCATGGCAAAGGAATTGCCATCAAAAATCAATTCGTCCTGACCACCAACCAGATTGGCATACACCAGGGACAAGCCCTGCGAAATCACATTGGCGCGCATAACGTCATAGCGCTGATGCTGCTTGCCCATATGATAGGGGGAGCCATTTGGCACCAGCAGCACTTCTGCCCCCGCCTGCCTGGCCTGCGCAGGCGCATCTGGTAGCCAGGTATCTTCACAGATGTTGATGCCGAAATTCACGCCCTTGATAGCGAATACACAAGCCTGATTGCCCGAGGAAAAATAGCGTTTTTCATCAAACACCATATCATTTGGCAAATCACGCTTAAAATAACTGGCTAATATTGCACCATCTTGCAACACGGAAACAGCATTATACCGCTTACCCTCCACCTCGCTGGGGTGACCGACCAAAACCGCAAGGCCGGGAAATAGCGTAAGCTGTTTCTTTAAAGTATCAAGCGCGGTAGCGGTTTCCAGATAAAACGCCTGGCGCAGCAATAAGTCTTCTGGCGGATAACCCACCAGGGATAATTCTGGCGTGACTAGTAGGTCTGCGCCCTGCTCTGCGGCGCGGCGGGCATATTCTGTGATCTGTGCAGCATTCCCGGCAAGATCACCGACAACACTATTCATCTGGGCAATGGCAACTTTTACGGTCATATTTGCAAATCTGTATTAAATCGAAAATGAAATCTGAATCTCCAGCGCCACATTATCGCATGCGTATCGCCACTTCACTGAGTGAGATAGCGCAATCATCATGGGATAGCCTGATTGCAGATCAGGTACTTGTTAATCCGTTTTTGTCTTATGCATTTCTGAACGCAATGGAAGAGTCAGGTTCTGCCACAGAAAAAACTGGCTGGCAAAGCTGTTTTATTACTATCTGGGATGGTGAACAACTCGAAGCCGCCTTGCCACTGTATGAAAAAACGCATTCCTATGGCGAATATGTGTTTGACTGGGCTTGGGCCAGGGCTTTTGAGCGCCATGGTCACGATTATTATCCCAAGCTCTTGTCGGCTATCCCATTTACACCCGTCACAGGTAGCCGCCTGCTGGCACGTAATGCAACAGCACAACGCGCCCTGATTGCTGCCCTGCAAGAGTTGCAAAAAGTGGGAGAGTATTCTTCCAGCCATTTGCTGTTCTTGCCAGAAGATCAGGCATGCCTGTTAAGTGAAGAAGGCTACCTTTTACGCAAAGGTGTTCAGTTCCATTGGGAAAACCAGGACTACCGCTGCTTTGATGATTTTCTGGATACCCTTGACAAGAAAAAGCGCAAGAATATTCGCGCCGAGCGCAGGAAAGTACAGGACGCTGGCATACAGTTCCAGCATGTGCGCGGCAAAGACATGCAAAAAGACGATTGGCGCTTCTTCAAGAGCTGTTATGACCAGACTTATGAAGAGCATCATTCAACCCCGTATTTGAATCTGGATTTTTTCTTGCGTATAGGTCATACCATGCCAGAAAACATCCATCTTATTATTGCTTTGCGCGAAGGTAACAAGATTGCTGCGTCCCTGCTCATCCATGATCGACAGCGTGTCTATGGCCGCTATTGGGGTTGCCTGGAGTCGCACCCTTGTTTACATTTTGAAACGGCCTATTATCAGTCTATAGATTTTTGCATACAGGAAAGAATTGCCATTTTTGAAGGCGGGGCACAAGGAGAGCACAAAATGGCGCGCGGTTTCTTACCTACGACAACCTGGTCAGCACATCATTTGAGTCACCCGGAGTTTGCTGATGCAGTTTCGAATTTTCTTGAGCGCGAGTCCAGCGATATTGAACTATATTTAAATGACTTGCTCGAACATACACCTTACAAAGTGCTGAAACACAATGAAGTAAGCCCTACTTGAAATTTTGCTTCGTTCAAGGCATCCTGTCGCCATGCAAAATAACTTTCTCTCGACACCAAATGCACCACCCGCTGCATTGCCAAGCAAACGCATAGGTCGCTTTTATCTGAGCGAACGTCTTGGCATGGGCTCCAATGGTGCGGTGTATCTGGGGCACGACCCTGTCATAGACCGGGATGTCGCCATTAAAATATTTAGTGCAGGCAGCAATGCTGCCGATAAGAAACAGCGCGAACAGCAATTTATCAATGAAGCGCGCGCAGCTGGCAGGTTATCCCATCCGAATATTGTGACCATATTTGATGCTTCCAGTGAAGGCGGCACGACATTTATCGCGATGGAATTCCTTCAAGGCAAGGATTTGCGCCATATATTGGCCGATGGCAAGCAATTCGACATTATAGAGACAGCTAACATCATACAAAAGATAGCTGATGCTCTCGCCTACGCCCATACCAATGGCGTGATACACCGTGACATCAAGCCTGCCAACATTTTTGTTTTACCCAACCAGCAACCCAAGGTAGTGGATTTTGGTATCGCCCGCGCACCTAATCGCGTACTTGATGAAACCAGGGAACAAGCGCATACCCTGTTCAACAACAATATTCTGGGTACGCCCAACTATATGTCGCCAGAGCAGGCTAATGGCAAACCAGTCAATGCGCTGACAGATGTGTATTCACTTGGTACCGTCATGTATGAAATGCTGACTGGCCAAAAGCCATTTCAGTCGCAAGATGTAGACAAATTATTGCAACAGATTGTAAATAAAG
>JACQDX010000120.1 GCA_016200895.1 Burkholderiales bacterium
ATGCAAGACATGACTGACGCTATGGATTACTTGAATCATCGACCTAGAAAATGCCTTGGCTACAAAACACCACACGAAGTCTTTATGGCTCAGATACAATCGCTCTAACACAGGGTTGCACTTCGAACTTGAATCCGCCTAAGTAATTAAATAATTAAATAATGCAAATTCAGAATTAGATTACTTTATTCCATACACAATAGTATCCAAACAGCTACAATAGCGGTCTGCAAATATGTGCACGCGACCGTCTTCCAACGGATAGGATACGAGTTTCCGAAGCTCGCAATACAGGTTCGATTCCTGTCGGTCGCACCATCTGCTGCATCTCTCCGTTCCCCCGCTTCCCAAATTCAACAATGATATCTGTCAACCGTGCAGATATTTCTTTGCGCATAGGCTTCGCCCCGGCTTTTACACTCAGATATTACGTGGCCTGCATGCTCAGGATACCGCGTGTTGTAGCCTTGTCCGGTATGTGAAAACCCCTGTCCCAAAACTCTCACTCTTCCTGCGTAAGGCATTCATTATCATCATTGCATGTATATTTTATTGCTTTCCTTGTTATGTTTGTACTAAGCTTGACCGTTTTACATTTGAACCAGATCCGGTCTTTGCTGGTCTGAGTCCTTGCCTTCTCCATCACGAATGGAGAGACGACATTTACTACTTTGTATTTACTATTCCATAAAGGTCGCTACATGAAATCATCGCGCATGCAACTCAGCAGCTTGAGTCTGTCCCTGGCATTGGCTTTTACTACGCTGGTTCATATCCCGCCAGCCATCGCGGCTGAAAATGCGGCAACGGCCAAAGCCGCCCTGCCTGCCGGTGTACAGTTTGTGCGCCAGGTTGAGGGCATAGATGAATACCAGTTGGCAAATGGCATGCGCGTTTTGCTGGTGCAGGATGCAAGCAAACCGACCACCACCGTTAACATTACTTACCGTGTCGGCTCGCGCCATGAGAATTATGGCGAAACCGGCATGGCGCATTTGCTGGAACATTTGATGTTCAAAGGCAGTAAAGCCCATCCCCGCCTGTGGGAAGAAATGTCGCAGCGCGGTGTGCAATTCAATGGCACGACCTGGCTGGACCGCACTAATTACTATGAAACCTTTGCTGCCAAACCAGAAACCCTAGCCTGGGCGATCAGCATGGAAGCTGACCGCATGGTCAATTCCCGCATTTCTGGCGAAGACTTGAAGACAGAATTCTCAGTCGTGCGCAATGAAATGGAAAAGAATGAGAATTCCGGTGTCGGCATCCTCATACAGCGCATCATGTCCAGCGCCCATCAATGGCATAACTATGGCAAGGACACGATAGGCGCACGTACTGACGTCGAGAATGTCAACATCCCGCACCTGCAAGCTTTTTGGCGTAAATACTACCAGCCTGACAATGCCACTCTTATTGTGGCAGGTGCTTTTGATGCCAAACAGGCTCTGCAACTGATCGCCACCCAGTTTTCCAAAATCCCCAAGCCCAAGCGTGCGCTGGAACCAACTTATACATTAGACCCTGTGCAAGATGGCGAGCGTGATGTGATCGTGCGCCGTGTTGGTGATTCGCAAGCCATCGCAGCCCTGTATCACACGGTGCCTGCCGCCCACCCAGATTATGCCGCGACTGAAGCGCTGGCCCTGATCCTGGGTGACACACCCAATGGCCGCCTGTACAAGGCTCTGGTCGAAACCAAGAAAACTGCCGATGTATTCCCATGGGCAGCGAACCTGGAAGAACCAGGCTTTTTGATGTTGGGGGCCAATTTGCGTACCGAGCAAAACCTGCCAGAAGCCAAGAAGATATTGCTGGACACCATAGAAAGCTTTGACAAGTCACCAGTGACTGAAGCAGAACTGGCAAGGGCAAAAGCCAAGCTGGATTCTGACATTGCCCAGGTTTTCAATGACCCTGAGAAATTCGCCGTGTCCCTGTCTGAAAGCATAGCCTCAGGCGACTGGCGTTTGTTCTTTCTGTTCCGTGATCGCGTCAAGGCACTCAAGGCTGAAGATGTACAACGCGTTGCCACTACCTGGCTGAAATCCAGCAACCGCACCTCGGGCAGCTTTATCCCTACCGAAAAACCTGACCGTACACCAGCACCTGCCAAGGTTGCTGTTGATGAACAAATCAAGCAATTCAAACCTGGCGTAGCCATCGCCCAGGCAGAAAACTTTGTCGCCTCTGCCGACAATATCGACAAGCGCACAGTGACAGGTGCGCTCAGCAATGGCATGAAGTATGCGCTGTTGCCCAAGACGACACGTGGCAATACTGTCGTGCTGTCCATGCATATCAACCTGGGTGATGAGAACAGCCTGAAAGGTAAGGCCGGAGCTGCAGAGCTGGCCGCTGCCATGCTCAGCCGTGGAACAGAAAAACTTAGCCATCAGCAATTTACTGAAGAACTGGACAAGCTCAAGGCCAAGTTGCAGATTAATGGCAATGTGACTTCTGCCAATATCCAGGTAGAAACCATACGCGACAATCTGCCACGCGTATTGGAACTGGTGCGCGATGCCCTGCGCCAACCGGCTTTCAGCGAAACCGAATTCACCCAATTGCTGAACTCGCAACTGGCGCAGTTGGAAGAGTCGCGCAAGGAACCGCAATCCGTTGCCATCGATGCGGGCAAAAAAGCCATGAATACCTGGGCTGCGGATGATCCACGCTACTATCGCGGCATCGATGAGCAGATAGCCTATTTGAAGGCCGCCAAACTGGCTGACGTCAAGGCTTTCTGGAAAGAGTTCTATGGTGCCAATCAGACAAACCAGGCGCAAATTGCCGTCGTTGGTGAATTTGATGCAAACAAGCTGAAAGCTGAATTACAAGCTGCCTTTGGCGACTGGAATGCCCAGCAAAAATTCAACCGTGTTGCCAAACCTTACCAGGCCACCAAGGCAGATAATAAGCAAATCATCACGCCGGACAAGGCCAATGCATTCTTCTATGCCGCCATGCAACTGCCGCTGGGTATCAAGCATCCTGACTATCCTGCACTGGTGATGGGCAACTACCTGCTAGGTGGCAGCGCCAACTCACGCATATTGAACCGCATCCGTCAAAAAGATGGCGTCAGCTATGGTGGTGGCTCAGGTTTCAATGCCTCTGCCCTGGATGAAGTCGCCAGCTTTTCCATAGGCGCGATCTATGCACCGCAAAACCGTGCCAAGCTGGAAACCGGCATACGCGAAGAAATCACCCGTGCACTGACTGAGGGTTTCACACCTGCTGAACTGGAAGACGGCAAGAAGAGCCTGATACAGCAATACCAGCTGGAACGCAGCCAGGACGCCATGCTGGCATCGACGCTGGCAACCAACCTCTACCTGGGACGCAATATGCAATACGGTGCTGAAGTAGAGAAAAAAATCCAGACCCTGACCGTGGCACAAGTAAAAGAAGCCATGGCCAAACATCTGGGCTTTGAAAAGACTTTGCGCGTATTCGCTGGCGATTTCAAGTAAGTTCTACAAGGAAGGGGGCTTGCACATAAGTCTGTGCAAGCCTTTTTTATTGGTTTTCTGGATTGCTCATTATTGTTCATTATGCTCAACACAACCACTGAAGCTTACCAACTCCTGTCGCAACTTGGCGCATCAAAACGTCTGCTCACCCATGTCAAACTGGTTGGTGAAGCGGCTGAAATGCTGATCGTAAGACTTGAGGAGATGGGCTTGCAGTTCGATGCAAATCTGATACGTCTTGGTGCCGCCATCCATGATGCCGGAAAAATCCTGCATCCCAATGAACTGGATGGCCCGGGTTCTTTGCATGAGCCTGCCGGTGAAAAAATGTTGTTGGGTCAAGGTGTGCAGAGTATCGTCGCCCGCTGCTGTGTGACTCATGCGCAATGGCAGGGTGAAGGTCTGAGCCTGGAAGAATTAGCTGTTGCCACTTCTGACAAGTTGTGGAAGGGCAAACGTGAGGCTGAGCTTGAATTAAAACTCATCCACGCCATCGCACAGCAAAAGCAAGTTGACCATTGGGATATCTTTACTTCACTGGATGATGCATTTGAAACAATTGCCGCCGGGGGCAGTGAAAGACTGGAACGCAGCAGGTAGGTAACTAGCTCTTAAAATTACCCAGCCCTGAATTACCCTTGCCTAATTTACTCTTCCCAGAATTACTCTTCCCGAATATCAAGGATCATCAAACAGCATGCCCTGGCTGACCTGGCGCTCGTTGCTGATATCTTCCTCTCTCACCAAGGCACTGGCCCTGACGCCTAACAAGCGAAATCTGTTTTCCAATGCCACTCTGCGCAGGCATTCCCCGGCCGTCCTGCGTATGACGGCAGGATCAGCAGTTGCGACAGGGATGGTAATGTCGCGTGTCGATATGCGAAAATCCGTATAACGGATCTTGATACCCACGGTTTTGCATCGGTAACCCTTCACTGTTAAATCTCTCGCCAGACGAGTACAGAGATCAGTAAAGATGTCGGTCAATACCGCCCTGTCATGGACCGCATGCAAGTCGCGGTCAAATGTGGTCTCTCTGCTGATGACCTTGGGTTCTGATTCTGTGGAAATCTCCCTGTCATCAATGCCACGGGCTGCGTTGTATAGCCAACCAGCATAATTACTCCCGAATGTATTTTGTAGCAAGCCCAAATCTGCATTTGCCAGCTCGCCAACGGTGTTGATACCCAGGCTTGCCAGGCGCTCAGTCGACTTTGGGCCTATTCCATTCACCTTTTTCACTGACAGTGGCCATATCCGTGTTGGCACGTCTTCCATAGCCAGGATGGTGAGACCGTCAGGTTTATCCAGGTCAGACCCAATTTTTGCCAGCAGCTTATTGGGGGCAACGCAAATGGAGCAGGTCAGGCCAGTTGCCTCAGAGACGGCCTGCTTCAAACTGCTTGCCAGGGCGCGCGTTTCTTGCGGATGGTCGCTCAGGTCGATATAGATTTCATCTATGCCGCGATTTTCAATTTGGGGCGCAATCTTGCCAACTGCTTCTTTAAAAAGCCGCGAATAATGGCGATAAGAGTCAAAATCGGTAGGAAGCAAGAAAACATCGGGGGCCAGCTTTGCCGCCTTCATGATGCCCATGGCAGAAAATATGCCGAGCGCCCTTGCTGCATAGGTTGAAGTGGTCGCAACCCCGCGCCCGACATAGTCTTTTATGCGTGAAAATTCGTGCGTGCCGTCACCTTTTGGGATGGGGCGATGAGAAGAGCCCCCGCCTATGAGTACGGCTTGCCCCTTAAGTTCAGGATATCTCAACAGTTCAACAGAGGCATAAAAAGCATCCATGTCCAGATGCGCAATCCGACGTTGTTTATTATTCATGGCAATCAAAAATCACGTCGCAATACATTGAATACACACCGGAATGGCCTGCCCAGTTCGCCAAGTCTCAACAACGCCGCTCTGACCAGGTTTGCCAATACAGCCTTGCCACGCATCTCAGTCACTGCGCAGAAGCAATCACCATCGCAATGAATTATCTTTTTCAAAAACTGTCCCACTCAAATAAATAAGATTAACAGCTGGAATAAGCTATTTTATCCTGAATCAGGCAAATAGCTGAATATACATACAGCGAAATAAGATTTACGTAAAACAAGGAATTACAGCAACATGCTGTTTAAGCTAAGATAGGCTCATCCTGTATTTACTGCTTATTTCTCACTTATTTGCTGCCGGCTTGCTACTTATTTGCCACTTATTTTCTACTTATTTGTTACATTCCCTCCTGAATTTTCTGACGGATCAATGATGAAAAAACTGCTTTCCCTTATTTTTGCATGCAGTCTGGTATTTGCTGTCAACCCGGCCAGCGCCGCTCCACCCCAGGCTTATGATGAAACTGCAGATGCCCAGGCAGCGATCAATAAGGCTCTGGCTGAAGCCAAAAAGATGGATAAAAAAGTCCTGGTCGTCTTTGGGGCCAACTGGTGCAAGGATTGTCTGGAGCTCGACAAATCCATGCATGGCAAGAACGAAGCCCTGCTGGCCAGCAAGTTCATCACGGTAAAAGTGAATGTAGGCCAGTTTGATAAAAACAAGGAACTGGTGGACTACTATGGCAATCCTACCAAGAAGGGTATCCCAGCCGCCGTCTTGCTCAGGCCAGACAATAGTGTGCTGTTCGCTTCCAAAGGTGGTGAATTGTCGAATGCGCGCAAGATGAGTGAACAGGGCGTCTACGATTTTTTTGACGAAATCACCGCGCTGTACCACTGACCAGCATGGAAAAGATCACCGGGCATGTCTGAGTTACCTGCAATGCCAACCAATCAAACGCCGTGTGAAACGGAGCTGGAAGTATTGCAGCGCAGTCATGCCCTGTTATCCAATTTCTCACGCTGCCTGCCCGGCATGTTTTATCAATTCCGGCGCTACCCGGACGCCCGTTTTTGCCTGCCTTATGCCAGTGAAGCAGTAGAAGCTTTTTTTGGCGTCAAGGCAGAACAATTACGTGAAGATGCCAGCTTCATGTTTGCCAAAATACATCCCGATGATTTGCCAAAAATGATCGCGGCGGTGCGCAAATCCTTTGCCGAACTCAGCCCCTGGCACCAGGAATATCGCATCATTTCCAAAGGACAGCCAGACCGTTGGGTGGTGGGTGACGCCACCCCTGAACAACTGCCGGATGGTAGCGTACTCTGGCATGGCTTCCTGAGTGACAATACCGAACGCAAACTGACCGAGCAAAGATTACTGGCGGCTGAACGTCAGCGCAGCCTGGTCATGAAAGCCTCGAACCAGGGTTTGTATGACATCAATCTGCAAACCGGTGAAGGTAGCTTCAGTTCTGAATATTTGCAGATGCTGGGTTACGAGCCTGGCGACTTTAGTCACCCCCAGCAATTCTGGGATTATTTTTGGGGCACAGGTGTCCATCCCGATGATCTGGCGAATCTGAAACGTGCCTATAAAACCCATGCTGCGGCACAGGGTAATGCAGACTACCACGCCGAATTCCGGCAAAAAAATAAGGATGGCGATTGGCGCTGGATCATGTCACTCGGCAGCATTGTTGAATGGGATAGCAAGGGCAAGCCTTTGCGCATGGTTGGTACCCATATCGATATCACCGAGCGCAAGCAAACCGAGGAAATGCTGAAACACAATCAGGAACTGCTCGAATCCAACAAGAACCTCTACAAAGAACTGGCCAGGGAACTGGAAATCCTCATCACCAATGCACCGGTAGGCATCATGTTTGTCAGTGACGGTGTAATTGTCAGGGCCAACAAGGCACTGGCTGAGCTATGCCGCTTCCCTGATGCCCAGGCCATGATAGGTGTGAAAACCACCTTCCTGTACCAAGGGCCTGAAGACTATCAGGCATTCAGTGAAAAAGTCAGCCCTGGCCTGCTGGCCGATGAGCTGGTGGAACTCGAATGGCATTTGCGCCGCTTCAACGGCGAATCTTTCACTGGCCGCGTGGCCGGACGCGCCCTGCCCACAGAGAGCTATGTGCGCGGCGCAGTATGGATGATAGAAGATGTGACTGAGCAAAGGGCAACCCTGGATGCCTTGCGCACCAGTGAACAACGCCTGCAAAGGTTGATGAATTCCAGCCTGATCGGGATTATCCAGGGCAATGAAGCAGGCCAGATACTGGATGTGAATGATGTGTTTACCCAGTTCAGTGGCTATGACCGCGACTATCTGCTGACCCGTGATAATCTGTGGGACACCCTGCTCTCCCCACAAGATCTGAAGATCTGCCAGCAAGCCTATACAGACTTGATACAGACTGGCACCACAGCGCCTTTTGAAATCATGTTGCTACAAGGCGGGAATGTAGGCGTGCCGATTTTGGTGGGCCTCAGTCATCTGGAAAATTCAGAACGTGGCTGGGTTGCCTTTGCCATGGACATCAGCGACCGCTTGCGCATGAACAGGCTGAAGACAGAGTTTATCTCTGTCGTCAGCCATGAACTGCGCACACCACTGACCTCTATCCGTGGCTCGCTGAGCTTGCTGGAATCTGGCGTCAGTGGCGTCTTGCCCAAGCAGGCTGAGCACCTGATACGCATCGCCCATAACAACAGCAAGCGCCTGATCACCCTGGTCAACGATATCCTGGACATGGACAAACTGGCCAGCGGCAAGATGATCTTCCGCTCAGAAGCACTCGATCTGGTGGCGCTGGTACAAAATGCACTGGAGCTGCATATGTCATATGCCAGTTCGCTCAAGGTCAGCCTGGTACTGGACCATCATCCGCAACAAGCCTGGATATTGGCTGACCACGACAGGCTGATGCAAGTCATGGCCAACCTGATTTCGAATGCTGCCAAGTTTTCGCGCGAAGGCGAAACCGTTTTATTGCGCGTCTTTGGCAAAGGCCCGCGTTATCGTGTCGAAGTACGTGACAGGGGCGTAGGCATTGCTACCGAATTTCAAGCCCACTTGTTTGAACCCTTTACCCAGGCTGACGGTACAGATACCCGACAAAAAGGTGGCACGGGACTGGGCTTATCCATCACCAAAGCCATGCTGGAAAAAATGCACGGGCAAATCGGCTTTGTCAGCACACCGGGGCAGGGTTCGACTTTCTGGTTTGAATTTGATGTTTATCGCTGAGTTGCACAAGAATATTGCAACCTGAATTCTGAGGGTGTCAGATTCACCGCCCGTTTGAATGCGCGGCGAAAACTGCGGCTGTCAGAATAATTTAATTTCGCTGCGATATCGTCCAGGCTCATGCTGGTGTTACGCAAATAATGCCTGGCTTTTTCCATGCGCAGGCTTTCGGCGACTTGAAAGTATGAACAGCCTTCACGCACCAGCAAGCGATGCAGGGAGCGTTCGCTGATGCCCATTGCCTGCGCCAGTTCTGGGACGCTGCGGTAATCACATTGCAGGTTGACCAGCTTATGCAAAAGGCTTTGTCTGCCCGCCAAACCCACGGCTGCCAGTTCTGTATCACAGCGCATTTTGCTGCTGGCTGCGAGATCAGGATCGGGGTTGATCAATAAGGTATTGAGTACGCTGTTGTTGACGATGACGCGGCTGACATCGGCACCGTACACTACAGGGCAGCCAAAAAAATCCTCGGCCACAGAACGGCTGGCTTGCCGGTTACCACGCAACTCCACTCTTTCGATCTGCAGGGCAGCACCGCAAAGGGCACGGCTGACATTGATGGCGGTTGCCAGATGGTCGGCATCAAGAAAATCCTGCAACTCAACATCGTCAAACAAGGGGCGGGCTGTCAGCACAGATATGCGCTCGCCTGGCTCCAGTTGTAATTGCACCATGGCACCGGCGATCAACTGGTATTCCAGGCCAAAATGCATGGCCTCTGCCAATGAGCCTTGGGCTAGCATGCCGCTCGCCATCGCACCGAGTGCAGGCAGGGACTTGCGTGCACCGGACAAAATGCCAAGGTCTGCGCCACCGTGATGACGTGCCTGCAACAAACTTTCCCTGGCTTGCGCATAACTGATGCGCACATCTTCAGGCGGGCGACCATCTGCATTCAAACCCAGTGCCGGGAACATGTCCTGCAAACGCCAGTCACGCTCGCGACCTATCGCCAGCAAACCCGAGAAGGGGTGAGACGGAAATACTGCATCCTGTACTGACAGTACTTTGTTATTCATCTGCGCTTTAGCTGCAACGTGGCAGGATTTGTCCTTACTTTCTGGAGTCTGAAGATTTACTATCCTAAGCTACACCGGAACATAGAATTCGGCAATACTGTAAAAACCAATAATACTAAAGAGACAAGATATGACAACAAATGTGCCTGACTACATCGTCGTCGGTGGCGGCTCCGGCGCTTGCGCCGTGGCTGGCCGTCTGACGGAAGACCCTGATCTGCATGTAACCATATTGGAATCCGGTGGCAGGGGTGACAGCTGGGTAGTGAATACCCCGGCGGCCGTAGTAGCGATGTTACCGACCAAATTGAATAACTGGGCTTTTGAAACCGTGCCACAACCTGGCCTGAATGGCAGGCGTGGTTATCAGCCACGCGGCAAGATGCTGGGTGGCTCGTCGGGCATCAATGCCATGGTGTATATCCGTGGCCATAAGCAAGATTATGATCAATGGGCAGCACTCGGCAATACTGGCTGGTCTTTTGATGAAGTCTTGCCCTACTTTAAAAAGTCAGAAAACAATGAAACCCATGGTGGCCCTTATCATGGTCAGTCTGGCCCGCTACATGTCAGTGAATTGCGCAGCGACAATCCCTTCCAGCAGATTTACCTGGAAGCTGCACGTCAGGCTGGCTTCAATATCAATACTGACTTCAATGGCGAAGAGCAGGAAGGCGTGGGCATCTACCAGGTCACCCAGCACAATGGTGAACGCTGGACGGCAGCACGCGGCTACCTGCATCCCCATATCGGCAAGCGCAACAACCTGCAAGTGGAAACCGGCTGTCATGTGACGCGCATCCTGTTTGAAGGCAAACGCGCCATCGGCGTTGAATACCGGCAGGGTGGTCAGGTCAAGACCCTGAAAGCAGGCAAGGAAGTCTTGCTGGCTGCCGGTGCTTTCCAGACACCGCAATTACTGATGCTGTCTGGTGTCGGTGATAGCAAGGCTTTACAAGCCATGGGTATCCCTGTAGTTCACGACTTACCCGGCGTCGGACAGAATTTGCAAGACCACCCTGATTTTGTTTTTAAATACCGTGCCAAGAGCCTGGACTTGCTGGGTGTATCCGCCGGTGGCAGCCTGCGCATGGTGAAGGAGTTCAGACGCTATCAAAAGCAGCGGCGTGGATTGCTGACTTCAAACGGTGCTGAAGGTGGCGGCTTTTTGAAGACTGATCCCAACCTGAACGCACCCGACATACAACTGCATTTTGTGTTGGCCATGCTGGATGACCATGCACGCAAACTGCATTTGGGACATGGCTATTCCTGCCATATGTGCTTGCTACGCCCGAAGAGTGTCGGTGAAGTGACGCTGGTCAGCACAGACGCCATGGCTGCGCCCTTGATTAACCCGCGTTTCCTGGAACATCCGGATGATATAGAAAACATGGTCAAAGGATTCAAACTGACACGCAAGCTGATGGATGCGCCAGCACTGGTAGCAGCCCGCACCAGCGACTTCCAGACAGCCAATGTACACACAGATGATGAGATACGCGCCGTCTTGCGCCAGACTAGCGACACCGTGTATCACCCTATAGGCACTTGCAAGATGGGCGTGGATGCCATGGCCGTGGTCGACCCGCAATTGCGTGTACATGGCATGACAGGTTTACGAGTAGTCGATGCCTCCATTATGCCCACCCTGATCGGTGGCAATACCAATGCCCCTACCATGATGATAGGGGAGAAGGCGGCGGATATGATCAGGGCTAGCCTGTAATCAAATCAAGATAGCTATTTGTTTGCCGCCGTTGCCGTTGTAGCCAGACTGGGTGCTGACAGGGCTGGTCTGGCCTGTTCAAAGGCATAGCCCATGTTCAGCAATTTCGCCTCTGACCAGGCACCTGCAAACAATGACAGGCCAACTGGCAAACCCCTGACCTGACCCATGGGCACGGTCAGGTGCGGGTAACCGGCTATTGCTGCCGGACTGCTGGCGCTGCCTTCCAGCACATCGCCCGCCTTGTAGTCAATGAGCCAGGCTGTGCCTGTCGTTGGCGCAATCAGGGCATCGAGCTTGTATTTCTTGAGGACCACATCGATACCCTGCCTGCCAGCGCGCAGCTTGATGCGGGCACTGGCCTGGCGATAGGCGGCATCGCTGAGCTTGCCCTTGGCTTGTGCCTGTTCCATCAATTCCTGTGCAAAGTAAGGCATGACGGTATCTGCATGTTGCTTGTTAAAGGCGATCACATCCGCCATGCTGCGGGTTTTGACTGTGGCTGGTGTTTTGGCCAGATAGGCGTTCAAGTCCGCCTTGAATTCATACAGCAAGACCGTCAATTCATCTTTATCCAGCTCTTCCAGATAAGGCAAGTCTATCTGGTCAACGACGGTGGCACCTTGCGCTATCAGGATAGTCAGGCTCTGGTCAAACAGGGCCTTGGTCTCGGTATCATAGCCATCAACCAGTTTGCGTACTATGCCCAGGCGCTTGCCTTGCAGGGCGGTAGCTTGCAAGCCCGCCGTGTAATCCTTGCTGCGATGGTGATTAGCCAGACGGGTGATGGGGTCCTGTGCATCGCTACCAGCCATGACATTCAATAACATGGCAGCATCGCGCACGTTCAGGGTCATGGGGCCAGCCGTATCCTGGCTATGGCTGAGTGGCACTATGCCCGTGCGGCTGACCAGGCCTATGGTGGGCTTTAATCCCACCAGGCCGTTCACCGATGCCGGGCAAACTATAGAGCCATCTGTTTCTGTACCTATGGCTGCCGGGATCAGGCGTGCAGCCACGGCTGCCCCTGAGCCAGAGCTGGACCCGCAAGGGCTGCGCTCAGGTGCATAGGGGTTGCGGGTTTGTCCAGCTACGCTACTCCAGCCACTGGTGGACTGGGATGAGCGCAGATTCGCCCATTCACTGAGATTGGCCTTGCCAAGAATGATGGCACCGGCCGCACGCAAGCGCGCAACCACTGGCGCATCCTGTGCTGCCAGGTTGTCCGCCAGCGCCAGCGAACCGGCTGTGGTCACCATGCCCTGCACGGCGATATTGTCTTTCAAGAGCAAGGGCAAACCCGCCAGGCTGCCACGTGGCTTTTGTTTTTGATCTGCGTGATCTGCTGCCAGATCTGCAGCCAGAGCGTCTGCCCTGGCCTTGGGATTGCGTGTGCTCACTGCCTGCAGGGCGGGGTTATACATCTTGATGCGCGCATCATAGGCATCAAAGATTTGACTTGCGGTGGTTTTACCAGTTTGCAAATCTTGCGCCAGTTCATGTAGGGTTTCGCTGGCACTGGCGTGCTGCCCATAAAAAAATGGCAGGGCAACGAGCAGACTGAACTTGCGTTTGCAAAAGTAGATAGCCATGAAAAATATCTCTTATGTCAGAATGGAATAACCTGCCTGCTCAGGGCAACGCTGATGATATAGGCAAAAACCAGGATGGCGGCGATGAACGCCGCGGTGCGTATGGCGGGCGTCTTGCCACGCTTCAGGGCTAGCGTGCCGAGCACGATATACAGTATCAGGGCAAATAATTTCGCCGTCAGCCAGTTCTGCTGGAAGGGGTATTGCCCACTCAATACCGCCAGCGTCAGGGCACTGGCCAGCAAGACCGTATCTATCACATGTGGCAAAATTTTCACCCAGCGTTTGCCCAGCATGGCGGAATCACGCATTTTCCAGAAACCGCGTAGCAGGAACAGGCCGCCACTCAGTCCCACGCAAGTCAGGTGCAGGTGTTTAATGGCGAGATAGCTGATGGACATGGTGGATTTCGTTTCCGTGACAGATTTTGTGTCTGCCATACTAACCGAAAGCCATCTTTTTTGTCGCAGGATGCGACGCCAAAGCAATACCGTTTACGCAACTATCCATTACACTGATGCATATCAACATTTACTGAAAGAAAGCTTGCATGAATTTCCTCAGCCTCACATCCCAAGATGGTGCCACTGCAAAAATTGCCAGTCAGGGCGCGCACATATGTTCCTGGATACCTGCAGGCGGGGTTGAGCAATTATTCATGAGCAAAACTTCGGCTTTTCAGGATGGTGTGGCCATACGTGGTGGTGTGCCTGTGGTGTTCCCGCAGTTTTCCAACCAGGGTACTTTACCCAAGCATGGTTTCGCCCGCACTTCTGAATGGAAGCTCTTGCAGTCCGGCGTGCTGGAAAGCGGCGCGGCCCAGGCTGTATATGAATTGAAGGAAAACATCGCCCGCCTGACCATCTGGCCTTATGTTTTTCGTGCAGAACTGCGGATCAGCATACTAGGCAATAGCCTGCAGATAGTGCTGGAGATACACAATAGCGGTGACACCAATTTCAGCTTCAGCACTGCCCTGCATACTTATTTGGCGGTGCAGGATATTGCGGATGTCAGTCTGCATGGCTTGCAAGGCCTGCATTATCGTGACACTGTCACGGGCACGGATAATTGCTTGGAAGCTGATCCAAGCCTGCGCATCAACGGTGAAACTGACCGTATCTACGGCAATGTCCCGGCCCAGCTGGAATTGCGCCAGCCACAGCAAAGCACCCTCATACGCAGCAGTGGTTTTGCCGATGCCGTGGTCTGGAACCCCGGCGCAGGCGCAGCCAGGATCAATGACCTGCACGCTGGTGGTGAAAAAAATATGCTGTGTGTAGAAGCGGCAACGATATTGCGTCCCATCATCCTGGCACCGGGTGATAGCTGGAGTGGCAGTCAGACGCTGACAGTCGCTGCAGTGCACAATTGACAAGCCATGATATTTAACACATAGTCACAATCCAGCAGATTTGCTATCTGCCGTCTCAAATGTCGTCTATCTTTATTACAAAATAGCTGCAACTTTATCTATTTCCAGAAATCATATCCGTCAGGTGTAATCCGCCAGGCGGATTTATTATTTTTGTACCCCCGAAATCACAGAAGGATTTTATGCATCAACTACGCTCCGGCATGCAACTTTCACTCAAACCTGTCTTGCGCACCCTGATACTGGGCGGTGTCTTCCTGTTCACCGCCCCTGTTACTCTGGCAGAAAACCTGCCCAAAGGTGTCAGCCAGGTCAGCAGCGTGGAAGGGATTACCGAATACCGTTTGCCAAATGGCTTGCGTGTATTGTTGATGCCGGATGCATCCAAACCTACCGTCACTGTCAATGTCACTTATCTGGTTGGTTCACGTCATGAAAACTATGGCGAAACCGGCATGGCGCATTTGCTGGAACATCTGATGTTCAAGGGCACGCCGACCAATCCAAAAATTACCGACGACTTCAATAAGCGTGGCATGCGCATCAATGGCACCACCTCCCTGGACCGCACGAATTATTTTGAACTGTTCCAGGCCAGTGATGACAATCTGAAATGGGCGCTGGAAATGGAAGCCGACCGCATGGTCAATTCCAATATCGCAAGAAAAGACCTCGACACCGAGATGACTGTAGTGCGCAACGAATATGAACGTGGTGAAAATTCACCCGGCGCAGTGCTGATGAAACGCATGCAAAGCGTGGCCTTTGACTGGCATAACTATGGTAATTCCACCATAGGTAACCGCAGCGATATAGAAAACGTCAAGATAGAAAACCTGCAAGCCTTTTACCGCAACTACTACCAGCCAGATAATGCCGTGCTGTTGGTGGCGGGTAAATTTGAGGCTGAAAAAGCCTTGCAGTGGATCAATGCATCCTTTGGCAAGATCGCCAAACCAACGCGCAGCCTGCCACAGTTCTGGACCACAGAGCCGACCCAGGATGGTGAGCGCAGCTTTGTCGTACGCCGCAAGGGTGATAGCCAGATGGTCATGATCGCCTATAAAGTACCGGCGGGCTTGCATCATGACCGCGATGCCCTGAGCTATGCAGGCAGCATACTGGCTGGTGCACCGCATGGCCGCCTGCATAAACAATTGGTGGAAAGTGGCAAGCTGGTACAAGTGTTTTCAAGCAGCATGGGCCATGTGGAGCCTGGCTTGTCCATCATTGGTGCCATCGTCAAGAAAGGTGAATCCGTCGATGCTGCGAGAGATTTGCTGCTGGCAGGCATAGAAGACTTCAAGAAAAATCCGCCGACCCAGGAAGAACTGGACCGCCTGAAACGCGATAATGCCAACTTCTATGAAAAACTCTTGAACAATCATGAATCCATAGGCATCAGCATGTCTGAATATATCGCCATGGGTGACTGGCGCTATTTGTTCAAGGACCGGGATGATGCGGGCAAAGTTACCTCTGAAGAAGTTACTGCAGCTGTGAAAAAGTATCTGGTACGCGACAACCGTACCGTCGGCACGTTCATCCCGGAAGATAATCCACAACGTGCAGAGATACCGACAGCACCAAGTATTGCTGAAGTCATGAAAGACTTCAAACCCAAGGCAGCGACACTGACGGGTGAAGTGTTTGACCCATCGCCATCAAATATCGACAAGCGCACGCAGCTAAGCAACATCGGCAATCTGCAAGTGGCTTTACTGCCTAAAAAAACCCGTGGCGAGACGGTGAATGTTTCCCTGAATTTGCATTGGGGTGATGAAAAAACCCTGTTTGGCAAAGCCACTGTCATGGGCTTTACCGGCGGCTTGCTGAGCACAGGCACCAGCAAATATTCACGCGCCCAGTTGGCTGATGAAATGTCCAAACTGAAAATGAGCGGCGGCCTGTATTCATTCCAGACTACCAAGGCTAATTTGCCGGCGGCACTGGAACTGGTAGCGCATGTCTTGAAGGAAGCCAACTTCCCGGAAAGCGAATTCAAGCAATTGAAAGAAAGAGCACTGGTGGGCGCCGAAGCTACACGCAATGAGCCTTCTGCCGTTGCCAGCCGTGCCTTGGCTAAGCATTTCAATACCTATCCAAAAGGCGATGTACGTGCAGCCCTGACACTGGATGAAACGCTGGAAGCGATACGCGATGTCAAGCTGGAAGACATCAAGGCTTTCCATAAAAATTTCTATGGTGTATCCAAAGGTGAATTGTCCATCGTCGGTGATTTTGATGTGGACAGCACCAAACAAACCGTCACCAAGGTATTTGATGGCTGGACCAGCAAGGCTCCGTACAGCCGCCTGGTCAGCAAGCGCCAGGACGTTAGTGTGGTGCGCCAAACCTTCAATACACCTGACAAGGAAAATGGCGTCTATTCCAGCCGCCTGAACCTGACTTTGCGTGAAGACGATGCCGATTTTCCTGCGCTGCGCGTTGCCAATTATATTTTTGGTGGTGGCGCTGGCATGAATTCACGCGTCATGGAACGCATACGTCAAAAAGATGGTCTGTCTTATGGCGGTGGTTCCAGCTTGACTGCGGGTGAAATCGACCCGGTAGGCAGCTTCAGCATCAATGCAACCGCAGCCCCGCAAAACCTGGAAAAACTGGAAATCGCCGTCAAGGAAGAACTGACACGAGCCCTCAAGGATGGCTTCACAGCCGATGAACTGGCCAAGGCCAAATCCGGGCTCTTGCAGCAACGGGTACAGGGACGTAGCAGCGACGGCGCAGTAGCCAGCGGCTGGAATAGCAATCTGTACTTGAAACGCACATGGGCCTGGTCACAAACCATGGACGACAAAATCCAGGCGCTGACGGTAGAGCAGGTGAACGATGCCTTCCGCCGTTATATAGACCCGGCAAAAATGAGTGTCTTTATTGCTGCGGATGAAGCCAAGGCCAAGGCTGCTACAGCCAAATAAGTTTTTTCTTTATCTTCAAACCGGAAATCTGAGATTTCCGGTTTTTTTTATTGCCCGCTTCATTGCTCATTCATTTGTCATTATGCCTCACTTCAAAACCCCGACTTTAGCGATTGCGCTTGCCATGCACTTGCTGTTTACCAGCAGCCACACACAGGCAGCAACGGCCTTGCCAGCAAATGTAGAAAAACTGAGTACCGTAGAAGGTATCAGTGAATATCGTTTGCCAAATGGTTTGAAAGTCTTGTTGATGCCAGACAATTCCAAATCGACGACAACGGTCAGTATGACTTATCTGGTAGGGTCAAGGAATGAGGGTGCAGGACAAACCGGTTACGCACATTTGCTGGAACACATGCTGTTCAAGGGTAGTAAAAATTACCCGGAAATTTCCAGACAATTGACTGAAAAAGGCATGCGTTCGAATGCAGTTACTTTTCCTGACTACACGCAATATTTCGCCACATTCGAGGCAAACGAGAGTGAACTCAACTGGGTCCTGAGTATGGAAGCAGACCGCATGCTAAATGCGCGCA
Organism: Burkholderiales bacterium; assembly: GCA_016200895.1. Classification (GTDB taxonomy): domain Bacteria; phylum Pseudomonadota; class Gammaproteobacteria; order Burkholderiales; family Burkholderiaceae_D; genus Undibacterium. The sequence continues at coordinate 17,761 of JACQDX010000120.1, forward strand.
TCCTGAAGTCTGAGCTGGATACTGAAATGACGGTAGTGCGCAATGAACTTGAACTCAGGGAGAATAATGCTTACAACACTTTGATGCGTCGCGTGCAGGCGGTGGCCTTTGACTGGCATGGTTATGGCCATAGCGTGATTGGTGAAAAAAGTGATATCGAGAACGTCAACATAGAGCAATTACAGCACCTGTATCATCAATACTACCGTCCAGACAATGCAGTGTTGCTGGTAGCAGGAAAATTTGATGCCAGCGTAGCGTTACAGACAATCTCGCGCCAGTTTGGCACAATTCCCACGCCAAAATTTGCCTTGCCCAAAATACCTACCATTGAACCTGCGCAGCAAGGAGAACGCCAGGTCATCCTCAGGAAGAAAGACAATGCCAATCCGGTGATATTGGCATATCACAGCCCTTCCTTATTGCATTCCGACTATGCTGCCCTGCAATTCGCAGGCACTATGCTGAGTTCAGGCAGAGAACTGCGTAGCCAGGCCGGTGAGTTACTGCCTGTCAATCCGGGCCTGGGATTTCACATTGAAGGTATAGCAGACAATGGCTTAATCCTGTTCGGCTACAGCAATTTGGCTGGCAGTACCGATGAGAATACTCCGAAGGCCGTAGCAAAATCGATAGAAACTTTTGGAAAACATGCATGGACTGCGCAAGAACTGGATTTATTTAAAAGCAAATACGTGAACATTTTTTCCAGCGTTATGAACAATCCGCAAGCCTTGAGTATGAGGATGTCCAGATACATCGCTGCGGGCGACTGGCGTTTGATGTTCCTGGAAAAAGATCGTGTCGCCAACATGAAGACTGAGCAGATACAGCAAGCAGCCCAGCGCTATCTCGTCAGAGAAAACCGCACCACAGGTATCTTGCTGGCAGAACAAAAAAGTGTCGGCACCAGCATGCCTGCAGTACCTGAAGTGAGTGAAATCATGAAAGATTTTTCTCATGTTGATGAATATGCTGCAGTTGTTGAATTTAATACTTCACCAGAGAATATCCAGCAAAGCACGCGCAGGGCCAAGATAGGAAATATAGAAACAGCTTTGCTGGTAAAACCTACACGCGGCCAGGAAGTCGCCGTTGAACTGGTTTTGCACTGGGGTGATGAAAAATCTCTCGCCAACAAACGCTGGATAGAACGTCTGACCCGGCAAGTCTTGCTGAATGGTACCAGCCGCTATGGTAAGGAAACCCTGGAAGCAGAACGGGAAAAAGCACGCATGCGCGGCGGTGTCACCAAATTCATCACCGACAAATCGCATCTGAAACAAGCTCTGAAATTGATGATGTTGAATTTAAAAGAGCCCAGTTTCGCCCAGGCCACAGCCGCGATCACAAGCGAAAGAAACTCCTGGCAAAAAGCAGGTAATACTCCGGAAGGTATGGCAAAAGATGAACTGGCCAGACACTTTAATAGTTATCCCATGGGCGATATACGTGCACTGGAAACTTCGCAGCAAGTCATCTCGGAATTAAATGCCATCAAGGCCACTGACCTGATTGATTTTCACAAACAGTTTTATGGAGCAAGCAATGGTCACTTGGTGATAGTCGGTGATTTTGATATAGAAGAAGTCAAGACCGTACTGGAAGAAGAATTCAAGGGATGGGAAAGCAAAGCCTCTTACTTGCCTGCGCCTGTCAAATTTGTTGATCGTTCACCATTGCGTAAATTTTTGGATACACCAGGTAAAGAAAACGGATTTTTTCTTGGGCAACTGGACTTGCCAATCGGTAGCAATGATGCCGATTTTATTGCGTTGAATGTGGCGAGCTATTTGCTGGGCGGCCATCCGATTGAATCAAGATTGGGCAGACGAGTACGTCTCAAAGAGGGATGGAGTTATGGCGTAACTTCAAGCCTGTCACCTTATTCCACCGATGCTGTCAGCAGTTGGGAAATCACGGCAAGTGCCGCCAGCCCAATTATCGGGAAGCTCCAACAGGCGATTCTGGAAGAAATGCAGTTACTGGTAGTAAGTGGCTTTACACAAGGCGAACTGCAAGTTGCCAAATCTGCTTTAAGCCGCTTAAAGCTACAGGCCAGACATAGCGATGATTATCTGACTACCGAGTGGAATGCGCTCATGCACAAAGGGGCAGACTATTCCTGGCAAATTAAACAGGATATAGCGCTGCAAAATCTGACTCTGGAGCAATTAAACAACGCCGTCAAAAAATATCTGCAACCTGATCAATGGAGCATCGTTACGACCGGAGATGCCAGTAAAATACCAAAAAAACCATAACGAGCTGGTACTGTGAGCTTGTCTGCCCAACAGACTCAACCCTTCCAGCTTCTCTGCAGACCAGTGTCAGTATGTATCCAGCCGCCATTGGCGGTCTGGCGGTAATAAAAGCCGACACCGCCCTGGCGGAAACTTTGTATCAGTTCACCCAGGATTTCTTCATGTAGCTGGGGGATGCGGATGTCGGCTGCTTTGCCGTCCATGTGCAGGGACTTGCGAGCCGCCGGTACGCCTTGTTCTATGAGGCGCGTGTTGGAAGCCTGGGTACGGTAGCCAGACAGTATTTCCAATGGTCTGGTCATGCCAAAGCGGGCAATATAGGCCTGGGTGGCCCACAGGGTTTCCAGCAATTTGGGGTCGATAGGGGCAGTCTGTTTGCCATTGACGTCGCGCAAGATGTGGCATAGTTGCTGGTAGGCAGATTCCAGCACTTCGCCGTCTTTCCAGTACAGTATCTTGCTGCGTTCACCGGTGGCGGGGCGGATCAGGTCCATGGTGCGGGGTTTGACCCAGAATTCTATGTCCAGCGCCTGTGAATCAAACAGGTCAGGCGGTGGGGTTGGTTGCGCGTGTTTTTCAGTACCGGTATCTGCAGCATGCAGGATGGTATGCGGGGCTGCCAGTCCGGCGGTGCCGAGCAAGAGCCCTTTCTTTAGTAACTGGCGGCGCGTAAGTGTCATTCTTGGATTCTTGATTGGTGATGGACATCAGCTTAGCTTACATCGTCATGAAAATCAAAGCCCCACGCTTTATCCGGCAAATTTGCGCTTGGTCACACGGAAATTGCATTCTGTCTTTTTAGACGGTGATATCTGCTTAAAACAACATTACACTACAAGCCATTCAATAACTCTTATTCCAAACGATATCATGCTCAAATCTTTAGGAAGTCTGGCACTGCTGACCGTCTTGCTCGGCGGCTGTGAAGTCAGGGTCAAAGGCGATGCCATTAAGGGTAGCGGCAAGCTGATCACCGAGCAACGCGCTGTCACTGAATTCAGTGCCATCGAAAATTCCGGTTTCTTTGATGTGATCGTCACCAATGGCACTGCTGGCACCCCCGCTGCAGTGGAAGTCAGTGGCGACGACAACCTGGTGCCGGAAATTGAAACCGTGGTGGAAAACAAGGTCTTGATCATACGCAGCAAGCGTAAATCCTATAGTTTTACTTGGACCAATCGTCCGGGCACGATCAGAATCACCGCCGCTGGCTTGAACCGTATCAATAATAACGGTAGCGGTGATATGGAAGTACGCGATTTGCAGGCAGACAACCTGGCATTGAATTTAAATGGTTCTGGCGACTTGAAGATCAGTGGCAAGGTCAATACCTTGAAACTGATCGCCAATGGCAGTGGCGATATGGATTTGCAGCAACTGCAAACTGGCAAGGCTGAGGTAGAAATTCATGGTTCGGGTGATACCCATATGAATATTGTCAGCCAGTCGCTGGATGCCAATCTGAATGGCAGTGGCGAGTTGAGTGTGGACAATCTGCAGTCTGTTCCTGTCAAGCTGGTACAACACGGTTCCTCTGATGTGAAACTGGGCGGTACGATCAAGGCACTGGAACTGGAAATGTCTGGCTCTGGCGATGTGCAGATCCAAGACATCAAGGCTGAGCAAGCCAGCATACGCAGCAATGGCCCGGGTGAATTAAACCTGAGTGGTGAAATAGTGTCCATGACGCTGACCAGCAGTGGTTCTGGCGATATCAATGCTGATCATTTGAAAATCAAGGATTTGCAGATCGTCAACAATGGCCCATCGAACCAGAGCTATCGCAGCATCACAGGCATATTCAAATTGGAAAATTCCGGTTCTGGCGACTTTGATGTGGAATTGCAGTCTGAAGCAGCGCTGGAAGTGATGATGAACGGCCCGGGAGAAACCCGTCTGAAAGGCGCAGCCAAAAGCCTGAGTGCCAGGCTGACTGGCAGCGGCGACTTGCATGCCCGTGACTTATTGCTGGACAGCGCCAGTATCAAGGTGACCGGCCCTGGTGAAGCCGAAGTGAATGTCAAGAAAGCCGGCGGTTCACGCATCGTCAAGATAGATAGAAATGGTGTAGCGAATTAAGCAACGCAACATAAAACTACGCAGCCTCAGATAAAAAAGGTTCATGTAAAACATGAACCTTTTTTGTTTTTCCAGAACGATAGTATTTGCGATATTTAACACGTTTTGAGCACTGCATGCCCTCTTGCGTACTGGAGCCAACAGCCAAAGCAGGTAATTTGCGCTAAGATTACGTGACTGCTTTTAAACCGTATCGCCAATGCTGCACTATTCACGCTTACTATCCTGCATCTTGCTGGTCTGTGCTGGCTGGGTCAATGCGGCGCATGCACAAGCCAGACTCAATGTCGTGTTGTTGATGAGTGAAGAACTCGATGGAAAAGGGGCTGTCATTCCTCTTTCTGGCGAAGTCGTGGAATTGCTGCGCTATCTGGAACAACATACCAGACTGAAATTTGAAGTAAGGCGCTATCCCTGGAAAAGAGCGGTGGAAAACGCCGCCTTGGGCGAAGGCCTGATCTTTGGTATTTCCAAAACCCGTGAACGTCTGCGCAGCTTCAAATTCAGCATGCCCATCTTTACCGATCAGGCTTTGCTGGTGACATTGTGCCGCGCAAAATTCAATTTCAATGCCATCAATGATTTAAAAGGCAAGACCATAGGCATAGTACGCGGCACCAGCTATGGAGAAGAATTTGACCGGCTCAGCAATGTCTTGTTTAAAGTCGAGGACGACACCAGCAATAATCTGGGGCGCTTCAAAAAATTGAGTATGCGCCGCATGGATGCATTTCTATTGTATAGCTCAAGCGCCAATATTGGCAGGTTGGAAACCTACTTCAACCAACAGTACATGGCAGAGTTTGGTGACAAACAGGCAGACAGCAAATTGTTTTGCATACTGCCCAAGCCAGTATCCTCAATAGATATCCATATTGCCATGCGCCCAGACGGTGATGCCAGCCTGCTGCAAAAAATAGACAAGGCCATTTTGCAGGGACATCAGGATGGTAAACTGGCGCGCATTTATTCGCCCAGATAAATTATGCTGAAGCTCAGTTCAGGCTCAAGCTCAGACTCAAGCGCAGACTCAAATTATGCGGCCACCCTTGTATTGATGCCGCAATACCAGGCGGCTGCTGGCAATCAGGCTATTCAAGCCGAGTACCAGCTGTATCAGCACATGCCCTGGCAAACCCCAGACTTGTCCTTTGGGTGGAGTGCTGCGAGTCACAGCAGTCAGCACCGGTGCCACCCATTGCGCTTCTTCTGTCAAATCCAGCAAGACATCCCCATCAGAATTGGTATGCAGGTATAACTCGCCGCCATGTACCAGGGTCAGGCAGATACCCTGGCCTGTGGTTGGCTTATCACCCAGGGCTTGCTGTAATTCACGGTGTTGCAAATCCATCCAGGCTTCTACATCGAGCCCGGTTTCCAGGGATATCCAGGGATGCTCTTGCAAATCAGGAGCTGGATCAGATTGCTGGTTTTCATTAAACATCATCTTGCTCTTTAATACTTTCTTTGCGGTCAATTGCACAGGCAATTTGACTAGCCCTCAGGCTGATGCTGCATTCTGACACAAATGTCCATGATTCATGGCGATCAGGTATCTGTCGGAATTCAAAGAAAATAAAATTCAAGCGTCACTCAAGGGGCGTGTGCATGCCAACCCCTGGATTTACCGACATGCTTATATGTAGCAACTGGCTCGTTGCAATGTATTGCAAGTGAAAATTTAATTCGCCTGAGTGTGATGCGCGCAGAATAGAAATGCGAAGCGGTCAGATGATGAACATGCATAAATATCTGGCGAAATTCGCACTGTATCAATATTCCGCTTCAGCCTCCGCAAATCACTGATGTATTTGCGGAGGTTGCCAGTTAATTATTTCAGTGTCCACGCAAATGCCAACGTATTCCAGCCTGGCGTGGCACCGACCTGGAAGCGGCATGCCTTCAATGCGCGCAATGAGGCCTTATCGAGTTTGCGAAAACCGCTGGAACCAACTATTTTTACATCGACAACTGTACCTTTGTCGTCCAGCAGGTAATTGAGTTTAACCAGGCCTTCCTCTTCATCTGTCAGCGTGCGTTGATCATAGGTCGGTGCTTCGCAACCGGACTCAGCAAACGCCTGGTCGGCTTCCATGGCAAACGCAGGTATGGTGACCAAAGCAAAAGCCAGTGTGGTAACGAAGGCATACAAACGGAAATGTGAAGACATAATGAACTCCAGGAAAATATTGATGAATTTGCTGCTACCCTAAGGGCACTTGACTGCCACTCAACCTGACGGTATCGGACAAATGTCGGGCAGATGAATGCAATATACGTCGCACCGACTCAGCTAAAAAATCAATAATTCATATAGGCGTTATTTCCAAAAAACATAATGCTCACACCGCATTAATTTGGTGCAATCGATTGCTGCGTTTTATCAATAAAATTCTCCAGGCTTGTGCAAGATTGGCTGAAAAGCCCGTCAATATTGCGCTTTCTTGCATATGTTGGTGCAAAAAATTTATAGGCTCTCAGTAAAATATTTTTCTATTTTTTTGCAACAAATGCACATTTGCCTAATTTTTTTTCATTTCCATTTACTTCGACAAATTTTTTCATTTACTCTCCCACTTCAAAATGAACTGATTTGTACGCAGCTTTTAAAAGCACGTCAGGCATTTCCGCAAGTATTTATCTTCCGGCCAGGCCAGAAAAAATGTGCTCTTACGAATTGCTTACGCAGATAATATAAAGTCACCTTTTTTAACATCCATCGCGCTATCAATTTCAGGTTTGTGCGCTATCCTGCAAATTGGCGTCTGGTGATGACGCTGACACACCTGCTCCAGTATTCAGACGTTTCCATATATGGCTCCCCGGAATTCTTCTTGAAAGTCTGGATGCCAGACCTGACCGCAACGATGATTTTTTTTAATCAATTTTTTGAGGAATAACATCATGGCCGGCACTGTCTCAACACAAAAAGATACCGTCATCGTCAACCCTTATAGTGGTGACTACAGGATAGATGTGCTGCTGCCGTCTGCGACGGCGCGCTGGAATAATGGCAGCGCGGTAGGCACAGCTGTCGAAGTCAGTTACAGCTTCATGAGTGCAGCGCCGGATTATGCGCAAGACTCTGATAAAAAGGGTTTCAGTACGTTTACCGATGAGCAAAAAATCGCCACCCGCAAAATCTTTGATTTGATTTCCCAGCAATTTGGTATCACCTTCAAAGAAGTGACGGACACCAGCAGCAGTTACGGCTTTATACGACTGGGCAATAATGCCCAGGGTGCCACCAGTGCCGGTTATGCGACTTATCCGGATACTGCGGATACCAAGGCCAGCGGTGACGTTTATCTCAACAATGAAGTCAGCGACAATCTCAGCAATATTATCCCCGGCACCAATAGCTGGGCCACATTGGTCCATGAAATTGGCCATGCCATAGGACTCAAACATCCGGGCAACTACAATGCTGGTGAACCGGCATCAACGACGGCAGATAATTTTCTGGCAGCGGCTGAAGACAGTGAAATGAATACTGTGATGTCGTATGTAAAGGCGCCGCAGGGACAGGAAAGGGATTTCTTTGGCAAATTTGATTACCTCGCCTTGAAATACCTGTATGGCGGCAAGGCCTATAACGCTGATGCGACGACTTACAATTTGACAGATGCCGATGGCCGCCTGCTCAAGATCATCAATGACACAGGAGGTGTGGATACCATCAATCTGTCTGCCCTGACAGTTGCCGCCACCATCAACCTCAACCCCGGTGCCAGCAGTTCTGTCGGCAGGCTGGCCAGTGACACGGTGTCGCAAAATAATTTGTCGATCGCCTTCGACACCATCATAGAAAATGTCGTTGGCACGCGTTTCAGTGATGTCATGACAGGTAACAGCGTTAACAATCGCTTTGAAAGCAATGGCGGTGGCGACACCGTCGATGGTGGTGCCGGCTTTGACCTGCTCATTATCCAAGAAAACCGGGCTGCGTTTACCATACAAAAAACGGCGACTGATATCAGTTTCCGTAATACCAGCACCAGCGATATCACCTCTATTATTAACGTCGAAAGAGTACAACTGAATGACAAGATGGTAGCCTTTGATCTGGAGGGCACGGCTGGACAAATGTATAGGCTGTACCAGGCTGCATTTGACCGCAAACCCGATGCAGCAGGGCTGGGTTACTGGATTGCAGATATGGACAAGGGGTCCAGTCTGTTGACGGTAGCTGCTGGCTTTTTTCTATCACCAGAATTTCAAAAGCTGTATGGCGCGAACCCATCAACGACGACACTGATTACCAATTTTTACCAAAACGTTTTGCACAGGGCACCAGATCAGGCTGGTTTTGATTACTGGAACAAGGAACTCAGTTCCGGGGTCAGCACCCCTGCCAGTGCACTCGCCAGTTTTTGCGAAAGTGCAGAAAACAAGGCGCAGGTTTTGGGTTCCATACAAAACGGGATTGAATATAATTTGTGGCTGGGCTAAGCCTGCATAAAACAAAAGGCGCAGAGTTCAAAAACTCTGCGCCTGGCGGACAACGTGTAGATTATCAGCTTATTTGATTTGCTTCACTTCCAGACCCTGTTTTTCCAGTAACTCGATAATACTGTTGGCACCAGACAAATGCCCGGCACCGACGACGATAAAGAGTTTTTTACCCTCTGCCAATAAAGCCAGGATTTTTTTTGTCATACCCTGATTGCGGTCATCCAGCAATAATTTCATGAGTTTTTTTGAACCGGCATCCTTGCTGGCTGCTTCTTGCAGGATTCTTGCCAGGCCTTCGGCGTCGCCGCTTTTCCAGGCGCTGATCATGCCTGCGGTTTCACGCAGGGTATCTCCACTCTTTAAACCTTCCAGGGTTTGTGCCAGCATGGCATCTGCATCTTCATCGGCCAGGCCACCCAGCACACTGGCTTGAAATGCCGTGCTTTCGAGTTCGACGATATTCTTCTTGTCCTGCTTGGCACGCAAGACATAATGCAAGTCCACGCCCTTGGAGGCGTCATAGCCTTGCTGCCTGAAGACTCCAATGCTGAGCGCGGTTGCCACGATCGTCGGCTTCAGGCTCTGGAATTGCGCAGCAGCCGGGCCGACCATGGACTGCAGGCTTTCCCAGGTACTTTTCTTGATGTGGTTTTCCAGCTTGTCAGGTGCAGCATAGGTAAAGAAAGGCATGGCTTTTTCAGCCGCTTTGGCATCCGTTGTATCGACTTCGACGACCAGGGTGTCGGCCTGCTTATAGGCAGCCTCTACAGCTTCAGGCAAGGGATAAAAACTGGCTTTGGCGAGATGGATGGAACCAAACAGATAGACGGTTTTTTTTTCTGATTTAACTTCCCAGAAAACACCTTTGGCAGGAGTATCTGCCTGGGCAAAGGCTGTGTTGGCGGCAATGGCCAGGCCAAATACGGCCAGACATTTGAGCGTTAACTGAGAAAAAGCAGTCTTGAATTTCATTATCATCGATTCCATGTAATTATTTGGTCTGGTCCTGATCTGGTTCTGATATCGCGCCAGGCGGCACAGGATACCAGAAAGCCCGCGCACTGTTCATAAACAGCAGCGCGCTTGAGACTGTGTGCATTCAATATAAAGTGGCACGCTGCCTTGCGGGCAACTCGCTATCGTATTTTTGGCCATCAACTTCGGCATTGGTCAGCGCAGCCAGTATGGTGCCAGGGCTAGGAATACCGGACGCAATGTCAGTTCTGGCGCGTTGCCATAATTGCGAACGGGTGATGGCGCGTGCACATTGAAAATAAACGGTATCGACGGCAATGTGCAGCACGCATTTGGGTGGTTTGCCATCAACCGCTAATCTATCCAGTAAAGCAGGATCGACGGATATTGTGGCCCTGCCATTCACGCGCAGGGTTTCACCTTTACCGGGGATCAGGAACAAGAGGCCGACTTGCGGATCAAACAAAATATTGCGCAAACTATCGACACGGTTATTGCCGCGCCGTTCGGGCAATAGCAAAGTTTTTTCATCTTCGACTACGATAAAGCCAGGTGCATCGCCCCTGGGTGAGGCGTCAAGGCCATCGGGGCCGTGCGTGGCCAGTACCGCAAAGGGTGAAGCCTCTATCATGGCGCGGTAATGGGGATGGATATAAGGCACTTCTTTTTTGACGGAAGTAGCACCGACTGTATCAAACAGGGCTTCCAATTGTTCATTGCTGGTGATCTGGTGAGGGGATAGATTCGTCATGGAGAATAGAAATAAGTAGAAGTAAGTAGAAGTAAGCTGTATCAATTAAATGTGAACTGAAAAAATATCAGTCATCAATTTTTTCCCATGACTGGTGCTTTGCGCCAGTCGGTGCGGGCCTGCAGTAATGCGCGTTCTATAAAACCTTCTTTATGCAATTTCTCCAGTTGTTTGTTGAATGCTGGCAGATAAACAGCGCATGGGCTTTGTGCGACAAAACCAAACAGGTTTTGTGAGTCGATCAAAAAAGGTTGCAAGGGGATGAGCTTGTCATCGATATTCGCCGAGGCCATATAAGCCTGGCCTGCGTGGTAGCCTGTGATCACATAATCAAAACGATTCGCCAGCAACATATTGAATGCTGTTTCCAGATTGTCGGTTTCGCTGACATTCAGGCGATTATCCATAAATTCATCAAACAGTGAACCAAAGCGATTGCCGCGTGCGATACCGCCACGCAAGCCTATCAAATCTTCCCATTTGCTAAAAGGCGGAGGGTGATCTTTTTTAACAAAGGCAGCGACAGGATTGTTCAGCACCAACTCACTGAAAAGTAAAAAACTGCGGCGTTCTGGCGTGATCTTGAGAGTGGTGATGATGTCTATATTGCCACTTTGGGCGGCATTCAAAACCCGCTTCCACGGCCCCAGGTAACGCAGTTCATAGGGCAAGCCCAAGTCAGTCAGGATGCGGGTAATGATGACGATACTGGCACCACGCAACTGTTTGCCATCATACCAATGCAAAGGAGGGTAGGCAGGATCTGCCGAGACTATCACACGCTCACAATTGCCACGCGCCATTGCTGGCAGCAAGAGCATGTTGCAGAGTATGAAAATAAGCAAGCTAAGCAAACGGTGCATAAATCACTTTTGCAAAAAATCTGGCTAATTAGCTGTTAGGGTAATCAAAATGCGTACCCCATGAGCAATATTAGCATTTTTGCTTGATCAATAGCTCAAAATGCACCAATTCGTACCATTATTCCCTGGGTTTGCTCAATAAGGCTTTTAAACCAGCCAGCCTCTCCTTGGGTGTCATGACTTCACCTTCCGCAGGCACAGCATCACCTTCATCAAGTTTCATTTCCTTGATAAAGCGGGAAGGGTCGCAATGTACCTGCACACCCGCACGCTTGCGCTTTTTGCACCAGGTAATATGCAGGCTACGCTGGGCGCGGGTAATGCCTACATACATCAGACGGCGCTCTTCTTCTATGCGTGCGGCATAAGTCTCTATCGGCGCATCGGGGTCACCCTTGTGCGGCAAGATGCCTTCTTCGACACCGACCAGGAATACATGTGGATATTCCAGCCCCTTGGATGCATGCAGGGTGGACATACGCACGGCATCGGGTTCTTCATCCTTGCCTTCCATCATGGTCATCAAGGCGACCATCTGGGTCAGGTCGAGCAGGCTGCGGTGATCGTCGTTACCATCTTTGCCGCCGCTGCCCTTGGTCTTCAGCCACTGGGTAAAGTCGAGCACATTCTGCCATTTGTTTTGTGCGGCACGGTCTTCAAAACTGTCGTAGAGATAGCCTTCGTAATTGATTTCTTTCATCAGGTCATCCAGCAATTCGCTGGCATGACTTTCCCTGTGGGCATGAGCTTCGACCTGATTGATAAAGCTACAGAAATTCCGTAACGGCCTTAACTGTTTGTCAGGCAACTTGGCTTCTATACCGCCTTTGAAGACGGCAGCAAACAGCGAGCATTGCCATTGGCCAGCAAATTCGCCCAGCACTTCCAGCGTGGCCAGGCCGACACCGCGCTTGGGTGTGGTGATGGCGCGGATGAAAGCCGGGTCATCATCTTCATTGGCAATCAGGCGCAGATAGGCAATGATGTCCTTGATCTCGGCACGGTCAAAAAAACTCTGGCCGCCGGATATCGTGTAGGGAATACGTTCACGCCGCAATGCCTGCTCAATGACGCGCGCCTGGTGGTTGCCGCGATACAAAATCGCGTAATCAGAATATTTTGCCTGACGCTCGAAGCGGTGGGCAGAGATCATGATGGCGACTTGCTCGGCCTCTTGTTCATCATCCTGCATCCCCAGTACCTTGACTGGATCACCGAGGCCATGTTCCGACCACAGCGACTTTTCAAACAGCTTGGGATTATTGCCAATGACAGAATTGGCTGCCTGCAAAATGCGGGTGCTGGAACGGTAATTCTGTTCCAGCTTGATGATTTCCAGATTGGGGAAATCAACTTGCAAGGTCGTCAGGTTTTCTATGGTCGCACCACGCCAGGCATAGATAGCCTGATCATCATCACCCACGGCAGTGAACATGGGCTTTTTGCCCACGCCTGTGACCAGTAATTTCACCAGTTCATACTGACAGGTATTGGTGTCCTGATATTCATCGACGAGAAGGTAACGCAGTCGGCGTTGCCATTTGTCGCGTACCTGTTCATTACTGCGGAACAGTTCTACCGGCAAACGTATCAAATCATCAAAATCTACTGCCTGATAAGCAGACAGGGTGGCGACATAGCTGCGGTAGACCCTGGCGGCAATCGCCTCGTCTTCGTCTTGCGCCTGTTGCAAAGCGACCTCAGGATCAACCAGGCCATTTTTCCACAAGGACATGGCGGTCTGTATGCGCCGTATCAATTGCTTGTCGGTGGTGATCGCCAGATCCTGTACCAGCGAAAAACAGTCATCGCTGTCCATTATTGAAAAGCGGTCTTTCAAGCCCAAAGCCTGCGCTTCTTGCCTGAGTATCTTTACCCCCAGCGAGTGAAAAGTGGACACCGTCAATTGTCTGGCCTGACGTGGCTCAGCCAGCAGCTTGGCGATACGTTCCTGCATTTCCAGCGCGGCCTTGTTGGTAAAGGTCAGGGCGGCAATATGTTTAGGATCATAACCATGTAGTTCTATCAGGTTGACGATTTTCTGGGTAATCACACGCGTCTTGCCCGAGCCAGCTCCGGCCAGCACCAGACAGGGGCCGTCCATATAGTTGACTGCATTACGTTGGGGAGTGTTCAGGCCATGCGACATAAGGGGAAGACGGAGGCTATCCGTAAAAACTTGCAGGCGCTATTGTAGCCTGCTATCGCCTGGGAGCCTTCTTCACCTTAAGCAATTAGCTTACGCTCTATGTGAGCATACGCACAGATAAACCAGCGACACTTGAGCAACAATGTATATCTTTGTGAATTCGCTATGAGAATAGCGTTTTTGTTGCCAAAAAGCTAGAAATAAAGGCTAGACAATTGGATAAGCTAAGACTATTCTCTAACTCAGGAGGATGCTTTTTATGAAAGACCAAAAATCTGCTCGTATCCTGCTGGTGGATGATGAAGAAAGAAATATCCGCCTGCTTGAAGTGCTCTTGCATGCTGAAGGCTATTCTACTTTGAGTGCGAACAATGGGCGCGATGCACTTAAAGTTGCGGCCTTCGCGCAACCTGATCTTATCCTGCTCGACATCATGATGCCGGGCATGGATGGTTTTGCCACTGTTGCAGAACTCAAGGCAAATCCTCTGACGCAGCCTGTGCCTGTCATCATGCTGACAGCGTTGGATGACCGTGCATCCAAACTGCGCGCCCTCGAAGCCGGTGCCGAAGAATTTTTAACCAAGCCGATAGACCGCGCTGATCTCAGCGTGCGCGTGCGCAATCTCTTGCGCCTCAAGGAGTATGGTGATTTCCTGACCGACCATAACCGCATACTGGAAAGACAGGTGGTAGAGCGCACCGCCCAATTGAAAGATGCCTATCGCGATACTGTATTCACGCTGGTGCGCGCTGCCGAGCACAAAGATGAAGAAACCGGTCATCATGTGCGTCGCATCAGTTACTACTGCCGCGCCCTGTCCGAGGTCATGGATCTGCCTGGCGATTTTCATGATGCGATTTTCCAGGCCAGCCCCATGCATGACATAGGCAAGATAGGCATACCTGATCATGTTTTACTGAAACCCGGCAGCTTCAACCACGATGAGTGGAATATCATGCGCACCCATTGCGCACTTGGGGCCAGCATACTCGCCAGCGGCACTTCGCCATATACAGAAATGGGTGCAGAAATTGCCCTCAACCACCATGAGCGCTGGGATGGTACGGGTTATCCAAATGGACTCAAGGGTGAAGCCATCCCCATCGCTGCCCGGGTCATGCAAATTTGCGATGTCTACGATGCCTTGCGCAGCCGCCGTCCCTACAAACCCGCACTTGATCATGAGCGCAGCATGAACATCATTATCGAAGGCGATGGCCGCACCCGTCCCGAACATTTTGATCCTGATGTATTGTCCTGCTTTGTTGCAGAGGCTGGACGCTTTGCCGCCATTTACGACAAACATACCGATGCCTGAGGCGCAACGTCCTGCCATTCTGCTGATCGACGATGATGCCGATCTGCTACAAGCTCTGTTACGACTGCTCAGGCCTTTGCAGCACCCCATGCTAAGCGCGAGGGATGCCGGCGAAGCGCAAGCGATTATGGCGCAACATCATGTCGGTGTATTGATCTGCGAACCACGCGATCAACGTGCTGCCGCATTCCTGATTGCTGCCAGGGAAAAGCATCCAGATGTCGTACGTTTGATATTGACTGGTTACCCGGACCTGGACAGCGTGCTAAGAGCCGTCAATCAGGCCCACCCTTTCAAGTTATTGGTCAAACCCTGGCTCAATGAAGAATTGCTGGCGACAGTCAGCCAGGCGCTGACGCAATATGTTGTGAACCGTGAACGCGAGCGCTTGTTGAAAGAATACAACGGCATACTCAGCAACGCAGAAACGGCCCATGCCTTTCGTACGCTGGAAGCACTCATGCACTCCATACACAAAGACATGGCAATAGATGCCATAGATAAACTGCCGATGGGCGCATGCCTGTTGGTGAATGGTGTAGTCAGCCGGTTTAACCGCGCTGCCATCCGCGTTCTCGAAGAACTTGATCAGCCACAGATTAATGTAGGTACACTGGCAAAAGAGTTACCGGCAGTATTGCAAGAAGCCTATGGCGCAGTACGCAAGCAACGCTTGCAAACACGTCTGGCTGATGAACAAAGGCTGGATTATTTTGTGCTGGACCTGAGCGCAGGTACGCTCATTGCATTTGCCACGGAACCCAGACTGGGCAGGCCGCCTGATTATTAAGAATTAATGAATACAATTAACCAGAAGTTTGACGGGTAGTTTTGCGCACGCATGTGTTCACCACGGAAAATGCATCATGAAAAAACTCAGCACCGAATTCAGACTGCTTGCAGGGCTTATGTTCGGGCTGGCCTTACTCTTATCGGCTGGTTGGCAATTGTACCGATCACTGCAAGACTATCGTGAAAACTCCTTGTTGGTCGCCCATACCTATCAGGTGCTGGATCAGTTAAATGAAGTCAAGTCAGGCGTACTGGAACTGGAAAGCATACAGCGCCTGTTTCTTATTACCGGTGACGATGTATTCACCAGCCAGCGTGACAGCAAAGCAATACAAATACGCCAGGCATCAAAAAAGATAGAAGAACTGATTACGGATAATCCGCGTCAGCATCTGCTGTATAAAACCCTCGCACAAAAACTGGAAGAGCGATTGAGTGCTCTGGACAAGACCTTGCAAGTCTATCAGACAGAAGGTTATCCTGCGGTACGCAAACATCTGATCAATGGTACGCCACGCATCATCATGGAAGCCTTGCTGGTACAGATCAACAGCATGGAAGAGGAAGAGCGAGTCTTACTGCAACAACGTAAGATTCAGGTCGAAAGCAATTTTGTCCAGGCACGCAATATAGGTATACTGGTTTTATTCATCACACTGGCCGGTGGTGCCCTGTTGTGGTGGCAATTCAAACGCGATGTCGATCAACGTGTCAAGGCAGAAACCTCAGTGCGCGACAGCGAGTCTCTGCTCAAGCAGGTAATGGATATCTTGCCAGTTGGCGTCTTCATTTGTGACCGTGATGGTTTGCTGAACCAGATCAATCCCAGTGGCAAGGCGATCTGGGGTGGCGCACGCCACATAGGCCCGGATCAGTATGGTGAATATGCGGGCTGGTGGCCGGATAGTGGTAAGCGTATAGCAGCAGATGAATGGGCGCTGGCGCGTACCTTGAAGTCTGGTGAAACCATACTCAATGAGCTGGCAGACATACGTTGCTTTGATGGCAGCCGTAAAACCATCTCCAATAGCACAGCCCCTTTGCGTGATGATACCGGTCATATCGTCGGCGGATTGTCAGTGAATGTGGACGTTACCGAATTCACCCTGACTGAGCGCAAACTGCGCGCTGCCGCGCATTATGATGATACCCAGGTCAAGGCACAAAACCTGTTCGCTGCCAGCTTTGAGCGACATAAAATCTTCGATGGCTTATTGAACCTGCTGGCTGAACGACATGGTTATCTGATGTCGGCACTGTATAGTTACGATGAATGGTATGCACGCTTTCGTTGCGAAGCAAGCTTCGGACTGGGCCACGATATCCCGCGTGAATTTGAGCTGGGCGAGGGCATGCTGGGTCAGGCTGCCCTGAGCGGCAAAAGCAATTCACTTGATGCCAGCCGCCTGAGCCTGCAAACGGGACTGGCAGATTTCAGCCCCAAGCATGTACTGATGATACCCGTGCTGTATCAGGAACACCGCCTGGCCATCATGGTGCTGGCGACTACCAATAATGTGATTACCGGCGAGCAGGTTTTTCTTGAAAGGTTGGCCGGTCAACTGGGCGTTGCCCTGCACAATCTGCGCCAATATAGTGACCTCAAACTATTGGCTGACCAACTGCGCAATAGCAGTGAAGAAATCGCTGCCAAGAATCAGCAACTGGAACAAGCCAGCCGCATGAAGTCTGAATTTCTGGCAAACATGTCGCATGAATTGCGCACTCCCTTGAATGCCATCGTCGGTTTTTCCGAGATACTCAAGGATGGTCTGATGGGCAGTTTATCTACTCAGCAAAAAGATGCATCGGTAGATATTTTCAATAGCGGCAAACACTTGCTGGCACTGATCAATGACATCCTTGATTTGTCCAAGATAGAAGCAGGCAAGATGCAGATCAATCTTGAGTCCACCGATATCAGCGCCCTGGTAAAGGCCAGCATACAGGTAGTGCGTGAGCAGGCCAGCTTGCAGGGCTTGCAAGTGTCGGCCAAGATCCAGGAAAACCTCGGTGATATCTGGCTGGATGAAGTCAAGGTCAAGCAAATCATTTATAACCTTTTATCGAATGCTGTCAAATTTACCCCTGAAGGTGGCCGCGTGCATATCTCGGCACGCCGGGTCGACGGCTATCAGGTGGCAGGTGGGCGCTTCGAGCACTATCTGGAAATCATGGTCAGTGACAGCGGCATAGGAATAGCAGCGGATGCGCAATCCGAGTTATTCAAACCCTTTACCCAGATAGATAATAGCCTGTCACGCAAACATCAGGGCACTGGACTGGGTCTGGCCATGGTAAAACGCATGGCCGAGCTGCATGAAGGCAGCGTCAGCATGAGCAGTGTCACTAACAAGGGTTCCACTTTTACCGTCTTGCTGCCTTGGCGCACCGCCAATCTGCCCGTGAAAATCAATGGGCAGGCTGCCAGCCACACCGGTGCCAGAGCCCATACCAATTCCCACAATTCCCACGCCCAAACTCACGCCATGGTCACGACCGCAGCCACAAACAGCAGCAACCACCATGCGAATGGGGAGTTGCTGGCCCTGATCATAGAAGACGATGACCAGGCAGCCGAAGTTTTGCGGGTTCAACTGGAAAGCGAAGGCTTTCGCATAGTGCGCGCCAGCACGGCAGAAGCTGCGCTGGCCATGGCGGAGCAAGAACTCCCTGATCTGATTACCCTGGATATTTTATTACCCGGCATGGATGGCTGGGAATTTCTGGAGCATTTCAAACAACATCCGCTATTTGCTTCCACCCCGGTGGTCATCATCTCTATCGTGGCTGACCGTGGCCGTGGCCTGTCTTTGGGCGCTGCCCATGTCATGCAAAAACCGATAGCGCGGGAAAACCTGACTGCCGCCCTGAGTATGCTGGGATTTTGCAATGACCCGACAGCAACACAAAAAACTGCCCTGGTGGTGGATGATGACCCCAAAGCTGTGCGGCTGGTGACTACCCAGCTCGATTCCTTTGGTTATAAAACCCTGGCTGCCCTGGGTGGGCAGGAAGGTATTAACATGGCCCAGCAACACAAGCCCGACCTCATCGTACTGGACTTGATGATGCCTGAAATTAATGGCTTTGATGTGGTGGAAGCGCTGAAAAGTGATACAGTCACAGCAAGTATTCCGATTATTGTCCTGACCGCCAAGCAAGTGACCGCTGACGACAGGATACGTCTGAATGGTGATGTCAAAAAAGTCATGGAAAAATCTGATTTTAATCACGGCCGCTTCATCGGTGAAGTAAGACGTGCCATGGCAGGCAGGGGTAAGTGAAATGGCACGTGTACTGATCATTGAAGATAACCCGGTCAACATGAAGCTGGCTGCATTCTTGTTACAGAATGCCGGCTACGAAGTGCTGCAAGCTGTGGATGCCGAGATCGGCTTGCAGGTTGCCAGAATAGAACTGCCAGACCTGATACTGATGGACATGCAATTGCCCGGTATAGATGGGATGACCGCTACCCGACAGCTAAAAAGTGCCGCTGCGACTGCCCATATCAAGATAGTCGCCCTGACTGCCTTTGCCATGAGTGGCGATGAAGACCGCTTCCGCGCTGCGGGCTGTGATGCATATATGGCAAAACCAATACGCTACCAGGCGTTTTTGTCTCTGGTTGATTCCATACTCAAGGCTTGAAATCACATTCACAGGCCGGGGCAAGCAGAGTAAACTGGCGGCATCAGAATAAAGGTGCTCCATGAAATTTGAACATTTAGTTGAAATCAATGACCTCAGCAATCCCACGATAGAGGTCATCAGCCGCGAACAATTGTGGCGCGGCCTGGTATTGCGGGCAGAAATGCCAAAGATATTCGTTTCTTACCTTGATGACGCCAGCATCATGGACCGCAATGAAGCCAGCATGACACGCACCTTGAAATATGGCGCTCTGGAAATCACCGACCGCGTCAGCTTTGTCCATCTGGAGCACGTGCATTATGATGTGGCGGCCCAGAAAGACATTCCTCAATCTACATTGCGCATGAGTATAGAAGAGCCGCAACCACAGGCGCTGTTTGTCCGTTTCACCTATGACAGTGGCAACGCTGAAGCTGAAGATGCCGACGCTAAAATGTACAACGAATACCGTAAATCGGCCTATCAGGAAGCCGATGTCGAGACGGTGCGTATCATCCGCGAGCTGGCAGAAAGCGGGCGGCTGGATGCACTGCCATCCTGACCTATATTGAAAACAGTATATGAATTGCTGAGCCGCTGGCATTTCAGGGATAATGCGGCTCTGTAATTCCCATTCTTTACTTACTCTATTCCAAGGTACCCATGACCAAGCGCACCACTCCTGCAACCAAGAAGCCTGTTCTGGCCGCTCTGGACTTACCTGCACCGGTACAAACCACACGCTTGAAACGCAAGCAGTTTGCCAGTACTGGCGACGTACATATCCAGGGTGATGCCGTGATTGCCACCCAGTTCATTGTCGGTGGTGATTGCCTGATTGACGGCGATTTAGAAGCCGAAGAAGTGTTTTGCCTGGGCAAGCTGACGGTCACTGGCGATATCCGTGTGCAATCCCTGTATGTCGGCCATGCGCTGGATGCCGGTGGCAATATCGATGTGGAATACCTGATCAAAACCGGTTGCAGTGCTGACTGGATGGCGCGCATGCTGGAACTGGACCAGCGCAAACCGGCTGCAGATGGCAGCAGCTATATGAATATCCTGGTGCATCCCGCCATCCTGGCGCGTTATGATCACCATGATGCTTTTGGTGGCTTTGGCGATATCCAGGCGTTGGGTTATGTCGCCTGTGCCGACCTGGATTGCCATGGCAATGTACAACTTGATGATGTGCTGGAAGTCGGCGAGATACAGTTTGTTGGCGGCCATTTGTCGGCAGCAGCCATCCATGTCGCGGGCGATTGCAATTGCCAGGGCGAGTTGTTCAGTGAAACGGATATCCAGGTCGAAGGTGCCTTGTTTGCTGCCATCCTGATTTGCCAGGGCAACCTGGATGTGGCCAGCATCCATAGCCAGGGCGATATCAGTTGCTGGGGTTATTTGCGCGCGACGGGCGAAGTCAGCAGCCTGCGCGGTGAAATCCACAGTGGTCGCTGGATCGCTACCAAAGGCAGCATCTATGCCGCCAAATACATCAAGACTGGCGAATCCCTCGTTGCTGAAAAAGGGATCAGTTGCGGTGCTGATTATGGCATCCTGGCTGCCACCAGCTTGCCACGCTCACGCTGGGCCACGCATGGCGTGGTGTCTGCAGTCAGCAAACCACGCCTGTTATTGTCCGGCCAGTTTGTCGAAGGCAAAAAACTCAAACATATCGATGCACTGGAAAAAAAACGTGAAACTGAACTCGACTGGGAAGTACCGCGTCGTTTGAAGCGTGAAATGCTGCCTGTGTAAATCCGGTTACAAGTTAATGTTTGGTGAAATGCAGCGCTGTAACTGATTTACAGCGCTGCATTTTTCATAGTGCTGTTGCATTCACGCTGACCAGCATGCGCCGCAAAAGATAAATACCCAGGCTGGTGGAAATCAAAGCCGCCACGCATAGAGTCGCCGACGGTTGCCAGGTGGTGCTGACGCCTCTGAGCGTCCCCCATCTATATGCATAAATGGCAACGCCATTTGAACTTGCATGCAACACGATGCCCGGCCACAGGGACCGGGTTTTTTCATATAGCCATGCGCAGACCACACCTACTACCGAGGCACAAAGAAATTGATAGATATTCATATGGGCCAGGCCAAAAAGACAGGCTGATCCAAGAATTGCCAACCAGCGCGAATATTGTTGCAAGAAACTGCGCAGGACTACGCCACGAAACAACATCTCTTCCAGCACAGGGGCGACCAGGCAAGCGACGATGAAGGAATGCACGCCATTTGACATCATCTCGTCGAATATTCTTTGCTGACCAGCTGGCACAGGTTGCCACTCTTCCAGTAAGCCTCCCAGGAAATTCAGCGATAATTCCAGTCCAGGCACCAAAAGAATTACCGGCACCAACAGCAATAACAGGCGAGCAGGCGAAGTGCCTGTGGAGGAGTGGAAGAGTTCGCCATAGCTCATCCCCTTGTATTGCAACACTGCCGTGAACAAGGCTGCGTTGGACAACACCATGATGACCCCATCTACTTCATCCATGCCTATACCTGTCCAGGCCATGCTGTCATGCACCAGCATGTTGAGCAGCATCTCTATGCCGAGCAAAAAAACGATCAGAAAAAAAGCTTCCAGCGCAGATGGGAAACGCTCATGTTTTTGATTCATTGTCAGTCGTCGCTTAATTCACACAGAGTCTAGAGACTGGACAAATCCAGGTCATGTGAAAATTCACCATCCACTTCCTTGATGATGGCTTGCCCGGCGATAGTCTGTACACCATTAAAGCTCAGCGTTGGTCCACCATACAGAGCCCAGCCCTGATTCAGTGCGGCGGAGACGCGCATGCAAAAGCTGTTGTCGTCAGGGCCGGTCAGGTAACGATAGAGTTTCATGATGAGTGTTGTCCAAACTGTAGGGTCGTAAAAGTCGGAACATTATATTCGATGAAGCAGATCAGGGCAGTGCAGCAAATTTGCCGCAAATCAGCTTTTTCAATACGGCAATATTAATCTTCAGGTTACAATTACTCACAATTACTTTTCCCACCCGCCTCTTCCATCAAACTGTTTTACTTCACTGAAATTTGTTGAATTTGTGAAAACATTACAAAAATTTTTACAGCGATGGCAACAGCGAGGAATCTATACCCGTTTATTTGTACCTATTTTTGTCTTGATTATCGCTGTCAGTTGTTTGCGTTACTACCTGATGATCAACGGCGAAGTCGCCGACGCCCGACAAAGGATGTCGACCGAACTAAGGCATAGCGCCCATTATCTGATCCCCGCACTCAGCAACTTGTCTGAACGCAGCGATAGTCAGGCCATACGGCAGCTGTTGATACAGGAAGTACAATCCAGCCCGGTACTCTGGCGTATCACCTGGCAATATAAAAAAGAGCAAATCCAGGGGCAAGATGAAATAATCCCGGCATCAAGTTCACCGGCATGGTTTAACCGGCTGTTGTCACTGCAGGCAGAAAGCAGTGCCAGACAAGTCCCACTGACCAATGGCGATGTCGGCGTGCTACGTCTGGAAACGTCCATTGCTGGTGAAAACACCCACATCTGGGAAAAGGTCATGAGCCAGGCCAAGATCTCCCTGGCCATCATTTTCACTATTTATTTTTTGCTGGGCCTGATCCTGCGCTCCAACGTCAAAACCTTGCGCAGCTTGGCAGACGCCACAGACAAATTCAAGAAGGGCCAGCATTCCATACGCTTGTCAGTCACTGGCACAGCGGAAGCGCGTGCTTTGGCGACCACCTTCAATGGCATGGCCAATGAAGTACAGACCCTGCTGATGACCTTGCAGCGCAGCCAGCGCGCCAATAGCGAGCAATTGCACTTCACCTGGCAGTTGCTGCATGCCCTGCCCATCCCGATTTTTTTCCAGGACCAGTACGGCATCTGCCAGCGCATCAACCGCGCGTGGGAAGAATTGTTTGCTCTCAGTGCCAGTGATGTAGTCGGTCGACCCATGCCCATGCTGGCACTGGACAATGAACTCCAGCCATCAATAGAAAATGAATATGGCAAGCTGGTCAGTGAAATACAGATACAGGCTGCCGGGCAGATTCTGGATGTCATCTATTACCAGGCCAGTTTCACCAATGTCGATGGTGAAACCATAGGCAGCATAGGTGCGCTCATTGATATCAGTGAACGCAACCAGGCACAAACTACACTGGCGGCAGAAAATGAAAGAGTGGAAACCACCCTGGCATCTATCGGTGATGCGGTTATCAGCACTGATGTTGCTGGGCGCATACTCATGCTTAACAAGGCTGCGCAACAAATTTGCGGCTGGAATAGAAAGGAAGCACAGACGCTGAAACTGGCCGATATTTTTTCTCTGAGTGACGCCCAGCAGCGTGGTCAACTGGAAGAATTTTTGCAGAAAATTTTTCAGAGCGCAGATATCTTGCAGGCGAATAATCAACTATTGACTGCGCGTGGTGGCCAGCAATTTGAAGTGGACTATACGGCAGCACCGATCAGGCAAAAAAATGGCACCGTCATGGGCTGTGTGCTGGTATTCCGCGATGTCAGTGAGAAGCATCAACTGATGCAGCAACTCAGCTGGCAGGTGGGGCACGATATATTGACCGGTTTGGAAAATCGTGCCGCACTGGCAGAACGCTTCAGCACGGCGATACAAACTGCCCATGATCAGGAAACCTGGCTGGCCGTCTGCCTGCTGGACCTTGATCATTTCCAGGCCATCAATGAAAGCCATGGACAGGAATTTGCCAACAAATTATTGCAGCAAGTTGCACGCCGGCTGGAAAACAATGCCGGCAACGAGCACCATGTAGCACGCCTGGGTGGCGATGAATTTGTCGTGTTGCTGCAAAACCAGCGTAACATCGCCGGAGTGGAATTGAACTTGGCACTATTGCTGGCAGAACTGGTGCAGCCCTATGAAATAGAACAGCAAAGCATCAGCCTCTCGGCCAGTATAGGCGTGGCAATTTATCCGCGTGATGATGTGAATGCCGATACCTTGCTGCGTTGCGCCGACCAGGCCATGTACCAGGCCAAGCTGAATGGCCGCAATCAATTCCATTTATTCGATGCCGAGCGAGACCAGCAATTGCGCACGCACCACAATCAGCGCGCCCGCATACGCCAGGCATTACAGCAAGGCGAGATGCGTTTGTACTTCCAGCCCAAGGTGAATATGCGTCTGGGTAGCATAGTCGGCATGGAAGCGCTGCTGCGCTGGCAGCATCCAGAGCAGGGCATCGTCGGTCCTTTGAATTTCCTTCCACTGATAGAACATACTGACCTGATCATCGATGTCGGTGATTTCGTCTTGCAACAAGCGATGGAGCAATTGCGGATATGGACGCATCTGCATGTGGACTGGGTGATCAGCGTGAATATCGCCGCCCGCCATTTCCAGTGCAAGGATTTTGTCGAACGCCTGCGTACCGTACTGGCGGCCTACCCCGATGTTGCTCCTCAGCGTCTGGAAATAGAGATACTGGAATCGGCGGCTATCAAAGATATCCAGTATGTACGCGAAGTCATGCTGGCCTGCCAGCAAATCGGCGTCAGCTTTGCCCTTGATGATTTTGGTACCGGTTATTCTTCACTGTCCTATTTGAAACGCCTGCCCGCCGATACCCTGAAAATCGACCAGAGCTTTGTCCGTGATATGCTGGAAGACAAGGATGACCTGGCCGTCATCAGCGCCGTTATCGGCCTGGCGCGCGCCTTCAACCGTGGCGTGATCGCAGAAGGCGTGGAGAGTGCCGAGCATGGCGTCGCCCTCATGCGCCTGGGTTGCGAACTGGCACAAGGCTACGGTGTCGCCCGCCCCATGCCTGCGGGGCAAGTCGAGGCATGGGCTGACAGCTATGTCGCCCCCCTGATCTGGGGACATGGCAAAGGCCTGGAGTGGGAAGGTGCCTGAAACTAAAGCGTTTGAATCAACAAGATGATGGAGACACTATGCAAACAATCAGCGGCCAATGCAGTTGCGGAAAAATCAGCTATCACTATCCAGCACCTGCATTGCAAATCGTGGCCTGCCATTGCGGCCTGTGCCGCCGTATGACGGGGGCAGCATTATCATCCTACGTCGTCGTAAAAGCTGCTGAGCTGGTATTCACCCAGGGTCGGGAATTACTGAAAAGCTATACCGTCACATCACGTACCCAGCGCCATTTTTGTACTGACTGCGGCACGCCCCTGTATAACTCCAATCCGGAAACATATGCAGGTCTCAGCATGCTGTATCTGGGCACAGTCAACCAGCATGAAAGCCTGGCACCACGCATGGATATTTATTGTGAAAATAAACTGTCCTGGTTAAGCACAGCGGACAGCAGCAAGCATTTTGAGCAGACGCCGCGCAAACCCTGAAACAAAAAAAGCGTGTCCCATTTTCTGGAACACGCTTTTTGCAAGAATCAAACAGCTTATTTCGCTGGATACCTGATCGTCATTTCCTTCAACAGATTATCGGCATGATCAACTTCTTTCATGACCCATAGCATATAGCGTATATCGACATGAATGGCTCGGGTGATGGCAGTATCGAAATACCAGTCCTTGGTAATTGATTCATAGGTTGAATCAAAATTCAAACCCACCAGTTCACCATTTTTATTCAAGACAGCAGAACCTGAATTGCCGCCGGTAGTGTCAGCACTGGACAGGAAGTTGACAGGCACGGTTTGCAGGACATTGTCCTTGAACACGCCATAGCGTTTTTCCTTTACGGCAGTCAATAAATTTTCCTGCATATTGAAAGGTGCTTTGCCGGTGTGTTTTTCAACTATGCCTTCGACTGTCGTGAACGGGCCCTTGATAATACCATCACGCGGTGAATAAGGTGCTACCGTGCCATAAGTCACACGCAGGGTGGAATTGGCGTCTGGATAGACTGGCTTGCCCTGGGATTTTTTCCATTCTATGACGGCTTGCATGTATTGCGGGATGATACGTTCCAGATTGCCATCCAGCTCTTTGCGGCGGTCTTCGAGTGACATGGCAGTGTCATGCAGTTTCACGGCCAGGCGCACGAAAGCGTCATCCGATTGCTCGAAAGCCTTGCTGTCCTTGCCCATCCAGGCCAGACGTTTGGAGGTTTCACCCATGCTGCTTTGCTGATACAGACTGGCCACACTCTCCGGTGTCGGCAACAATACATCCAGACCTTTTGGATGTGATGTGGCTGGCAATTTATTATATCTTTGCAGTGCTGCGGTGAACCTGGCCTGATCAACATTTTGCGAATAGGATTGTTCCAGGCGGCTGAGTTTGCCAGCAATGATATTCATGTCACGCTGCTGGTAGCCGGGCTGACGTTCAGCATCCGGTTTTGTGCTTTCCACCGCAAGGCGGTACAGGGTGCGTGCACTCTTCAGCATTTCACTGGTGCTGGCAACCGACCAGGCAAATTCTTCTTCTGACATCGCCATATCGGCAGCGATGACAGCATCAAGTTCTTTCAGCATATCCTTGCTACTGCCATGTTGGGCATACCAGCGGCGGAATTCTGTATCTTGCCCATCCTTGATGGCAGCGATGTCCTTGCGGGCAAAACCTTCCAGCAAACCCTCAGTCTTTTTCAAACCATTATTGAGACCTTTAGCCACACTGGCATAGCGTACACCGGCACCGACATTGCCGGATGTTGCAGCAGCGATGACGGCCAGGTCGGCTTGGGATTCAGCCACTTTGGCGGGATAACTGACATCACGGGCAAAGCGTATTTCTGCAGGTAACTTATAACGGCTGGTGCGGCCTGGATAACCCGCCAGCAAGATCGGATCACCATTCTTCAAACCCTGGGCAGATACGACGAGGAAGTCTTTTGACTGATACGGCACATTCTCGACAGACAGATCAGCAGGGCGGCCATCCTTGCCCACATAGGCACGCAGGAAGGCATAGTCGCCGGTATGACGCGGCCATTCAAAATTATCGACCTCACCACCAAAATTGCCTATCTTGTCTGAGGGTGCATAGACCAGGCGCACGTCACGTATCATGATCTGGCGTATCAGGTAGTACTCAAGACCACGATGGAAACTGGGGACGGAACAGCGATATGCCTTGTCTTGTTCACAGTCAGCAATCAAGGCCTTGATGCGGTTTACCACGTGCTCGGCCCTGGCGCGGCCAGACATCGCAGCAGTCAAACCCTGGTTGATTTGCGCAGTGACATTCTCGACTTTTTCAGTGATGTACATGCGCGAGTCGAGGCCTGCTGGCAATTCTTCTGTCAGTGTCTTCGCCAAAAACCCATTCGCGATATAATTTTTTTCCGCTGTCGAATTTCTTTGTACAGCACCATAAGCACAATGATGATTGGTCACCACCAGACCAGTGTTCGACACAAAAGAAGCTGAACAACCGCCGAGTGACACCATCGCTGACATGGGGTGTTTTTGCAAATCCGCCAATTTTTCTGCTGGCACATTGATGCCTATGCGTTTCAATTCAGATTTCAGTTGCGGCAACTGGTAGGGTTGCCACTGACCTTCATCAGCGTAAGCAGTTGAAACAATACCAGCAAGGGCCAGCGGAAAAGCAAGGACTTTAAACAAAATACACTCCAAATTAAATTCTGAGGGCATGCACATGAATCATGGGCGGCAGTATCGCGCTGCGCCTGCCACCAGCAAGCAGCTTGAATAGCAAGGCCGGTAGGGGCATTTTAACTCATGCACATTAATTGACTAATTGCCATGAAATAGAAGCAGTTAGGCACAAATACAGACATATCTTAGCTGAAATAGTTCCTGCATTTCTCCATAGTAATGTAGTAATTTTAATACTATTCCATTTAGTGAAATAATGAATTGAAAATTTAGTCTATTCCTCTATTTCAATGAAACGTACAAACTATGGTCCATGCAATTGCATATCAATACCTTCACCTAAACCTCAATTGAATGGAAATATCATGAGCCGCATCAATCTCGTCACCAAAGAAACTGCCAACGCTGAACAACTGGCCCTGCTGGAAGCGATACAAACAAAGCTGGGCATGGTCCCGAATTTTTTGAAAGTCTTTGCCAATTCCCCTGCTGCCCTGCGTGCCTTTCTGGGCTTGCATGGCATTGCTGGTGAAGGCAGCCTTGACCCGCAAACCCGCGAGCGTATTGCCCTGGCGGTTGCACAAAAAAATTCCTGTGAATATTGCGTCTCTGCCCACACCGCCATAGGCCGTGGTACTGGCTTGAACAATGAAGAGATGGCTGCCAATCGTGCAGGCAGCAGCCAGGATGTGAAAGCCGCCGTCGCCGTAAAATTCGCCCGCTCGCTGGTGGAACATAGTGGTGAAGTCACCACGGCAGAAATTCTGGAGATGCGCGACCAAGGTTACAGCGATGCAGACATTGTCGAAGTCATCACCCATGTAGGTATGAATATCCTGACGAATATCCTGGGCAAAGCCAGCCGCCTGGAAATCGACTTCCCTAAAGTCAGCCTGTAAATCCGGAAAACCCTGTCCCGTAACAGCAAGGAAATCATCATGTCACGCGCATTTGCCGATATCAGTTTTACCCCTAGCGTGAAAGCAGCGCAAAGTCTGTATGGCAGTCGCGAAGCCAATCGCGGTTTTGAACTGGTGAAAGAAAAACGCGATTCCCTGCTGCCGCAGGACATGGAATTCATCGCTGCCCGCGACAGCTTTTACCAGGCGACGATATCAGAAAACGGCTGGCCCTATGTACAGCACCGTGGTGGGCCAGCCGGGTTCCTTAAAATTCTCGATGACAAAACCATCGCTTATGCAGATTTTTCCGGTAATGCCCAATACCTGAGCGTAGGCAATCTGTTTGCCAGCGACAGGATATCTTTGATACTCATGGATTATGCCAACCGCCGTCGAATGAAAATATGGGGGCATGCAAAAATCATTCATGAAGAGGACGATGTTCGCCTGATTGCCAGACTAGAAATGCCTGACTACCGCGCCCGTGTAGAACGTGCTGTTGTGATCACGGTAGAAGCCATAGAATGGAATTGCCCGCAACATATCACACCCAGGTTTACCGAAAAGGAAGTGCAGGGCATGCTGGCCAGACTGCTGGCTGAGAACAGCCAACTGGAGCAGCAATTAAAGCAAAAGGCCGCACTAGTAAAACCCGACCGTCTTGGCAATGGCCCGCTGGAACTGGTCATCACAGCCATGCGCCAACTCAGCCCGCGCATACGTGCCTACGAATTGCGTGACCCGGCTGGCAAAGACTTGCCCGCCGTCGGTGCCGGTGCGCATTTGCGCGTACCGGTCTTGCTGGCAGGTGGGCAGGCGGCCACGCGTCACTACTCTATCAGCTCTGCGGCCGGACAAACTGACAGCTACGAAATTGCCGTACTGGCCGAGCCGAAAGGCCGCGGTGGTTCCAAGGCGGTACATGATCTTTATACGCTGGGCATGCACCTGCATTGCGATTTGCCGCGCAATGACTTTGCATTGCATGCGCATGCGGCGCCCGCCATACTGATCACCGGAGGCATAGGCATCACCGCCATCAAACCCATGGCCGAACAGTTGGCAACACAAGGGCGGCCATACACTTTGCACTATGCAGGCCGTGAGTTCAGTGCCATGGCCTATTGCGCAGAGTTACAAATACAACTGGGTGCCTCCTTGCATCTGTATGCGGCAGATCAGCAGCAGCGCCTGGACATGCACAAAATCATGGAAGAAGCCAGTAAGGATAGCCTGTTCTATATCTGCGGCCCGGCCAGCATGATCGCAGCTGCTCTGAGTACTGCTGCGGCTTTGGGCATAGACCAGCAAAGAGTACGTTATGAAAGATTTGCTGTGCAAAAATCAACGCAGGATGAAGAAATACGTGTGGAGCTGGCGCGCAGTAAAAAGGTAATCCATGTCCGCGCCGACCAGACTATCTTGCAAGCCGTGCGCGCCCATGGAGTAGCCGCGCAAGCTGAATGCGAAACCGGCAATTGCGGCACTTGTGCCGTGAAACTGCTGGGGGGACAAGCCCAGCACAGGGATGCGGTGTTGACAGAAGCAGAGCAAAAAGACCGCATCTGCATCTGTGTCTCACGAGCACAAGCTGGTGAACTGGTGCTTGATCTGTAAATCTATTTTTGCAAGGGCAGGAAGATGTCGGTCACCATCAAGTGCTCAGGCACATCGGGGAAAAAACTTATGCGCTGGAAGAACAAAGGAAAGTCGCGCAAATTGCGCTCGCTTTGTGGCAACCAGTGGTTATACAAAAAGCGTACGACATTACCCAGTTCAGCATCACTACCAGTATGCCTTAATACAGCACATTCTCCGGCAGGGATAATCTTGTTGACGATGCCATGTTCATTCTCTGCCACTGGCGCAGTTACTGCTGCAGCGAGGTCAAAGCGAAAATCGGCAGCGGGCGTTTGCTCAGGATCGTCGTAAATCAGATTAAAAGTCGCGCTGACGCTGGGCGGCAGTTTGTTGAGCTTGCGCCAGGCAATGAAACGCTGGATGCTGTTGGGTAGCAAACCGGGTGCACCGCGATGTTCCAGCACAGCGATACGGGTTTCAGGGAATGTGACGATGCGTACATCGCTGTTTTGATAAGTAATTGGCATATGCTGTTCTCTCAATTGGACCAAGGTTGAATTGCTGTCTTGCCAGTTATCCCACTGAGGTTGCTTTCTGAATTGCGCCGGACTGAGACCCAGGCTTTTTTTAAATGCTCGGGAAAAAGCTTCACTGCTTTCATAGCCATTATCCAGAGCGATATTGATCACTTGTTTATGGCTGCGAAATGCCAGCTCATACATGGCTTTTTTAAGTCTCAACAATTGTACGTAGCGAAAGGCCGCGAGACCAAAGTATTCAGAAAACTGCCGGTGAAAATGAAATTTTGAGAAAGCCGCGATTGTGCTTAAACGCTCAACCGATAAATCCTCATCCAGATGGGTATCGATGTACTGTAATACCCGCAGCATTCTGGCGTGGTAGTTGATATGGCGCTCACTCAATGATTTCTCCCTGACAGACTGCAGAATAGCCAGCCTGCGGGCTTATCGCATGATAGTTCTTGCTGTGTTTTGTTTTGCGGGTTTAGTCAACCCTGTGCCGCATGCGTTCCAGCAAAGCCTGTTCACATAATTTGAACACCATATAGGCAGCCATGGCTGCGCAGGCTGACAATATAAGTTCCAGCAACTGTTCCAGCCCACCTTCTACCAGACCCATCCAGCCATTGTCGAGCAGGTATTCAGCATTGGCACTGAACAGGTGGACAATATCAAAAGACAGTTTGCCAAACACAACGAAACTCAAGGTTAGCAATAGAAAGCAGGCAAGACTATGCTGGCATAGCCATGTATAGTATTTTCGTTGTCTTGCCATTTCCTGTCCTTTCAAGAATTCTGTTTTGCCTGCATGAGCCGGTAAATAAGTTCAGGTTTTCTCGACGATATTTTTTATGCTGAGCAGGCCTTCATCAAATTTGCCACCGACCATTTTATCCATATTGAAAAACAGCCCCATGAGTTTGGACATGAAATTGCTGGGGCCAAACATGGCGTGGCTGACGACGGTGCTACCGTCTTTGTTTTCCAGACGGAACTCTATGGTGTTTTGTGCAGCAAACGGTTTGTAAAAATTGATTTGCAGGCGCAAATAATTAAAGGGCTGGGTATCGAGGATTTCCATCTTGCCCTCACCAAGCTCCTTGTTTCCCTTCCACGCATATATCGCCCCCTTGCCTAGCTCTGCGCCGCTATAAGTACGCTGGACAGCGGGGTCAGCTTTTTCCCACGGCGACCAGGCTTCCCATTCATGGAAGTCATTAATCAATGGAAAAATCTGCTCAGGGCTGGCACGCATGCTCAGCGCACGCTCCACCCTGAAATCGTCAGGTCTGGCGGCGACAAACAAAATAAAGGCAATCAGCAAAAGGATGACAATGGCTGCTAATATCATGATACGACTCCTGTATTGGCTAATGTTGGTAGGGGTTGGTCGATGTTACTCAATGATTGCTGCGTGAGGAAGATAGATGCGTTCCAGCATAATGCGCTTACCGCATTATTGCCAGTCCAGTTCTTGTTTCAATTAGAAACATTGATCGTGCCCCTGAGCTTGCATTAAAAGGTATATTTACCAACATATCGTGATTTACTCGCTAAAATACGACATAAGATACGACATAAGCCCTGCAAGATATCGCTAACGGACTGCATTCACCTATTACTTATTACCATGTCTACACCCAGCTCTGCCGCAAACACGACCACGGTACCATTAACTGGCCAGGCTCTGATTGATGCGATCATCCATGCGATTAAATGGGGATCATCGACAACGTCTACCACTATCACATATAGTTTTCCCTGGAGTAGTGGTGACTCTTATTTTTATGGCAGCACTTCTAGCGGCAAGTATTCCACGCTGGAAGAACAAAAAGCTACATCACACTTTGCCCTGAGTGCAGAGCAGCAATTGTCTGCCACCAAGGCTTTGCAAGCCTGGGCTGATGTGGCCAATCTGAACTTTGTTGCTGTACCAGACAATATCAGCAGTGCAGGTGACGTCCGCATCGCCTGGACTTCGGCAGTCGATATGACTGTGACGAATAAAAAAGCCTGGGGCTGGGCCTATCAACCAAATAAAAATTATCCCGATGGTGGTGATATCTGGATTTCTA
This sequence comes from Burkholderiales bacterium, assembly GCA_016200895.1. Lineage (GTDB taxonomy): Bacteria > Pseudomonadota > Gammaproteobacteria > Burkholderiales > Burkholderiaceae_D > Undibacterium. The sequence goes on from JACQDX010000120.1 coordinate 50,647, forward strand.
CGGAAAGTTCTGCCGCCACCAGCAAAAACTGGGGTACAGGTTCGTATAACTTCATGTCGCTGATACATGAAATTGGTCACTCGCTGGGTCTGAAACATCCCTTTGATGAGGGCACAAATTTGCCGGCTTCGCAAGATACCCGGCAATTTACGATCATGTCGTATACCGACATACAAAATGATTTGTTCAGGACCATCACCTACGATGCCAACAACAAACCGGTGTTTACTTTCCAGGATGTGGTACCTGAAACACCGATGGTATATGACATCGCGGCCATGCAATATCTGTATGGTGCAAATAACAGCTACAGGACCGGGAACGATAGCTATACCTTTGACCCGAATACTCCGTTTTTAAAAACCATCTGGGATGCGGGTGGCAACGATACAATTTCTGTCTCCAACTTTACGCTGGCTTGCGTGATTGATCTCACGCCGGGTAATTATTCCGATATCCGCATGGCGTCTGCACCAAATCCACCTGGCTATACCGGTGGCACGGTACCAACTTACGATGGTAAACAAAATCTCGGTATCGCCTTTGGTGCCTACATAGAAAACGCCATAGGCGGAGCCGGCAATGACAAGCTGATTGGCAATAAAGTTGACAATACATTTACCGGCAATGGTGGCAACGACACCATAGACGGCGGCCTGGGCCTGGATGTGGCCAACTACAGCGGCGCACATGGTGCTTACACAGTCACGGCAAGCAGCGGCACCGCCGTTGTTAAAGCTTTGAGCGGCAATGACGGCATGGATACGCTGATCAGCGTCGAGCGCCTGCATTTCACCGACGAAAATATCGCCCTCGATATCAGCGGCATCGCCGGACAGGCTTACCGTCTGTATCAGGCCGCCTTTGACCGCAAACCCGATTTAAAGGGATTGGGTTACTGGATCAATGACATGGACCACGGATCCAGCCTGACGACGGTGGCGGCTGGCTTCATGCTGTCAGCTGAATTCCAGAAACTGTATGGCACCAAGCCCACGAATACCGTGCTGGTTACCAATTTTTACCAGAACGTTTTGCACCGTACACCAGACCAGTCTGGTTTTAATTACTGGCTGGACCAGCTTAATACCAATAAAATCACCGCTGCTGGTGCCCTCGCCAGCTTTTGTGAAAGCGCCGAAAACCAGGCTCTGGTCATCGGTTCTATACAAAATGGCATTGAATATCTGGTCTGGCCTGCATAAATAGCCAGTTTCAGTCTTTCCTGCGCCAAAGCCCGCCACACCTGCGGCGGCTTACCCTACAATGACGACATATCCGACAGGCTGCTTATAAACTAAGCAGCCTGTTGTCGTCATCTTCATACAAAATACACCCCATGTCAGAATCTACAGCCTTCAACACCCTGCCGCTATCCGCCCCTATGCTCGCCAATCTGGACAGCCTGGGCTATAAGGAAATGACAGCCATACAGGCAGCCAGCCTGCCCATCATCCTGCAACAGCAAGACCTGATCGCCCAGGCCAAGACCGGTAGCGGCAAGACTGCCGCCTTTGGCATCGGTATACTGGCCAAACTCAACCCCACTTACTTTGCTGTGCAAGGTCTGGTGATTTGCCCGACACGCGAGCTGGCGGACCAGGTTGCCAATGAATTGCGCCGCCTGGCCAGGGCCATAGAAAACGTCAAGATCATCACTCTGTGTGGCGGCACCGCCATGCGCCCGCAAAT
>JACQDX010000127.1 GCA_016200895.1 Burkholderiales bacterium
ATCAGCGTATTTCATCATGCGTCAGCAGTCATCAAGCGGCTGCAATAAAGACCGAATGTATGGCTGCAATCGACTATGTCAGGTTTAATTTGAAAATGCTCTTGCAAATGGGGGGCGTCCATGTATGCGCCATGCGCACCGTTACAGGTGTCAGCAAAGACAAAAAGCGGTGCGCACGGCGCACCCTACCAGTGGAATGTCAGCACACGAATGTCCGCACATGTAAGAAACCCGCTTCAAGTCCTGTTCACCGACACCCCACCATCCACCAGCATGGAACTACCCGTCATGAATGAAGATGCATCCGATGCCAAAAACAGTGCAGCCTTGGCGATTTCTTCCGGCTGGGCCAGGCGCTTCAAGGCGTGCAGGCTGGCGACCTGGGCCAATGCTTCAGGCGTGTGGTTCATTTCATGTGCCATGGGCGTCTCTGTGCCACCAGGCAAAATCGCATTCACGCGTATGCCTTGCGCGCCAAATTCTGTCGCCAGTGCCTGCGTTAATCCATTCAGCCCAGCCTTGCTGGCTGCATAGGCAGCGACGCCAGGGAAACCAACAGTATGGCCGACAAAGGTGGATGTAAAAATCAGGCTGCCAGCGCCACGTTTGAGCATGGCAGGTATCTGATATTTGGCACCAAAAAAGGCACTGTTCAGATTGGTGTCCAGCGTATCTTGCCAGCCCGCGGCAGACACTTGCGGCGTCGCCCCCATTTCGCCCATCGTGCCTGCATTATTGAATGCAATGTCCAGGCCGCCAAATTCACTGACGGCAAAATCAACCAGGGTTTGTGCATACGACTCATGGCGCACATCACCTGCGATGCCAACGGCACGACCACCTGCTTGCCGTATCTGCGCCACCAGGCTATCCAGCTCGGACTGCCGTCGCGCCCCTGCGATCACTGTTGCACCTTCGCGTGCAAACAGCAAGGCGGCTGCCCGGCCTATGCCAGAACTGGCACCGGTGATGATGGCGACTTTATTGTTGAGAACCTTCATGCTCTTCCTCTTTATGGTGTTGGATAAGAGCAGGCAGTATTGATGTTCGGGCTTTGCCCGTCTCGCCAGAAACGGACTGGGGATTTTTTTCAGGGAAGCGGGACAAGATCCAGTAGCCCCCCACTATCTCACATCAGCTCTGGCAAGTTCTTCCAGGGGAACTCATGATCGTGTTTGTATGGTGAGTGTTGATGTCGTCAGGCAAGAACATACATGCCTTTTTTACTGCAGGCGCAGTTGAAAGTGCCGTAACGCACCGCCTGATCTTGTCGTTGTAAAAAAGTCAGCAGAAAATTGTTTTTTTGATATAATAAAAATGTTAACTTTTCTATAATGCCTGGCAAGATGCCCTGTTCTGGAATTGTTAATGCCGATGACCTTTTAGCTCAATTGCAAAGATCAATCAGCCTGATTGTTGTTGAAGACATAGACGCTGCACGACGTGTCAAGACAGCTTTCCCGCCCTTATGTTGACAGCCATGTGGGAAGGCAGCTTGCACAACTAACCCCATCCTCAAAGGAGTATCAAAATGACGGACCTGGCAAATGGTATCAATGCGTGGCTCTTTTTGAACGAAGATGAACCACCCGGCACCAACTACAACAGTGCAAACAGCTGCTTTCAAACGCTCATCAACTATAAAACATACAATAGCGCAACTTTTCTTGGCATTGCATTCTTTGCGATCACGCCTGCCACTAACGGCTACACCATAGAAATAGGCAGTTCATCGCATCAGGGTGGGCTGACCAATCAGGACTACCTGAATTCCGTGCTCCATGATGCACGTCAGGTCAATCCGAACATCAAGTTTTTGGCTACCATGGAGTATTCGGGCAGTAATACCCTGGCCGGGATTTTTTCCGCTGGTGGCGACCCGCAAACGCAGGCAAGTGCATTTGCCAATAACCTGGTTGCCTATTTGCAGAACTGTGGAATGAATGGCCTTGATATTGACTGGGAAGGGCCTGTCTCCGAAAACATGACCAAGGCGCAGTTTAAAATCCTGTTCACTACGATACGCAAAGTGTTTGATCAGCAACCGGTCAAATATTACCTGTCGTTCACGCCCGCATGGCCCACCGATACGATAGATTATCCTACCGTCAACAGCGCCTTCGATTTTGTCTCACCACAATTCTACGATGGCACCCCCTTGTCGAGCTTCCTTGGTGCAGGTATATCCCCATCCGTGATAGGCTATGGCGCGCAGTTTGAACCGGGCAATGCCGAACCCAACTCCAGCGCACAACAGGTATGGAATGCTGTTTCCGCAGGCTTTAGCAGCGGCGGCAGTGAGTACAATTATCAAGATATTTTTATGTGGCGCTTGAACTCCGGCAACTTCCAGTTTGAGCAGGCGCAGTTCATGATCCTGGATCAACTGGCAAATCCACCGGCTGGCAATGCTTTTGACGACACGGCGATTATCGCTGCCGCGGGCAACCCGAATATCACGCAAGTGACGGTGCGCTCTGGCGACGTACTCAATGCCATCCAGTCCGTCAATACCGGCACGGGGCCCTACAACATCGGCACCCAGAATAAAGAAACCGGCATCTTTACTACCTTGCAGCATGGCGGCAATAGCGGATCCAGCCAGGTGGCCAACATCCCGTATAACGATCCGATAGTGTCTATCTCTGGCTATACCGGCACATGGTTTGGCTGGCAATGTGTCTTGCAACTGACCCTGACCGGAAAAAGCGGCACCACTTACGGCCCATATGGCAGCATGGCCCACGCCAGCTCGCGCACTGCTTTCTCACAGGCTGCCCAGCCAGGGCAGAGCGCGGTCGCCTTCAAAGGCTCCACCGTGACGGTGCCTTTGGCAGACGGCAGCCAGACGGCGATCATCGCTAGCTTGAATGCTGTTTTTGCCTGAATGATTTTTTTGCCGGGCCTGCGCGGGAAATTGTGCAGGTTCGGTGAGTTCAGGTGTCAGGTACGTCGGTTGAAAGGATAAACGTCTGCTCTCGTAGATCAACAAAACACGGGAGCAGCATTTTGCACAGCATACTTTCCATGCTGAGACAGATATACTCAGCTATCCCATCCCTGTTTACATAATGCCGTCGCAGTTTCTGCTTCGACGCGTGTCAGCGTGAAATGCAACCAGACTCAGGCACACCCATCAAAGGCGAAACCTTGTCTTGAACGGAGAGGGATATGGACAATGCCAGCTCGCTACCTCCATCTCCTCGCATGTAGGACAACACCGACCCAATTTTGAGAAAACCGCCATTTAATCTCACGTGCGGGATTGATATGCTTCTCTTTATTGCCGTGCGCGCAAATTATTTCGAGAACTATTTATCATCAGGACTACTCTCATGATTGGATTTACACCGGAATTTATTCCTCAATTTAATCAATTTGATCAATTTGAAATAAGCAGCAGGCGATTTGCAAAACCCACCCGGGCAATGCTTCTCTTCATGACTTGCATGGCAGCAGCATGTATGACATCTACGGCATCTGCGGCTGATACCACTGTGTCCAATGCGTCAGCTGCGCTGGATCGTGCCAGCGTATCAATCGGCGCATTTATTGCCGATACCAATTTTCAACTGGGTGTCAATACCCCCTCGGGCCGGTATGAAACGCCGTCCTATGATGGCGAAAGAATTACCATACCCAGAGCGAAAGCAGATTTTTTGCTGGGTCACAGCCAGGGTATTTCCCTTGATTATTACCGCTACGATAAATCCTATTCATCCAACCTGAATGGCAGCACGACCTTGAATGGTCAACCCCTGAGCGGCACTGCCGCACTCGCCGCCAATGCCAAGCTGGAAATCGGCCAGGTGGCTTATAAATGGTGGGTAGGCCAGGGCTCAGATGTCTTGGGGCTGGGATTGGGAGCCGCCTATTACAGGGCAACGGTCAATGGCACAGTAACGGGTTCGGTGACTGGTACAGCTGTACCTGGCATGAGCACCAGTGATAGCGATAGCTTCCAGCGCAGCACCTTTGCCCCCTTGCTTGAACTTGGCTGGCGTCATGCCTTCTCTCCATCGACACGCATGTTTGCCGAAGCTTCTGGCATCAAGAAAAATGGTGGCAGCATCAATGGACATATCTACACCGCTGCCATAGGTGCGGAGTGGTTCCCGGTGGAGAATATCGGTATCGTGGCGGACTACGGCATGTCCAGAATCAGCCTCACACGCGACCTTGGCCGTGAAGACAGCGCGCAATTGAACCTGCGTTTAAACGGTCCATCGGTTTATTTGAAGGCGCGGTTTTAAAAAAGTCGGGGTTTGTTCACAGTGAAAATAGACGGTGAAAAGGCTGCCTGGCATCGCTTCTATTAGTGGAGAGAATACTGTGACACCAGGCTTTGAAAAGAGCCGTCATGTAGGGTGCATTGTAATGCACCGTATGTGATCGTAATAAACGGCAATTCCATTTACTGTGGATGCGGAAATTACATGCGGCGCATTATAATGCGCCCTACGTCACGGCAATGGCTAGCATCGGGACATGCTGAGTCCGTACTGTGAAGGTGACGCTATGTACACCTTATTTCCGTCGATGCATACGACGGTGCGCATGGCGCACCCTACTTTTCCAGCAAGAAATTGGATGTGGTTTGGCTGCCAAGCTGAACTGGCGCTTCTGTCTCATCCTTCAATACCACCCCCGTCAGCCCACGTTTGCGTGCTTCTGTCAGCAGGTAATGCAATTTATAGGCTGCGGTATCATAGCTGAGGCCGTCGGGGCGTATGTTGGAGATGCAATTGCGGGCGGCATCCGTCAAACCTGGCTGAGGTGCCCATGTCAGGTAGGCACCCATGCTGTCGGGTGAACTCAGGCCCGGCCTTTCGCCTATCAGTACCAGCACCGCACTGGCATTCAACAACGCGCCTATCTCATCACCGATGGCAACCCTGGCTTGCGTGGCGATGATGATGGGTGTCATGCTCCAGTTGTCAGGCGTGAGCCTGGCCTGCAAGCTCGCCAGCAAGGGCAGGGCATTTTGTGCGACGGCCGGGGCTGACAAGCCGTCAGCAATGACGATGACGAGATCGCTGGTTGGGGATGATAATTGATCCAGATGCTGGCGTGCTTCTTCATTCAATCTGCGGCCAAGGTCTGGTCTCTGCAGATAAGTATTGCGGTCATGTACGGCGCTGCTGACTTGCAGGCTCTCATACCCGGCTTGCTGTAAGGCCTGCGCCAGCGCGCTCACATCAAGCGCCTGATGCACGGCATCGCGCGCACGCGCATGGGCGAGCTGGAAAGCCAGTTGCGCGCTGGTGGGCACGCTGACACCTGCACGGCCCAGGGCAATTCGTGCCTGGGTGAACTGGCGTAGGGCTTGCCAGGGGTTTGCATGAACGGGCGGCTTGGGTGTACTCATTGAGACTCAGCTTAGTCGCCGCAAGGCAGTTTCAAAACCACGGGGCAGGGCATCATGCAGGTGCAATTGCTCATCGTGTTTGTATATCTCCATCTGCTTCAGCCATGCTTCAAACTCTGGCGCTGCCCGCAGGCCCAGCACGCGCCGCAGATACAGTGCATCGTGGAAGGAGGTACTCTGGTAATTGAGCATGATATCGTCCGAACCCGGCACGCCCATGATGAAATTGCAGCCTGCTGTCGCCAGTGATGTCAGCAAGATATCCATGTCGTCCTGGTCAGCCTCGGCATGGTTGGTGTAACAGACGTCGCAGCCCATGGGCAGACCCAGCAGCTTGGCGCAGAAATGGTCTTCAAGGCCAGCACGTATGATTTGCTTGCCATCGTAGAGATATTCAGGCCCGATGAAACCGACTACAGAATTCACCAGCAGTGGCTGGAATTTGCGTGCCACTGCATAAGCGCGCGCTTCGCAGGTTTGCTGGTCTATGCCATGATGCGCGTTCGCTGACAAAGCGCTGCCCTGGCCTGTTTCAAAGTACATGACATTCTGGCCCACCGTGCCGCGCCCCAGCGACAGGGCGGCGCTGCGTGCTTCTGCCAGTAGCGCGAGGTTGATGCCAAAGCTGCTGTTGGCCGCCTCTGTGCCAGCTATCGACTGGAACACCAGGTCCACCGGCGCACCGCGCTCTATGGCCGCCATGGTATTGGTCACATGCGTGAGCACGCATGACTGGGTAGGTATCGCATATTGTTCTATGATGGCGTCCAGCATGTGCAGCAGCTTGATGACTTGCGGCACATTGTCACTGGCGGGGTTGATGCCTATCACGGCATCACCACTGCCATACAATAAGCCGTCGAGTATGCTGGCAGCGATGCCGGTAGTATCGTCAGTAGGGTGGTTAGGTTGCAGGCGCGTGGCGATGCGGTTTTTCAGCCCCAGGGTATTGCGGAAGGCGGTCACTACGCGGCATTTTTTTGCCACCAAAATCAAATCCTGCACACGCATGAGTTTGCTGACGGCGGCGGCCATTTCCGGCGTGATGCCGGGTGCCAGAGCAGTCAGCGTCGCAGTATCTGCCGCATCTGATAACAGCCAGTTACGAAAATCCCCCACGCTCAGATGGCTGATGCTGGCAAAGGCGGCGGCATCATGCTCATCGATGATGAGGCGGGTGACTTCATCGCTTTCGTACGGAACCAGTGCTTCATTGAGGAAGGTTTTCAGCGGTAACTCTGCCAGGCACATTTGCGCCACCACGCGTTCTTCTGCCGTGGCCGCAGCAACACCTGCCAGCAAGTCGCCAGAACGCAGCGGCGTGGCCTTGGCCAGCAAGTCCCTGAGGTCACGGAACTGGTAAGTACGTGTGCCAACAATATGGGTAAATTGTGCTGCCTTCATGATCATCTTGCTGCGGTTTCCGTCGTCATGATATTGCTGTCTTCTTCATCCTGCGTAGTCGCAACACGCTTGCCACTTGTCATCGCATGGTAAATATAAGCCAGCCCCATGAACAGGCAAAAAATCCCGAATATCAACAAATTATAATAAATCATGGTTGCCATGCAGATGCACGCGCTGATCAGCGCAAACGCAGGTGAGTAAGGATAAAATGGTGCGCGGAATGGTCGCGTAATATGCGGCTCGCTACGGCGCAGTTTGAACAAGGCCAGCATGCTGACGATATACATCAGCAACGCGCCAAATACACTCATGGTGAGTATGTTTGCGGTCAGGCTCTGGCCACCTATCTTGATGAGTTCATCGCTATAAATGGCGGCGATACCGATGACACCACCGGCAACGATCGCCCGGTGTGGCGTCTTGAAACGGGGATGGATTTTGGCAAAAAAATGTGGCAGATAATTCTCCCGCGCCAGCGCAAAAATCTGCCGTGAGTAACCGAGTATGATGCCGTGGAAAGAAGCGATCAGCCCAAACAAGCCCAGCCACACCAGCATGTGCAGCCAGTTGCTGTTAGTGCCCACCACCAGCTTCATTGCCTGCGGCAATGGGTCATTGATATTCGATAATTTGCTCCAGTCGCCGACACCACCGGCAAACACCATCACGCCTATCGCCAGCACCACGAGCGTGATGATGCCGCCTATGTAAGCGATGGGGATGGAGCGTTGCGGGTTGCGCGATTCTTCTGCCGCCATTGCCACGCCTTCTATCGCCAGAAAAAACCAGATCGCAAACGGGATGGCCGCAAACATGCCGGGCAGTGATGCGGCACTGAAATGATCTTGCCCGGCCCAGCCACCTCTGGTGAAATTGGATAGACTAAAACCAGGCGAAACAACACCCATGAATACCAGCAATTCAACTATTGCCAGCAAGGTGACTGCCAACTCAAAATTGGCAGCGATTTGTATGCCTATGATATTCAGCGCCATGAAGACGATATAGGCACCCACCGCCGCTGTCTTGGGATTGATTTCAGGAAATTGTACATTCAAATAAGCACCGATCGCCAGTGCAATGGCCGGTGGTGCAAATACAAATTCGATGAGGGTAGCAGCCCCGGCAAAGAAACCGCCGAGAGGACCAAACGCCCGCTTGCTATACGCAAACGGCCCACCCGCATGCGGGATGGCCGTGGTCAGTTCAGTGAAGCTGAAGATAAAGCTGGTGTACATCGCCGCAATGAACAGCGCCGTGACCGTGAAACCCAAAGTACCGGCAGAAGCCCAGCCATAACTCCAGCCAAAATACTCACCAGAAATAACCAGCCCCACCGCAATGCCCCACAACTGCAAACTACCAAGCGTAGGTTTCAACTGCGCAGTCGCGTTTGATGTTGCCTGGTCAGGTGTCATGGATAGCCTCACTGTGGGGTAGGGGTTATTGAAGTATCCACGATTCGGGGGCTGATCACAAGTGCCAGATTGAGGTTGGAGACTTTGTAGGTTGGGCCCGGCCCAACCTACGAGGTATCAATTTACGGTTTTCTTCTTACGCCTCTCATACAAAGTCTCAATCAAACCCATCGTCCAACACATAGGACACCCACGCATCAACAAAAATGCACCGATGAGTGCCAGACCCGACCAGACCATGCCCAAGGGTTCGAGAAAGAAAGCGGCAATCACCAAACCCAGTGCACCAAGACCGCGCAACAAATGCACCGTGACAGACGTGCTACAAAACATGATTGCCTCCATCGTGTTGCGTGGCACCGGCAACCTCGGGCGCACCATCCTTGAGCCAGTAACCACTATTCAGCAATTGCTCACGCACTTGCGCACGGGCGCGGTGCAAACGGCTTTTGACGGCTTCCAGGCTCAGGCCAAGTTGGGCGGCAACTTCGGGTGCAGTCAATTCATGTACGTCACGCAGTATCAATACTTCGCGGTAGGGTGGCGACAGGCGTTCCATGGCGCGCACCAGGTCCAGCCGCAGGTCTGTGGGCACCATATTGGCCATGGGCATGTCGCTTTCGCTGAGTTCATCGAGGGCATCATGGTATTTCTTGATGCGCAACAGGCGAAAACATTCACGTTCGACGATACGAAACATCCAGGTGGCAAAGGTCGCCACACATCGAAGCGCGCCGACTTTGCGGTACAGCGACCACAAGGCCATTTGCACTGCATCTTCAGCATCCTCGGCATTTGAGCAGGTGCGGCGGGCAAAGCGCTTGAGGTCGGGTTGGCAGACTGTCAGCAGCTCGGCAATGGCTGCCCCATCACCTTGCCGGGCGGCTTCCAATAGTTGAGGGCGGGACAAGTTCATCTCAGTTATCCAGGTATTTACGCCCCACCATGGCGCAGGCGGGGCAAAAGCCGACAAAGGCTGTCATGACCATGGTGACGGCACTGGCGATCACGACCCAGTTCAGCATACTGCCAACTTTACCACTGTATGCCAGCCAGAATAGCAACAGACCGCTGATGATGCGCAGGGCGCGTTCCCAATGGGGCAGATTGCGTTTGAAATGAAACATGGTGAACTCCTCTTTGTAATGAATGACACTGACCAAGAGTGTTCAGACGCTTAAAAGGATTCAGATTTTTTCAAAAAAGTTTAAAAATCAGTTCAAACCCAGAATATCGCCTATAGCTTGTTGCAATTGTTCTACCAGTTCTGCATCCATGTACTTGTATTCGTCTGGGATATCCAGCACATGTACAGGCTTGTGACCGATGAGGTTGCGGTAGCTGGCCATCAGGCGTGACTTGTGCTTTTCTTCCATGACAAAGATCACTGCTGCCCATTCTATGTCAGCAGCCGAGACGGGGTGGCGGGCATTGGGGCTGGTGCCGCCAGAGCGGGCGCGCACCATGGGATGCTTGCGCCAGACTTGCTCGGCAGTTGGGCTGCGCCACTGGTTGCGGCTGCAGACGAAGAGGGCGTTGATGGGGGTATCGGACATGATAGCGTGCTTCAATGTTAATGTTGGGCGGAGCTGGAAAACACATTCATCACAATGACGCCAGCAATGATCAGTGCCATCCCTGAAAAGGCAGGCATATCCAGCTTCTGCCCGAACATGAACCAGCCTACAGCGGTAATCAGCACGATGCCCACACCCGACCAGACTGCATAAGCAATACCTACCGGGATCACCTTCAGCGTCAGCGACAAGAAGTAAAAAGCCAGCGCATATCCCACTGCGACAAGTACCGAAGGCGCGAGCCGCGAGAAACCTTCGCTGGATTTAAGTGCAGATGTGGCGATGGTTTCAGAAACAATGGCGATAGCGAGGAAGAACCAGTTTTTCATGATAAGTGTCCTTGGTGAGAGGGCATTATGCATGTTGATGAGTGGGCTGAACAGTCTTGTCAGATCAGCGAATGTCTGCGCAAATCGGGGTTTAAAAAATACGGCCTACATGGATTTTTGACAAAAAAACGGCGCGCACGGCGCATACATGGACGCCCCCCATTTGCAAGAGCATTTTCAAATTAAACCTGACATAGTCGATTGCAGCCATACATTCGGTCTTTATTGCAGCCGCTTGATGACTGCTGACGCATGATGAAATACGCTGATGGTC
>JACQDX010000125.1 GCA_016200895.1 Burkholderiales bacterium
AATCGTCTTGTTCGCACTCATCCTATTTATGAAATGAGTTCTAGTATCAGATGGTGGTATTTTAAGGTGCAGCCTCAGATTCTGGCATTCTGCCCGGGCTTTCACTGCTGTGCTTTGTCTCGCAGAACCTTAAAAGCTATCCTGGCCTGGCACCTGTGGCAAGGATAGAGTAGTGATTCTGTTTCGCTCACTGCGATATAAGTATTGCAAGTCTCTAAAAATTTCCTTACAGTCTGGCGTTAGCCGCATTGGCATACTGTAATCCAAGGAAATGATATATGTGGTTTGTGGGCGCAATCATAGGCTTTATTCTGGGCGTGGCGACCGATTCGGGCGCTGCCATGTTCTTTTTTGCTTTGACAGGCGGCTTTGTCGGTCATCTGATAGGCAGCTCACGCAATAAGGCCAATATCAAGTCGCCCGCGAATAAGCCAGTGACCCAAGCCGCACCAGGCAAGCCAGTTGATGCGATGGCAGAAATGCGTCAGAAAATCTTCACGCTTGAACATCGTCTGCAAACGCTGGAACGCGAAATGGCAGAGCTGAAAGCTGGGGGCGTTTTCGTTAAGGGCTCAGACGCGCCAGTGCAACCGGCAAGCAAGCCAGTTATAGAGGAAAAATCACCAGTAGATCCACAAGCATCCCTTGCTGCTGCAAAAGCCAATGATGCCAGCCTGAGTGTGGCGGTTCCGTTGACGACAGAGTTTGGTGCGCAAACAGAAGCAGTGCCAGCAATTGCGCAGAAGAAAGCGGAACTGGAAAAACTGGATCTGAATATCAATCCCCTGGAAGATGCTGCACCTGTTCAAAAGGCTCCTGAAGCCTTCACTGATCAAGTCGCAGCAATACCAGCAGTTATTGTTGTGGAACCCGTTGTGGAACCTGTTGTGCCTACAGTAACAAATCCGCCAGTAGCAGATACTGCAGCCGTAAAACCACCAATAGCAAAGCCGCCATTAACAAAACGCCCGCCACCACCGCCACCAAAAACCTTGAAAGAGAGTTTGCCAGCACCTTTGGTAAAACTGATCTTCGGTGGTAATGCCCTGGTCAAGGTTGGGGTCTTGATTTTATTCCTTGGACTGGCTTTCTTGCTGCGATATACCGCAGAGCGGGTCACTGTGCCTGTGGAATTACGCTATGCAGGGGTGGCTTTGTCTGGCGTGGTCTTGCTGGCGCTGGGCTGGTTCTTGCGTAGCAAACGTCGCGACTATGCGCTGATCTTGCAAGGCATGGCGATAGGTGTGTTTTACCTGACCACGCTGTCAGCGATGAAATTGCATGCCTTGATTTCTCCTGAAGTCGGCTTTGGCTTCCTGTTCATGGTGTCGGTCCTGAGTGCCATCCTGGCGGTCATGCAAAATGCGCCTGTCCTGGCCATCGTTGCCGCAATCGAAGGTTTTGCCACGCCCGTCTTGATTTCCACTGGTGAAAACCGTCCGCTTGGTTTGTTTACTTACATGGCGGTGCTCGATATAGGTATCTTCGTGGTCGCCTGGTTCAATGCCTGGCGTGTGCTGAACCTGATAGGTTTCGTTGGCACCTTCACCCTGGCAATAGGCTGGGCAGAACGTAGCTATACTGATAGTCAGTACGGCATTGTTCAGCCTTTCCTGATTTTCTTCTTTGTCCTGTTTGCACTGATAGGTCTGTTGTTTGCCCGTCGTACGCTGAAAGAAGCGGAAGTTGAAGAGGGCCCGCTGGCTACCCTGAAGCGGGTAGGGCGGGTTGATAGCGCCCTGGTATTTGGCAATCCCATCACCGCCTTTGGCATGCAGTACATACTGGTCAAACATACAGAGTTTGGTGCAGCCTTTTCTGCGCTGGCGGTAGGTTTCTTTTATTTACTGCTGGCCAGGTTTGTGTTTTCGAAAGCCAGACAAGGCCTGGCTTTGCTGGCAGAGGCCTATGTCATTGTGGCCGCCATATTTGCCACGTTGGCGATACCGCTGGGGCTGGAAGGAGCCTGGACAGGTGCAGCCTGGGCCATCGAGGGGGCAGGCATGTACTGGCTGGGCATACGCCAGCAACGGCCTTATGCACGAGGATTTGCTTACGTGGTCATGGTTGGCGCAGCGTATAAGCTCTTGCACGGTATCTATATCAATCCAGAGGCCACTGGGCCACTGTTGCAGGGCGGTTTGTTGGGGCCAGTCTTGCTCGCTATAAGCTGCTTTGTCGTCTGGAATTTGCACAGAAAAGCAAAACCAGAAAATATTTCCAACTGGGAAGTAGCACCAAATGCCGCTTTACCGTGGCTTGGCGTTGCTTCACTGGCCTTGTTGCCATGGATGTTGCTGAGCCCGCAATTTGCAGCAGCAGCAATGGCTGTCATGGCTTTGCTGGTATCGGCAATTTCCCGTCACTATGCGTTGAAGGCTTTTGAACATATCTCTGCCACTTTGCAGGCTGCCGCGCTGGCATCCTTCATGCTGACCCTGCATGTCTCTGCCAGTGGCAATGCCGCGCTGGAAGATGGCTGGAAGGGTGGCCTGGCTGCCCTTATTATCGCTGGCAGCATATTGTTCAGTGCGGGACGCTCCATGGTGGCAACCAAACGGGCAGCGCAAGCACAGTCCTTGCCACCTGCCTGGTCAATCTGGAACCAACTGGCTATCATCAGTGGTAGTGCGCTGCTTCATCTGGCCATGTTGTTTGCTATCAATCTGACGCAGGCATCACTGATCTGGCCAATTACTTCCTGCCTTTTGTTGTGGGTGGGATTACGCATGTCACATGGTGCTTTGGCAGGCTTTGCTGCAGTTTTACAAATCATTGCTGCCAGCTTGTGCTTGGTGGAACCTGGCAAATACCAGGGCGCTGCCTTCACACATCTGGGCTTTTTTGTACCTTTGTCACTGGCTGTATCAGCCTGGTTCAGTGCGGATTTTATCCGTGCCGAAGCAGCCAGGATGCGAGCCGTGTTGCTGGATTTGAGTGGCTTTGGCAATGCCGCTACTACGAATGCGGGCAATGCAGGCACGTCAGAACAAAAACTACCGTCCGTCTGGCTTAACCCCTGGTGCAATAGCAAGCTTGCTCTGGGCTTACCTATTGTGTGGGGTCTGGCATGGTGGTTAAGTGCCTGGTTCCCTGAAAGCCTGGAAACTCTGATACGCACAGATCATCGTACCTATTCTTCAACTGTCGCCATTGTGATAGGTCTGGGCAGCTCAGTCCTGATGGCGGCATTGGCAGCATGGCGCAAATGGCCGCAAATGGGTTTTGCCACTATCGTCACTTTGCCGCTATTGGTTTTTGCTGGTCTGATCGGTGCTGTGAGCGCGGATGGCCTGTACTTGCCATCGGCAAACCTGGGCTGGCTGGCCTGGCCGCTGGCATTGGCATGGCATTTGCAGATACTGAAAAAGCAGCAAAACTGGATGCCAGCATGGCCCCGACTGTTGAGCCTGACGCATATAGTCGGTTTCTGGTTCTTTTTGTTATTGGCGGCCCGAGAAGGGCAAGCACGCCTTGCGCCACTGGCTGATACCTGGTCAAGTTGGCCATTGCTGGGCTGGGTGCTGGTTCCTGCTTTGGTATTCTGGTTCATTGGTGCCAAACCGCTGGCTGGCAGGTGGCCGCTTAGTTCTTATCGTAAAGCCTATATAGAACAGGCCTGCGCACCTGTCGCCCTGTATTTGCTGGCATGGTGCTGGTTGACCAATGCCTTCAGTGCAGGTGATGCCAGCCCCTTGCCTTATCTGCCTTTGCTGAACCCGCTTGAATTGGGGCAGTGGCTGGTGTTGGCGTCCTTATTGCACTGGTGGCGCGCTTTGCCTGTGGCAACACTCAAGACAGATACGAAATATGCTGCGACAGCAATGGCCGCCGCTACTGCCCTGGCTTTGTTGACGGGCATGGTCTTGCGTAGCTGCCACCATTTCGCCGGTGTGCCTTGGGACGCAGATGCCTTGTTTGCTTCACGCCTGAGTCAGGCTGCTGTTTCCATTACCTGGGCAATTTGTGGCGTGGCTGTCATGTTGTTTGGCAATCGCCGCATGTCACGCGGTATCTGGACTGCTGGTGCGGCCTTGCTGGGTGTGGTGGTCTTGAAACTGTTCCTGATAGAACTGGCTGACCGTGGTGGCTTATACCGTATTGTCTCTTTCATCGGTGTTGGTATCTTGTTGCTGGTGGTTGGTTATTTTGCACCGGTACCTGTCAAGCCCAAAGAGTCGCTGGAAGCCGCATTGGCGGAGGATAGTGAATCATCAGGAGATCAAGGGAAGGCATCATGAGTATCAACAGGTTGAGAATGAAATTGTTACTGCTTGCTGCCTGTGCGACAGTCTCCGCTGTCGTCGCGGCACAGGCAATTACGCCGCAGCTAAAGCATGCAGTCATCTCCAGTACTGGATCTGGTCCGTATTTTCAACTGGATATACCAACCAGTATTTATCCTGGCAGCCTGCATCCTGATCTGCATGATGTGCGCGTGCGTAATGCTGAAGGCGATCTCTTGTCTTTTGCCTGGGCTGATACTGAAACGGCAAGCGCAAAGCTTGAGAGCAAAACAGTCAGCGCCTTTCCTTTGAAAGACATGCAAAGCAGCAGTTTCAGCAGTTTCCGGCAAAATGCAGATGGCTCGCTGACCGCTTTGTCGCAAGTGAAAATTACCAGGCAAAACCCTGTACCTGCCTGGATTATTGATGTCAGCAAGATCAAGGGCAAGTTATTGCAAGCCAGGTTCAGCATTAGCGAGCAGGTGGACGGCATGTTCGGTTTCACGCTGGAAGGCAGCAATGACCTGAAAAACTGGCAATCGTTGGGTAGCGAGCAATTGGTGCAATTGCGTCACCAAGGCTCTATGTTGCAGAATCTTGGTATCAGACTTCACCATGTCAGCGCGCAGTATTTGCGCCTGCGTTGGACCAATCCTGCAGATGCACCATGGCTGGACAGTGTCAGCATCGACAGCCAGCAAGAAGTCTATACACCACCGGTTTTGCAATGGAGTAAGCCTATTCCTGTGAAGGCTTGTGGTGCAAATTACTGTGATTACAGCATTCCCGATAACACGCCAATAGACAGCCTGCGTCTGCTGGTGAGCGAACCCAATACCCTGCTGCACATCACTGTACTGGCACAGGTAGCCACTACAACTGCACCGGTGTCCTCGTATCATCACAGGCATAGTCCGTTGTACCCTTTGCATGTCTTGAGACACCAAAAGCGCAATGCTGAAGTGCAGATAGATCAACAAGTCTGGTTGAATGACAGCCTGGTCTACAAAATAAACCTGCAGAACGGAGAAGTGAAATCACCAGATTTGCTTATGGATGGTGCCAGTTATAAGACTTTGCGCTTGCAAACCGATAGCCCATTTAGCAAGTTGGGCAAAACTCTGCCCGAGATACAGATAGCCAGCTTGCCACGCAGGCTGATATTTTTGGCGCGAGGAAAGCCGCCTTATCAATTGGAATGGGGAGTCGAAAATAAAGAAGGCGCTGCACTATCACTGACAACCCTGATCCCAAAAATGGACTTGAGCAAACCGGTACAGGCAGATATTTCCACTGTTGAGATTGCTGATTATGTTGCTCCGCAAGTTGCAAGCAAGCCTGTTGAGAAAGTACCGACTAAAGAACACAAACCCTGGCTATGGGCGGCATTAGGTGTCGGCTTATTGTTATTGGGCGGGATGGTGTGGTCGCTGTTGAAGAGTATGTCGGAAGATAAGGCAAAGACCTGAGAACCTGTTTACGATCTTACTGCGCGAGCGTGATCGGGGCTCATACGCTGCTCAAAATGCTCATGTACTAGAGTATATTCCGCTTTTTGCGCTGCGTTTTTGTTACCCTGACCCCGCTGACGCTCGCTACAGATCGTAAACACGTCCTGAGTGTTTTCAGGTCTTGAAGAGAATTAAATGCTCTGCAGGCGCTGCAAGGCGTCTTGCAGTGTGCCATCCTGCTTGGCAAAGCAAAAACGAACGATGCCAGATTCTTTGCCTTGCTGG
Source organism: Burkholderiales bacterium (assembly GCA_016200895.1). Classification (GTDB taxonomy): domain Bacteria; phylum Pseudomonadota; class Gammaproteobacteria; order Burkholderiales; family Burkholderiaceae_D; genus Undibacterium. The sequence continues at coordinate 5,963 of JACQDX010000125.1, forward strand.
TAAAACGCGGATACAGGAATAGCTGCCACACCAATTTCAGTCGTCAGCCAGCGGGAAAAATCCAGCTCTGTCATGTCAGAAACTGCTGAATAATCAACCGACTGGAAATAAGTCCCTGCACATGGCAGCAGACGCAAGCGAGAATTGGCAAGGCCAGCTCTGAACAGGTCGCGTTTCTTTTGATAAAAGTCCGGCAATTCCAGATAAGGAGCCGGGTTGTTCATATACTGCGCCAGTCCTACCTGCATAGGTGTATTGACGGTGAAGACATTGTATTGATGGACTTTGCGGAATTCTGCCATCAACGCTGCTGGTGCCGTGACGTAGCCAACCTTCCAGCCAGTCACATGATAAGTCTTGCCAAAGCTGGAAATGATAAAGCTGCGCTCTGCCAGTTCAGGGTAACGTGACAGCGATTCATGGCGCTCTCCATCAAACACCATGTGTTCATATACTTCATCAGAGGCAATCAGTACTTTGCTGTCACGTACGATATCGGTTAAAGCAGCAATATCATCCACACTCAATACCGATCCGGTTGGGTTGTGAGGTGAATTTAGCATGAGCAGACGAGTCTTGTCTGTGATGCTGGCTTTTACCTTGTCCCAGGGGATGGTATAACCATTCGCACCCAGTTCCATACTGACAAATACTGGCACGCCGCCTGCCAGCTTGATACTGGATACATAGCTGTCATAGGCTGGTTCAATCACAATGACTTCGTCACCAGCATGCACACAGGCCAGTAATATCGTCAAAATACCCTGGGTGGCACCGGCTGTGACTGTGATTTCGGTATTAACATCGTAAGCATGACCATAGATGTTCTTGATCTTGGTGGCTATCTGCTCGCGCAATTGCGGCATGCCTGGCATGGGCGGATATTGATTGTAATTATCCGCCATGGCCTGCGCCACGAGAGCAGGAAGGGCCGGGTCACAGCTAAAGTCAGGGAAACCCTGACCAAGATTGACCGCCTTTTTCTCTGCTGCCAGGGCAGACATCACTGAGAAGATGGTAGTGCCCACTTCGGGCAATTTGGATTCAGGTACGAAGCGGGCAGTGGTCGTCATCAGTAAAGCTCTTCAAAAACTATAAATTAATTACTTGGTACCAAACAAACGATCACCCGCATCACCCAGGCCAGGCACGATATAGCCATGTTCATTCAGATGGTCATCGATAGACGCAGTGATGATAGGTACATCAGGATGGGCAGCGTTCATGACCTTGATTCCTTCAGGAGCAGCCAGCAAGCAAACGAATTTGATCGTTGTTGCGCCGCGCAATTTCAGGCGAGTGATTGCTGCAGCGGCTGAATTGCCAGTTGCCAGCATAGGGTCAACCACGATCACCAGACGGTCAGCGATATCTTCAGGCACTTTGAAGTAATACTCGACCGGTTCCAGGGTTTCCGGGTCACGGTACAGACCGATGTGACCTACGCGGGCATTTGGCAGCAAATCCAGCATGCCATCCAAAATACCATTGCCAGCGCGCAAGACCGAGATCACGCACAACTTCTTGCCACTGATGGTTGGTGCATCAATAGTTGTGATCGGTGTCTCTATCTTCACCAGTTCAATAGGCAGGTCGCGGGTGACTTCATATGCCAGCATCTGGCTGATTTCACGCAGCAGGCGGCGGAAATTATCCGTAGGTGTGTCTTTGCTGCGCATTAGTGTCAACTTGTGTTGCACCAACGGGTGTCTTATTTCGGTAACGAGTTCGGTCAAGATAATTCTCCGGCAATGTTGTGTTGACCGCTATTTTACGTCCCTGCCAGCATTAAGGGAAACGGATAAATCAGGAATTGAGGTGTTTTTCCACTTCTGCTCCAGCCATCGTCAAATTTTTCTTGATTGATAATTCATTATAAGAAGTTCCGGCATGGCAGGGCCCGCAATGACGGTGAACGACTATCAGATCAGGAGTGCAGAATGGACAGCAATCAGGCGTTGTTAAATAAATTATCTCTGGGAGATTACTCCCTGGATCGCCATGGCGATCGCAAGGACGATTATTTGCCACCAGAAGAGGCAATTGAGTCCAATACCCGCATCGATGTGAAAGGTATTCGTGAAGCCATCGCACGGGTAGAAGCAGAAGCCAGAGCCACTGTAGCAGCCGAAACCAGATTCAAAGCCGAATCGCAAGCAAGGATATTGGCAGAAACCAGGGCACAGGCAGAAGCAGAGTCCGCCGAGCTGGCCCAGCGCAAACTGGCACTGGAACAAGAAGCCGTCGCCGGGACCCAGGCAAAATTGATGGCCGAACGCCAGTCGCGTGCCGCCAGTGAGGCCAGAATCGCCGCCACAGCCGAAGAAACCAGGAATCTGCAAGAACGCACACTGATAGAGTCACGGGCCCGTGAACAATCAGAACAGCGCGCCAAACTGGAACAACAAGCGATAGAAAATGCCGAGCACCAGTTCAAGGCAGAATCAGAACTGGCTTCGCAAGCCCATGCCGAAGCAGAAAAACTCGCAACGCAAACTGCCAATGCCCGCAATTGGGCAGCAGAACGCTTTGCTGCATCACAATCCGCCCGCCAACAGGCAGAAGAACGCGCCCGCGCTGATGCCCGCATCACAGAGCTGGCACGCGAACGCGAAAAACGTGACCGCGAAGCCCGTGAAACGGCAGAAATGCTGGCCAAAATGCGTAGCGAGTCCCTGCAAATCAGCAAAGAACGCGACCAAGCAGAAGCCATGGCGCTGGAATATGCCATCAACCGTGCGCCGGTAGAACTGCGCGCCCGTGAGGATGCATTGGCGCGCGTTGCCCTGGAGCAAGGGCAAGAAGCAATTGCCCAGGCCAGAATGGAATCGGAAAGAAGGGCAGCAGAAGCCATACAATTACGCATGCAGTCAGAAGAAGACTTGCGTATCGCTGCCAATAAACGCGAACAGGCAGAAAAAATAGCTGCTGCGGCAGCCCAGGCCCGTCGTGAAGCAGAAGACAAAATCCGTATGGTGACCGAGTCACGCATACGCGCAGAGCGCGAACTGCAATCAACCGCCATGACGCGTATAGAAAACGAACAGCAAGCCGATATGCAAGCCCGCGCAAGACAGGGTGCTGAAGCTGCATTGGCAGAAGAGGCCCGTCAACGTCGTCTGGCTGAGCAAGAAGCTGCTGACAATGCCCGTCAGCGCGTCATTGAAGAACAGCGCGCCGCAAAACTCGCTAAAGAGCGCGTAGAAATCGAAAAACAGGCGGTACAAGATGCCCGCGAAAAAGCCGATGCTGAACAACAGGCCCTGAGCGCCAGCGCCTTCCAGGCTGAATTGCTGAAACGCGCCAATCTGGCAGCCGCAGACAAAGCCAAAAAAGCCCAGGAATTGATGATGGCTGAAAAATTGCGTGCTGCAGCAGAGCAAAAAGCCGCAGCCGCATTGCAAGAAAAATTGACTGCCGAACGCAAAATGACAGAAGAAGCCGAGGCTTTAGCGAAAGCTGAATCGTCTCACGCTGAACTCTTGCGCATGCAAGAGCAGGCAGAACATGCACGTCGCATAGCCCAGGAATCAGAATGTGTGGCAGAAAAACTGAGCCTGGAAAAAACCATGGAGCAGGTTGAATTGCAGCAAAAAATGGCGGCAGCCGCTGCCAGAAAAAATCAAGATGCCAGCGAACTTCTGCGCGTCCAACAGCAACGCACTAATGATGAGGTGAAAGCGATGGAACTTCAGGAAGAAAAACTACAGACAGAACGTCGCCGTGCCAATGCAGTGCAACAAGTGCTGAAGGCGACCCAGGAAAAACTGCAACTCGAACAAGCCGCTCAGCAAGAAGCAGAAGCCAGACTGCGTGCGGAAGAAGAGTCCAAGGCAATTGCCGCCGCGAGGGAACTAGCTGAGCGCGAAGAGAGACTGGCGCTGGAAGCCACACTCGATGCAGAAAAAACTACTCTTGAACAAACAGAGTTGCAAAAAGATGCTCAATGCAAGGCAGCCAAGGTCGCTTTGTTGATAAGCCATCAAGCCACGGAAATGGCGCGCGCAGAACAAATGCATCTGGAAGCAGAAAAGCAAGCTGCAAGAGCTGCGCAAGACAAACTGGAAGCAGAAAAATCAGCTGCCGAGCAAGTCATCGCCCGCGCCCATGCTGACCGTGAACATACCAATGTCTTGAATGCGCGCCAGCAGCAAGAGGCTGAAGCCCGCGCAGCGCGTCAGGCCATGATTGCCGCAGAACAAGTACGCCTGCAAAAAATGCAGGAGCACGCAGATTTGCAAAAACAGTCTGCAGTACTGGCACAAACCAAGGCTGTTGAAGCTGAAGAATTAGGCAAGACTTTGCGCTTGCGTGCAGAGTCCGAGCAAAAAGCTCTGAACCTGGTCCAGCAAAGACTGGAAGCAGAAAAACGCCTGACAGCAGAATTGCAAGCCAAGGCAGCGGTAGAGCAAGAGCAGCGCGACCAACATCTGGCCCGCCTGCAATCTGAGCAAGCTTTGCGTGTTGCCATGGAAAGCAAAGTCGCCGAAGAGAAAAAACTGCTGGAACAAAACAATCAACAAGCCAAGGCGGAACAGCAAGCGGCAACTGCCGCTGCAGCAAGGGTAAAAGCTGCAACCCAATTGGCGCAGCTTGAACAGGGGAAAGCAAAGTCACAACAGCAGGCAGCACAGGCGCTGGAAGAACAAGCCAGACTGGAAAAACAAAAAGCAGATGCAGCCGACCTGGAAGCAAAAGCAACTGCCGAAAAGCTGGCAGCAGAAAAAATCGCTACAGAAGCCGCGACTGCCAGGGCAAAAGCAGAACAGCAACACGCACAAGCCGCAGCCGTGAGGGCCAGGGCAGAACAAGAAGCCAATGAATTGACTGCCGCCAAACTGCAAGCTGAACAAGCATTGCAAATCCAGGCGCAAGCCTATGCTGCCAGCCAACATAAAGCGCATGAGCTGGTCGTTGAAAAGAACAAAAAAATTGCTGAACTGGATGCTGTCTTGCAACAACGCCTGGCTGACGATCAGGCTTTGCTGGATACCACAGCAGCCAAATTACAGGCAGAACAAGAAGCGCATCAAGACGTGCAAAGCCGCTTGTCCAGCGAAACCGAAGCACAACAGTTTGCCGAAGCCCGCGCCCGCGCAGAAAAAATCATCCGCGCCGCAACTGAAGCAACACTGGCATCAGAAAAAGCCTTGTTCCAGGAACTGGCTGCCCATGCCGATGCACAAAGTCTGATGGCTGAGTTGCTGGCACAACGTCTGCAACAAGAGCAGGAATTGTTGGCTGCGCAACAACAACGCGTCGCTGCTGAGCAAGCCGTACTGGTCAGTCTGACAGCCAAGCAACAGGCTGAACTTGCAGCCACGGCAGAAGCTGAAGCACGCCTGGTGGCAGAACAAGCTCAACACAAATTGATCGCAGAACGCCAGGCTGCCGAAGCACAAGCACGTGAACTGGCAGAAAAGTTCAATGAAACCGAAAAACTATGGCTGGCACAAGCTGCTCAGGAAGCTCTGATCAAACGCCAGGCAGCCGTCGCACTGGAAGAAAAAACAGCCTTGTTACTGGAATTGAGCCGCGCCAGCCAGGAAAAAATCGCTGTTGAACAACAAATCAGCGCTGAGCTGAAAACCAAGCTGGAACAAGAAGAATCTGCAGAAATTACCTTGCAAGCCAAGCTGTCGATAGAACGTGAATTTGCAGAAGCCGCAAGCGCGCGCGCTTATAGAGAACAAGAGGCACTGGAAGCCACATTGCGTCTGGCCAATGCTGAGCAAGCATTGCTGGCCCGTTCCGCAGAACATGCAGAAGCACAACGTCTGGCCGCAGAAGCGACAGAAACCAGATTGCGCGAAGCAGAAGCTCTGACGATGACTGAAAACCAGCGTGCTTCCAGCGAACTCGAAGCACTGAGCCTGGTGCAGCAAAAGTTGGCTGCAGAACAAAAAGCAGCGCAAGAAGCAGAACAACGCAAACTGGCTGAGCAAGAATACCTGAGCCTGTGCGAAATCCGCGCCAATGCAGAGCAAGATGCCAATGTCGCCATCCAAGCCAGGTTGCAAAGCGAAAAAGAAGCAACTGAGCTAGCCAATGCACTGGCAATATCTGAGCAGCAAGCCACGGAAGCTGCACAGGCTCGTGCTGAAGAACTGTTCATCCTGCAACAAGCAGAACAACAACGTGCAGAACTGGCACAGCGCGAAATTATCACCATCCAGCAGCAAAAACAGATGGAGATGGATAGCCTGCAAATGACGCAGGATGCCTTGCGCCTCATTGAAGAAAAAATGGAAGCTGAGCGTCTGGTCATTACTGCGACAGAAGAACGCGTACGCCTGGAATCAGAACTGGCCGAACAAAGCAAGCAGCGCGCAGAACAACTGCTGATCGCCAACGCACTGGAACAAGAAAAGTTGGCGCTGGAGCGTGAAATTGCAGAAGCAACAGCCCTGCAAATCGCTGCCGATGAACAAGCACTGCCAGAACTGCGCGCCAAATTATTGGAAGAAAGCCAGCTGGAATCTCTTGTAGCACAAAGGCAGGAAAAAGAACAAGCTCTGGTCGCAGCTATTGCCGCGCGTGTTGAAGAAGAAAATACGTTGCTGGCACACGCCGAGCAAGCATTGGCAGTAGAGGCAGAACTGAAAATCGAATTTGCATCTAAACTTCAAGTTGCTGAAACACAAAGACTGGAAAAAGAGCAAGCTCTGGCCGCAAGCCTTGCTACACGTGTGGAAAAAGAAAACGCTCTGTTCAAGCAAGCTGAACAAGCATTGGCAGTAGAAGCAGTATTGCAAGCTGAACTGACATCCAAACTGGAAGCCGCTAAAGCACAAAGACTGGAAAAAGAACGCTCGCTCAATGCGGCTATAGCAAAACGCATGGAAGAGCAAAATGCACTGCAAGCCAAATTGGAAGAACAATTGTCCCTGGAAGCTGCATTGCAAGAAGAACTGCAACAGCAACTGAGCGCTGTTGAAACACAAACCCGGCAAAAACAAGAAGCACTGGCAAACGCTGCTGCAAAACGCATTGTCGATGAAAAGGCCTTGCAAGCACAACTGGAAAAACAAGCTGCCGACGAAGCCGAACTGCAAGCGATGTTGCAACAACGTGCTGAACAGCAAGCCGCAGCTCAAGCCTTCATTGAGCAAGCCCTGGCATCTGCCAGAGAATGGCAGGAACAAAACAGACTGCTGATCCAGCAACAGCAAGAAGAATTGCAAGCTGAGGCAGAAATGGCAAAACAAACTCTGGAGGCTGAACATCAGGAAGCCGAGCAACTGGCGCAAGCCCTGATCACCAAACTGCTGAGTAATAGACAAACATCAGAAGAATGGCGCCAACAGGTTGAGCAAATGCTGGCAGCAGCACCAATCACGGTGGCCTACGATGCGACAGTTCAGCAAGACGAAGTACAAAAACGCTTCCGTCTGCGCCCATCTGTCATTGCTGGTTTGTTGTTGTGTGCTGGTATAGCAGGTTTTGCTGGCTTCAATAGTTTTACCTTGAATGGCACTGCGGCTTCCCGCGCGGCCACTCAAAAGACAGCAGTGGTGGAACAAGTGACGCCAGTGCAAAAAGTGGATACCGGTTTGCACATGACTTATGAGTTGGCTGTTCCTTCCGATACTCCTCCAGTTCAGGCGGAAGAGGCTAGCAAGACTGCAGCAACACAACTGGCTTTGGCGGGTAATCGCTAAGCTAAAGTACTGTCCAGGCCTAAGCAAAACGCCGCGCAATTTGCGCGGCGTTTTGTTTTATGCCAAAGAATTTAATCAATTTACGCTGGCGACTATCGCAGTTCCAAGGTCAAAAATTCCACCCCTTGCGTTTTGGACGACACCATATTGAATTGCGAGAGCGATCCCTGGCCTAGCAAGGGTTTGCAGGTTTTGCAAACTACTGCCGTGACTTTGCGTAATTCAAACGGGCCTACTTTCATGTTGTCGATAGTGACGACGCGAGCCTGTACATTCCTGCCGTCAGCGGTCTGCATGTTGACGAGTGGTTTCACTACTTTGAATGTAACTTTGGAATTGCTGAGCATGTCGTCGTTGAGCGTTGTTTTAGTGGCGCCGGTATCTACCATGAAGGCTTCTATCTTGTTGTCGCCAAGTTTAACTGGTGCGTAAAAATGCTCTTTGGTTTTTGGCAGGCGCATGCTTTTTGCAGTTGCGGTGCTGGTTTGCCCCTGGCGTTCAAGTGATGATTCTATGGCTATGCGTTGGCCATCGAAATAGTGGCCGTGGCCTTGTGCGTCCAGCGATGCATCGAAAGAGGCAAGCAGGGTCAGTGCTTCAAATTCACGTTTGCGCATGACCAGGTATTTGGCGACATCACCGCGCACGTTGACTAGATTGGGTAGTATTGCCAGGGTTTTATAGCCCCAGTCTATGGCTTCTTCTATGCGGCCAGTTTTTGCCAGGCTTTCTGAGTAAGCGGCGAACAGATCATAGGTGCCTTCACCCATGCTGATCGCTTTTTCAGCTTGAATTATGCTGGCTTCTGGTTTGTCTGCCCAATGATAGGTGATCGCCAGACTGGCGACGGCTTTTGCATCGGTAGGACGCATTTTGATGTACTGGTTCCAGTTTTTTTCTGCACAATCGTAGCTGCGCACTTGCATGCACTTTACAGCACCATCTTTATAGGCCGAAGGTGGATAGGTTTCTGCAAAAGTGGGCAGGCTGATGGCGGCACAGATCGCGAGCAGGGCTTGAAATTGGATACGCATGAGTTTATTTGTCTTTAAGAGCCCTGAAAATGGCGGCAATTGTAACATTTAAACTTTTTTGTAACAGCCGACTTTTATCAAATGCAAGCGAGACATCTCGGCTACATTGAACCTGCTTTTAATAAGAGTGAGTCAGGCACATTGAGGTCTGCGCATCAGGTTTAAGCTTCTTTCGCTTCCTGCAGCGCAATCACGATAACAAATCCGCCCTCAGCGTGATTGTAGATACGCAATTTGCCACCATGGCTTTTGATGATGCGGTCGACAATGGCCAAGCCCAGGCCTGAGCCATTGGCCTGGCTGCGCGAAGCATCGCCGCGGGTGAAGGGACGCAGCAGGCGGACCAGGTCCTGTTCTGCCACGCCTTGTCCGTGATCGCGGAAACTGATTTGTATGGACAGCTTCCTATCCTTGTTCTTGCGCGAGCATTGCACGTCCAGTGTGATGACAGGTGAACCTGGGGTTTTGCCGTAGCGGCAGGCGTTTTCTACGATGTTGTTGAACAGGCGTCTGAGTTCAGTCAGGTTACCATTGACATAGATGTCAGGCTTGATGGCAGTGCGCAGACGCAGGTTTTGAAAACGGAAGGCTTCATCCATGACCTGTTGTATGACTTCGCTGACATTGATGCGCTCGAATTCGACTTTGTCCAGCGGTTTGGCATAGTCAAGAAATTGGCTGATGATGTCATCCATCTGCTGCAGGTCGGATTGCATGCCGGTTCTGGCATCGTCGCTAAGGCTGGCCATTTCAACTTCTAGCTGCATGCGTGCCAGCGGCGTACGCAAGTCATGCGAAATACCGGCCAGGATGATGGAGCGGTCAGTTTCTATCCTAACCAGATCTTCCATCATGGTATTGAAGCTGACATTGGTTTCGCGGATTTCTTTTGGACCTTTTTGCGGTAAAGGCGGCGGCTGCTTGCCCATGGCGACAGCGCGGGCAGCATTGCTGAGACGTGACAATGGGTCATTAATCAGCTTGGAGATGATGGCCGCACCTAGCAGTGTCAAAAACAGAGTGAGAATAGCCCAACTGAACAACTGCTGCCCTATTGGCGGGTCCAGTCTGTCTTGTTCCAGTCTTAACCAGTAATGATCATCTTCAATATCGAAGCTGATCCAGAAGCCACTTATATTATTCAGCTTGCTGGCAAAACGGGTGTTATTGCCCAAGCCACGCAACATCAGAGGTTTGGATTCGAGAAAGAAGGGTGTGGCTTCGGGTTCTTCGACGTGGTCTGTATCTTCCAGAAGGTAGATTTGTACGCCTTCTTTATTAGCCAGGTCACGCAAGAGTTCCTGGCGTTTTTCAGGTGCGGAATGGGTGAGGGCGGCGCGGGTGATGGTGACGATGGAGACGATTTGCGCCGCCATCTGTTGTGCTCTTGGTGCTGTCTCAAGTGTACGGAAATTGGACAACCATGCCAGCATGCTGGCGGTGACAAGCACGGCCAGCATGAGGAAGGTGCGCCAGAACAGTCCGCTTTTTAGCCATTCCAGACTGTTGAGGTAGTCACGCATTCAAATTTTGCAAAGAAAACAATGAGGAAAGTGCAAAAGTATTCCAACTCTTAATGCGACTGACCGTCAGGGATGAACACATAGCCCAGTCCCCATACCGTTTGTATGTAAAGTGGGTTGCTGGGGTCGGGTTCTATCAGTTTGCGCAGACGTGAAATTTGTACATCCAGGCTGCGGTCAAATACTTCATATTCGCGACCACGTGCCAGCTCCATGAGTTTTTCTCTGGAGAGTGGTTGGCGGGCATGACGGGCAAAAACTTTTAACACTGAAAATTCACCTGTGGTCAATGAGATATTGTCATTGTGCTTTTTCAGGGTGCGGGTGCCTAAATCAAGTACGAAGTCGCCGAAGGCGAAGGTTTGTGGACCATCAGATGGTGCGCCTGGCAATTCGTCCGGTGCTTTGCGCCTGAGTACGGCATTGATGCGCGCAACCAGTTCGCGAGGGCTGAAGGGCTTTGGCAGGTAATCATCTGCACCCATTTCAAGGCCGATGATACGGTCAACTTCTTCACCTTTGGCGGTCAGCATGATGATAGGTGTCTTGTCGCCAGCGCCACGCAGGCGGCGGCAGATGGCCAGACCATCTTCTCCAGGAAGCATGAGATCAAGCACCAGCATATCGTAGCGTTCACGTATCCACAGTTTGTTCATGGCCTGGGCATTTTCTGCACTGACGACCTGGAAACCTTGTTCTGTCAGGTAGCGGCGCAGCAAATCGCGCAAACGCAGATCATCATCAACCACCAGGATTTTGGCCTTGGGGTTGCTGGTAGTGGTGTTAGTAGAGTCTGGGGTAGGGGGCGTAGTGTTCATGGGCTTAATAGTACTGTCATAGAGTGAGCTTGCAAACAAAATTAACATTCTGGATTACAAAATGTTACACACTTTACGGAATGGGGCTGCGTATTTCATACGGCTATCGTAAACTAAATTCATGCAATTTGATGCTAGCTAGCCACGGGCATTTACGCATAGAATTGCAATCCATTTATATGTTTTTGCTTGCTTCATCGTTTTTGCTCGCAAGGCCATTCGTTTTCAAGTCGATGAATATACCGTACAAAAAAATTTCTGTCCTGATGTTGTCGCTGATTGTGGCTGGCAGCGCTATGGCTGATAATAAGGGTAACGGCGGTTCGGCTCTGTGGGGACGATTCAATAATAACAATGCGCAGAAAAAGAATGATGCACTGCGCAAAGAAGATAAACAACGCGAGCGTCAACTCAACAAACAGGCGGAAAAAAACAGTTTGCTTGAGCGCTGCAATGACACGCGCCACATAGGTGAACGCGCTTGCGGCACTGCCGAAGATAGCAAAAAAACTGGTCGACTCACGCCGGAAGAAAAACGCGCTTTGCGCCGTCAGATTCAAGACGTCGGGCACGAATTGTACCGTCCCGCCCGCTAGATTATCTCCTTACAAATATCAGCGTCTGTTCTGCTTCATGATTTTTTGCTGCTCGCGCTGCCAGTCTTTTTCTTTCTCGGTATCACGCTTGTCATGTTGCTTCTTACCCTTGGCCAGGCCGATCTGGCATTTGATACGCCCCTTGGTGAAGTGCAGGTTCAGCGGCACCATGGTGTAGCCAGAACGCTCCACTTTGCCTATCAGTTTGCTAATTTCCGCCGCATTTAACAATAATTTACGTGTTCGGACAGAATCAGGATGAATGTGGGTGGATGCCGTTGGCAGGGCACCAATATGCGCGCCAAATAGAAAGATTTCGCCATTCTTGACAATGACATAGGCTTCTTTCAACTGCGCACGACCTGCACGTATGGCTTTGACTTCCCAGCCTTGCAGGACGATGCCAGCTTCGTATTGTTCCTCGATAAAATAATCGTGGAATGCTTTTTTATTATCAGCGATGCTCATGTAGGATGAAAATTGGTCAAATTAGAGTGTGGAAATGCATGAATGCATTTTGGTACTGCCTATGACTCGGTTAAAATGCGAACCTGTGATTCTACCAAATGGTTCTTCTTGATGGCAGTTGTACATAAAACAGTTTTCGTAGCTTACAGCACAGAGCAAATGTTTGCTCTGGTTGATCAAGTAGAAAATTACCCTCAGTTTCTGCCATGGTGCGGTGACGTCAAAGTCGCTGAGCGCACCGAGCATGAATTGGTGGCTACTCTTTCTATTAATTATCATGGCTTAAAGCAACAATTCACGACTCGCAATAGTAATCAGCGCCCTCATACTATTGAGATGAGTCTGGTCGAAGGACCTTTCAAGCAATTGTCAGGTTGCTGGAAGTTCACCGAATTAAGAGTGGATGCCTGCAAAATTGAATTTCAGCTGAACTATGAATTTTCCAGCAAATTGCTTGAGCATTTGATCGGACCAGTTTTTTCCAAGATTGCCAATAGCTTTGTCGATTCTTTCTGCGCCCGTGCCGAGGCATTGTATGGTTGAGCAGATCAATATGCATGTCCAGGTTTGTTATGCCGGGCTGGACAAAACAAGTTTGCTGGATGTGCAGGTAGTTCTTGATGCCACGGTATTGCAAGTGATACAGCAAAGCGGCATCATGGAAATTCATCCTGACATTGATGTCAATATTCTCAAGGTCGGCGTTTTTGGCAAACTAAAGACACTTGATAGTAGCTTGCATGCAGGGGACAGGATAGAAATTTACCGTCCCCTGATTGCTGACCCCATGGAAGCGCGCAGACGCAGGGCTAAAAAGCAGACACAGGTCTGATTCTCCCTACTATTTGCAATCGCTTAAGGCTTTTTTCACATCATTTGCTTCCTGTTGGCGTTCTGCGTCTGAGAGTATGCTTTTCTCACCATTCTTGTCGGTACGGCTGATGCGCGTGCCAGAATTCAGGGTTTGCTGATAGCTGCGTGCTTTCTCGCAGTTTTTTGCTTTGTCCGCAGCTGCGGTTTTTTCTTCTTCTGCTTTTTTATCTTTCTCAGCTTGTTCAGCACGGCGTTTGTTGAAATCTTCGTTCTTGGTGGCTGTCGTTACCGGTTTTTCCAACTTGGGCGCAGGCTGACTGGCAGAAGCCGCCTTGTCATCTGATGCTGGTGTTTGCGCAGCTTTGGGCGCGCCACCGGGTGCTTTGAGAATTTTATCCTTAGGCACGGATTTGGGTGGCGGCATGTCTGAAAACTGCTTATTGCCTTTTTCATCGATCCAGACATATTGGGCATGTGCCACAGCGCAGAATACAAAAGACAGCAGAAGCGCAGAGCTTAGTCGTGATATTCGTAAGATGGACATAATTTGCTTTCAAGAAAAACATGGAATTATGCAAGAGTTTTACACGGAGCAAGACGACTTCGCAAGTTTTCTGTATAATTCGGTTTTGCGCCTATAGGAAATACTATGCGTTTACTCCAAAAAGCACTCACGTTCGATGACGTGCTACTCGTCCCTGCATACTCGAACATACTCCCTAAAGATACCTCTCTTGCGACCAAATTGACTCGCAACATCAATCTGAATATCCCTTTGGTATCAGCTGCGATGGATACGGTCACTGAGGCGCGCCTGGCAATTGCCATGGCTCAAGAAGGTGGTATCGGTATTATTCACAAAAACTTGACGGCAAAAGAGCAAGCCCGCGAAGTCGCCAAGGTCAAGCGTTTTGAATCTGGTGTATTGCGTGATCCTATCACCATCCCGCCGAACATGAAAATTCGCGAAGTGATTGCACTGTCACAGCAACACGGCATCAGTGGCTTCCCAGTCGTAGAAGGCAAAACGGTTGTTGGTATTATCACCAACCGTGATTTGCGTTTCGAAGAAGAACTGGACGCAGAAGCACGCGCCAAGATGACTCCACGTGAAAAACTCGTCTACGTTAACGAAACGGCTGATCTGGCAGAAGCCAAGCGCCTGATGAACAAGCACCGTCTGGAACGTGTGCTGGTTGTCAACGAGGCATTCGAGCTGCGCGGCCTGATCACTGTCAAAGATATCCAAAAATCAACAGAACATCCTTTTGCATCCAAAGATAACCAAGGTAAATTGCGCGTAGGTGCAGCTGTTGGCGTGGGTGTTGACAATGAAGAACGTATCGACTTGCTGGCAAAGGCCGGTGTTGACGTCATCGTTGTTGACACTGCACATGGTCATTCCAAAGGCGTGCTGGATCGTGTGCGTTGGGTCAAAACCAATTACCCGCATATTGAAGTCATCGGCGGCAATATTGCTACTGCGGCTGCTGCACTGGCGCTGGTTGAGCATGGTGCCGATGCAGTCAAGGTTGGTATCGGACCTGGCTCTATTTGCACCACACGTATCGTTGCTGGTGTCGGTGTGCCGCAAATTACCGCGATTGCGAATGTGGCCAATGCGCTTAAAGGTACTGGTGTGCCTTGTATCGCTGACGGTGGCGTCCGCTTTTCTGGCGATGTCTCCAAAGCCTTGGCGGCTGGCGCGTCAACAGTCATGATGGGTAGTATGTTTGCCGGTACTGAAGAGGCGCCTGGCGAAGTGATCCTGTTCCAGGGGCGTAGCTATAAGTCATATCGTGGCATGGGTAGTCTGGGTGCGATGGCCGATGGTTCCGCTGACCGTTACTTCCAGGATGCCGCCAATAATGCAGATAAGCTGGTGCCTGAAGGCATTGAAGGTCGCGTCCCTTACAAAGGCAGCGTTCTCGCTATCTTGTATCAATTGGTTGGTGGTGTTCGTTCTTCCATGGGTTATTGTGGTTGTGCTTCGATAGAGGACTTGCATACCAAGTCTGAATTTGTTGAAATTACTTCTGCAGGGATGCGTGAATCACATGTCCATGACGTGCAAATCACCAAAGAAGCACCAAATTACCGTGCTGACTAATGCTTGAGAAGTGCTTGAGAAGCATGGCCCGAATTGAGGATGCCTGGAGAGTGGAATGTCAACGAACTTAGATCGTTCCGGCCCAACGACAACGACACCTATCAGTTCGGGTTTTGAGCGCATGGTTTCCGAAAGGATGGAATTGCGCATAGGCCGCTTTGAACGACTTGGTATCAAGTTGTTCAAAGTTGCCAATTGCCTTGTCAGTTTCGGCAAGCTGGTACCAAGGTTTGATCATCTGGTGCATTCCATTACCAATATGGAAGCTGAGTTCTGTGATGCTATTCCACCAGCAGACGAAATCCTGGTCATACCTGACCTGCGCCTGCATGAGCATCTGGGCAAGCATTCCATGGTTGCAGGCCCGGCGTCCATACGTTTCTTTGCTTCTCACCCCATCTTTGATCATGGCAATCAATTGATCGGTAGCGTCATCCTGATCGATTATCAGCCTCGTGATCTCGATGATGAAGAAAGACAATCACTCGCCGATCTTGCCTCTATGGCTGAACGCGAAATGGCGTTCAGTGCACTGTATCAATCGCAGCTCGAAATCATCAAGCAAAACCGTAATCTGAAACGTGATTCACTGATTGACCCCTTGCTGGGAACCTGGAATAAATCAGCCATCATCCGTTCTTTGAAGCTGGAAATGGAGCGCTGTGCCAAAGCCATGAAGCCACTGGCTTTGCTGATTGCCAGCGTGGACCAGATGGAGCATTTGCGTGAATTGCATGGCATCGCCATCACCGACATGATCCTGGTGAAGACGGTCAGCCGTGTTCGTTCCTGCGTGCGCCCCTTTGATGCCCTGGGACGTTTTGGTACTGACCTATTGCTGGTGGTATTGCCCGGTGCATCGCATCTGGTAGTAACGGCAGTAGGGGAGCGCATACGTGCCTCTGTACTCATGCACCCAGAAAAGATGAATGACGTCGATACACCATTAACCATCAGTGCCGGTACTGCATCGACCGATCTATTCCCGGATGCCGAACCAGAAACTTTAATTAGCCTCGCAGAAAAAGCCCTGCTTTCCGCCAGAAATGCAGGAAACAATTGTGTTGTCCAGGCCACGCCTGCACAACCTGACATGATAATTTGATTTATGCACTCAAAAATTCTTATCCTTGATTTTGGTTCCCAAGTCACGCAATTGATCGCACGTCGCGTTCGTGATGCGGGTGTTTTTTCTGAAGTTCATCCTTATGATGTCAGCGATGAATTCATCAAAAATTATGGCGCAGCCGGCATTATCTTGTCGGGTGGCCCAAGCAGCGTGACCGAAGGCGACACTCCCCGCGCACCTATGGCTGTCTTTGAGGCGGGTGTGCCAGTGCTGGGTATATGCTATGGCATGCAAACCATGGCAGAGCAACTCGGTGGCAAGGTTGAAAACGGCCATGTCCGTGAATTTGGCTACGCCGAAGTCCGTGCCCGTGGTCATACTGCGCTGTTCAGAGAAATCAATGACTTCGTGACATCAGAAGGTCATGGCATGCTCAAGGTCTGGATGAGTCATGGTGACAAGGTCAATGAAATGCCGCCAGGCTTCAAGCTGATGGCATCCACAGATAATTGCCCGATTGCGGCAATGGCTGACGAAGAACGTCGTTTTTATGCCGTACAATTTCACCCGGAAGTTACGCATACCCTGCAGGGCGAAGCCATCCTTGGTCGCTTCGTGCATGAAATCTGTGGCTGCAAATCAGACTGGAACATGCCTGATTACATCTCAGAGGCCGTTGCTTCCATACGTGCGCAAGTGGGTGATGATGAAGTCATCCTTGGTTTATCTGGCGGTGTCGATAGTAGTGTAGCCGCAGCCCTGATACACCGCGCCATTGGCGATAAACTGACTTGCGTATTCGTAGACCATGGCTTGCTGCGTCTCGATGAAGGCAAGATGGTCATGGAAATGTTTGCCAACAATTTGGGTGTCAAAGTCATTCACGTTGATGCGACTGCCCAGTTCATGGGACATCTAGCGGGCGTTTCTGATCCAGAAGCCAAGCGCAAAATCATAGGCCGTGAATTTGTCGAAGTCTTCCAGGTTGAATCCGGCAAACTCAGCAATGCCAAATGGCTGGCACAGGGCACGATTTACCCGGACGTCATCGAAAGTGCCGGTAAGGGTAAAAAAGGCTCGCACACCATCAAGAGTCATCATAATGTTGGCGGCTTGCCAGACACCCTGAACCTGAAGCTGCTTGAGCCATTGCGTGAATTGTTCAAGGATGAAGTGCGCAAGCTCGGCGTCGCCCTCGGCCTACCACATAGCATGGTCTACCGCCATCCATTCCCCGGACCTGGCCTGGGTGTACGCATCCTCGGCGAAGTGAAAAAAGAATTTGCTGACCTGCTGCGCCGTGCCGACGCCATTTTCATCGAAGAACTGCGCAACACCATGGTCGATCCGGCCGCAGAAAAACTGCAAAGCTGGTATGACGCCACCAGCCAGGCATTCGCAGTATTCTTGCCAGTCAAATCCGTCGGCGTCATGGGCGATGGCCGCACTTATGAATACGTGGTTGCTTTACGCGCCGTACAAACCCAGGACTTCATGACAGCCCACTGGGCGCACTTGCCACATGAGCTGCTGGGTAAAGTATCCAATCGCATCATCAATGAAGTGCGTGGCATCAATCGTGTCGTGTACGACATCTCAGGCAAACCGCCTGCGACGATAGAATGGGAATGATTTCAGGTCTGGCAGCATCAGGCAGCTGAAAGCACGAAATACCCCGGAAGCCCGCGTTATTGCGGGCTTTTTTTATTGGCCTATAAAACCGGTGGAAATTTGACAAAATCGCCCGAGCACTTTGAGTATAGATTTCTGTAAACTAATTGGCAAATTCAAAAGAAAAGAACCTAAATTTAACGCATCCGCTATAAGACTAACGTTGGTCTCATTATTGTGATCGGGATTGCTAGGCAGTTCACTCAGGCTAGAACCTTATTGAAGACTATTTTGTGGTTAATTCAATAATAGCAAGTTTAATAGCTGTTTGTCAGAGTTATTGATTGAATACTTTATTAATTTTGACTTCATTGAAGCCACACAGCCAATAGGCCTCTCCGTGGTATCATGTCTCCCTTTTGCGTTCCAAAAACGCACTAAATTTCATATACTGCATTTTTCATGCTGTATAAAAGAGAGCGGCTTTGTCAAAAGCCTTGCCTGTGCAGCCTTTAAAGTCGCTGCTGACAATCATGTGGGAATAAGACGTGACTTATAGCGTCAAAGAAATTTTTTATACTCTACAAGGCGAGGGCAATCATGCCGGGCGCCCGGCTGTGTTTTGCCGTTTTTCTGGCTGCAATTTGTGGTCGGGGCGAGAAGAGGACAGGGCAACGGCGGTTTGCCAGTTTTGTGATACCGATTTTGTTGGTACAGACGGCGAGGGTGGTGGCAAGTTCAAGCAAGCCGAAGCGCTGGCTGCGACGATCAACGCTTTATGGCCAATGTCCTATACTGCAAGCAAGTACGTGGTGTTTACTGGCGGCGAACCCTTGTTGCAACTCGATGCGGCCCTGATTGATGCCATGCATGCGGTAGGCTTTGAGATTGCCATAGAAACCAATGGCACTTTGCCTGTGCCTGAAGGTGTGGACTGGATTTGTGTCAGCCCAAAAATGGGTTCAGAACTGGTCGTGCGCAAGGGTAGTGAGCTCAAAGTGGTGATCCCGCAGTTTGGTCAGGATATGGCGGCATATGCAAATCTTGATTTTGAACATTACTTTGTGCAAGCCATGGATGGCCCTTTAAGAGACGATAATTTGCGTCTCGCAATTGAATACTGCAAACTGCATCCGCAATGGAAGTTGAGTTTGCAAACCCATAAACTATTACAGATTCCTTGAGTTTTCATGTTAACGATTACCAGAAAGTTGGAATTCGATGCAGGCCATCGTATTCCCGATCACGGCAGCCAGTGTCGCAATTTGCACGGTCACCGCTATACCTTGCAAATTACCTTGACCGGCGATGTCGTCCAGAAGGATGGCGAGTCAGACAACGGCATGATCATGGATTTTGGTGATATCAAGGCGCTGGCCAATGAGCATCTGGTGAATCTGTGGGACCATTCCTTCATCGTCTACGAGAAGGATTACATTATCAAAAATTTCCTGGAGAAGCTGCCAGGGCACAAGACTGTAGTGATAGATCGTGTACCGACAGTAGAAAATCTGGCTAAGATCGCTTTTGATATTTTGAAAGTGGTTTATCACGGCAGATTTGGCCGCACCCTGGAATTGACCAAGGTTACCCTCTATGAAACCCCGAATTGCTGGGCAGAGATAGACGGATAATGGCTGAAGAGCAAAATCTGCCACCGCAAGGTGAGCAGAACCAGCAGAGCCTGCATGATATCCAGTTCATGCAGGCAGCTTACCAGCAAGCCTTGCTGGCCAGAAATGAAGATGAAGTGCCGGTTGGTGCAGTTGTCGTCAAAGATGGCGTGATCATCGCCAGCGGTTATAACCGTCCGATAGGCAAACACGACCCCACCGCCCATGCTGAAATCATGGCTCTGCGTGCAGCGGCTGAGTTAATCGGTAATTACCGCCTGCCCGGATGCGAACTCTACGTCACTCTTGAGCCCTGCATGATGTGCGCGGGAGCGATGATGCACGCCAGACTGGCACGTGTTATTTATGCTGCCAGTGATCCAAAAACTGGTGTGGCAGGTTCTTTGCTGAATGTATTCGAGAACGGGCAATTGAATCATCACACGCAAGTGACTGGTGGTGTATTGGCAGGCGAATGTAGCAGTTTGCTGAGGGATTTTTTTGCTCACAGACGTGCAACTGCGGCACAACAGAAACTGGTTGCTAACACTATCAGCAGCACCTTTCCCACACAAGACTGAAATACACCATGTCTGAACAAAGCACGCAAACCATCGCCATCATAGCCCCTAGTGGTGCTCCTCTGGATGACAGCCTGATTGAACGTGGCTTGCAGTGTTTGGCTAGGCAAGGTTTTAAGGTGCACAGCTATTATGATGCTGATGCCAAATTCCAGCGCTTTGGCGCGACTGACGCCGAACGCGTCAGGCAAATTCATGAAGCTGCGCAAAATCCTGATGCGCAGATAGTCATGGCCTTGCGTGGTAGCTATGGCATGTCAAGGCTGATGCCATTGATTGATTTTGACTTGTTGGCAAATAGTGGCAAGTGCTTTGTCGGTTACAGTGATTTTACTTTGGTTCATCTGGCTATGCTGGAGCGTGGCCGCACAAGTGTTGCTGGCCCCATGCTGTGTGATGATTACATACGTGAGCAACCAGTCGAATATACGCTGCAACAATTCAAGTCATGCATCAGTAATTCCACACACATCGTTGAATTTGAAACTGATGCAGCTCAAAAGTTGCAGGTGCAGGGCAAGCTATGGGGTGGTAACCTCGCTATGCTGACGCACGCCATCGGCACGCCCTATTGGTCTGAAGTCGAAGATGGCATATTGTTCCTGGAAGATATAGGTGAGCACCCATACCGCATAGAACGCATGCTGCTGCAGTTGCACTTTGCTGGCGTGTTAAGCAAGCAAAAAGCGATCGTACTCGGCGACTTTTCTGCTTACAAACTGGCAGTGCATGATAACGGTTATGACTTCAATGCCATGCTTGCTTACATCCGCAGCCTGATTGATGTGCCGGTCATCACTGGATTGCCATTTGGTCATATCTCTACCCGTGCCAGCCTGGTAGTCGGTAGCCAGGCGCAACTGGATGTTGCGTCGGGGCAGGCTAGTCTGAATATGAACTACTGCTTGTAGTTCCTCAGCTTGTAAGTCTGGATAGGGGAAAAGCCCGCCCGTCAATCGACGGGCGGGCTTTTTATTTGAACTTCTACCGCTTGCCTATTGATTAATCAGAGGCATAGATATCATTGTCTTTGGTTTCTTTGATGAACAAGAGACCGATGATAAATGTTGCTGCGGCGATGATGATCGGGTACCACAAGCCGTAGTAAATATCACCCTTGAAGGCCACCAGAGCAAACGCAGTGGTTGGCAGCAAGCCACCGAACCAGCCATTACCGATGTGGTAAGGTAGGGACATCGAGGTGTAGCGTATGCGGGTTGGGAACATTTCTACCAGCATCGCAGCGATAGGGCCATAAACCATGGTTACATACAATACCAGGATGAACAGCAGGACCAGCACCATAGGTTTGTTGATTTGAGCAGGGTCGGCTTTGGCAGGGTAGCCTGCAGCTTTGATTGACTCTGCCAGATCTTTGGAGAAAGCCTTGTCTTTTGCTGTTGCTTCATCTTTTGGCAAACCTTTGGCATTGTAAGAAGTGATGACTTTGTCGCCAACTTTAACGGATGCAATCGTTCCAGGGGCTGCAACTTCGTTTGAGTAGTTGACGGAAGCAGCAGCCAGTTTAGCCTTAACGATATCGCATGAAGAGGTAAATTTCTTCGTGCCGGTGGGGTTGAACTGGAACTGGCAATCATCCGGATCTGCAGTTACGACGACTGGTGCATTTTTTAATGCGGCTTCCAGCGCAGGGTTTGCATAGTGGGTCAGCGCACTGAAAATAGGGAAGTAAGTGATTGCAGCAATCAAACAGCCGGCCAAAATGATAGGTTTGCGACCGATTTTATCGGACAGGGAGCCGAATACGATAAAGAATGGCGTACCAATGACCAATGATGCGGCAATCAAAATGTTGGCAGTCGGGCCGTCCACTTTCAGGGTTTGCTGCAGGAAAAACAAAGCATAGAACTGACCTGTATACCAGACCACTGCTTGACCGGCTGTCAAACCCAGCAATGCCAGAATAACGATCTTCAGGTTTTTCCATTGACCGAAAGACTCTGTCAAAGGTGCTTTGGAAGTTTTACCTTCAGCTTTCATTTTTGCAAAAGCGGGAGATTCATTCATGGACAAGCGGATCCAGACAGAAACTGCCAGCAGGAAAACCGATACCAGGAAGGGAACGCGCCAACCCCAATTGGCAAATTCCTCTTCACCAATTGCCGTGCGTGTGCCAAGAATCACCATCAGGGACAGGAACAGGCCCAGCGTAGCTGTAGTCTGGATCCAGGCAGTGAAGGCGCCACGTTTGTCATGTGGTGCATGCTCTGCCACATAGGTTGCTGCGCCGCCATATTCACCACCCAATGCCAAGCCTTGCAGGATACGCAAGGTGATCAGGATAACTGGTGCAGCGATACCTATGGTTGCATAGTTTGGTAACAAACCCACACAAAAGGTAGAGGCACCCATGATCAGGATGGTGACCAGGAAGGTGTACTTGCGACCTATCATGTCACCAAGGCGACCAAATACCAGTGCGCCGAATGGTCGTACGATAAAGCCTGCAGCAAATGCCAGCAGCGCAAAAATGAAGGCGGTGTTGGGATCAGTGCCGGCGAAGAACTGTTTGGCAATGATGGAAGCGAGTGAGCCGTATAGATAAAAGTCGTACCATTCAAAGACGGTTCCCAGCGAAGAAGCAAAAATAACCTTGCGTTCTTCGGATGTCATGCCGCCTGACGTTGCGATAGGTGCTGTCGCCATGCTTGTCTCCTGTTTTTTAAGTATATTAAGTTTGCTAAAAAAATGGTCAGAAACACACAATCACATTTCCGACATAATTTTTATTGCAAGCAAAGTGTGCAAGCTGAAACTTACGGCTTGCTTGCTCGAAACTTACAGAAACTTACAAAAGAGCTGTCCTGAAAATGTAAAGAAGAGCAATATTAAAGGGTGGAATCAGATGAAATAAATTTACGAACGGTCGTACTAAAATGTGATATTCTCTTTTTTGAGCTTGATCTATATGCCGATTCAGGCAATTTGAATCAAGCAAAACAAGGCTATGGAAGTTTGTTCATGCATGTTGATTTGCAAAGAGCAAATTACTACTTATGATGGTATCAGCAGTTCCAGCCTGTACACATACTTATATTAATCAGGAGATCTACATGTCTGACGCAGTTATCGTATCCACCGCCCGTACCGGCCTTGCAAAATCCTGGAAGGGTGCTTTCAATATGACGCATGGTGCCACCATGGGCGGCCATGTGTTGAATGCAGCCATTACGCGCGCAAAGATTGAAGCGGGCGAGGTGGAAGATGTCATCATGGGTTGCGCCACACCAGAAGGTGCGACTGGTAGCAATATCGCCCGTCAGATCGCTTTGCGCGGAGGTTGCCCGGTAACTACCGCTGGCATGACAGTCAATCGTTTTTGCTCTTCTGGCTTGCAGACTATCGCCATGGCAGCGCAAAGAATTATTGCCGGTGAAGGCGATGTCTATGCAGCAGGCGGCGTTGAATCTATTTCTTGCGTACAAAACGAAGCCAATAGCCACATGATCGTCGAAACCTGGTTGAAGCAACACAAGCCAGAAGTTTATTGGCCTATGCTGCAAACCGCAGAAACTGTTGCCAAGCGTTATGGCATCCCGCGTGAACGTCAGGATGAATATGGCGTGCAAAGCCAGTTGCGCGCAGCCGCTGCCCAGGCGGCTGGTTTGTTTGATGCCGAAATCGTGCCGATGACGACTGTCATGGGCATTGCCGATAAAGCGACCGGCATGTTGATCACCAAAGAAGTCACTATTTCTGCTGATGAAGGTATACGTGCAGATACCACGCTCGAAGGCGTTTCCAAAATCCGTACCGCAGTACCAGGCGGCGTCATTACTGCCGGTAACGCCAGCCAGTTCTCTGACGGTGCATCTGTCGCTATCCTGATGAATAGCAAAATGGCTGAAGCCAAGGGCTTGCAACCACTGGGTATTTTCCGTGGCTTTGCAGTCGCTGGTTGTGAACCTGATGAAATGGGTATAGGTCCGGTCTTTGCCATTCCAAAATTATTGAAAAAAGCTGGTCTCAAAGTTGAAGATATAGGTCTGTGGGAACTGAATGAGGCATTTGCCGTACAGGTTTTGTATTGCGCAGACAAACTCGGCATCCCTATGGACAAATTGAATGTCAATGGCGGCGCGATTGCAGTAGGCCATCCTTACGGTGTCTCAGGTGCCCGTCTGACTGGTCATGCGCTGATAGAAGGCAAACGCCGTGGTGCAAAATATGTGGTTGTTACCATGTGTATCGGTGGTGGCCAAGGCGCTGCAGGCTTGTTTGAAGTAGTCTAAGCTGGATGCATGTCGGGTGCCCAGACTGCATGCATGCTGTCATGCAGTCTGGGCAAAATGAGTACCTCATCTCTTTTGTCCAGATAAAGCCATGCAATCTAAAATTCTTTCCCGCCGTGATCTCGAATTCATGCTGTATGAATGGCTGAATGTAGAGTCACTGAATCAAAGGCCACGTTTCGCCGATCATAGCCGCGAAACTTTCAATGCTGCCCTTGATACCTGCGAACAAATAGCGACAGACCTGTTCGCTACCCACAATAAAAAAAATGACCAACAGGAGCCGCACTTCGATGGCGAAGAAGTGCACATGATTCCTGAGGTGAAGATAGCACTGAAAGCGTTTTGTGAAGCAGGCCTTATGGCGGCTGGGCAAGACTTTGATGTTGGTGGCATGCAATTGCCCTGTGTCGTTGAAAAAGCTGGCTTTGCCTACTTCAAAGGGGCAAATGTCGGGACAGCATCCTATCCTTTCCTGACCATAGGCAATGCCAATACCTTGCTCAAATGTGGTACACCTGAGCAGATAGAAACCTTCGTCAAACCCATGCTGGAAGGGCGCTTCTTTGGCACCATGTGTTTGTCCGAACCACAGGCAGGCTCCAGCCTGTCTGATATCGTTACCAGAGCTGAACCGCAAGAAGATGGCACTTATAGACTGACAGGTAATAAGATGTGGATATCGGCAGGGGAGCATGAGCTGGCCGAGAATATTGTTCATCTGGTACTGGCCAAGGTGCCGGATGAAAATGGCAAACTGATACCCGGTGTCAAAGGTATCTCACTTTTCATCGTGCCAAAAAAACTGGTGAATGCTGATGGCAGCCTGGGTGAGCGTAATGACGTGGTGCTCGCTGGCTTGAATCATAAAATGGGTTATCGTGGCACTACCAATTGCATGTTGAATTTTGGTGAAGGTAAATTCAAGCCCCAGGGCAAGGCGGGGGCGATAGGTTATCTCGTGGGTACCTTGCACCGTGGCATGGCAAACATGTTCCACATGATGAATGAGGCACGTATAGGTGTAGGCCTGGGTGCTGTCATGCTGGGCTATACCGGTTACTTGCATGCGCTGGATTATGCCCGCAACCGTCCACAAGGTCGTGCACCATTGAACAAAGACCCGGCTGCGCCGCAAATACCTATCATTGAACACACCGACGTCAAACGCATGTTGCTGGCACAAAAAGCCTATGTCGAAGGTGGCCTCGCATTGAATTTATTCTGCGCTCGCCTGGTCGATGAAGAGCGTACCGCGCCATCACCGGAAGCGCGCACTCATGCAGCGCAGATGCTGGAAATACTGACGCCGATTGCCAAATCCTGGCCTTCACAATGGTGTCTCGAAGCAAATAACCTGGCAATTCAGGTGCATGGTGGTTATGGTTATACCCGTGAATACAATGTAGAACAGTTTTATCGCGACAACCGCCTCAATCCCATACACGAAGGCACACACGGCATACAAGGGCTGGATTTATTGGGCCGCAAGGTCGTCATGCAGGATGGCGCGGCGCTGGAAGCTCTGGGCGAAATCATGCACAAGACGCTTGCGAGGGCAGCTACCCATCCCGAATTGCTGGCATATACCAAATCACTGGCGCGTGTACTGCAGAGACTGGCCAGCGTTACCCAGCAATTGCACAGCGCTGGCGATGTCAATAAAACCCTGGCGAATGCCTCGGCTTATCTTGAAGTATTTGGCCATGCTGTTGTCGCCTGGATGTGGCTGGAACAAGCAAGCTTATGCCTGAACAAAGAAAATCACCATGATGCTGATTTCTATGCGGGCAAACTACAGGCTTGCAAATACTTCTTCCATTGGGAATTGCCTCGAGTTCATCCACAACTGGATTTGTTGTCGAATATCGATATGACGACTTTCGAGATGCAGGATGCCTGGTTCTGAACCATAGCCTTGAAATAATCAACAACACCTACAACAAACGATGCCCTTCCTGTCTGTGAGCAGACAGGTGGTAGTCGCATATACTGGAGACAAAAAATGAGCAAAGCAATTCGTACCGTACAACAATTATTTGACTTGCATGGCAAGACCGCCCTGATTACTGGCGGCTCGCGTGGCCTGGGTCTGCAAATGGCAGAAGCGCTGGGTGAGCAGGGTGCCAAAGTGGTGCTGTCTTCACGCAAGCAATCTGACCTGGATGAAGCCGTCGCCCACCTGAAAAGCCGTGGTATAGATGCCAGCGCGATCGCTGCTGATTTGTCCAAAGAATCAGCGGTACAACCGCTGGTGGATGAAGCACTGGCCCGCTTGGGACATATTGATATCCTCATCAATAATGCTGGTGCTACCTGGGGTGCACCAGCGGAAGATTACCCTGTCGATGCCTGGGACAAGGTCATGAACCTGAATATCCGCAGCATATTCCTGATCTCGCAGGCAGTCGGCAAACGTTCGATGATACCGCGCAAGTATGGCCGCATCATCAATATCGCTTCTATAGCTGGCTTGGCTGGCAATGCGCCAGGCACCATGCAGACGATTGCCTATAACACTTCCAAAGCTGCTGTTATTAATTTCACCCGCACTCTGGCTGGTGAATGGGGTGTGCATGGCATTACCGTGAATGCGATTGCACCGGGATTTTTCCCATCCAAAATGACCAAGGGCATACTGGAAAATCTGGGTGAAGAAAAACTCGCCAAAGAAGCACCTTTGCAGCGCATAGGTGATGATGAGGATTTGAAAGGCGTGGCCATGCTGTTTGCCAGCGATGCGGGCAAACATATCACCGGTCAGACCCTGGCAGTGGATGGTGGAGTTTCTGCTGTATGACAGAGGCCAAGTTTCCTGCGGCACTTCCCATTGCGCAACCAACACCGGTATTGAATCCTTTTTTGCATGACTTGGGTGTTGAATTTCTGGAAATGGAAAATGGTCAGGCACGTCTGGCGCTGGATTTGACCGGCCGCCACATGAACAGCTGGCAAATTGCCCATGGCGGCGTAATTATGACCATGCTGGACGTAGTCATGGCAATGGCTGGCCGGTCCATGAGTAGTGACCTCAAGGGCGTCGTTACGGTAGAAATGAAAACCACCTTCCTGCAACCAGGCGGTGTGCCAGGTGGCCGTATGGAGGCACGAGGCAAGGCATTTCATCAATCCACCACCATGTGCTTTTGCGAAGGCGAAGTCTGGAATGGCGATAAGCTCATTGCCAAGGCCATGGGGACATTCAAATATCTGCGACGCTTGAAGTCTGGCGAAAATATGAAAAAACTTTATGGTAGTGATTAAAGTCTCGTGAGTTCTAATAAATAGTAAGTAGTAAATATAGTAAGTAGTGCTTGCAAGTCCAATAAAAAATAAATGGAGACAAACATGCAGCAGACTCACTTTGCAATTCTTTTCTTGGCATTACTTGGTGGACCATTCATGAGCACGTCTTCGGCACAAACTGCCTTGCCTGATGCTGAGGCAAGTGACCCACAAAAAATGGGCTGGATGCAGGGCTTCCCACCAGCGTCTGACAAGATCATCAAGTTTGCCAATGGCAGCAATTACCAGTTCCCGCGCACCCGCTGGTCGTTTTCGCATGGGCGTGAACTGGGCCCTACCAGCAATGTCTGGCATGGTGCTGGTCTTGTTTCAGTTTTGCCGGTAGCTTTGCGTGATCTCGATAAATTGCGGTTTGCCGATGAAAAAGGCAATGATATAAGCTGGGTTGATATGCAAGCCCGCACTTATACCGACAGTATACTGGTGCTACATAAGGGCAAGATAGTTTACGAACGCTACCTCGGCATCACCAAAACCTATTTGCCGCATATCGCCATGTCGGTCACCAAGTCCTTTGTTGGTACGCTTGCTGCTGCTCTTGTGGCAGAGGGCAAGCTTGATCCCAGCGCTGCTGTCACCCAGTATATTCCTGAACTTAAAGACACCGCCTATGGCGACGCCACCATTCGCCAGGTCATGGACATGACCATCGGTGTGCAGTATTCTGAAAATTATGCTGACCCGAAAGCAGAAGTCTGGGATTACGCCAGATCCGGCGGCTTGCTGCCAACAGCAGCAACTTATGATGGGCCTAAATCCTTTTATGATTTCCTGGTGAAATTAAAAAAAGAAGGCAAGCATGACCAAGCCTTTGCCTACAAGACCGTCAATGCTGAAGTGCTGGCCTGGATAGTCAAGCGCGTAACCGGGCAAAATCTGTCCGACCTGCTATCTGAACGTATCTGGCAAAAATTGGGCACCGAGAATGATGCCTATTTTGCGGTAGACAGCGTCGGTAGCGAGCAGGGTGGCGGTGGCCTGAACCTGACCTTGCGCGATATGGCACGCTTTGGTGAAATGATGCGTTTGAATGGCAAATTCAATGAACAGCAGATCATACCTGCGGCAGCAGTAGAAGATATACGCAAGGGTGCTGACCCGGCCAAATTTGCCAACGCAGGCTATGCCACCTTACCTGGTTATTCGTATCGCAATATGTGGTGGATAGGGCATAACAGCCACCAGACATTTGAAGCCCGTGGCATACACGGACAACGTATTTATATCGACCCGGTGGCCGAAATGGTCATCGTTAAATTTTCTTCCCATCCCATTGCTGCCAATGGCGCGACGGACCCCGTCACTTACCGCGCCTTCCAGGCTTTGGCAAATCACCTGATGAAATGAGCAAATCATGACAACTAGTTCTCAACCTTCTTACCAACGTATCGTGCTGGCCTCCCGCCCCAAAGGTCAGGTTGTGCCAGAAAATTTTCGCCTTGAATCCCTGCCCGTGCCAGAACTCAAAGATGGCGAACTACTGGTGCGCAATCATTTCATGTCACTAGATCCTTATATGCGTGGTCGCATGGAAGATGCGAAGAGCTATGCAGCACCACAAGTGATAGGCGACACCATGATAGGCGGCACCGTGGGTGAGGTAATCGCCAGCAAGAATGCCAAATTCAGCGTCGGTGACAAAGTCATAGGCATGCTGGGCTGGTCAGAAATGGGCGTATCTGATGGCTTGTTGTTGCGTAAAGTCGATACTACTCACATCCCTTTGTCAGCTTATCTGGGTTCAGTCGGCATGCCTGGGCTGACAGCCTGGTATGGCATGACCCAGATCATGCGACCCAAGGCCGGTGAGACCATCGTGGTATCTGCAGCCAGTGGTGCAGTGGGCAGCGTAGTCGGTCAACTGGGCAAGCAACTGGGTTGCCGCGTTGTTGGCATAGCCGGTGGTACAGACAAATGTGCCTATGTCGTCAATGAACTGGGCTTTGATGCTTGCATCGATTACAAAGCGGGCAATCTGGAAGCCGATCTTGCAGCGGCAACACCAGATGGTATTGATGCCGTATTCGAAAATGTCGGCGGTGAAATCTTTGATGCCAGCCTGGCACGCATGAACGCCTTTGGTCGCATCGCCCTGTGTGGTTTGATTGCCGGTTACAACGGCGAGCAACTGAGCATCAAGAACGCCCGGGTATTCCTGACCATGCGCTTGACCATGCGTGGCTTTATCGTCTCAGAACACATGGATTTGTGGCCGCAAGGTTTGAAAGAACTAGGTGGTCTGGTTGCGACTGGTAAATTGAAATTCCGCGAATCTGTCGCGGAAGGAATCGCTGCTGCGCCAGAAGCATTTATTGGTCTGTTGAAAGGCAAGAATTTCGGCAAGCAACTGGTGAAGCTGATTTGAGTTAACTCTATAAACCTAAAGAGCACAGAGCAGCCATGTCCGATATTATCCTCCACAATTTTGCAGTATCTCCATTTTCAGAAAAAATCCGACTGATTTTCGGCTTTAAACAATTGAGCTGGAAATCAGTCACGGTACCTATCATTATGCCCAAGCCTGATGTGACGGCATTGACAGGTGGTTACCGACGCACGCCCATACTGCAAATTGGTGGAGATATTTATTGCGACACTTCCCTGATTGCCGAGACGCTGGATAAACGTTCACCTGTACCCACGCTGTATCCCAGTGCCATCGAAGGCATTGCACGCAACCTGGCGCAATGGGCAGACAGTACGCTGTTCTGGACGGCGATCCCTTATGCATTTCAGCCAGCGGCCATTCCTTCCATATTTGGCAATATCAGTGCGGAGGAATTGCAGGCCTTCAGTGCAGACCGTGCCACCATGCGTGGCAATATGCCACGGACCAGCATGGGGGAAGCCAAAGGGCAGCTTTGTGAATATTTAAGGCGTCTGGAAAACATGCTCAGTGGCGATGCTCCATTTC
The DNA here is from genome assembly GCA_016200895.1 of Burkholderiales bacterium. Taxonomy (GTDB): domain Bacteria; phylum Pseudomonadota; class Gammaproteobacteria; order Burkholderiales; family Burkholderiaceae_D; genus Undibacterium. Next base: position 36,333 of record JACQDX010000125.1, read on the forward strand.
TACTCGGGGCACAAGCCAGTATTGCTGATTTTGCTGTCTATCAGGCGCTGTGGTTGATACGACTGGCACCAGCAATCAATCCTATTTTCGATGCTTATCCAAAACTGTCGAAGTGGATGGACCTGGTTGCCGCTTTCGGCCATCACCAGTCTGAAACTCTGAACAGTATAGAAGCACTGGACATTGCCAGGAACGCACAAAGTTTTGATACTGATGGGCGCAACTTTGTTGACACCCATGGCATAGCACTGGGCGAACCGGTCGCCATCATGCCGACTGACTATGCGCTGGATCCTGTCGTTGGCGAGCTGGTGATCTCCAGTGAAAATGAATTGGCCGTGCGTCGTGAAGATGAACGAGCTGGAACTGTGGTCGTGCATTTCCCCCGTGTAGGGTTCCAGATGAAACGCGCAAAATAAACTGAATCAAAATAAATAAGCTTAATAAAATACACACAAGGAGACAACATGAAAGTATTCAAAGACAGAGTAGCCGTGATTACCGGCGGTGCCAGTGGTTTTGGTCGTGAATTTGCGATTATCGGTGCGCGTTTAGGTATGAAGCTGGTGCTGGCTGATGTGCAGCAAGATGCCCTGGATAAAACCAAAGCAGAGCTGGAAGCGCAAGGTGCACAAGTACTGGCCATGCGTTGCGATGTACGCCATGCAGAAGAAGTGCAGGCCCTTGCTGACGCGACCATGGAGAAATTTGGTGCCGTCCATCTGGTATTCAACAATGCCGGTGTCGGTTCTGGCGGCCTGATCTGGGAAAACACACAGGCCGACTGGGATTGGGTGATAGGCGTTAATCTCTGGGGTGTCATTCACGGCGTGCGCATCTTCACCAATCTGATGCTGGAATGTGCAAAGAAAGACCCGCAATTTGAAGGGCATATCGTCAACACGGCATCCATGGCGGGTTTGCTCAATGCGCCGACCATGGGGGTGTATAACGTCTCCAAGCATGCAGTTGTATCTCTGTCAGAATCCCTGTATCAGGATTTGAAACTGGTAGAAGCGCCGATAGGCGCTTCTGTGCTGTGTCCTTATTTTGTACCTACCGGCATTTCGCAATCGCATAGAAACCGCCCTGAAGATGTGCCAGGTTCTGCACCAACTGCCAGCCAAAGAGCGGCACAGGCCATGTCAGACAAGGCTGTGAATTCCGGCAAGGTGACAGCCGAGGAAGTGGCTGAAAACACCTTCAAGGCGATTTCCGACGAACAGTTCTATATCTTTTCTCACCCTGGTGCTTTGGGTAATGTGCAGGAGCGCATGGAAGACATCGTCCTGCAACGCAATCCTGGCGACCCTTACAAGGCTGCGCCACATATCCGTGACATGCTCAGAGCCAAGCTCAAGGCCTGATTACCACTTCAAGCATCAAGGAGAAGCATTGATGACAGCAGAAATTCAAAGTAATCAGTTTGCTACACTGAATAATGGAACCCGGCTGCATTTTGCCAGTGCTGGTGAGCGAGGCAGGCCATTGATCTTGTTCGTGCATGGTTTTCCAGAATTCTGGTACGAATGGTCCGCTCAACTAGCTGAGTTCGGGCAGGATCATTTTGCGGTGGCACCAGATTTACGTGGCTTCAATCTGTCAGACATGCCTGCCGATGTTGCTGCCTACAAGGCCAGGCATATTGTCGATGACCTGCGTTTGTTGATTACTCATCTGGGTTATCAGCAAGCCACGGTCGTCGCGCATGACTGGGGTGGGGCGGTATGCTGGAATATGGCGATTGCCCTGCCTGCCTTGTTTGAAAAACTGATCATCATCAACTCACCGCATCCCTACCTATTCATGCAAGCGCTGGCGACTGATCCGGCGCAAAGGACTTCCAGTGAATACATGAACTGGCTGCGCAATCCAGGTTCAGAAGACGCACTTGCCAAAGATGATTTTGCCCTGATGGATGGCTTCTTCAATGGCATGGGGCAGGGTGATGCAAGCTGGTTTGATGCAGATACTCAGGCGGCTTATCATGCGTGCTGGGCGCGTGGTTTGACAGGCGGTGTCAATTACTACCGTGCCTCGCCATTGCATCCGCCAACGGACAAAAATCCTGGACCACTGCAATTGAATCTGAACCCCGCCGATTTCCAGGTGAAAGTGCCGACTCGTGTCATCTGGGGGGAGAATGACAAGGCCTTGCCCAAAACCTTGCTGGATGGTCTGGAGAATTTTGTCGATGATATCCAGATACAGCGTATAGCTGAAGGTTCACATTGGGTCATCCATGAACAGCCCGAGCGCGTCAACCGCCTTATTCGTCAATTTTTGCAGAGTTAGGAATTATGGCCAAAGCAGATTTTTCTTTCTTTCATCGCTTGCGGGTACGTTGGTCAGAAGTCGACATGCAAGCCATCGTCTTCAATGGTAATTACCTCAATTATTTTGATGTAGCCTTTACCGAATACTGGCGTGCCACCGGCTTGCCGAATGTGATTTTCCAGGCAGCCGAGGGCAAAGAATTATTTGCCCGCAAATCCACCATTGAATACATGGCACCGGCCAGGTTTGATGATGAACTGGATATAGGCGTGCGTTGCGCCAGCATAGGCCGTTCTTCTCTCCAATTCATCCTCGAAATTTATCTTGGCGAAAACCATTTGATATCTGGTGAGCTGGTGTATGTGTATGCCGATACCGAAAAACGCAAGGCAGTTGTTGTGACAGATGCATGGCGTGCGATAATTTCATCCTTTGAAACGCATACACCTGTCGACACCCGAACATGAATACTGAAAACCTGCGCCTGGTCATTGCTGACTGGGCTACGCTGCAAAAAGATGCCCAGGCAATACGCTATGAAGTCTTCGTCATTGAACAAAAAATCCCTGCTGAACTGGAGTGGGACGCTGCTGACGCGCAATGTGTGCATGCAGTTGCTTATGATGCAAATGGCAAGGCGGTGGGAACGGGCCGTCTTTTACCTGATGCACATATAGGTCGCATGGCTGTGTTGGCAACAGCACGTGGCTTGGGCGTAGGTGCAAAGATTCTGCGCGCCTTGATGGCGGAGGCGCAGGCAACAGGAGAGCAGGCGGTGCGTTTGAACGCGCAACAGTCCGCAGAAAATTTCTATCTCAAGGAAGGCTTTACCCGCGATGGCGAGATTTTTGAAGAGGCTGGCATTCCCCATGTCAGCATGGCCTACCATTTTTCCTGATTGAATTGACTACAGCAAAACAGCCTGAACTGTGCTGCAGGGATAATTTTTCTTGGGTAATGTCAACATTAAATGCCGTTCTGCACATGTAGCAGGATGGCATTTTTATTTCAGGCTTTACGCACGTCATCTTGCTGGGAGAAGCTGATTTTTCTACTCACTAATTGCCAATACATGACCCAGTCTCCCATGAAGGAAAACAAGAGCTGTTTGAATGATGCCGGGCGGTTCTTTTCGAAAACAAAGTGTCCGATCCAGGCAAAGCCATAACCGCAGATGGGTACTGCCAGTAAATATCCAGCATGGTCGGTGACGATAAATGTGGCGAAACTCAAAATCACCAGACTGCTTCCAAGAAAGTGCAATTGTCTGCAAGTTTTATTACTGTGTTCAGTCAAGTAAAAAGCGTAAAACGCTGAAAAGTCAGTGTATTTCTCTGCCATTGTCGTCTCCATCTGGTTTCCATCTTTGTTATTACATCTATCAGCGATCGGATAGCCTTGTTATTGGCCATCTTAGGACAAGTGTCAGCAGTAGTGTTAGTAAATTTCCATATCTTCAAATGGTTTATCAAATTTTCAATGATGCTGCATGGATAGTGATAAATTGCAATATTGACATTGCAAAAACATCTACTATTATTCAAGTTGATATACATTTAAGAAATAACTATATATGATTTTTGCTACTAAGCTTAATCTTTCGATAGTTATATTTAATAATATAAGTGTTTGATGTTAAAAGCTTTATTAGAAAGACACAAATTTTAATAATTTCCTTGTGGCATTAAATTCTGTGTGGCAATATGAGTTTGTCGAACAAGCTTATGCAGGCCCTGATCAAGTAAACCAAGTCAAACATTTTTCAGCTGACAACGTTTTTGGGGGAATCATGAACATCGAGAATTCAAAAGTCTCAACCCGTCTGATAACTGGTTTTGGCCTGGTTTTGGGCTTGCTGCTGGTTGTTCTTCTTCTGGGAACAACTTATATGGCGAAGATGCATCAGCGTCTGGAAGAAATCGCCAACGTCAATAATGTACAGTCCAAACTGGCATCAACCATGTATCTGACCGTGACCGAACGGGCACTGGCCTTGCGCAATCTCATTTTATTGTCAGACGAAGCAGAAATCCAGATCGAAGTGAAAAGGATCGCAGCGCAGACCAAGAGATATGCCGAGGCTGAAGAAAAACTCACGCAGATGTTGAGAGTTGATCCAAATGCGACGCCAGAGCAAATTGCCTTGCTGGGTAAGATCAGGGATCAGGCTAAATTATCTGAACCTTTTATCGCCAAAGGCGCAGAGTTGGGTGTTAATAAACAAGGTGATGAAGCTTATAAATTACTGCGTTTCGAATTCCGCCCGATACAAAAAAAATGGTGGGACTTGCTGAACGAATTTATTTCTGACGAAGAAAAACAGAATTCTGCAGCCATTGACCAGGCACAACAAGATTATAGTGATGCAAAAAAACTCATGTATATGTTTGGTGCTGCTGCCTTGTTGGTCGGCATGTTAGCAGCCTGGATCATCGTCAGAAGTTTGCTGAAACAATTGGGTGGCGAGCCACGCTATGCAGTGCAAATAGCCGAAAGAATTGCTGCGGGTGATTTGTCTGTTCCTATCAAACTGGCAGATAAGGACACGCATAGTCTCATGCATGCCATGCATGGAATGCAAAAAGGATTGGCTGACATTGTAGGAATGGTGCGCTCAGGTACAGATACTATCGCTACCGCTTCAAGGCAAATAGCTTCGGGCAATATGGACTTGTCTTCACGTACTGAGGCACAGGCGGGTTCATTAGAGGAAACAGCATCATCAATGGAAGAACTGACTTCTACAGTCAAACAAAATGCTGACAGTGCCAGGCAAGCCAATATTCTGGCGCAATCTGCCTCGGATGTTGCTATCAAGGGAGGTACTGTGGTCTCTGAAGTTGTCCAGACCATGGGTTCCATTAACACTTCGTCTCGCAAGATTGTAGATATCATCGGTGTTATTGATGGTATTGCTTTTCAAACCAATATTCTCGCCTTGAATGCCGCTGTTGAGGCTGCCCGTGCTGGTGAACAAGGCCGCGGTTTTGCTGTCGTTGCCACTGAAGTCAGGAATCTGGCTCAGCGTTCAGCCGAGGCTGCGCGTGAAATCAAGCATTTGATTGATGATTCGGTCACCAAGGTGGATATAGGTGCAAAACTGGTCGATCAGGCCGGGCTGACGATGGATGAAATTGTGGTCAGCATCAAGCGTGTGACCGGCATTATGAGTGAGATCATGCTGGCAAGTCAGGAGCAGACTGTAGGTATAGAACAGATCAATGAAGCCATCGCGCAGATGGATGATGTCACCCAGCAAAATGCTGCATTGGTGGAAGAGGCAGCTGCTGCCGCTACTGCATTGCAAAATCAGGCGGATGACTTGTCTGAACTGGTCAGCACCTTCCAACTGGTGACTGAGAAAAATGCTCAGCCTGCATGGAGTGAGCCTGTTATGACGGACAAGAAAATTGTCCCGCTGATTAAAAAGGTCGCACCTCAGAATAAAAATAAAAGCGCTGTGAAACAGATTAAGCGTGTGGCGAATGCCAATAATAATCCCCAGTCGGGTAATGCTGATTGGGAAGAATTTTGATGAGCTGAATGAATTGTTGGACACTAGCGGTAAAACCAGGAGCAACATATGCAAGCGAATACGAGCATACTGGAAGACAAGCCACAAGCTGAACAGACAATGGTCAGAGTAGAGCGCAGGACGCAATTTGGTCGCTTTGTGCAAAGCCCGCAGACGAGTGGGGTGGATATCAAATGGCATTATGGCGTTGTCAATTCAAATGCCCGTGAACGCTTGATGCGGCAAAGTCCGGCTACATTGTGGCTGACCGGTTTGAGTGGGGCAGGTAAATCGACGCTGGCCTATGCACTGGAAAAAATAATGCTGGAACGCGGTCACTGTTGTTTTGTCGTTGATGGCGATAACCTGCGCCATCACCTGAACAGTGACTTAGGATTTTCTGCCCACGACAGACGCGAAAACATACGCAGGGCAGCGGAAGTAGCCCATCTGATGAATGAAGCAGGGATGATCGCCATCACTGCGTTTATTTCACCGTTTCGTGATGACAGGGCGATGGCGAAAGAAATAATAGGGCAAGAACGCTTTGTCGAAGTACACGTGAGTACGCCGGGGATAGTGTGCGAAAGGCGTGACTCCAAAGGTCTGTATGCCAAGGCACGCAGAGGAGAAATCCCCGAATTTACAGGCGTCTCAGCTCCTTACGAAGCACCTTTGGACCCTGATCTGGAAATCAATTCTGAGCAACATACGATAGAAGACGCCGCCGAAAAACTCTACAGACACCTGATAGGATTATGCTATATCAAATAGCGGCAAATAGTGGGAAATTCATGTCAGCAGAGTTCAATCATTCAGTACTAGCCTACGATGTGTTTAATGGTGACGCGGATGGTATTTGCGCCTTGCATCAGCTCAGGTTGGCGCAACCACGCGATGCTGGACTGATTACCGGTGCCAAGCGGGATATTGATTTGCTCAACCGCTTCGTAGCTAAATCTGGTGACAAGCTGACAGTCCTGGATATCTCCCTGGACAGCAATATTGCAGCACTGCGCAAGCATCTTGCCGCCGGTGCAGAGATTACTTACTTCGATCATCACAATGCTGCACTGGCTTTTGAGCATGAACATCTGCATTTGCATTGCGACATGGCCGCTGATGTATGCAGCAGCATACTGGTCAATCGCCATTTAAACGGTCAATATTGGCAATGGGCAGTTGTTGCAGCTTATGGGGATAACTTGCCTGATGTTGCAACTTCCATGGGCATTGAGGCAGGTCTGAATGAGTTGCAGCGCAAGCAATTGCAAGAGTTGGGTATTATGCTCAACTATAACGCCTATGGCGAGTCAGTAGATGATTTGCATTTTCACCCGGCGGCCTTATACCTTGCCCTACATGACTATGTCGATCCTTTCGATTTTTTGAATAATGCTGCGCAATTTGATGTCTTGCGTGCAGCCTATGCCAGTGATATGGCGTTTATGCAAGGCTTGCGTGCCCATAGGCAAAATGAATTGTCCAGCATCTATATCTTGCCTGCTCAGTCATGGGCCAGGCGTGTCTCAGGCATTCTGGCAAATCAATTGACGCAAGAGCAGCGTGGAAAATCTTTCGCGGTACTGACTGCAAAACCAGATGGCAATTATGTCGTCAGCGTGCGTTCAGGTAATGCAGATAGCTGCCCGGCCAACCAATTCTGTTCTATGTTTGCTACCGGTGGCGGACGACGTGGCGCAGGTGGTATCAATCATTTACCAGCGTCAGAAGTAGATGGTTTTATACAAACTTTTATAGCTTTTTTCGACAAAATGGAAAAACCTCAACTCAGCTTGTCATGACCTGACAAGATGGCAAGGTGGTTCTTCCAGATTCAGACCTTCAAGTATGGGGAGAGCATCATGGCAGAATCAGATAGTGTGACCAGCGTACAAAAAACGGCTACTGCCAGTAAGCGACCGACTCCTGTACTGATGATACCCTTGCGCCGCTGCGGGAGTCATGCCTTGCGTTTGCGCCTGAACAACAGCAAGGAGTTTTATTCGCCTTATCCCCTGCATATTGTTGACTTCATGCCGCTGGTGCCGCGTTATGGCGATCTGAATGACGATGAGTCTTACTTCCGGCTGGTTGTCGATGTCGTCGGCTTGCAAGCTGCCAGCATGGTGAAATGGAAGGGCATGGTATTTGATCCTGTGGATGTGTTTGAGTCTATCAAGAATGATCAACGCAGCGTGCACAGGATATTGTGGGAATTGCTATTGCGCACGGGTGAGTATCATCATGCCAGCATCGTCATGGATAAGTCACTCGATAGCGTGCATTATGCAGAAGAGCTTTTGCAGATATTTCCGAATATGCTGTTCCTGAACGTAGTCAGAGACCCAAGAGCGCAGGTTGCTTCGATGAACAAGGCAATTATTCATGATTATGACTCCACATTGAATGCCATGGCCTGGTTGGAAGCGCACCAGTTATCGCGCGATATTATCAAGCTCCACCCAGATCGGGTGCTGACGATACGTTATGAAGATTTTTTGAGTAATCAGGAAACTGTACTGAGGGCGATATGCGATTTCTTTGGCATGCAGTTCTTGCCCGAGATGCTGGATGTCACCCATTCCAGCGAAGCGCAGCAAATATCCCAGATGTCAGCCTTATGGGCGACCAATCGTTTTCCACCTGTCATGGCCAACAAGGACAAATTCAAGCAGCAGTTAAGCATGCAGGAAATTGAAGTCATAGAAAGCCTGACCAAAGAATTCATGCAACTGTATGGCTATGAAATGATGACAGATGCGAATCTGGAATTGAGCCCGGAAGTGCTGGCAGCAGCAAAGGACAAGTCAAGCAAGGGCAGGGTCGAGGCCTGGGATACCCTGAAGCACGACAATTACAAAGATTACGTCTTGCGTCGCTTCAGGGCAGATTACCTGGCCAGCCTGAATCAGCGCCTGCCTGTGCATGCGTAGAAGTTGAAGACTATACTAGTGCGACCATAATGCCGGCACCTGTCACCAGGGTGCCGGCAATTCTTTCTGTCATCACTGCATACCTTTCCTGAGTCGCCCAGTGACTGGCTTTGCTGGCCAGCATGCCATATCCCAGCAGAATAAAAAATTCCGGAATGATGGAACAGGCGGCCAGTATCAGCATCTGCACACCTACGGGTTCCTTGGGCTCGATGAATTGCGGCAGTATCGCTACAAACATCAACAGGGTTTTGGGGTTCATCAATTGCAGCATCAGTGCGCTGCTGAATATCTTCCTGCCACTGAGCGCTACACTATCCAGTTTGGATATGGTCAGTGGTGATGGCTTGCCAAAGATGGCCGACAAGCCCAGATAGACCAGATATGCCGCACCAAGGTATTTGATCGCCATGAATACTTTGGGTGAGGCCAGTATCAAGGACCCAATACCTGTCGCCGATACTGCAAAATAAATGGCATTGCCCGTCAATATGCCCAGCGTGACAAACAGGGATGTGCGCCATCCCCTGGCTATGCCATAAGCGACCACCATCATGACAGCCGGGCCTGGTGACAGCGATAATGCCGCTTCTGTGGCTGTGAATAATGCCCAGCTTTCCAGATTCATTGCCATCGCTGCTTATGTCTTCACAAAATCGTGGATGGCTGCCAGAACCTGGTCAGCCTGTTCTGACATCAGTGAATGGCCACAATTGTCTATGATCTTTTGTTGGCTATTCGGGATGGCTTTGCTCAGAATCAGGCTAGCCTTCGCTGGGGTCATCATATCTTTTTTGCCGAGTATAAAGAGGCTGGGGCAGGTCATTGATTGCGCGGCTACTTCGCCATTGGCATAGGCATTGCACGCAGCAAAGTCCGTATAAAAAACCTTGTCAGGATTGATGGCAGAAATGCGCTGCATCAGGCGCTGGCTGACACCCATCACATAAAAGCCAGGGCCAGGGCAGGATGGTTTGTGCGCGATGGAGGTGTGTGACCAGATATTCACCATATCAATTGCTGTTTGCTCTTGGTCGCGGGCGGCATTGAGTAAGGTGTCTGATACTTTCATGGGGTAGGCTGTACCAACCATGATGAGTTTGTTTACACGGGAACTGGCTTTGAAAGAGGTTTCCAGCGCGATCAAAGAGCCCATGCTATGCCCGATCAGAGTCGCTTGCGCTATGCCTGCTACATCCAGCAAAGCAAGCAGCCAGTCTGCCATTTGCTCTACGCTCGTCAGAGCCAGAGCTTTGCTACGGCCATGGCCGGGTAAATCGACTGCCAGTACATTAAAACCATGATGTGCCAGATAGCGAGTCTGCAGGCCCCAGACCGAGTGATCATTTTGTGCACCGTGGATGAACACCAGCGTGGGCAAGACAGGGTTGTAAGCCTTGCCACCGGTATAGCAATAGGCTACATAGCCATTGACTTCAAATAACATCTCAGGCTCCTTTCTGTGCAGCTTTGAGGCCACGTGACAGGTCTTCGATCAGGTCCTCGACATTTTCCAGGCCTATCGACAAGCGCATGGTTCCCTCGGTAATGCCGGATGCCAGCAATTGCTCCGCAGGCACGCGGAAATGTGTGGTCGAAGCTGGATGTATCGCCAGTGACTTGGCGTCGCCGACATTGGCCAAGTGTGAAAAGATATTCAGTGATTCAATAAAGCGTTGTCCGGCTGCGCGATTACCCTTGATGTTGAATGAAAATACTGCACCGCAACCTTTGGGCAGTAAGGTCTTTGCCAGTTCATAGTCAGGGTGATTTTCCAGTTCAGGATAAGAGACTGAATCGACTGCCGGATGCGCAACCAGGAATTCGACAACTTTGCGGGTGTTTGCCACATGCCTGTCCATGCGCAGGCCCAGGGTTTCTATGCCTTGCAAAATGGTGAAGGCATTGTGCGGGCTCATGCAGGCACCAAAGTCGCGCAAGCCTTCCCTGCGTGCCCTGAGTGAAAATGCGGCGACAGTTGACTCTTCGCTGAATACCATGCCGTGGAAGCCGTCATAAGGCTCACAAAGCTCGGCAAAGTGCCCGGTCTTTTCATACGCTGCCTGCCAGTCAAAAGTGCCGCCATCGACCAGCAAACCACCTATGGCTGTACCATGGCCACACAGGAACTTGGTGGCTGAATGAAACACCAGGTCAGCACCATGATCAAATGGTTTCAGCAGATAAGGTGTGGTGAAGGTGGAGTCCAGCATCAATGGTAAATGATGCTCATGCGCAATTTCTGCGACTGCTGGGATATTCAGTACATCCAGGCCCGGGTTGCCCAGAGTTTCTGCAAACAAGACTTTGGTGTTTGGACGTATGGCTGCACGCCAGGCATCCAGATTACGCGGATCAACGAAGGTGGTTTCTATGCCAAAGCGCTTCATCGTATATGCCAGCAGATTTTGCGAACCACCATATAAGGCGCGCGATGCGACCACATGAGAGCCAGCACCGGCTATGGTTGTCAGGCCCAGGTGCATGGCTGCTTGCCCGCTGGCAACGGCAATACCCGCTACTCCACCTTCCAGAGCTGCAATTCTTTCTTCCAAAACAGCATTGGTGGGGTTGGAGATGCGTGAATAGACATGGCCAGCTCTTTCCATATTGAAGAGCGAAGCTGCATGATCAGAATCCTTGAACACAAAAGAGGATGTCAGGTAAATGGGGGTGGCACGTGCGCCTGTGGCAGGATCGGGCGCAGCGCCCGCATGCAGGGACAGGGTGTCAAAGCCGTGATATTTAGGGCCGCTCATTGGTGAGAGTCTCCATATTGTGAGGCAGCAATGCTACCATCGCTCATGCCAAGCATGCAAAATGCACGTGAATTCATGAATAAAATATTTTACATGCTGGATTTTTTGCAAGGCTTGCGATACATTGCAATCAAGGTCCACATAAATGTATAAGAGGAGGGGCATCATGAAAGTTTCAGAGATACTTCAAGTGAAGGGTAATATCCTTTTCACGATCACACCTGATATCCCTATCACCGAAGCCGTCAGCGTCATGGAAGAGAAAGATATCGGTTCTCTGGTCGTGATGGAGTACGGCGATCTGGTTGGCATACTGACTTTCCGTGAAGTCATACGTGCCATTCATAAAAACCAGGGCTCACTTGGTAACGGTACTGTACGCAAATACATGGATGACCACCCTTTGACTGTGACACCAGAAACCGAAGTCAATGAAGTGCGTCGCATGATGCTGGAAAAACATTCACGTTATCTGCCTGTCATGGACGCAAAAACCCTACTGGGTGTGATCTCATTTTATGATGTAGCCAGAGCTGTTCTTGAAGCGCAAAGCTTTGAAAACAAGATGTTGAAAGCCTATATCCGTGACTGGCCTGTTGAAGAAAACGAGCAGTAATATCGACTGATTAGTGCACTCATTAAGACACTGATTAATGTAAAGATTAAGGCGTGTTGACATTTATTTTGGGATCGCGAATGAAACTGAACCGTAGCGTAGCAAGGCCAGGCTTGTATGGCTCCCGCCGTATGAGAGTGATGCCGTACGCACTGGATAACAGGGTTTACAGGATACTGCGTCTTGTCAGGGGCAGCATCCCCGACTGCACAGCACGCCACGCCAACCTGCATGGTCGCGAGAACGCTGTACCTAAAGTAGATATCAATATGCACTAAACCAACCAACGCCCGCAAGCTTGATAGCGGGCGTTTTTTATTGTCTGTTTGGACGCTTGATAAGGGAAATAATATGCATATCGCTGTTGTTGGTGCCGGATTAGCAGGTTTGACAGTTGCGCGTCAATTGCAGACACAAGGTCATCATGTCACTGTGTATGAAAAAAGTATGGGTGTCAGTGGCCGCATGAGTACCAGACACACTGAGTTGGGTGGTTTTGATCATGGAGCACAATATTTCACAGCCAGCTCGGACCGCTTTAAGAAAGAAATTGCAGATTGGAAGAAATTTGGCTGGGTCGTTCCCTGGACGGCCAAGCTGGCAACGCTGGAAGCCAGTAACAGTAAACCGGCAGGGCGCAGTGGCACGCGTTATATCGCTGTACCTGGCATGAGTTCTCTGGGTAAGCAACTGGCGCATGGTCTCGACGTACGTGCCGAGCAACAGGTGAGTGCACTGGAAGCACATGGTAAGCAATGGTTGCTGTCCATCCGTTCAGCTACGGTGCCGATTGCTGCCACAGCCGGGCCATTTGATGCAGTGATACTGGCGATACCTGCAAACCAGGCTGAGCCCTTGCTGAGTGTTGTACCAGCCCTGGCTAAACAGGCCAGGCAGGCGCATCTGGCACCATGCTGGACCTTGATGCTGGGTTTCCAGACTTCACTGGACCTGCCTTATGACGGTGCCTGGATCAATAATTCCCGCCTTGGCTGGATAGCGCATGACGATGCCAAGCCTTTGCACAGGGCTGGCGAACGCTGGGTTTGCCATGCAACCCAAGCATGGAGTATCGAGCATCTGGAAGATGATGACGAGAGGGTCAAAGAAAAACTGACCAAGGCCTTCCACGAAGCCACTGGCTCATGGATACAGCCCATTCATGCTGTTGTGCACCGTTGGCGTTATGCCGAGGCAGTAAAACCAGTGGATGCTGATTTCTTATGGAATGGCAAGCAAGGTATCGGGGTTTGTGGCGACTGGTTTGCTGCTGGCCTTGAAGGTTCTGGCAAGGTGGAAAATGCCTTCCTTAGTGCATCGGCACTGGCAAAGGCAATTTCCTGACTTATTGCTGACTGATTGTTGGCTTACTTGAGCAAACTGGCGAGCCCGCGTGCGGGTTTGCCGGCATCATGCAGGGTCCAGCTCTTGCGTATGCTTTTGGGTACATGCCAGAGTGCTGTCGTGCCAGCGCGGAAGAGTACTGTATCGCCTGGCTTCAGGGAAAATTTTTTCCCTTCATATTCAATATCTACGCCACCTTCAAGCACGTAGATGCTTTCATCAAGCTGGTAATGCCATTCGAAAGTAGATGGGCCATCGCACTCAAAGATGCCCGAACTGGTATTGCCATCATGTGATTTGAAAAATTCAGCCGCTCGAAAATTCGGCTTGCCTTCCTTGACCCAGGAAGGATCAACTTCAAAGGGTTTGACCGGCAAGTTTACAGCCGTTGCACTTGCTGGCTGTGCCTGCGTGACATAGGCGATAGCCTGGTAGGATGTGACTCCCAGCAAGGTAAGCAAAGCTGCTGCTACGCCTATCGTCATTGATTTTTTCATGCTCTATACTCTCCTTGTTGTAAGAGTAACACTGAGTTTTAACCTGGTATGAAAAACAAAGTTAAATTACAAACAGTTATGTAAAAATTATTGTAATTTTTACATTGACTCAAATTATCATTGACTCAAATTATCATTGACTCAAATTATATATGAGCACGTTCACCAGTTTGCAGGCGCCACAAGGCGGCATAACCAGCATCCAGTGCCAGCAATTCCTCATGCGTGCCACTTTCTATGATTTTCCCTGCCTCCAGTAAATGTATGCAATCCGCCTGACGCACCGTGGATAAACGGTGGGCGATGACGATGGTAGTGCGGTTGCGGCTGACGACATCCAGGCTGCGTTGTATCGCTGCTTCGGTTTCATTGTCTACGGCACTGGTGGCTTCATCAAGTATCAGTATGGGCGGATTTTTTAAAATAGCCCTGGCCAGCGCCAGGCGCTGACGCTGGCCGCCAGATAATTTTTGCCCACGTTCACCGATACGGGTAGCAAAACCCAATGGTAGTTTGGAAATGAACTCCATGGCTTCTGCTGCCTGCGCAGCATCTCTGATGGCTGCGTCATCCGCATCTTGCATGCCATAGGCAATATTGTCAGCTATCGTGCCATCGGTCAGGAAACTGTCTTGCGCGACATAGCCTATGCAACGGCGCAGATCTTGTAGATTGATATCGTTGATCTCTGTGCCATCGAGTGTAATTTTCCCGGCTTGCGCAGAATAAAAACGCAAGAGTAATTTCACCAAGGTTGATTTGCCTGAACCAGTGGACCCGACAAAGGCGATAGTCTTACCTGCTGGTATATGCAAACTGATCTGCTGCAAAGTCTTTTGGTCACCGTAAGCAAAGTCGACTTGATCAAACTGCAAGTCGCCTTTGATCTGTGCTAGTGCAACATGTTTACCCTCATACGGGATATTGATTTTAGTGTCCAGCAAACCCATGGCGCGGTCTATGGCAGACATGGAGCGCTGGTACATATCAGCTACTTCTGCCAACCCTGTCATGGGCCACAGCAGGCGCTGCGTCAGGTAGACTAGCACTGAATAAGCACCGACAGCCAGCTCGCCTTGCAAAGTTAGCCAGCCACCGTAAACCAGGGTAGCGGTAAAGCCCGCCAGAATCGCCATGCGAATTACTGGTGTAATGGCGGCACTGATGGCGATTGCATTGCTATTTGCCTGGCGATAGGCATTGCTGGCTTCGGCTATGTGGTTTTTTTCAAAGCTTTCTGTGGCAAAGGCTTTGATTGTTGCCAGGCCCAGCAAATTATTATTCAGGCGGGCACTGACATCGCCAGCAGCTTCGCGCACTTCAGAATAGCGTGGTGCCAGGCGTTTTTGAAACCAGAATGCACCTATCAGTATCAGCGGTACCGGCAATAAAGAGATAACAGCAAGAGAGGGCTGCAAAGTGAAAAACACCGCGCTGACCATGATGGAAGAACAGATAACTTGAATGATCTGGTTTGCACCGCCATTGAGGAAGCGCTCCATCTGGTTGATATCTTCATTCAGGATAGACATCAGATTGCCCGTGCGCTGGTTTTCAAAATAAGCCATCTCCAGTTTTTGGACATGGTCATATGTATCCAGGCGCAAGTCATGTTGTAGATTTTGCGCTAGCTTGCGCCACTTAATGGACAGCAAATATTCAAACCAGGATTCACCACCCCAGATCAGGGCATTGACAGCGCCAAGGAACATCAGTTGATGCCAGGTGTCGGTAACGCCAAAACCACCGAGCACACGTTTTGCCAGAAAACTCTTGTCGCCATTGATGACGATGTCGACTGCAACACCAATCAAGACCTCAGGCAGGACATCAAAGAATTTGTTCAATATCGAATAAATGGTCGCCAGGCGAAGATCTGTTTTATAGGCCTTGGCATAATTCAGGAGTTTTTTAAGCGGGTGGACTGGTGGCATGGCGGAATTTACTCGATTGCAGAAAACAAAAGGGACTGCAAATTCTACAGTCCCTTCGTCATTTATGCTTGACTATGTCAATTATTAATCTTCCCGGCGCAGATGCGGGAAGAGGATCACGTCACGGATATTAGGTGAGTCAGTAATCAACATCATCAAACGGTCTATGCCTATGCCGCAACCGCCAGTCGGTGGCAGACCATATTCCAGGGCGCGGATGTAATCGGCATCATAGTACATGGCTTCTTCATCGCCAGCATCTTTTGCTGCAACCTGTGCCTGGAAGCGTGCTGCCTGGTCTTCTGCATCATTCAATTCTGAGAATCCATTCGCGATTTCACGACCTGTCATGAACAGCTCGAAACGCTCCGTAATACCTGCAACTGTATCGGATGCGCGTGCCAGTGGCGAGACTTCAACCGGGTAATCAACGATATACGTCGGGTCCCACAATTGTGCTTCTGCGGTTTCTTCAAACAGGGCCAGTTGCAATGCACCCAGGCCAGCTGTGGCAAAAGGCTTCACACCAAATTTGCGCAATTCTGTCTTGATGAATTCAGCATCATGCAATTGCTCGTCGGTGTAACCCGGCGCATATTTGTTGATGGCACCAACGATGGTCAAACGCTGGAAGGGCTTGCTCAGGTCCAGTTCGCGACCTTGATAAGTTAAAACGGCTGTGCCATGTGAATCTTCTGCCGCTTTGCGGATGACTTGTTCCGTGAAGTCCATGAGCCATTTGTAATCGACATAGGCTGCGTAGAATTCCATCATCGTGAATTCTGGATTGTGGCGTGGTGATACACCTTCGTTGCGGAAGTTGCGGTTGACTTCAAACACGCGGTCAAAACCACCGACCACCAGGCGTTTCAGATACAGCTCAGGCGCGATACGCAGATACATTTGCATGTCCAGCGCATTGTGGTGGGTGATGAAAGGCTTGGCCGCTGCGCCGCCAGGTATAACGTGCAGCATCGGTGTTTCCACTTCCATGAAATCATTGCTGTTCATGAATGTGCGGATGGAATTCATGGCTGCTGTACGCGCCTTGAACGTGCGGCGCGTGTCTTCGCTCATGATGAGGTCGACATAACGCTGGCGATATTTGGTTTCCTGATTGGCCAGGCCATGGAATTTGTCAGGCAGCGGACGCAGGGATTTTGTCAGCAGACGCAGTGTCGTGACCTTGACGGTCAGTTCATCTGTCTTGGTTTTGAACAGGACGCCGACCACACCAAGAATATCACCCAGGTCGTACTGATGGAAGGCTTCCATTTCAGCTTCGCCGGTTTTGTCTGTGGTGACATACAATTGTATGCGGCCATCAGCCTTGATGCCGGATGCATCTTGCAATGTCGCGAATGCTGCTTTTTTCCCAGCCGGACGGCTTAACATCATACGGCCAGCGACACTGACTTCAATATTCAGCGCTTCCAGTTCTTCGCGGCTCATCGCGCCATATTTATCTGCCAGTTCCGCAGCCTTGTGCTGCGGGCGAAAGTCATTCGGAAACGCTACGCCTTTGGCACGGATAGCATCCAGTTTGGCACGACGCACAGCAATGACAGAATGTTCGTCAACTACTACTTCTTCGGCTGGTGCCGCATTGTTATTGATATCAGACATAATTTTCCCTAAGGGAGGGCAGGCATCTGGCCTGCAGGTTTTGATTCTTTTAGGCTGCACAGGCCGATGGCCTGCGCAATGTAAGCGCTGTATTAAACGCCTTGCTTTAAGGATGCCGCAATGAATTCATCCAGGTCACCATCCAGAATTGCCTTGGTGTTGCCAGATTCAAAATTCGTGCGTAGATCCTTAATGCGGGATTGATCCAGTACATAAGAACGGATCTGGTGGCCCCAGCCGACATCGGTCTTTGAATCTTCCAGATTTTGCTTTTCGCTCATGCGCTTGCGCAATTCGAGTTCAAACAGTTTTGCCTTCAACATTTCCCAGGCTTCTGCGCGGTTCCTGTGCTGGCTGCGGTCATTCTGACATTGGACGACGATGCCAGAAGGGCCGTGCGTCAAACGAACAGCAGAATCAGTTTTATTAATATGCTGACCACCAGCACCAGAGGCGCGGTAAGTATCGGTGCGCACATCTGCCGGGTTGATGTCGATCTCAAACGAGTCGTCTACTTCAGGGTAGACAAACAGGCTGGAGAACGAGGTGTGGCGGCCATTATTGGAATCAAATGGGGATTTGCGTACCAGGCGGTGTACGCCGGTTTCTGTGCGCAAGTAGCCATAGGCGTATTCGCCTTCAACCTTCAAAGTGGCTGTCTTGATACCAGCGATATCGCCATCAGACTGTTCCATGATTTCGACTTTGAAACCCTTGCGTTCGCAATAACGCAAATATTGACGCAACAGCATTGACGCCCAATCCTGTGCTTCAGTACCGCCGGCACCGGCCTGGATATCGATAAAGCAGTTGTTTGGGTCCATGGGGTTGTTGAACATGCGGCGGAATTCCATGCCTTCTACCAGCTCACGCAGGCTCTGGGCATCAACTTCTATGGCTTCCAGGGTGTCGTCGTCATTTTCTTCGCGTGCCATGGCAAACAAGTCATTGGCATCGCGCAAGCCGCTGTCCGCTTTGATCAGCGTATTGACGACTGTTTCCAGCGATTTTTTTTCTTTGCCTAACTCCTGGGCGCGTTTGGGATCATTCCAGACGGCAGGGTCTTCTAGTTCGGCATTAACTTGTTCGAGTTTCTCTGACTTGATATCGAAGTCAAAGATACCTCCGGAGTTCAGCTTCGCGGACTGTCAGGTCGGCGAGCAGGGCGGACAGGCTATTGAGGCGTTCAGCTTCCATGATAGGTATACTTTTCTAATGCAATCAAACCTTGCATTATACCTTGCTGTAACACGCTTGATGCAAATTGCTCACTTGGATATGCTCAAAGTGGATAAAACCCCCGACAAATTTGCCAGGGTTTAATTGATCTTTTGCTAAAACAGTGCGTAGTTCAGTACTCAACTCATAAGGCACCAAGGTGAAGCATGCGATTACCAGACAGAATTGGTAACAGTAGGCTTGGATTCCCTGTGGCTTTCCATCCACTTAGCCAGATGAGTTTTGAAGCAAGATGGGCAAATATGGTATTGCGTCTGGGTTGACTGGCCGCCGTGGGGGAATGATTCTTCTTCCTCCAACTGCAAAGTCGTGATGGATTTCTCGTGCTCTTTGCTGGCCCAGTTCTCATCCCATTTTGATTCTGCACCACAGACGTCACAGGTAAGCTTGTCGAAAACCTCTTCAGTATGTTCAAGTATTAATACTGTCTTCATGTGTTTCATACTTCCTCCCTGTAGTGTTAGTGCAGACCAGCTGGACTTGGTGGCAAGTGATGATTTGATTCTACATCAGTAGCAGAGCATGAAAAGAGTCAGATCAAAAAAAAGCTGCGTTGACCGATGCAAGTCAACACAGCTTTCATTCTTTTGTCAGATAAGCCCTTACTTTATTAGCGTCTGCCAGTCTTGCTGGCTGCTGCTTTAGGTTTTGCTGACTTGTATGCCAGGCCAGGCCGTGCTGAACTGATGGCAGCGGGTTTGCCTGGTGTCGTTTTTGCATTTGCTGCAGCACGTGCATAAGATTTTTTGCCAAAAGTATCGATTTTCGGCGCAGCTACCCGTTTGCCATTGGCGACGCCACTCTCGTCTACGGTAATGGGGATATGTGGCTGGCGCAGCGGGATCAGATGCTTTGGTCCGCTACCTATCAAGTCGCGCCTGCCCATGCGTACCAGGGCTTCATGGATGATCTCCCAGTTTTCCGGTGCGTGATAGCGCAGCAGCGCCTTGTGTAACTTGCGCACCTTGCCTGAGCGTGCCGTTTCCACTACTTCAGAATCTGCAGTGACTTTCTTCAACGGATTCTTGCGGGTATGGTACATGGTGGTTGCCAGTGCCATAGGGGTAGGCATGAAGGTCTGCACCTGGTCCAGCTTGAAATCATTTTTCTTGAGCCAGACTGCCAGGTTCACCATATCTTCATCGGTCGAACCCGGATGGGCCGCGATAAAGTAAGGGATCAAGTATTGTTCCTTGCCAGCTTCTTTCGAATACTTTTGGAACATGGCCTTGAATTCATCATAGCTACCTATGCCGGGCTTCATCATTTTGGATAAAGTGTCCGCTTCGGTATGTTCGGGCGCAATCTTCAGCAGGCCGCCAACATGATGGGTCACCAGCTCTTTTACATATTCTGGTGAGCGAACCGCCAGGTCATAGCGCAGGCCAGAGCTGACCAAAACTTTCTTTATCCCGGGAAGGGCGCGCGCCTTACGGTAAATCGAAATCAGCTTGCTGTGATCGGTGCCAAGGTTTGAGCAGATACTCGGGTACACGCAAGACAGACGGCGGCAGGATTCTTCTATCTTCTTATCCTTGCAGGCCAGGCGATACATATTCGCCGTTGGGCCGCCAAGGTCAGAGATGGTGCCGGTAAAGCCTTTGACCTTGTCGCGGATTTCTTCTATCTCGCGCAAAATCGATGGCTCGGAGCGGCTTTGTATGATGCGGCCTTCATGCTCAGTAATTGAGCAGAAAGTACAGCCACCAAAGCAGCCGCGCATGATATTGACAGAGAAACGTATCATTTCCCAGGCTGGTATGCGTGACTTGCCATAAGCTGGGTGGGGTGCACGGGCATACGCGCGGTCATACACGCCATCCATTTCATCCATGGCCAGCGGCAGAGGTGGTGGGTTCAGCCATACATCGCGGTCACCATGGCCCTGCACCAGTGCCTTGGCATTTCCGGGATTGGCTTCCAGATGGAATACGCGTGAGGCATGGGCATACAGGACGGCATCTTCCCTGACTTCATCATAGGAGGGTAGACGTATGACAGACTTGTGTTGTTTGTTGCGCAGCATGAGCTGGCGTTCTTCACGGCTCATGATGCGTATGGCTTGCAATTGCACGACGTCAGCCTTGGTTTCGGCTTTGACTTCAGGCTTGGCTTCCGCAGAGGTGGCGATAGCAGCAGGCGCATCGCCTGTGGCGCATTTCGCCTCTTTCTCGGGGATCATTGCATACGGGTCGGTATGCGCTTCTATCTTACCTGGTGTATCAATTTTGACAGAGTTGATTTCTGTCCATTCTTCGTCTGGCAACCAGCCACGTGGCGTCATGAAGGCGGTACCGCGTAAATCGCGAATATCCTTGATAGCTTCACCATTTGCCAGGCGGTGCGTCAGATCAATGAGGGCGCGTTCGGCATTGCCAAACAACAGGATGTCGGCTTTTGAATCTGGCAAGACGGAGCGTCTTACCTTGTCAGACCAATAATCATAATGGGCAATACGGCGCAGACTGGCTTCTATGCTGCCAGCGACTATATTGGCATCAGGGTAGGCTTCGCGGGCGCGCTGGGCGTAAACCACCAGGGCACGGTCCGGGCGCTTGGTACGGTCGCCATCCGGCGTATAGGCATCTTCAGAGCGTATCTTGCGGTCGGCGGTGTAGCGGTTCACCATGGAATCCATATTGCCGGCGGTGACACCAAAATACAGATTCGGCTTACCCAAAGCACGGAAGGCATCAGCAGATTGCCAGTCAGGCTGGCTGATGATGCCAACGCGGAAACCATGATGTTCCAGCAGGCGGCCAATGAGTGCCATGCCAAAGCTGGGATGGTCAATATAGGCATCACCAGTGACAAGTATGACATCGCAACTGTCCCAACCCAACACATCCATTTCGGCACGTGACATGGGGAGAAATGGTGCAGTATTTTTCCCGCCAACTTCTGGGCGGAAACGGGGAAATGAGAATAGATTTTTAGGCTGAGCGTTCATTGGCGGAATTGTACCGGAAAGCTGCTGGTTTTGCGCAGCGATAAGGAAATTCTTCTGAAAAATCAAAAGCTTGCATGCAAATGCGATGACATATTTGTCAATAATTTATTCTTGTGAATCAAAGTTCTGGAAATCCTTAGCCGATTTTGATAATTGCCAGAGTTGCTTTAAAGCTGCTCTGTAGTCAGTCTACATAGACTGGTTGATGTAAATTTTTTCGAATTTGTTTAACTTTTTAAGAGCTAATTCCATATTAGATATAGCTGTTTTCGCGTAAAATCGCGCCAATATCAATTTGGCAGGAGAAGTACATGAGTATCAAATCAGACAAGTGGATACGCCGTATGGCAGAACAAACCGGCATGATAGAGCCGTTTGAACCTGGCCAGGTGCGTGAACGTGATGGTAACCGCATTGTCAGCTATGGCACATCTTCGTATGGTTACGATATACGCTGTGCCGACGAATTCAAGATTTTTACAAATATCAACAGCACTATCGTTGATCCAAAAAATTTCGACGAAAAATCCTTTGTTGATTTCAAAGGCGATGTTTGCATCATTCCACCCAATTCATTTGCGCTGGCGCGCACGATGGAGTATTTCCGTATTCCGCGTAGCGTATTGACAATATGCCTGGGTAAATCCACTTATGCGCGTTGCGGGATCATCGTCAACGTCACACCATTTGAGCCTGAATGGGAAGGCTATGTGACTTTGGAGTTTTCCAATACCACGCCATTGCCAGCCAAGATTTATGCAGGTGAAGGTTGTGCCCAGGTGCTGTTCTTTGAAAGTGATGAAGTCTGTGAAACATCCTATAAAGACCGTGGCGGTAAATATCAGGGGCAAGTTGGCGTAACTTTGCCGAAAACCTGAATTTAAGACTGAATTTAAGACTGACTATAAGAAACTGATGCAGCCGGATTACGCAGCCATACTTCAGACCATTTTTTCTGAAGTCCAGCCTTTATTGTCTCAGGGGGAAGTGGCTTCCTATATCCCTGAGTTATCCAAAGTGTCGGCCCAGCATTTTGGCATGGCTGTGTATTGCCTGGATGGCAGTACCTACACTATTGGCGACAGCCAGCAAAAATTTTCACTGCAAAGTGTGACCAAGCTGTTTGCGCTGGCGCTGGCATTTTCTCGCGAAGGTGATTCGATCTGGGCGCGGGTAGGGCGTGAGCCTTCAGGCAATCCATTCAACTCCCTGGTGCAACTTGAATATGAGCGCGGCAAGCCGCGTAATCCTTTTATCAATGCGGGTGCGTTGGTCATTGCCGACATTTTATCGGCCCGCTTTGTGCAGTCGGATATTGCAGTCCAGCAGTTTGCCAGGATAATTTCCGGTGAGCCCACCATCGATTTTGATATTGCAGTTGCGCAGTCTGAACGCCAGACTGCGCATAGAAATTATGCGATCGCCCATTTGATGAAAGATTTTGGCAATCTACATAATCCTGTCAAAACCGTTATCGACAGTTATTGCCGTCAATGCTCACTGACCATGACTTGTACTGAATTAGCCAAGGCAGGCAGCTTCCTTGCCAATCATGGCAGCATACCCTGGAGTGGGCAGCAAATTCTCGATGCCAGTTCATCCAAGCGCCTGAATGCACTGATGCTGACTTGTGGTACCTATGATGCAGCTGGTGATTTTGCTTATCGTGTGGGTTTGCCAGCCAAGAGCGGTGTCGGCGGTGGGATATTGGCACTGGTGCCGGGCGAGCTTGCAGTAGCTGTCTGGTCACCTGGGCTGGATGCAACCGGTAATTCGCTGGCGGGTACTTATGCGCTGGAGCGTTTCACTACCCTGACAGCCAGATCCATATTTTGATTTTTGATGAACGCCACTGCATGCGTTTTACGCTTGCAGTGGCGTGTGACTTAGGCCAGGAATCCCAGATTACGATTTGAAAAATTCACGATATTTGGGAAAATATCATTGATCTGTGTTGTGCTCAATCCAAACCAGTTCGCCAGGGTGGCGCCATACTGATCGACAGAGATCTGCGGCAGCAGACTACCTGACCCCACGTCCAGACTATGTTTAAGCCCTGTGACGGGAAATTCACCATAAATACTATTGCCTTTGACTGCACCACCCACGATAAAGTGATGTGAGCCCCAGCCATGATCCGTGCCATCGCCATTGCTGGTAAAGGTCCTGCCAAAATCTGAAGCTGTGAACAAGGTCACCTGCTTGCGCATATCAGTACCCTGCAAGTTGCCCATCACGCCGTCAAAATAACTGATGGCATGCGCAAGTCTGGCCATCAAGTCTGCATGAGCTGTGCGCTGGACATCGTGGGTATCAAATCCGCCCAGGCTGACAAAAAATACTTGTCGTTGCGCACCCAGGGCGCTGCGTCCTGCGATGATCCTGGCGATGGTTTGTAATTGAGATGCCAGGCCATTGGTCGCCAGATTGCCATTATTCGGGTTGGTGTATTGTGTAGGGTTGGGTACGCCAGTAGCACCTGCGGGCGCCATTGCAGGACTGAGCAAGCTTTGTGCATTGATGGAGCGGTTGGTGACTGCTGCATGTTCTTTCTGGAACAGATTGGCAGTGTCCGACGCGATGATATTCTTTAAGGGATTGCCAGCCGCGCTGGAACCAAACAGGCTGCCGGTCAGGCCGCCGATAGGCACTGCGCCCGACGCGCTGACCTGATATTGATTGACAGTGCGGCCAGCAAGGAAAACGGCATTGCCAGAAGTTGATATCGCTGTAAACACCGGATAGGCATTGCTGGAAGCCAGCATATCGCCCATGCGACCGCCCCAGCCATAAGCCGCACCTTCTGGTGCATAGGCTTGCCACAGTGATTGCTGGTCATTATGGGAAAACAGTTTTGGTGGCAAGGGTACGCTGCCAGCCTTGTATTGCGCCAGGGTGGTTGGCACGATCAAAGGGCCGACATTGCTTAATATGGCTGCACGGCCATTGTCAAATAAGCTCTTTAGTGGTCCCAGTTGCGGGTGTAATGCAAAGCTGCGGCCAGCCTGGGATGTAACCGGGCTGAGAGGCAAGACACCACCGTTGGTACCGACCGCTGGCAAGGCTATCGACCCTGCCTCATTGGTCGTGCGTACGGTCAGGTATTGGCTCCATGAGGTGCTGTCAGTTGCTAATACAGTGTTCGCATGGTCATTGGCACCATACATGAACAGACACACCAGGGCCTTATAGCCACCGGATGAGGTTTGTGCAGCGGCAGAGCCCATGGTCGCCAGGTTAATGGCAAAGGGCAGGCTGGCGCTGCCTGCGGCACCAGCAGCACCAAGGGCAGTAGAGACGCGTAAAAACTCGCGGCGCGAAGCATTCACTTTAGTCATGATGGATCCCGTTCATTTTTGGACCAGATATTCAGGTGAAGCCATAGTCAGGAAAATTGACAGATAGACGCGATTCTTTTTCGCTGTATCTGCATTGGCGGTGTTGTTAGTCGGTATGGTGACCGAATTTGCCGCTGTCAAAATCTGGCTGCGTAAATTGCTGCTCATCTGATTTGACATCATTGTCAAATTCAATTGATCAACTAATTGATCCGGAGTTGCGGCCAAAGCGATCAGACTGCTGTAATCCGCCTTAACATCACGCGATGAGCCTATGCCATTAGGAATCACGTCACGCATGAAGTTCAGGTAGCCGACGACCGAAGTTTCACCAGTGATTTGCATTTCTGGTGATACCAGACCTGCACTGGCGATGCCAGAATTTGGCGGTACATAACCCGGGCGATAAAAATTGAATACAGTAGGCGAGCGCATAGGTGTTTCCGATAAACCGCTTAATGGATCGTCCGTGCTGGTCAACAGGAAGCGACCAGAAGTCGAGTTCACATTAAATGCACGCATCCAGTTCGCCAGTCTCAATACCGGTTCCCTGAGTTTGCCAGTATTGGCGAATGTCAGGGTGGTGTCATTGCGGGCTTCATTGTCCAGCAAGATCGCCTTGATGACAGCACGCATATCGCCCCTGACACCTGAGCCATTGTTGTTGAAGGCAGCCGCAACCCTGGAAATATACTGTGGACTAGGGTTGCTGGTTACCAAGCGTTGTATCAATTGTTTGCCGATGAAGGGACCGACATTGGGGTGATTGAACAGGGTATCCAAAGCAGTTTTCAAACTGGCTTCCGGGCTAGCTGGTGATTGCGCAGGAATAGTCACACCCAGAAAGGTTTTGGCCGAGACCGAGTGATATTTGGGATAGCTTTGCATGGGCAGCCAGTCGCGGTTAGCGTCAGGATTTCCGCCAAAAAAGCGACTGTCACTCTTGTCGGGACCAGCCCAGCTCCAGCCTGTAAATACTTTGGCCAGACCTGCAATATCAGCACTGGAGTATGTCTCTACTGGTTTACCGCCGCTCAGGACATAAGTGCCATCCTGATTCAATTGGTACAGGCCAATAGTGAAGAGCTGCATGACTTCACGGGCATAATTTTCATCGGGAACCTGGGTTCCTGATTCTTTTTGATTACGCAAAGACGTCAGGTAATTGCCCATCATGGGATGCAGGCTGACAGACTCCAGTAAATTGCGGAAATTACCAAAGGCATTCGCGCCCAACGTATCGTAATAAGCTGCAACTCCACGCGGGTAATTGGCAACATTACTATCCTGGAAGGAGACGACAAATATTTGCGAAAGCGCAAAGGTGACACGTTGCCTTAACTGGTCATCCCCTTTGATGGCCTGCTGCCAGAATGATTCGAAGAAGTTATTTTGACTTAAGTCGCTCAAGCCATTGATGAAACCTGCGGCTTGTGCATCCATATAACTGCGATGCAATTTTTGTGGCATGGCCAGTTGCTTGTCTATCCAGGCACTATAGCTGCTGCCAGCCAGGCTATTGATCTCTGTCGTGTTGGCACCAAAGCTGGCTTGTGCCAAAAAGCGTGACGCCTGCGCTGGAGTAGGGGCATTGCTATTGGTGGATTGAAAGCCCACTAGTGCCTGTATCATGCCATTGGCAATACTGGAATCTGTAGGTGTAACTGTTGAAGCTAGCGCCATTCCCTTGGTGATGGAATCTTCTTTGCTGAGGTAGGTGAAACCCTGTTGTATCGCAAAATTCTTGGCGACATTGGTCTTATTGTCGAGCAGGCTGCTTACCCAGCCATTGACTGCATCACCCGCATAGCCATGGGCGGCAATCAGCATGGAGCGCACCACGATGCCACGCGTTACCGTGCCATTGGCAAGGCTGTTTGTCCAGTAATCCAGGCCAGCTTTATCCGGTGGTGTGCGGCTCAGTACATTGCGGTAAACATTGGTAACGAAATCAACATTGGTGGCGTTTGGTGAATAACCTGTCAAGGCTGCATCTTGTATCGCTGCGACATAGAAAGAATCGCCAATCTGTTCTATGGTTGAACCATTTTTGAATTGGGTAATCCAATAAGCAAGGCCATTGGCATCAGGAACGCGGTTGAAATAGGCAATATACAGCTCAATGATGTTATTCAAGTCGTTGGCGGCAATACTGGTGGACAGGCTGGCGATCTGCAGATTGACCGAAACATCTTTAAAGATCAGTTGCTGAATGCTGGTGTCAACACTGGTAGTGCCATCGGTGCCAATATTGTCTTTGACTGAGTAGCCAAAACTGGTTGGGGTAATGGTGTAACTTGAGCGATTACCGCCAAAACTGATAGTCGTACTGGTCACTACTGGTGCAGGCGCAAACAGTCGTTCCAATACCGTCGGAGGAGCCGCTGCAGGTTCGCCAGTTGTTGAGCTGGTTTTTTGATCGCCACCACAGGAGCTCAGTAAGAAAACAGATAAAACAAGCAAGCATTGCCTGATTGCGGGTAGCTTGATGATTGGCATGGTGACTCCTGATTGTCCACACTCAGATAATACATTCCGGAAGGCAATTCTAAACTAAGCACATACTGCTATTCACCATAAAGTGTAACAAACAGTGAGGCGTCACATAAACCACTATTAATAGTAAGCAAATGTAATGCGGCGGCCATTTTTAGTGTCAGTTCTGCACGAACAGACTGACACTAAGATATTTAAAACAAGATTATTTGACTCGCTGGATTAATCCATCTCGGCCAGAGTCTGATGAACAAAGGCGGACAGTATTAGCTTGGATTGTGCCGAGACATCGACGAATTCAAAACCGTGCCGGTATTCCAGGCCATTTTCTGTGGGAGCTTGCGAGCGTAAGATGACATTCAAAGTCAGGTACTCATCATTTCCTGCTGCGCTGACTTTGAATTTTATGACGCCTACATCGCCTTTTTTTCCAACTGCTTTTTTCATCACACCAGAAGCGCCACCCATACTCAAGTCGCCCAGTGTGGCTGCGGCGGTTTGTTCAGGATCGCCAATGGTGACGGATGCAATGATTTTCACGTTTGCGCGTGACCCCTGGCGTATAGTCGTACAGCGAACTTGCTTGGGGTAAGAAATATGCAGGTAAGAGTGGGGCGAGTAGACAGATTTGATGGCGGATGCTGTAAATGCATATGCTTTTTTGCCCGGAAATGCACGTACGATAAAGGTCTGCCCGTCACGAATAATGACTGCTTTGCCATCTACGGTAGGTGCAGTCACCATGATGGACATATTTTTGACAAAGCCGATCAGCTTGACCGTGTAGCGCACAGCAGTATGGTCATGGACTTGCAGATACAGGGTTTCGCCCACATTCCAGCGCACGCTGTCCAATTCCATTAGTACATCTTTGTGTGCGTCTTGCGCAGATGGGCTTGCCGCTTGCGATGGTGCTGGCTTGGAAATTGGTGTAAGTTTTGATGGTATGGTGTCCCACATTGCATCGGGATTGCAATAACCATGTTGAAGCAAGCCTTCCAACTGGTGCTGGCTTTCTATTCTGACGCCGGACGCCATGAGCAAGTGGCCCTGCTCATCATAGATAGGCCAGGGCGCAGTTTGACCTACGCTGATTTCAGCATGCTTGATCGGCATTAGTCCTGTTGCACCACCCATTTCCCGTATCCATAATCTTAATTATCGATCTGATTGTATATCGAAAATTGGAGCAAATTAAGCGACTTGTTGTGCGTTTGTATAATAAAAAGCACTTATTGCCAGTGAATGGCAATAAGTGCTCTGTCAGACTGAAAAACCAAGGCTGAGTGAGACTTACCGAGGCTTGTTAAAGCCTTGTCGATTGCAGTCTTATTTGCCGCTTTCTGCTGTGGAGTTGACGCAATCAACAAAATAACCGCGTTTGCCATCTATTTCTGCTTTGACCAGGCCATGGCAATCAGTTTCAAAACCAGGGAATCTTTCATTGAAGTCACGAACGAAGCGCAAGTAATCAACAATAGTACGGTTGAAGCGTTCACCCGGAATCAACAGTGGGATACCTGGTGGATATGGGGTCAACAAAATCGCAGTGACACGGCCTTCGAGGTCATCAATCGATACCCTCTCGGTTTCGCGATGCGCCATCATGGCAAAAGCATCAGACGGTTTCATGGCTGGCTGCATATCAGACAAATACATCTCTGTGGTCAGACGTGCCACGTCATGGCCTTTGTAAGCTTCATGTATGCCTTGGCACAGATCTTTCAGACCTACGCCTTCATAGCGAGGGTTTGCAGCAGCAAACTCTGGCAAGATGCGCCACATAGGCTGGTTCTTGTCATAGTCGTCCTTGAACTGTTGCAAGGCAGTCAGCAAGGTATTCCAGCGGCCCTTGGTGATGCCGATGGTGAACATAATGAAGAAGGAATACAGACCGCATTTTTCAACGATAACGCCATGCTCGGCCAGGTATTTGGTGACGATAGAGGCGGGGATGCCAGTTTCGCCAAATTTACCTTCCAGTGACAAGCCTGGAGTGACAATGGTGGCCTTGATCGGGTCGAGCATATTGAAGCCCGGCGCCAGTTTGCCAAAGCCATGCCAGTCATCTTCTGCGCGTATCATCCAGTCTTCGCGTGAACCTATGCCATCTGCAGAGAACTCTTCTGGCCCCCAGACCTGGAACCACCAGTCCTTGCCCCATTCCTGATCCACCTTGCGCATGGCGCGGCGGAAGTCCAGGGCTTCGAGTATGGATTCTTCTACCAGTGCCGTGCCGCCAGGCGCTTCCATCATGGCAGCAGCGATATCGCAAGACGCAATAATTGAATACTGAGGCGAAGTCGAGGTATGCATCAGATAAGCTTCATTGAAGCTGTCGCGATCAAGTTTGCGCGTCTCTGATTCACGCACCAGGATTTGCGAAGCCTGTGAAATACCTGCCAGCAGTTTATGCGTGGACTGGGTCGAGAAAATCATCGATTTTTTTGCACGCGGCCTGTCTTTACCAATGGCGTGCATGTCTTTATAAAAGTCATGGAAAGTCGCATGCGGCAACCAGGCTTCGTCAAAGTGCAGAGTGTCGATTTCTCCATCCAGCAAGTCTTTCAGTACTTCGACGTTGTACAGCACGCCGTCGTAAGTTGATTGTGTGATAGTCAGGATGCGTGGTTTCTTGTTCTTGGCTTCGCGTGCAAAAGGATTGGCTTCTATCTTCTTTTGTATGCTTTCCATGCTGAATTCTTCCAGCGGGATAGGGCCGATAATGCCAAGGTGATTCCGCGTTGGCATCAGGAAAACCGGTATCGCACCACACATGATGATGGAGTGCAAAATGGATTTATGGCAGTTACGGTCCACCACGACGATATCGCCGGGAGCAACTGTGGAATGCCAGACCATCTTGTTGGATGTTGAGGTGCCATTGGTCACGAAGTAGCAATGATCAGCGTTGAAAATGCGCGCAGCATTGCGTTCGGAAGCGGCAACCGGGCCGGTATGGTCCAGCAATTGGCCCAGTTCTTCTACCGCGTTACAAACATCGGCGCGCAGCATGTTTTCACCAAAGAACTGGTGGAACATCTGACCTATTGGCGATTTCAGAAAGGCTACGCCACCCGAGTGACCAGGGCAGTGCCAGGAGTAGGATCCATCATTGGCATAATGTACCAGTGCGCGGAAAAACGGTGGTGCCAGGCCATCAAGATAAGAGCGTGCTTCACGGATGATATGGCGGGCCACGAATTCTGGCGTGTCTTCAAACATATGAATGAAGCCATGCAATTCGCGCAGGATATCATTCGGGATATGACGCGAAGTACGGGTTTCGCCGTACAGGTAAATCGGGATGTCCGCATTCTTGTAGCGAATTTCTTCAACGAAGGCACGCAGTGATTTCAATGCATAATCTGTCTCTTCGTCAGTGCCATCACCGAACTCTTCATCGTCAATCGACAGGATGAAGGCGGAAGCGCGCGATTGTTGTTGGGCAAACTGGGATAAGTCACCATAGCTGGTCACACCCAAGACTTCCATACCTTCGGTTTCTATGGCGTCTGCGAGTGCGCGTATGCCAAGGCCAGAAGTGTTTTCAGAACGGAAGTCTTCGTCGATGATGACGATGGGGAAGCGGAATTTCATGGAGGTCTCCAAAAAAGCTTGTTACAAGGGAGACGCCTGGGCAAGTTAAATCAACCGCTTGCGCGCCGAAAATTCAAAGAAGCGAATTCTCTCAGATATGTGGGGGCTGATGTGAAAAAATCGCAGGATTCTGACATGAAATGCAAAATTTCATCTGATTGTCATCAAATCAGGAACCGCACCATATCTTGCATCGCCAAATGTGGTTCAAGATGAATTTTATTTAATGAATCACCTTTGTTGTGCGCACTTGACTATGTACATAAGCAAAAGAGTGCTTTTGCAAGCACTCTTTTGTCCCGGCAAGTACTGCAATGACAGTTGTCAGAAGCGATAACTTGCTGCAGAAAAGATGGTGACAGGATTTTTCTGGAACACAAATGGACTTCTGCCAGCATCGCCATTCAGACGACTAACTGATGCACCGGTGGTCAGTGACCAATTATTGTCAATATTCCAATGCCAGCTGGCACCGAGTTTGATATCGGCAATCCCGGAGGAAGGGGTATACTGTGCATAGCCACTGGAGACAGATTGTGCAGCAGTCACGCCGAAGTAAGACTGCATGTAGGCAGAATTAACCCAGTTGGCTCCGATACTGGCGGATAGCCTGTGTTGTGGGTTTAGCAAGGTAGTTGCACGGGCACCAAAACTGACCTGTACGCCATTGTGATCCAGTCCCGATCCATAGCGTACAGACGATGCCAGGGAAAAATTCTGGTCTATGCTGTAATTCAGGAAGGCTCCTGGCTCAACTGAGGTATTGACGTCACCCAAGCCGCGAAGTTTCCCTGAACGCGACTCATCACGAGCGGCTTCCAATGACATCCGCAGGCCATACTGGACACTGACATTTTTGGAAAAGTTATAGCCTAAACCGTTCACTGCACTAAAGAATGCACCATTCTTCCATTGTGCGTCGAACATAGGATAGGCCGCCAGGCGACGCTCATCAGAGCCTGTATATTTCGGCAAGCTAAGTGCTGCTGCGCCAAGGGAAAAATTCACATCCTTGGGTAAGTAGCTAGTGGGAACCAGTTGCACAAATTGCGAGGTTTGCGCTCCTGCTGAGCAGGCCATCGCCAATAATGTGATACCCAGTATTTTTTTCATTATTTTTCTTTCTTATACTATTTGTGGAACCAGGCAAGTACAGCCAGTACAACACCAACTCCAGCTACGCCATATGATGCATATTGCAACCATTTTTTCTTGGTCAGCAAAGTAATTGCTGCCAGGGAAATGGCAATTTGCACAGCTGTCATGGCCTGAGCCCAGCGATGGTGTTGATGTAATGCTTCTTTAGACTTCTCTTCCCATTCCTGACTCTCTTTTTCCAATGCTTCTGCTTTTTTCTTGATTTCTTCTTTTTCTAGCTTATAGCGTTCAACTTCTGCTTTGTATTTTGTTGCATCAGCACCGGGGATAACCATTGCCAATTCTGCCAGGTTTTGCTTGTTGGACTTCGACTGATAAAAATTCCATTGGTTCGATGCTTCTGTCTTTTTGATGGCAGAATCGTTCTTATGCATGGCAGCATCGTTTTGTGTTGCACCACCCTCATACCCAAACAGTGCGCCTACTGTTGCCATAATGGCAGTCATTACTGCAATTCTGCTCGCGAAATCATCATTGCCGTGCGCCGCATGTTCCAATTCATGGTCATGTGGTCCGTGTACGTGAAACCCGTGTCCTGACATAGTAATCCTAAATCTTTTTGTAAGTGACAAATGCAAAGTGTAAATTATTTGCTTCAGAGTAATGCTTTTCTCTTCCCGTCTCTTTCCATAGTAGCGGATTGATCGCAGGGAAAAAAGTATCACATGCAAATTCCTGTTGTATCTCAGTCACGATCAGTTCGCTGGCCAGATCCATGCTTTGCTGGTAAATCTCGGCACCGCCGATGATGAATGCCAATTCTTCGTTCAACAAATCTCTTGCAGCGTCCAGCGATGTGACAGTTTCAACTCCAGCATGCTGCCATTCATGATTGCGTGTGACAACAATATTGCGTCTGTTTGGCAATGGACGGCCTATGGACTCAAAAGTCTTCCTGCCCATGATAATGGCGTGACCGCTGGTAGTGCGTTTGAAATGGGCAAGATCCTCTGGCAAACGCCAGGGTAATTTATTGTCCACGCCTATACCCAGCTTGGAATCGGTTGCAACAATAATGCTTAAAGATGACATGCTCATGAATCCAGACTTAAACTGCAACAGGTGCTTTGATTGCGGGATGGAATTGGTAATTGGCAAACTCAAAATCATCAAATTGATAATCAAAGATGGACTCAGGTTTGCGCTTGATAACTAATTGACCCAGTGGCAAAGTATTACGTGATAACTGTTCGGTAACTTGGTCCATGTGATTGGAATACAAGTGGCAGTCACCTCCAGTCCATATAAAATCACCAACTTCCAGACCAGTCTGCTGCGCTACCATATGAGTCAGCAAGGCATACGAAGCAATATTGAAGGGCACGCCCAAAAAGATATCGGCGCTGCGCTGATATAACTGACAGGAGAGCTTGCCATCGGCGACATAAAACTGGAACATCATATGGCAGGGTGGCAGTTTCATCTGTGGGATGTCAGCGACATTCCAGGCGGAGACGATGAGACGGCGTGAGTCAGGATTATTGCGTATCTGCTCTATGACCTGCTTGATCTGGTCTATATGTTCGCCTGTAGGTGTTGGCCAGTTGCGCCATTGCGAACCGTAGACCGGGCCAAGATTACCATTTGCATCGGCCCATTCATTCCAGATCGAGACGCCATTGTCCGTCAGGTATTTGATATTGGTAGAGCCTGCCAAAAACCAGATGAGTTCGTGAACGATGGACTTGAGGTGCAGCTTCTTGGTGGTCACCAATGGGAAACCCTTGCTCAGGTCAAAGCGCATCTGATAACCAAAGACCGACACTGTGCCAGTGCCGGTTCTGTCAGTTTTTTGAGTGCCGTGTTCTTTCACATGGCGCATGAAGTCAAGGTATTGGTGCATGGTGCTTAATAAATTGCTATGTTGAATTGCTATCTTGTCCAGGCGATAGTATACCTTAGGGCAAGAGAAAACACTTGATTGGATTGTAAGTGGAGTAGTCTGGTCCAGAGTACGCATAAGCCAGACTTTTGCTGAGCAGCTTGTCGGTTTAGCGTTTGCTCAGCAGGGGATTGCTGGATTCAGGTTCACCTGGTGCCACCAGAGGCAGTTTAATCTCAAACCGGGTCCCCTGGCCAACCACACTGCTTGCATGAATACTGCCACCGAGCACATTGGTAATGATATTGAAAGTAATACTCAGACCCAGTCCACTGCCACCCTGGCCAAATTTGGTGGTAAAGAAGGGTTCGAATATTCTGTTGATAATGTCAGCCGAAATACCTTTTCCATTGTCGTCAAAAATGATGATGACGTGCTCACCCAGTTGTGTGGCAGTGCAGCGCATATGACCCTCTTCACGCCCTTCAAGTCCATGAGCCACAGCATTATTGACCAGGTTGGTAAAAACCTGGCCCAGCAAACCTGGATAACTGTCTAGCTGTATCTCACCAGGGATATCAAGTTCCAGTGTGAAGGGGGTTTTACGCAGGCTTGAATGCAGCAGGGCAGTGAGTTCCTGCAACATGACTAGCAAGGCAAATTGCCGGCGCTGCGCACTGGATTGATCGACTGCCACTTGCTTGAAGTCGCCAACCAGATGGGCAGATTGCTGCAGGCCGCGCAAGAGCAACTTGGTGGAGTCTACTGCCGTGGTTGCATAGCGTGTCAGGTCAGAGCGTTTCATTTTGCCTTCTTCAACCATCCTGACCAGATTGCGGGTTTCTTCTTCCAGAGTGCTGGCAACCAGCAGGCAATTGCCTAGCGGGGTATTCAATTCATGTGCCACACCGGCCACCATCGAACCCAGTGCTGCCATGCGTTCTACCCTTGCCAGTTCTGCCTGTGCAGAATTCACGTTATTCAGGGCAGCTTCCAGATTTTGGTTCACGGTTTCCAGTTCTTGCGTACGTTGACGCACCTTGGATTCCAGCGTGCCTGAGTATTCAAGCAATTGCTGATTCTTGATTTCCAGTTCGCCAAAAGATCTTTGCAAAGCTTGACGGGTGGCTTCCAGACTCGTTGCCAGATGGCCCAGTTCATCTTCACGGTTCAAGGCAATGGGGTCATTCAGTTCACCATTTGCCAGCCGGTCAGATTCTCCCATGAGTATCCTGACTGGCTGCACCAGGCGCCATTGCAATACGACCAGAATAAACAAAATGGCCAGTATCAGTGAAAGCACAGCTGTAGTGACATAGCGCCTGAAGTCTGATGCCAGACTCTCTTGCAGCAAATCTTCTGCCAAGGTTAGCCTGACCTGGCCTATGACCTGACCACCATGCTTGATCTCCCTGACCATGCTGGTGAAAGGCCCCTTTTGGGTTTGTTTACGGGTATCGTTCTTGATGAATTCTTTGCGGTCGGGCAGGGTGATGACTTCTATGGTGGCTACCCTGGGGTCGGAATACACCACTTCGCTGGAGATGTTAGCAATCTC
This sequence comes from Burkholderiales bacterium, assembly GCA_016200895.1. Classification (GTDB taxonomy): domain Bacteria; phylum Pseudomonadota; class Gammaproteobacteria; order Burkholderiales; family Burkholderiaceae_D; genus Undibacterium. The sequence continues at coordinate 71,997 of JACQDX010000125.1, forward strand.
GGGGGTGATTTGCCACAAGGGTTCACTCAAGATCACGGAGAGGATTTCGACCAGGCGATTATGATCTTCTGCGTTCCTGAGCTGGGCCGCAGTTTCTATAGTATGCAGGTGATATGGGATGAGGATGGCAGCGGGGACGGTTAATCCGAATACAACCGCCAGGATAATCGCCAACCTTAGCGTGATCCGGCTGCGTATCGCAGATAATAGATGTCGAAACTGCATTGCGAGGTCCTTGTGCAACACTTCCCGGAGGGTATAGTCAGGCGGTGCAGAATGCATTTTCTCACCAGACATTCATTTACAGATCAGACATGGATAATTACGCTCGATGATCGCACAAACAATTCTAAAATACTAAAAGGTTTTTTGCGTTTCAGCAAGTTATGATTCTTGAGTGTTCACTCTGTGTGTTCAAATGTCCCAAAAAGGACAAATTGTTGTTGAGGCGCTTATTTCACGGGTGTATGTCGGTAAAGAGGAGGTATGCAGAATTACTTGGTTTCGTCTATCCAGGCCATTTGTATGGCTTCCAGTATTTTTTCGCCACCGCGTGTATGGTCGTCGTCAAATTCCTCCAGATCGACGATCCAGTTGTGCAGGTCAGTGAAACGTACCGTCAGTGGGTCAACGTCAGGGAATTTATCGCAAAGTGCTTCGGCGATTCTGAAGGTGTCAGTCCATTTCATGTTGAGCCCACTTTCTATTGATGCTATTGCAAATAGCTAATCACAAAGGTGTGAAAAATCATTGTTAATGATTTTCGCGCGCGTGGTTGATGGTGTATTTGGGGATTTCGATGGTGATATCCTGTTTGCCCAGTTTGACCTGGCAAGACAAACGGGAAGTGGCTTCCAGACCCCAGGCGGCATCCAGCAAGTCTTCTTCGTCATCAGTAGATTCATTCAATGAATTAAAACCTTCGCGTATGACCACATGACAAGTAGTGCAGGCGCAAGACATTTCGCAGGCATGCTCGATTTCCACATCACTTTCAACCAGGGCTTCGCACAGTGATTTGCCTTCCGGTGCATCAATGACGGTTCCTTCTGGGCAAAGCTGGGGGTGTGGCAAGACAATAATTTGTGGCATGTTGTTCTCGTAATCTAGCTATTTCAATATATATGGGTGCTGCCTGGAGTGATGTCTGACAATATTGTTCAGGCAATCTCGTCCAGTCTTTTTCCAGCCAGTGCACTGCGCACGCTCTGGTCCATGCGGCGGGCTGCAAATTCTTCAGTGCCATCGGCGAGTGCGCTGATGGCTGCATGCAGTAATTGATGGTCTTTCCCATCCTTGAGCTTGGCGACCTGATCCATCAATGCCTTGATCTGTTCTTGCTCAGCATCATTGAGCAATTGGGCGTCGCCATTCAGGGCAGATTGGGTCGCCAGCAAAATGCGTTCCGCTTCCACACTTTCTTCACGCAATGCACGTTCTTGCATGTCGGCATCTGCAGAGGTGAAAGAATCTTGCAACATGCGCGTGATTTCATCATCGGCCAGGCCATAGGATGGCTTGACGGTAATCGCTGCTTCTACGCCAGAGCGCAGTTCGCGTGCAGATACTGACAACAATCCATCCGCATCCACCTGATAAGTGATGCGTATACGTGCAGCGCCAGCGGCCATGGCAGGGATGCCGCGCAATTCAAAGCGTGCCAGCGAGCGGCATTCGCTCACCAGTTCACGTTCGCCTTGCACTACATGGATGGCCATGGCGGTTTGTCCATCTTTGAAGGTGGTAAATTCTTGCGCACGTGCACAGGGGATGGTGGAATTGCGCGGTATGACTTTTTCAGCCAGTCCACCCATGGTTTCCACGCCAAGCGACAGCGGGATCACATCCAGCAGCAACCAGTCATCACCAGGGGCGCGATTGCCAGCCAGCAGATTTGCCTGTATTGCCGCACCGAGTGCTACGACTTTGTCAGGATCAATGTTGGCCAGCGGTGTAGTCTGGAAGAATTCACCAACGGCCTTGCGTACATGCGGCATACGCGTTGCACCGCCAACCAGTACCACGCCGTCGATATCATCCACCGTCAGACTGGCATCGCGCAGGGCTTTGCGGCAAGGTGTGGTGGTTTTCGTTACCAGGTTTTGCGTCATTTCGGCAAATGCTGCTGCGCTGATCTGCAAATGTACGGATTCACCAGAATTGAGTTTTGCGTCAATAAAGGTGCTTGGCTTGCTGGATAAAATTTCCTTGGCTTCGCGTGCTTTGACCATCAGTGCGCTGGTGTCTTCATCAGACAAAGGTGCCAGTTTGGATCCTTGCAAAATCCAGCAAAACAGGCGGTGATCAAAATCATCGCCACCCAGGGCGGAATCACCACCAGTAGATAAGACTTCAAATACGCCCTTGCTCATTTTTAAGATGGAAATATCGAAGGTGCCGCCACCCAGATCATAGACGGCATAGATGCCTTCTGAAGAGTTGTCCAGGCCATAGGCAATTGCCGCAGCGGTAGGTTCATTCAACAGACGCAAGACATTCAAGCCAGCCAGTTTGGCGGCGTCTTTGGTCGCCTGTCTTTGCGCATCATCAAAATAAGCGGGGACGGTAATGACAGCGCCTACCAGATCATCGCCAAGAGCATCTTCTGCCTGTTGGCGCAAGGTTGCCAGAATTTGCGCTGATACTTCTACCGGACTCTTGATGCCAGCCACAGTCTTGATCTGCACCATGCCGGGTTCATCATGAAAATCATAAGGCAAGTTTTCAGCGTAGGCGATGTCTTTCAAGCCACGGCCCATGAAGCGCTTGACGGAGGCTATCGTATTCCTTGGGTCATTAGTTTGCTCTGCCTGCGCCTTGAAGCCAATATGAGCATGACCATTTGGCAGGTAGCGTACTACCGAAGGCAGCAGAGGGCGGCCTTCTTCATCATTCAATACTTCAGGGATACTATTGCGTACGGTTGCAACCAGGGAGTTGGTAGTGCCCAGATCTATGCCTACTGCCAACCTGTGCTGGTGTGGAGCGGTGGACATGCCAGGTTCAGAAATCTGCAGTAATGCCATGATGAAATGGGGGATGGCTAAGCATCTAAAAAGGGCAAATCAGCATAGCCGTATTTGCCGGGTTATTCGAAATTACTCTTCGAGTGCAGCGATGTCGGCAATAAATTTTTCCAGAAACATGCAGGTGCGGATTTGCAGTGCAGCTTCTTCAAAGTTACCCAGGTCTATCGAGTTACCAACTGCATGCAATTGCGTTCTTAGGGCGCTGTTCAGTTCGCGTTCCAGACGTAGCAAGGCAGCTTCATTATTATCCTGGCGCGCGTCATCAAAGGATTCGCGCCATTCCATCTGCTGCATTAAAAATGCACTGGGCATAGAGGTGTTGGATTCTGTCTGTAAATCCACACCCTGCAATTCACAAAGATAACGTGCGCGTTTCAGTGGCTTTTTTAGTGTTTGATAAGCTTCATTGGCCCTGGTTGCCCATTGCATGGCGACACGTTTTTCAGCTTCGCTGGCTTGCACGAACTTGTCCGGGTGCACCTGGTTTTGCACCTCGCGGTAAGCTGCATCCAATTGTCCCTGATCAAGTGCAAACTGCTGCGGCAACTGAAACAGCTCAAAATGATTCTGCATCTGCGCCAGCCTTAAATCCTGAAGCTTTCGCCGCAACCGCATTCGTCTTTGACGTTGGGGTTGTAGAATTTAAAGCCTTCGTTCAAGCCCTCGCGGGCAAAATCCAGCTCGGTACCATCGATATAAGGCAGGCTTTTAGGGTCAACAAATACCTTTACGCCATGCGATTCAAAAATCTGGTCGTCGTTGCCGACTTCATCCACATACTCAAGCTTGTAAGCCATGCCCGAGCAGCCGGTTGTACGTACCCCAAAGCGCAGACCTATGCCTTTGCCGCGACGTTCCATATAACGGGTCACATGTTTTGCCGCTTTTTCTGTGAGTGTGATAGCCATATTTATTCCAGTTTTTTTTGCTACTAAACTTTTGTTGCCGGTTTTCTTGAAACGAATCTTGAAACTAATTTCAGGCGCTTTGTTCAGCGCTGTGTTTGTTTTTGTAATCCAGCACAGCAGCCTTGATTGCGTCTTCTGCCAGAATGGAGCAATGGATTTTGACGGGAGGCAGTGCCAGTTCTTCAGCAATTGCCGTGTTCTTGATTTCCAAAGCCTGATCCAGTGTCTTGCCCTTGACCCATTCAGTGACCAGTGAAGAAGAGGCAATCGCAGAGCCGCAACCATAAGTCTTGAATTTGGCATCCTGAATGACGCCATCTGCGCCAACCTTGATTTGCAACTTCATGACGTCGCCGCAAGCAGGTGCGCCGACCATGCCAGTACCTACGGTGTCATCACCTTTTTCAAAGGCGCCGACATTACGTGGATTTTCATAGTGATCCAACACTTTTTCAGAGTAAGCCATTTTGATGCTCCTTGATTTATTTTAAATGCGTTTTTTAAAAATACGCATTCAATAATTGAATTAATGCGCAGCCCACTGAATAGTGGAAATATCAATACCGTCCTTGTACATATCCCAAAGAGGTGACAATTCACGCAATTTGGCAACTTTGGTCTTGAGCAAGTCTATCGTAAAGTCGATATCTTCTTCTGTCGTGAAGCGACCGATGGTGAAGCGTATCGAGCTGTGTGCCAGTTCATCGCTACGGCCCAGTGCGCGCAGTACATACGACGGTTCCAGGCTGGCAGAGGTACATGCAGAGCCGGACGATACTGCAATATCCTTGATCGCCATGATCAGGGATTCGCCTTCAACATAGTTGAAGCTGACATTCAGGTTATGCGGCACACGGTGTTCCATGTCGCCATTGATATAGGTTTCTTCGATTTCTTGCAGGCCTTTTGCCAGGCGGTCACGCATGGTGCGTACGTGTGCCAGTTCGCTTTCCATTTCTTCCTTGGCAATACGGAATGCTTCGCCCATGCCGACAATTTGATGGGTTGCCAGTGTTCCAGAGCGGAAGCCGCGCTCATGACCGCCGCCATGCATCTGTGCTTCCAGGCGTACACGTGGTTTGCGGCGTATGTACAGCGCGCCTATGCCTTTTGGGCCATAGGATTTGTGGGCAGAGAAAGAAACCAGATCAACCTTGGTATTTTCCAGGTCGATATACACTTTGCCAGTGGCCTGGGCTGCGTCGGAATGGAATACAATGCCTTTTTCGCGGCACAGCTCACCAATCTCAGCGATAGGCTGGATGACTCCAATTTCATTGTTCACCCACATGACGGACACCAGTATGGTGTCAGGGCGTATGGCAGCTTTCAATTGTTCTACCGTAATCAAACCATCATCACCTGGTTGCAAGTAAGTGGCTTCAAAGCCCTGGCGTTCCAGTTCACGCACGGTATCCAGCACCGCTTTGTGCTCAGTCTTGACCGTGATGATGTGCTTGCCTTTGGACTTGTAAAAGTTTGCCGCACCCTTTAGAGCCAGGTTATTGCTTTCTGTCGCGCCGGAAGTCCAGATGATTTCACGGGGATCAGCATTGACCAGGTCCGCAACCTGCGCGCGTGCATCTTCCACTGCTTTTTCAGCATCCCAGCCATACATATGGCTGCGTGATGCCGGGTTGCCATATTGTGCGCGCAAGAAAGGAATCATCTTGTCAGCGACGCGTGGGTCAACTGGCGTCGTCGCCGAATAATCCATGTAGATAGGGAAATGCGGTGACTTCAAGGTGTCGAGCAGGCTTTTTTCCAAGGGGGCGTTCATTCAAAACTCCAAATATTCAAGAGGCAATGTGGCTGGCATGCGAGTGGTGCATGACGACTACATGGTTTTCTGATGCTTTCTGTCTTTGCTGATTGACTAAATCCTGGAGCGAAACAGAATCCAGGTAATCGACCATTTTGGCGTTCAGCGTCGCCCACAGGTCGTGCGTCATGCAGTGCAGGCCATTTTCATGGTCGCTGCCATGACAATTGCCCTTGCCACCGCATTGCGTTGCGTCAAGAGGTTCATCAACTGCGATAATAATATCGGCAACGGTGACATTTTGTGCCTTGCGGGCAAGATTGTAGCCGCCGCCAGGTCCGCGTACGGATTCAACGATTTCATGGCGACGCAATTTCCCAAATAATTGTTCAAGATAGGACAGGGAAATGTCCTGACGCTGGCTGATGCCAGCCAGCGTCACTGGTCCCTTATCCTGGCGCAGAGCCAGATCTATCATTGCCGTCACGGCAAAACGTCCTTTGGTGGTCAGTCGCATATGTTACTCCGGAGATACTCCACGCAAGAAAAAGCTGAATGCCCTGAGTTGTTGAGCATTTTAGTCAAGTATAGCAAACTTGAGTAATTTTGTCAGGAATAGGCTTATAGTGAGGAGGGGGATGCCAGGTGAGCTTTACGCTCTGCGGTGTAGTGCCACCAGGCCAGAGGTGGCTCGCCGTCCATGAATTTTACTATGGAAATGAAAACGTCGTAGACACAGGGGTCGTGTCTGACTTTGGTCGCGGCACAAAGTTCATCGTACATCTGATAGGGATTGCGCCCTTTCAATTGCTGTGGATCAGTAATGCCCAGTACATGTAAATCGGCAACCGTTGCCTTGCCGACGTTTGGCAATTGCTCCAATTGACTGATGTCAGCGCAAGTAAGTGCTTTTTTCATAAATCTTTTTGCTGCTCCTGCTAAGCAAGTTCCTGAATAAGAAATTGTAAGGCGAATTCTCTACGCTATAAAGTCAAAGACCGCCAAATGGCGGTCTTCTTGAAGAAAATTTAAGCTAATACATTTGATCTGGATCAAATATCAAAGCTGATACCTTGTGCCAACGGCAGAGAATTGCTGTAATTGAAGGTATTGGTGGTGCGACGCATATAGGCTTTCCATGCATCAGAGCCAGATTCACGGCCGCCGCCAGTTTCTTTCTCTCCACCAAATGCGCCACCAATTTCTGCGCCTGAAGGGCCGATATTGACATTGGCGATACCGCAGTCACTGCCAGCAGCAGAAACAAAGGTTTCAGCTTCACGCAGGTCGGTTGTGAATATCGAAGATGATAAACCTTGCGGTACTTCATTATTCAAGCTGATGGCTTGTTGCAAATCGTTGTAACGCACGATGTACATGATGGGCGCAAAGGTTTCATGGTGCATGGAGGCAGTCTGGTCTGGCATTTCTACCAAAGCCGGGCTGACATAATAGCCATTTTCATTGCCAGCAACTACTGTGCGTTCGCCGCCAAACACTTGACCTTGTTCGGATTTGGCAATCGCCAAAGCACTTTGCATGGCATCGAAAGAAGCTGCATCAATCAATGGGCCGACCAGGGTAGTTTTTTCCAGAGGGTTGCCGACAGGCAGGCCTGCATAGATCTTCTTCAGGCGCGGTACCAGCGTGTCATAAATACTGTCATGCACAAACAGGCGGCGCAGGGTAGTGCAGCGTTGACCAGCAGTGCCAACAGCAGAGAAGGTGATGGCACGAACAGCCATTTCCAGATCTGCGCTTGGTGCCACGATCATGGCGTTATTGCCACCCAGTTCGAGAATAGTACGTGTTAAACGCTTGGCGCAGACTTCCGCAACCTGACGGCCCATACGGGTGCTGCCAGTGGCGCTGACCAGGGCGATGCGCTTGTCTTCTACCATTTGCGCGCCGGTATCGCGTCCACCGATGATCAATTCAGCCAGGCCAGCCGGGGCATCGCTGCCAAAACGGGCAACTGCCTTCATGAACAGGGCGTGGGTCGCGATGGCTGTCAGCGGGGTTTTCTCAGATGGTTTCCAGGTCACGCTATTGCCGCAGACAAAAGCCAGTGCGGCATTCCAGGCCCAGACGGCGACCGGAAAATTGAAGGCGGAAATCACGCCCACTACACCTATAGGGTGCCATTGTTCCATCATGCGATGACCAGGACGCTCAGAGGCGATCGTCAGGCCATACAACTGGCGCGAAAGACCAACGGCGAAATCGCAGATATCGATCATTTCCTGTACCTCGCCCAGGCCCTCTTGCAGGATTTTGCCTGCTTCCAGTGTCACCAACTGACCCAGTGCCAGTTTATGGGTGCGCAATTCTTCACCAAACAGGCGCACCAGTTCTCCGCGGCGCGGTGCCGGTACATTGCGCCATTGCAAAAATGCAGCATGGGCGCGGTCTACTCGCTGTTTGACTTCTGTTGCCGTATCAGCGCGCAGGCTGGCCAGGTTTTTGCCGTTTATGGGGGAGATGCTGTGAATGTCGCTTCCCTGATAATCACTCAATTTGATATCGAGTTCTTTCAGTATTGCTTGCAAAGTGGTGTTTTCCATCTTGTTTGCCTCGGTACGTTTTTAGCAAATACAGGCTTTCTTTTGGAAAGCCTGTATTTGCTGCAGTTTATTGGATAGGTTTGATGCCGTGCGCATATTGTAGCGCTGGCAGCGAACTTATGCGCGCTTTGGTAGATGGACGCAGTGATTATGCAGCGTAGTATTGACCAAAGCGATTTTCTAGAAAATCAGCAAGAACAGCTTGCTCCTGACGCACCAGGCCATGCTGTGGCAATTTACCAGTGACCACCAGATCAACCATGGCGCAAATGCCAGAGGCAGTTGTCAACTGTATGGCTGACAGCAATTGGCCATTGACTTTTTGCGCATAGATTTTCTTGGCATAGGATTCTTGTTCCAGGCGGCCATCGCGCATACCGACGACGCTGACAAAGACCAGCACCACGTCCTGTTTGGTCATGGGGATGGCTGTTTCCATGACTTCTTTCAAGATTGGACGGCGTTCAAGTTTGCCCAGTTGCAGGTCGCGTATCAACACTTTGACGATATCGCGGTGGCCTGGATAGCGCACGGTCTTGTAATTCAGGTTTTGTACCTTGCCTTCCAGGCTTTCGCACAAAGTGCCCAGGCCGCCGGAAGTATTGAAGGCTTCGTAGTCTATGCCATCCAAGGAGAAATGCTCGATTTCTTCAAGGGCGGCAGTTTCACGCAACTCTCCATCAACAATCGCTTCGCAAGGATTGCAGTATTCATTGATCAGACCATCAGTGCTCCAGGTCAGGTTGTATTTCAGTGCATTGTTGGGGAAGGTAGGCAAGGCACCAACGCGCATGCTGACGTCACGCAGGGTTTCAAAACGCTTGGCAACATCATTGGCGACGATGGAAATAAAGCCTGGTGCCAAGCCGCATTGTGGGACGAAGGCGCAATCTGCGCCTTCAGCCAGCTGTTTGACGATGCGTGTGCTTTCCACGTCTTCAGTCAAATCAAAATAATGGGAATTAGCTTCACGCGCTGCGCCAGCGATGATAGGTGTCAAAAAGTAAGGGCAAGCCGACATGGTGACTTTATGGCCACGTATCAATTCTGTGACTGCCGCTTTATCACCCAGGTCAGCCTGGACGATGCGGGTATTCGGGAACCCGGCTTGTTCAACATATTTCAGACGTTCCGGGTCACGGTCTGCCACTGTGATTTCGTAATCGCCAGTGTGGGACAGCAAATTGAGAATTGCATCACCAATTTTGCCTGCGCCCAGAAGTATTAGTTTGGTTGTCATGTTTGTCTCCAGTATGTGTTTATGTCGTGGACGGAAATGTAAGATTGATACTGAAGTCTAGGCTTTAGTTTTGTCAGTTAATAGCAGCAAAGTTATCGTCATATTGTGTATTTGCGAGATAATATGTCTAAATAATCAGACAAAATGACGATATGAAACCAGATCTTGATGAGATAGACGACAAAATCCTGGCTTTGCTCATGGATAATGCCCGCTTGCCGGTGACCAGTATTGCCAAATCGGTAGGTATAGCGAGAACCACCGTGATCGCCCGTATTGCCGCGTTGGAGAAGCGTGGCGTCATTGCCGGTTACGGCTTAAAGCTGAATCAGAAAATGGTGCAGCCTGCAGTAAGAGCTTATGTGGGTTTGTCAGTCGAAGCGCGATATGCAGCTGGCTTGATCAAATACCTGCAACAATTACCCGAGACTGAGACCTTGTGCGCAGTCAGTGGTGCAATCGACTATATGCTGACCTTGCGCTGCAGTAATACAGAAACGCTGGATAAATTGCTGGATCAGATAGGTGCGCTGGATGGCGTAAGGCAGACTTCAACTTCCGTCATACTGAGTAAAAGGATAGACCGAGGAGCGCTATAGGGATGGAGATATACCCGAATAAGGCAATATTCGGGATGGACGAAGAAGGATTAAGTGCTGCTGGCCGACTTGGCTTGTGATTTTTTATCTTCTGAAGCGGTCTTTTTAGCCGCCGCAGGTACTGGTTGCGGATTGTCAGTAAAGCGCTGATTCGACTGCTGCAGTATTTGTAAATGCACGGATGCGCGGTCAACTCCGCTTCTGTCCAGTTGCAATGGGACTGGGCTTGACGACGATTGCGCTGGCGCTTCTTGCATCACTTCTGTTGTCTTGTCCTGATCTTCATTCTGGGTAGGAATGGACGGATCGAACATAAAATCTTGTGAAAAGGCAATGCCAGCCAACAAGGTGGAAGACAGCACGCACAAGAAAATAGATTTTTTTAACATGATTGCCTGCAAATTAATAAGTGCTGCGGGTGTCAAAACCATTATCACTACAAACACTCAATAAGCTGTGAGTGAGCTTTATGCTAATTTTTTTTCAAAAGTAAATCTTTTGGATAGGAGATGTTAAACAAGCAATTGCGGTTTTTTATGTACGCGCACTTTTGCTTGTTGAGTTTGTCTGTCTTGCTGGTCAAGAGCGAATTTTTCTTCAGTGCTGAGGCGTTTTGCCGCAATGAAGACAGTTTGCATCGTATTACCAGCTTGTTCGACATCAAAAGCTATCTTTTGTTGTTCTGTCAGTCTTTGCGCTGTTATTGTGACTGTGGGCATACTTGCTTTTACAGTAAGTTGATTAATATATGTAGCCACTGGCACTATGGTAGCAGTAAATGCAAAAATGGTTAAGAGTGTTAAATTGGTTTTCTTGACGATATTCATTTTTTTCTCCCTGATTCATATGGTCTTGCGATGTAAGCACTTTAAGCAAGTTGCTCTGTGCTTGCCACACGTTTGCGATGAAATGCAGAAAGCGGGGGACGAAATTCAAGAATTGAAACATGAGCAGTAAAGCCTGCCTTAAAAAAGACGGGTGATTTTTGCAATTTTATGCGGGTGTGAGAGATACTGTAGTTCTGTCAGGGAATTGGGGCTTGGAACGGGCATGCTAGCAAAACAGAATATAAAACAGGTTTTTTTCATACTCGGCATTTGGCTCGGCATCTGTCCCTTGTCGGTGCATGCTCAACTACAAGCCTGGGGTGACTACCCGTCTTTACCCAAGCAGGCTGTAACAGTACAAACAGAAGTAGCCGCTGACCAATACCGGTTTCTGGAATCCTTAAGTGACACGCAAGTCCGCGCGTGGATGAAGAAACAGACTGATTTTAGCAATGCCGTGCTGGCACGCATCAGCGGGCGCGATGCCTTGCTGAAGCGTCTCAAGGTGTTGCAAAGTACAGAATTTGGTGCAGGCAGGTTGATCGAGGTGCGTGGCATGCAGTTTTTTACCCGTACTACAGCGGATAACCGGCAGCAATTATTCATGCGCAGCGCTGCCACCAATGCGGAGCGCTTGCTTTTATTAACGGAGCCAGGGCAGGGCATAAGTTTTTTTACGCCGTCCCTGGACGGCAGTCATGTCGCAGTTCACCTGTTGAATAGCGGACGTCAGCGGCATAGTCTGCGTATTATCAAGACTAATGATGCGAGCATGCTCAAGGATAATCTGGATACGATTGCACCTGACAGTAAGGAAATCGCCTGGAAACCCGATTCGACCACGATTTACTATCGCAAGTCTTCTGCCAAGCCAGGCTCGGACCGCGGAGCAATCTGGCAGCATGTGTTGGGAAGCAAGCTGGAAACTGACGTACCTTTGATTGGTCCAGGTGTCAGCAAGAGCCGGCGATTTACTGTAAGTGATGTGGTAGTGATAAAAAGCAGCCAGAATTCTTCTTATCTGTTGGCCGAGGTTCAGCATGGACAAAGTCAGGATCGCAGCCTGTATCTGGTCAAGCTAGACCAAATAAAAGGCGCAACAACTGGCTGGCAACGGCTGGCTTCACCCACAGACAAACTCAAGAATGCCTGGCTGACAGGTGAGCAACTCTATCTGCTATCTGCAAAGAAGAAAAGCACAGGAGCGATCCTGAAACTGGATTTAAAAACACCACAATTGAACACTGCCAAGGAAGTACTGTCAGCCAGTAGCGACGAATTGCTGGATATTGCAGTAGCAAAAAATGCTTTGTATGTCCATGTCGCTGAGGCGGGCTATAGCAAGCTCATCAAGGCTGAGCTGGATGGCAGCAAAAAAGAAGAACTGACTCTACCTTATTCTGGCCGCATCAGTGAATTGAACACAGATGCAGATACTGACGGTGCCTTGTTTGTATTGGAGGCAGCGAATGCTGCACCTTTATCTTATCGTGCCTTGGCAGGCGGACAAATCAGGAATGTAGAAGTTTTCCGTTCACCGCAAGTTGGCTTTCACCGCATCGCCAGCAAAAATCTCAGTATCACCAAACCGGGCAGTAATAAACAAATTGCACTGACACTCTTATATCCGCAAGGTATGGAGCTCGATAGTAAGCATCCCTTATTGCTAACAATGGAAACTGGTACGGGTTTGTCGAAGTTGGCGAAATTTGACGCCTTGCGCCTGGCCTGGCTGGAGCAAGACGCTGTGATGGCGATAGTCTATGTCCCTGCAGATGAGCGTCTCAAGCAAAAAAATGCTAGCGATGGGCTTGATGAATTTCTTACGGCAGCTGATTATCTGGTCAGTGAAGGCTATACCAGTTCCGGGAGACTGGTCACGCAAGAGTCTGGTCCGGGCAAGCGCTGGCTGGCGCAAGCAATTAGCCAGCGTCCGGAATTATTTGCGGCGATACAAAGTGCAGCTTTGCAGTCTGAATTACTCAATGCTGGCAATTCCAAAAAAAGGACTGCGACAGACAGGGGCAGACTTGTAAATAGCAATCCCTATCTTAGCTTGCGCGATGGTCAGTCTTATCCTGCTGCCCTGATCTCTGCACGTTTTGGTGTTGCTGATACGCCGATCTGGATGAGCAGCAAATTTGTCGCGCGCTTGCAGGCAGCAAATGTGAATAAGTCCAGACCAGCACTATTTCGTACAGACTTTGCCAACGGCTGGAAGTACGATGCACTCGCTGAGCAAGCTGACAATTGGGCATTCTTGCTATGGCAGACCGGGCAAAAGGGCTTTTCTGTACTACCCTGAAAGTAGCACTACTATCATCAACTTTGTCTTCGGTAGCTTGTCTGCAAGGTAGCATTGTTACTAATGTCACCCCGAGGCCACATTTGGGGTGATATTTTTTGTCTATATCATATCATCATGTTTGTGGCCAATTCTGCGGCGACTGATTATTTCAAGAACTTTGAACATACCAGGCGGAAGAGGGCAGGTATTGCAAGCAGCCAGGATAATTTCAGTTATGGACTGAATTACACATGGATGAAGGCAAGCTACCAAAGTACAGACATCCTGGGTTCGAAAAATACAGCCTTGCAAATGCCAGTGTGAATATCAGTGTTAAGCCCGGCGACTTGATACCGCTGATTCCTCAGCAAATTTTTAAAGCCCATGCAAATTATGAATTCAATGCACAAACTTCAGCGGGCATTGAAGTGCTGGCAGTGGGAAAGAGTTTTGTGCGTGGCAACGAAAACAGTGCCAATGCACCTGATGGCCTGACAAATTTTGGGTCGGGCTGTATGCCGGGTATGCAGTCGTCAGCCCATCCGCAAGCTATAGATCAAACCCACAATGGAAATTCTCTATCAATGTCAGTAATCTGTTTGATCGGCGTTATTACACGGCTGGTCGGCTTGGTCCTTATGCAATCACCGCCAATGGTGGTTACAGCAATTCCGACATCAAGGTAACGACTTTCTACGCTCCCAGTGCATCACGCTTGATATGGCTGGGCGTGCGTTACAGTTGTGGAGCTAAGGCCAAAGAATGAAGCACTGCTGCCAGTGCTTCATTGCGATTCCGGGTACTCTTCAGAAATATCAGCAAGCAGCGTAGTTGACGGTAACCACATGTACCGCCAGGCCACCCAATGAGGTTTCCTTGTATTTTGCCTGCATGTCAAAGCCAGTCGCGCGCATGGTTTCTATCACGTCATCCAGACTGACATGATGCGTGCCATCACTGCGCAAGGACAGCGAAGCAGCTGTAATTGCCTTGACCGCCCCCATGCCATTGCGTTCTATACAGGGGATTTGCACCAAGCCACCGATGGGGTCGCAAGTCATGCCCAAGTGATGTTCTATACCAATTTCGGCTGCTGATTCGATTTGCTCGTTGGTGCCGCCCAAAGCGGCAGTCAGGCCAGCGGCAGCCATGGCGCATGCTACGCCTACTTCACCCTGGCAACCAATTTCAGCACCAGAAATGGATGCATTGGTTTTGCACAACATGCCTATGGCAGAAGCGGCTAGCATGAAATTGCGTATGCCTTGTTCCGGATGGCTGGGTTTGCAGTCTTCTGCGTAATAGCGCAGCACTGCCGGGATAATGCCAGCCGCTCCATTGGTGGGGGCCGTGACGACACGGCCACCAGCAGCATTTTCTTCATTCACTGCCATGGCATACAGGCTGACACGGTGCAAGCCATCATGCGGTAATACGTCGGCAGTTTCATTGGCAGCGCGCCACAATTTTGCCGCACGGCGTTTGACGTGCAAGCCACCAGGCAATTCGCCGGATGTTTGCAAGCCACGTGAGATGCAACCCTTCATGACAGACCAGATTTTATCCAGGCCAGCATCCAGTTCCTCGTCAGTGCAATACACATTTTCATTGGCGCGCAGCATATCCGTGATGGACAGGCCAGTGCGCTTGCCATGGGCTAGCAACTCAGCCATGGTTGCGAAAGGATACGGCAGGAGTTTCTTATCAGTATTCTCAGCGCTATTGGTATTCGCCAGTTCCTCTGCCGAATAAATGAAGCCACCACCGGTGGAGTAATAAATTTTTTCAAAACTGCTACCGTCATTGCGTGTCAGTATGAATTTCATGCCATTGGGATGTCCTGGCAAGACTTCTTGCTTGAACCACAGAATATCGGTGGCTGTATCAAACTTGACGGGGTACTCGCCCAATAAATTCAATTTTCCAGAGCTGGCCAGATTGGCGAGTTTTTCATCTACGCTTTCTGGAACTACATCCTGGGGAGTTTCGCCCATCAAACCTAGCAAGACGGCTTTGTCAGTGGCATGTCCATGACCAGTCAAGGCGAGTGAGCCATACAGCGCTACCTGTATTTTGGATGCTTTGTACAGGTCGGCAGATTCAAGCAAAAACCGGCGCGCCGCGAGCATGGGACCTACCGTATGGGAACTGGACGGACCCACGCCTATTTTAAATAATTCGAATACACGCATGTCCATCAATTCACCTCTTTTTTACTTGTCTCTGATAATTATTTATGCGGCCTGGTTCAATTCCTTCAACTCCTTCAACTCCTTTTGATCGACACGAATATTCTTTAACATGTCTTCCACCAGTTGTTGCAGGCCTACTTGTGCTTGCCAGCCCCAGTCTGCTCGCGCTACTGCGTCATCCAGGCTCTGTGGCCAGGATGCGGCGATTGCCTGACGGCTGTCAGGCGCGTAGTGTATGTCAAATGCAGGCAAATTTTGTTTGATTGCAAACGCTAATTCCCGTGGATTAAAGCTTAAACCCGCAACATTATAGGAAGAACGTATAGAAAGTTTGGCCGCTGGCGCATCCATCAAGGAAATGGTGGCGCGTATGGCGTCTGGCATGTAGATCATGGGCAAACTGGTTTCTGACTCCAGGAAGCATTCATAGGTTTCGCCACGCAAAGCTGAATGGAAGATGGCTATCGCATAGTCAGTGGTGCCACCGCCTGGAGGGGACTTATAGCTGATGATGCCTGGGTAGCGTATGCTGCGGACATCAACACCATATTTCTGGAAGTAATATTCGCACAGTCGTTCGCCTGCCAGTTTGCTGATGCCATAGATGGTGCTAGGGTCCATCACCGTATATTGTGGCGTATTGACTGGTGGCGTGTTTGGGCCAAACGCAGCAATCGATGAAGGCCAGAATACTTTCAGGGGTTTGCCAGCTTCATTGCGGGTGCGTGCCAGTTCAAGAATATTGAGCAGGCCATCCATGTTCAAGGTCCAGGCTTTCAATGGCGCTTGTTCACCCGTAGCTGATAGCATGGCTGCCAGTTGATATACTTGTGTAATGTCGTATTGAGCGACGATTTGCGCCAGTCTTTCTGTATTTAATACATCAATGACTTCATAGATTTTTGCGCCATACAGGCTTTCTGGCCTGATGTCGGCGGCGACAACATTATCTGCACCATGCTGGTTTGCCAGTGCTTCTACCAATTCACTACCGATCTGGCCGTTGGCACCGATGACTAATATGCGTTCCATGGATATCCCTTACTTAATGATGTTTAATTCGCGACCAGCCTGGGCAAATGCAGCCAGAGCAGTATTCAATTGTTCCGCCGTATGTGCGGCGGATAATTGCACACGTACACGGGCTTGTCCCATGGGTACCACTGGATAGAAGAAGCCGGTCACCAGTACACCAAGCTCATACAGGCGTGCCGCAAATTTTTGCGCAACAGGTGCATCGAACAGCATGACGGGGACGACAGGGTGGGTGCCAGGTTTGATAGTAAAACCCCGTGCTTCTATTTCACGGCGGAAGTGGGCTGTATTTGCATGCAAACGGTCACGCAGTTCGGTGGAGTTGGACAGACGTTCTAAAACAGACAGCGAGGCACCAGCTATGGAAGGCGCAAGCGTATTGGAGAACAGGTAAGGCCGGGATTTTTGACGCAAGGTGTCTATCACTTCCTTGCGCGCTGCCGTGAAGCCGCCCATGGCACCACCCAGCGCTTTACCCAAAGTGCCGGTAATAATATCTATGCGACCCAGCACATTGTGATGCTCATGGGTGCCGCGACCTGTTGCGCCCATGAAGCCGGATGCGTGGCATTCATCGATCATGACCAGTGCATCATATTTGTCAGCCAGGTCACAAATCTTGTCCAGTTGGGCGATCGTGCCGTCCATGGAGAACACGCCGTCAGTCACGATGATGCGGTGACGCTTGTCATTCGCTGCAATCAATTGTTTTTCCAGATCAGCCATGTCGTTATGGCTATAACGGAAACGTGCTGCCTTGCACAGGCGTATGCCGTCAATGATGGAGGCGTGATTCAGTGCATCGGAGATGATGGCGTCGTTTTCATCAAACAAGGGCTCAAATAAACCGCCATTGGCGTCAAATGCTGCCGCGTACAGGATGCACTCTTCCGTGCCGAGAAAGCTTGACAGTGCTTTTTCCAGTTGTTTGTGTACAGTTTGTGTGCCGCAAATGAAGCGTACAGAGGACAAGCCGTAACCATATTGCTCGGTCGCCGCAATGGATGCCTGCACCATGGATTCATCACCGGACAAACCCAGATAATTGTTGGCGCATAAATTGATGAGCTTGCGGCCATCATCGCAAGTGACTTCAGAACCCTGGCGGGAGGCGATCACGCGCTCTGCCTTGTACAAGCCTTGTTCGCGCAAATTATCCAGATTACCAGCCAAATTGCTGATGAAGTTTGTCCTGGAAGTGTTTTGACTCATGATGTCCCCTGATTCTGTTGTGTTGCTGTGCGGATTGATTGTTTGCAGCTAATTGGATGAATTAGTGGCATTTTCATGTTTGCGTATCAATGGCACTGTTACACTATGGTTGGAAATTTCTAAAATGATTGAATAATTCAATATCTAGAACTAAAGTTCGATATATCGAATATTAAGCTAGCTTTTTTACTGATGCAAGAGTCTCTATGAAAAAAGTTTTACCCAATACCCCGCCAGAAGTGGGCGCGACTTTGCAAAAAATGCGTCTGGAACGCGGCATGACGCTGGAGGATTTGTCGCGCACCGCTGGCGTGTCAAAGTCCATGCTGTCCCAAATAGAAAGAGAAAAGGCTAATCCCACTATAGCCGTTGCGTGGCGATTGGCAAATGCCCTGGGTGTCAGCATCGCGGAGCTGTTGTCATCAGAATTACCCAAGCTTGATACGATAAGAGTACTGGAATCGCATGAAACGCCTACCTTGCCGGGCGAGCATGCGGGTTATATCCTGCGTATACTTGGCCCTATGGAGCTGGCGGGTAAATATGAATGGTATGAGCTGACCCTGGCACCTGGCGGCGCGCTGGTGTCGAATTCTCATGACCCCGGCGCATCCGAACATCTGACTTTACTGCATGGCAGTATTGAAGTTGAAGTCGATGGCGTGTGTAAAAAGCTGAAGTTGGGAGCAACTGCACGTTATAACGCTGATAAGAACCATGCGATACGCAATTTGGGTAAAACCGAAGCCAAGGCTTTGCTGGTTGTTATTCACCGGTAATTAGCAACAGCTATGCTGCATCATGGATTCTGGTAACATTTGGACTTAGAAACTTGTTCGCCACGCAATATTTGCTATCTGACTGCAATAATAGTGGTTGCATCAAGCCCAATTGCGTGGAGATTAAGCAGTATGAGTAAGAATGAAACCATTAAAGTCTATGATAGGCCAGCAGGTGGTTGGGGCGCGTTGAAAAGCGTTGCCCAGCAAATCATAGAACAAGGCATACCCGGAAAAGGGGCGTTGACCCTGCTGTCTGCTAATCAACCAGATGGTTTTGACTGCCCAGGTTGCGCCTGGCCAGATGCCGATCACACGTCGACTTTTGAATTTTGTGAAAATGGCGCCAAGGCAGTGGCGGCTGAGTCGACAGCACGCCGTGCTACGCCAGAATTGATCGCCAGTTTAACCGTTAGTGAA
This sequence comes from Burkholderiales bacterium, assembly GCA_016200895.1. GTDB lineage: Bacteria > Pseudomonadota > Gammaproteobacteria > Burkholderiales > Burkholderiaceae_D > Undibacterium. Next base: position 90,851 of record JACQDX010000125.1, read on the forward strand.
CTGACAGAGAAGTCTGATCACTGGCTGGAAGCGCAGGGGCGTTTGACCCACCCCATGCAATATGACCGCGCCAGCGACAAGTATAGAGTCATTAGCTGGGATCAGGCCTTTGAATTGATTGCAACTCGCCTGAATGCTTTGCCAACGCCTGATGATGCGATTTTTTACACATCAGGCCGCACCAGTAATGAGGCTGCTTTCCTGTACCAGTTATTTGTACGTGAATTTGGTACCAATAATTTCCCTGATTGCTCAAACATGTGCCATGAGCCTTCTGGCTTTGCCATGCGTGAAGCCATAGGCGTGGGCAAGGGGACGGTATTGCTTCCTGATTTTCAGATTGCTGATGCGATTTTGATCTTCGGTCAAAACCCTGGCACCAATCATCCCCGCATGTTGGGTGAGTTGCGTTCTGCGGCCAAGCGGGGGGCTGCCATTGTCTCTTTCAATCCCTTGCGTGAACGCGGCCTGGAAAAATTCCAGAACCCGCAAAATGCGCTGGATATGCTGACAGATCAGTCGTCGACCATTTCATCTGATTATTTTCAGTTGAAAATTGGCGGGGATCTGGCAACCGTCAAAGGCATGATCAAATGTGTACTGGAAGCGGATCAACTGGCTCAGGCAGAAGGGCGCGCGCGAGTCATTGATACAGATTTCATCGCTGAGCACACTGCTAATTTTGAGCAATTTGCTACCGAGGCGCTGGCAGAGTCATGGGATGTCATCGTCCGTGAATCCGGTCTCGACAGGGCGCAGATACAGCGTGCGGCTGATACCTATATGGGCGCTGGCAAAGTCATCGCCTGCTGGGGTATGGGCATCACGCAGCACAAGCATTCTGTGGCAACCATACAGATGATTGTTAATCTGCTGCTCTTGCGAGGCAATATTGGTCGCCCTGGTGCGGGTCCATGTCCGGTGCGTGGTCACAGTAATGTGCAAGGCGACCGCACCATGGGTATCATAGAAAAACCGAAGCAGGCATTCCTAGAGCGTTTAGGGCGGGTATTTGATTTTACGCCGCCACAAAAACACGGCTATGACACTGTAGGTGCTATCGAGGCCATGTTGCATGAGGGCGGTAAAGTGTTTTTTGGCATGGGTGGGAATTTTGCTACTGCAACGCCAGATACAGAAGTCACCCACAAAGCCTTGAAAAATTGCGCATTGACCGTGCATGTGACTACCAAACTCAATCGCAGCCACTTGATTTGCGGTCATGAAGCGATAATCCTGCCTTGCCTGGGCCGTACTGAAATAGATATCCAGGAAACTGGTCCTCAAGCGGTGACAGTGGAAGATTCCATGAGCATGGTGCATCTGTCATCTGGCATCAATCCGCCAGCTTCTAAAGATTTGTTGTCTGAAGTAGCCATTGTTGCGCGTCTGGCGCAAGCTACCTTGAAAGATCGCAGCAAAACTCCTTGGGCCTGGTTGCTGGCTGATTACAGCCGCATACGTGACAAAATCGCTGCCGTGTTTGATGATTTTGCTGATTTTAATGCGCGGGTCAAAGTGCCGGGGGGCTTTCATTTGCGTAATACCGCGGCGGAAAGACTATGGGTAACAGCAAATAACAAAGCTAATTTCAATACCCATGCTGTTCCAGTTGATTTGCCCATACACAGGGCTCGAAAAAGCAGGCAATCACCCGTTTTCAATCTGGCGACCATGCGTTCGCATGATCAATACAATACCACCATCTATGGCATGAATGACCGCTACCGTGGCGTGTTCGGTGAACGCCGCGTGCTGTTCATAGCCCAGGAAGATATCAATGCGCTGGGCATGCAGGCAGGTGACTGGGTGGATATGGAAAGCCTGTGTGACGATGGTGTAAAGCGTCAGGCAAAGCGCTTCATGCTGGTGGCCTACAATATCCCCGAAGGTTGTCTGGCAGCCTATTTCCCGGAAACTAATGGCTTGGTACCTTTATCAAGTTTTGCTGATCACGCACGTACACCCACATCCAAATCGATACCTGTGATCATCCACGCGCATCAAGCGCTGGCTTAATGCAGGTCTCAATGGAATCACTTAATTATTCGCAGGATAAACTCAGTCAGGCCCTGATTGCAGAACTGGCGCAGCATACAGAAGCTTTGTCATTGCCACGCTTGTGCAAGCGGCTAGGGGTGCGACAAAGTACTTTGCTGCGCTGCATAGCCTATCTGGGTAAAGAGTCCATTGGCCAGCACAGGGGAGCAGGATGGGTTCATCTGCAGCGAGATGGTGAGCGCAGCTTGCTCAGTTTGACGGAAGAAGGGCGGCGGGTTTGTGAATCGGCGGCAAATCAGTCTGACGGCGAACCTGAGGTGCAGACGGGCGTTGTCAGACGCATGGTGCAAAGGCATGTGTTTGCAAGTCATGTTGCTGAGGAACTGATTGACCAGGTTGCGCTAGAAGTCCCGGTTGCACTGGTCTATAACGGTGTTTCCCATGCAGTCATGTTGGCTACTCCTCTGGATCTGGAAGACTTTGCCCTTGGCTTCAGCTTGTCTGAATCCATAATCGATGATGCCAGTGAAATCTATGACATGGAATGCCAGTCAACTCTGGAAGTGCCGGGCATAGAGGTGCAAGTGCAGATATCAGCAGAGAGGTTTGCTGCGTTAAAAGAGCGTCGCCGTCATCTTGCTGGTAATACAGGTTGTGGTTTGTGCGGCAAAGATAGCTTGCAGGCTTTGCAAATGCATCTGGCAGTGATCAAGACGGAATCTGTTCAGCGATTATCCAAGGGCAGTTTATTAAAGGCGCTGGCGGGCTTGAGTTCTTTGCAATCCATTAACTTACAAACTGGAGCCGTGCACGCTGCAGCCTGGGTTGATATGGCGGGGGAAATTCTGGTTTTGCGTGAAGACGTAGGCCGGCATAATGCTCTGGATAAATTGCTTGGCGCTTTGGCAACTGCAAAAATAAAAACTAAGTTCCAAGTGGAAGGTTTCGTCCTTATGAGTAGCAGGCTTAGTTATGAGCTGGTACAAAAAGCCTCACGTGCCAATATTGCCATTCTAGCTGCATTATCTGCACCAACTGCGCTTGCCATTGATCTTGCAGAGCAGGCGGGTATTTGCCTGATAGGCTTTGTTCGGCATCATGGTTATGTGGTCTACACCCATCCGGAAAGGTTGTTGGCCGAATGAATCGGCTATGAAATTGGATTTTCACCAAATTTACAGAGGTTTTAAACCTGTAAGAAAGTTATAATGGGAAGAATATTTGTTCTATCCTTCTATCAATTTTCCAATTCATCCTGTCGACTTATGCAATACGCTTCAACACGCGGGCATACCGCAGCACAAAATTTCTCGGAAATACTCTTAGGTGGTCTGGCTCCCGATGGTGGTCTCTATCTGCCAACAACTTACCCTCAGGTAACTGATGTGGAACTCGATGCGTGGCGCAAGCTGTCTTACGCCGGGCTGGCATTTGAAGTCTTGAAAAAATTTGCCACAGATATTCCCGAGGCCGATTTAAGAGCACTGACAGACAAGACTTATACGTCCGATGTCTACAAAAATGCCCGCAGCGATGAATCTGCTGCGCAAATTACCCCCTTACGTGTTTTGCTGGACAAGGATGGCCGCAAGCTGGTTTTGCAAGCTTTGTCGAATGGCCCAACCCTGGCATTCAAGGACATGGCCATGCAATTGCTGGGTAATTTGTTTGAATATACCCTGGCCAAGAATGATGCAGAATTGAATATCTTTGGTGCCACTTCTGGTGACACTGGCAGCGCTGCTGAATATGCGATGCGTGGCAAAAAGGGTATACGTGTTTTCATGCTGTCCCCGCATAAAAAAATGAGCGCCTTCCAGACTGCGCAAATGTTCAGCCTGCAAGACCCGAATATTTTCAATATCGCTGTCGAAGGCGTGTTTGATGACTGCCAGGACATGGTCAAGGCGGTGTCGAATGATCTGGAATTTAAAAACCGCCAAAAAATAGGTACAGTCAATTCGATTAACTGGGCACGTGTTGTAGCCCAGGTGGTGTACTACTTCCGTGGTTACCTGAGTGCGACGACTAGCAACGAGCAAAAAGTCTCATTTACTGTGCCGTCTGGTAATTTCGGTAATATCTGCGCTGGGCATATTGCCCGCATGATGGGTTTGCCTATCGATAAACTGGTCGTGGCGACCAATGAAAATGATGTGCTGGACGAATTTTTCCGCACAGGTGTGTATCGCGTACGCAAATCAGCAGAGACTTGGCATACCACCAGCCCATCCATGGATATATCCAAGGCGTCGAATTTTGAACGCTTTATCTATGATTTGCTGGACAGGGATGCTAACCGTGTTGCAGCCTTGTTCAAAAAAGTCGAAACCGAAGGCGGTTTTGATTTGTCAGGCAAGCCAGGCAGCGATGGTGATGAATTCAATAAGATTGCCAAGTTTGGTTTTGTATCAGGCAAATCTGTCCATGCAGACCGCTTGCAAACCATACGCCAGGTAGAGAAAGAATTTAACATCACCATTGATACTCATACTGCGGATGGCATTAAAGTCGCATTTGAGCATCTGCAAGAGGGCGTGCCTATGGTCGTGCTGGAAACAGCCTTACCAGCCAAATTCAATGAAACGATCAAAGAGGCGTTGGGTCGTGATGCTGAGCGCCCGGCTGGCTTTGAGAACATAGAAGCACTGCCGCAACGTTTTGAAGTCATGACTGCCAATGTGAATGCGATGAAAGCGTATATCGCAAAAAATACCGGTCTGTAATGAGATTTTCTTGATCGTGATACCAAATAAAAAACCGCATCAAGCGGTTTTTTATTGGCCGATTGAAAAGCAATTCATTATTGCTTATTGCAGCTAATCTTCAGCATGGGAAAATCGATTCCCTTTTCCTGATCTTTCATCTTGCCTTCTATGCGGCCAAGCAAACTGCCATCTGTATTCAATTGGTAAATGACGCGCTGTGGAAATTCAGGTCTGGGGTTTTCAAAAACTATTCTTTGCTTGTCCAGCGACAGCAATTGAAAACTGGCTTCTTGTTTGCCTGAGGGGAGGGCAGTAAAAACCAGGCTGTCTGCATTTTCTTGTATGCGCATGAATTCCCATGCGACGGTTTTGGATTTGCGTATCGTCCGCCCCATGCCCAGCATAGAGCCGCCTGCCGGTGCGAGCCAATGTTCTTCCGATCCCGCCTCAGCGCCTGCTGCCTGCCAGCAGCCTTGCAGCCAATGCACATCTTGTATGTTATTTGCAGCCCAGCTTGTATTGGCAAATAGTATTACTGCGCTAGCTGCCGCCATTAATTTTAACCGCATGTTTCCTCCACTGAAGGTGATTTGGCTTCTGCATAGTTGTTTGATTTTTAGTATATACCTATGAGAAATTTATATATTTGTGAGTTGCAGATTAAGCACGACCCACAGCATTAAAAAGAAGTATGGGGAAATTAAAGTGTGATTATCAGAGGTGCAAATAAGGCATGAAATTCGATGAAAATGAAGTAAATATCTGTAACATTGCGACTTAATGTGACTTGCGTCACATTGAAAAATAATGTCACATGCTACTCTGCGTTCGCAAATTAATCAGATCTTCATGTCTATTTGATGCTTTAAAGCGGTTGAAATCACTGGATCGTACATTCTTAAATATTAACAATAACTAAACAGGACACTTAAATGGCCAACACAGCAGCAGACATCCAAAAGCTTTACATCGCTTATTTCAACCGTCCTGCAGACCCAAATGGTCTGACGTACTGGATGGCCCAAGGTTTCACACTGGGTCAGATCGCCGACAGTTTCTCCAAACAAGCAGAATACGCCACCGTATTCGCTGGTAAAACGACAGAAGACACCGTCAACACCATCTACACCAACCTGTTCGGCCACAAAGCTGACGTAGCAGGTCTCAACTACTGGACAGGCCAGTTGCTCAACAACAAAGTCACCATGGGTCAAGCCGCACTGGCCATCCTCGGTGGTGCTACTGGTGCCGACAAAGTTGCCGTTGACTCCAAAGTTGCTGCTGCGACTTCTTTCACTACAGCCATCGACACCAACGAAGAAATCGTTGCCTACTCCCTGGCCTCCAACACCACACTCGCCAAAGAATGGCTCAGCAAAGTGCTGGATTCCGCCACACAAGCATCCCAAATCGCCGTACAAGATGCCGTGCTGACCTCCATCGTCAACGGTGGTGGTGTTAAAGACTTCACACTGACCAGCAACACAGACATCGCCACTGCTGAGAACTTCACAGCCGGTCTGGTGTACACACCAAACGGTGGTTCCCGTGTCAATGCCCTGCAAGACGAAGATGTCCTGACAGGCTCCAACACCTCCGCCACAGCCAACAACAAGCTGACAGCCACAGTAGGTAACTCCAACGACAACGGCGCACCGATCATCACGCCAACGCTGAAGAACATCCAGACAGCCACGTTCACCTTCACCGGTTCTGCTGATGCCAACAACATCAACAACAACGCCGTTGTTGCGATTGACTTGCAAGATGGCACAGGCCTCAAAACAATCGGTATCAACCGCATTGCTTCCACAGCCGGTACCAACACAGCCCGTATTGAAAACATCAAACAAGCTGTCGAAACAATCAACCTGACAAGCACCAACGCCAACAACGCTGGCGTGGTTGAATTCTCCTTCGGCAACGGTACATTGCTCGGCGCGAATGCAGCGACATTGAACCTGTCCGACGTACAAGTTGGTACAGTCAACATTGGTCAAAACACCTCCGGCACATCCGCTGCAGGCGTAGGCAACCAAGGTTACGAAACACTGACCATCAACAGCACAGGCAACACCAACAACATCGGCACACTGAACCTGCCAATGGACACAGGTACAGCAGGCAAAGTCATCATCACTGGCGACAAAGACCTCACACTGGCCCAGACATCCAATGTTGTCAATGGTGTAACAACGATTGAATCCGTCAACTACTCCGGTGGTATTTTGCAAGCTGCAGGCCGTCTGTCCGCCATTGATGCATCCGCATTCAAAGGCAACCTGACACTCAACCTCGGCAATGGCATCTTCACCACAGGTAAAGCTGACACATCCGGTTCCGTCCAAAACGTCACCATCACTGGTGGTACAGGTAACGACACATTCTACCTGGCTGATACAGTAGAAACAGGCGACAGCATCACAGGCGGCGACGGTACAGATACCCTCATCATCGTCAACGGCGGCAACGTCACAGCCGGTGCAACTGGTTCCTCCATCATCACCAAAGTAGAAGCAGTCCAAGTGTTGTTGAACAACGCCGCTTCCACAGTTGACTTTGCCAAACTGCCAGACGTCACAGGCGTATTGGTTCGCAACGTCTCCAACACCAACGTCGCTGCTCCTGCGAATTCCGCACCAGTTGCCGGTACAGACGTGTTCACACTCAACAACCTGACAGTTGGTCAAGCTGCTGCCATCACCATCCGTCATAGCGACACAGGTTCCAACGCCATCGGCCAATCCACCATCAACGCCAATCTGGCTGTTGCTACTGGCGCCTCCGACACCGTTGCTGTGACTATCGCTGAAGGCTTGAACGTTGACCCACGTTTCAACTTCGTGTTGAACACCAACGCCGTAGAAAACATCACCCTGGTTGATGCTGATACAGAATCCAACACAGTTGCTCTCGCCAACGTTGCTGCCCACACAGGCACCATCACTATTGGTACAACAGCAGGTGCTGGTTCTACTACAACCTTCCTCAACCTCGACACCACAGTCGCTGGTAACGGTGGTTTGTACCGTATCGACACAACAGGCGGCGCAGCAGCCAACATCGCTGGCGTCCAAGAGTTGTCCCTGACAGCCGGTCAGATCAAACTGATCGCAGGCACAATCGATGCATCCGCAGAAACAGCCAGTGTCATCATCCGCGTTTCCACAAGCGGTGCAGCCAACGGCGCGCAAAACATCAAGATGGGTGCTGGTAACGACACAGTCACATTCGATAACATCCAGGACACACGTGCTGGCCTGACCATCTCCGACACAGTCGTCGGTGGTGCTGGTACAGACACACTCGTCATCGACGGCGACCTGACAGGTGCAGCACTGGGCGACACCATCGCACTGGGCGCGTCTGAATGGACCAACGTTTCCGGTTTCGAAACAATCCGCCTGGTAGGTACATCCAACAACGCCGGTGTAGCTGGTGCTGGTAACTACCGTCTGACATTGACAGACACCCTCATCGCTGCCAACAACAACGCAGGCGTTCTCGCCATCGTTAATGACAACGACACAGCCAATGACACAGCTAATGCCGCTGACACAGCTGGTACAGCCATCGAAAGTGCAGCAGTTCTCGATGCACGTACACTGAGCTCCACAAGCCGCTTCAGCTACAACGGCGAAGAAGGTGCAAGCCGCACAGCCGACCGTATCATTTTTGCTGATGCCAACTTCAATGGTTCCCACGCCATCAACGGTGGTGCAGTGGACAACAACTCCACCAACAACAGCCAAAAGAACGACGACGTCATCGAACTGCGTAATGCAACAAACGCCTCCATCGGTGACTTCAACGGTATCAGCAACATTGGTAACATCGAACTGACCAACGACACAGCAGTGACTCAAGTGTCCCAGATCCAGTTGAACGACACCATCGTTGA
>JACQDX010000126.1 GCA_016200895.1 Burkholderiales bacterium
CATTCTTGTAGCGGCTATCAAAGCGGGATAAATCGAGTTCGTGGTCGATCAGGTAATCGAGCGCGTATTCAAAACTGCCTGCCATGAGTTGGGCGTCAAGTACGACTGGTAAAAACTTGGGACTGCGATCGACGACCTTGTAACGTGCCATGCTTATCTCCAGAAAATACGGATGGAGATTCAACGTTTACGGTGGGCAGTTCGTTTACATGGTTTGGACTAAAAATACAGCCTCAACGACGAACTGACCAGCGCAAAGCGTCTGTGTCGAGCGTCAAGTTAAATGGATGATGCACTATCTGCTCCTACAGATTCGGCAAATAAATAGATTGAAATGACATAGATCGCCTCAATGTATTGCAGATGGAAAAAGAAGACGCAAGAAAGCTTGAAAAGGCAGCGCTGTATGAAAAGCGAAAGCAGGTCATGCGGTTGCATCGGAGTGGGCAAAAGCGCAGCGACATTGCACGGCTGGTAGCACTGAGTCACACGGCGGTAAGCAAGATCGTCAAGTTATTTGAACTGGGTGGTCTGGCAGCGTTAAAACTCAAACGAAGGGGGCGTAGTCAGGGGCAGGTACGCCGTCTCACAGCCGAGCAAGAGACACAGATTCAGCGCCTGATTATTGACAACCGGCCAGAGCAAATAAAAATGGATTTTGCACTGTGGAGCCGCACTGCCGTGAGTCAATTGATTGAGCGCGAATGCGGTCTTGCGCTGCCGGTGAGAACGATTGGCGAGTATCTCAAGCGATGGGGATTCACGCCGCAAAAGCCGATCAAAAAAGCCTATGAGCAACGCCCTGAAGCGGTCAAAAAATGGCTCGACGAAGAATATCCAGAAATTGCCAAACGTGCGCATGCTGAAGGTGGAGAAGTGCACTGGGGAGATGAAACGGCACTGGTCAATACAGATGTCCGAGGGCGCGGTTTTGCGCCAAAAGGAAAGACGCCAGTTGTGTACGCTCCCGGCACACGGCAACGGTTATCAATGATCGCCACGGTCACCAATAAAGGGCAGGCGCGGTGGCAAATTATTGATGGCAATTTCAATGCGGATCGACTGATTGAATTTCTGAGTTCACTAATCAAGGATGTGAGTCGAAAAGTGTTTTTGATTTTGGATAATTTGCGGGTGCATCACAGCAAGCCAGTGAAAGCATGGCTGGCTGAAAACAAGGAAAAAATAGAATGCTTTTACCTCCCCAGCTACAGTCCGGAATTGAACCCGGAAGAGCGGCTCAATGCCGACATCAAGCAAGTAATGAGGAAGAAAGTACCGGTACGCAGTAAAGACAAATTGCGCGCGGCCGCTACCGAGCATATGCAGTTCCTGGAGCAGCATCCAGAACGGGTCGCCAGTTTCTTTGGCGACCCGTTCGTTAAATACGCTGCTTGAATCTATTTGATTGCCGACTCAATATTAAATGAAACTAAGCCACAGTTACGTTGAATTTTACTGATTTTTGTAGCCTTCTGTATGTAAAAAATTACAAATTAATTCAAGTTCGTAGTTATAGAAAACAATATGAGCATCCTAAAAAACGCTGTTGATTCA
>JACQDX010000122.1 GCA_016200895.1 Burkholderiales bacterium
CTTCCCATCCCGAACAGGACCGTGAAACGATTACGCGCCAATGATAGTGCTGCAACCAGTGTGAAAGTAGGTTATCGTCAGGCTTTTATTCCGCAGACCCCCACTCATTTACTTGAGTGGGGGTTTTGCTTTTGGGCAAACCGAAAATAGCACGTCACACGTGGCAGTAACAAGCATCAAAAGAATCAAAAGAATCAAAAGAATCAAAACCAACGTCAGGACCTCTCAACACAGAGGCTCTGAGGAAGGAAAGCCTGCTTGCAAGCAGCCTTCGTGGCGCAGGCGAACGACATGCCGTTCGAATTCCCTGCTACACCACAGAGAATGTGCTGAGAACAGCAAAAACATGAGAAATCTCTGCTCTTACTCTGTGACTCAACTCAGGCTCTTTATTCTTCGCTCTTCATTCTTGAATATTGCGCTTGAGGTGCAGAGCTTCAAATTATTTGAATTATTCCGCTGATTCTGATCGCATTGCGCATTCTGCTTACTGCACGGATCATCTACCAACGACACTAGGCTCCAGCCTGCGCTGGAGCGACGGGTCTGAGGGCAACTCTCTTGTAACCTAGGCGGCTTGCTGCCAGCATTACCAGTACTGCTGGTTAAGTGCTGGATAGTTCAAGTCTTTGCACCTGGATGCATTCATTTCAACGTGAAAACTTAAAATCGTCGCTCCTGTGCAGGCAGGAGGCACCGGACTGGCGCTCCAGCGGTGTTTGTGGATTAACGCAGATATTTGCTTATCTGGGACTCATAAAGCATGTGCAAGAAAAGATGTCGGATTAAGCAGAGCACTCGCATGACCATGCTGGTGACTTGATCCCGAAAATGAATTATGAACATATAGGTAATAAAAAAGGAGCTCACGCTCCTTTTTATTCAGCAAACACCAATTGCTTAAAGACACTTAAAACACGTACCCAGCCTTCAGCACCGCAAAATTCACACCAGGATTTGGATGTTTAACACCGCCATTTGAATAATGCTGAATCTTGAAGCTCAAATCCCAGCCGTCTTTGGTGACATAGCCGACACCGATATGATCACCAAACTGGAAATTGGTGGAAAAATGGCGGCTGTTGTTGTCATAGATTTCTGACAGCATGTGCAGGCCTATGCCAGCTTCACCGTAAAAACCTTTTTTGCTATCATTTTGAAAGCGGAAGACGGGAGTAACGCCTATATCTGCCAGGTTTTGTGTTCCACCCTTGCCTTCGAAATTACTGCCACGCCATTGCGCGAGGGTATAGTCCCAGTAGCCGCCGACATGTGTGCCATTGGACGAAAACCATTGGTTGGCCCAAGCGGATTGCAAGCCAAGGCGCAGCATCTTGGTTTTATTGCCAGTGGCAAATTCCAGCGAAGCAGAATCGATGGCGAACACGGATGAACTGGCGCACATGGCGGTCACGGTAATGGCGATTAAAGATGAAATACGCAGGCGCATAAAATGGGCTTTCAGGTGAAAATACGAATTCAATGGGACATCAATATAAAACCACAGCCCCTATTGTAGCAATCTCTTGCAATACGCTCATAAGAGCTAGCGTTTACAATTTAGTTCCGGCAATCATATCTGCATTAAAGGATCAGTGTGAAAACAGTATCTGAAACAACTATCGCTTTTCTGGGCACTGGTCTGATGGGCAAGCCTATGGCGCGCCGTTTGTTAGTTGCAGGGTACCCCGTGACAGCCTGGAACCGTACCCGCGCAAAAGCGGAAACGCTGATGACAGATGGTGCCACGGTGACAGATACGGCCTTGCTGGCAGTCCAGCAATCCAATGCGGATGTCGTGATTACCATGCTGGAAGACGGCGATGCAGTGGCGGGTGTGATATCACAAATCCTGCCAGCCTTGCGCGTGGGAAGCATCGTCATTGATATGAGTTCCATACAGCAATCGCAAGCACAGGCGCTACATGCCTTGCTGCAAGCACAGGGTGTGCATTTTATTGATGCGCCGGTTTCTGGTGGCGTCATTGGCGCAGAAGCTGGTAGCCTGGCCATCATGGCGGGGGCGGATGAAGAAGTTTATCCAGAGGTGGTACAGCTGCTGTCTGCCATGGGTAAACCACAGCGCGTCGGTGATCCGGGCACAGGGCAACTGGCCAAACTCTGTAATCAATTGATTGTAGGCGCAACAATTAATATCGTGGCCGAAGCCCTGTTGCTGGCGCAAGCTGGCGGTGCTGATCCAGCAGCGGTTCGCCAGGCCTTGCGAGGTGGCTTTGCAGAAAGCCGGATACTGGAAGTGCATGGTCAGCGCATGCTGGACAGAACCTTCATGCCTGGCGGGCAGGTCAAGAGCCAGGCCAAGGATATGGAAAATATCCTGATCGCTGCGCAGCATGCGGGGGTAGATTTGCCGATTACCAAACTGGTGACGGATGTCTACCGCAGCCTGCTGTCCGATTATCCGCATGCTGATCATTCTGCGGCTCTGCTTGCACTGGAGCGCAAGAACCCTGGCAAGCGTTTGAGCGACAAACAAGACATATTGCCAGATTAAGAAGGAATATTCACTGATACGCAGAAAAACAGCATTTGTGTATCGGTAGCCATAACAGGCTCTGGCATAAGATAAGCATGAGCAGCAAGTCTGCATCAACATCCAGGCAGATCATTTATGCCAGGCAGGGCCTGGTTGAAGGTAGTAAGTGCCGCAAATACAGTATCAAGCACAAGTAGCATCAAGTAAATAATTGAACCAGGATTACTATGAGCAGCAATATCGTCAAAGCCGTATGCCCGCATGATTGTCCCGATACATGTGCCCTGCATGTGACCGTGGAAAATGGCATTGCTACCGCAGTCAAGGGTGATCCTTTGCATCCAACGACGGCGGGTGTTTTATGCACCAAGGTATCCCGCTATACAGAACGAACTTACCATCCCGACCGACTGCTGTATCCACAAAAGCGGATAGGTAAAAAAGGTGAAGGCAAGTTTATCCGTATCAGCTGGGAAGAAGCAATTGCGACCATCGCTGAAAAACTCAGGCCGCTGGCTGCCAGCAATCCTTTATCCATTCTGCCTTACAGCTACGCAGGCACCATGGGGATGGTGCAGGGTGAGAGCATGGCGATGCGCTTCTTCAACAAAATTGGTGCTTCATTTCTGGATCGCACCATATGTGCGACAGCGGGTGGTGTTGGCTATAAATATACGGTAGGTACACGCATCGGTGCTGACATGGAACACACCCAGAATGCCAGACTGATTATCATGTGGGGTGGTAACCCTATCGCCTCCAATCTGCATTTCTGGATGCGCGTGCAAGAAGCCAAACGCAATGGTGCGAAGCTGATTGCGATTGATCCTTACCGCTCATTGACTGCCGAAAAATGCCATCAGCATATTGCCTTGCTGCCGGGCACTGATTCCGCCTTGGCGCTCGGCCTCATGCACGTCCTGATACGTGAAGATTTGCTTGATCATGATTACATTGCTGAATATACCCTGGGCTTTGAACAATTACGTGAGCGGGTCGCGGAATGGACACCGGAGCGCGTTGCTGAGGTATGCGGCATTAGCGCAGATGAAGTCGTTCAACTCGCCAAAGAATACGGCGAATGCGGCAAGCGCGGTGAAGCCAGCATGATACGCATGAACTACGGCGTGCAAAGGGTGCATGGCGGCGGCATGGCGGTGCGCAATATCGCCTGCCTGCCAGCACTGACAGGTGCCTGGCGCCATGCCGCGGGCGGTACGCAATTGTCGATGTCTGATGCCTTCCCCAAAAATACTGCGGCCTTGCAAAGGCCGGATTTATTCCCTGAAGGTTTTCCTCGCCGCACCATCAATATGAGTACCATAGGTGATGATTTGTTGCGCGAAGCTTCGGCAGATTTTGGCCCCAAAATTGGAGCCGTGATAGTCTATAACTCCAACCCTGTCGCCATCGCGCCTGAGTCATCCAAAGTGGCGCAAGCATTTGCACGTGAAGACCTGTTCACTGTCGTGCTGGAGCATTTTCAGACCGATACCGCAGACTATGCAGACATATTATTGCCAGCAACGACGCAACTGGAACATACCGACATTCATAGCACCTATGGCCATCTGTATATGATGGCGAACAATCCTGCGATTACCCCTCTTGGCGAAGCCAAACCGAATACCGAAATTTTCCGTTTGATCGCCAGGGCCATGGGTTTTGAAGAGCAGTGCTTTAACGACAGCGATGACGATATTGCCGCATTGGCCTTCAATAAAAATCATGCGCATGCCGTGCATTTCGACTGGTCTTCATTAAAGAAAGCAGGCTGGGCCAAACTGAAGGTGGCAGACGCACCGTTTGCCAATGGCGGCTTTGGCACACCATCCGGTAAATGCGAGTTTTATAGCGAGACCATGAAACGTGATGGGCTTGATCCCTTGCCCACCTATATCGCGCCCTATGAGTCAGTGGCATCGAACGCGGAACTGGCAGCACGTTATCCGCTGGCCATGATTTCGCCGCCAGCGCGCAATTTCTTGAATTCCACTTTCGTCAATGTGCAAAGCCTGCGTGATACAGAAGGCGAGCCGCATCTGGACATACATCCGCAAGATGCCAGCAGCCGCCATATTGTGCACGGTGACAAGTTGAGGATATTTAATGACAGAGGTAGTTTTGAAGCCATTGCCCGCGTCACTGAAAAAGCCAGGCCGGGTCTGGTGGTGGGCTTGTCGATTTGGTGGAAAAAACTTGCTGACGACCACAAGAATGCCAACGAAGTCACCAGCCAGCGGCTGACTGACATGGGTGGTGGCCCCACTTTCTACGACTTGCTGGTGCAAGTTGAGAAGTGCATGCCAGCGCCAACTGCGATATTAACTACGGCAGCCTGACTCAACATCACCATCTGAAAAAACAGCCTGTCACGTTTGTGACGGGCTGCTGTTGTTGCATATCAAAAACAGACTAAATTATTCAAGCCGGATTTATTGCATTGCAGTATTCCCTAGAGGATGCTTTCAAGTGAGCTTTAAATCGCTTGCTTTAGCCGAACTTAGCCGATAGCATCGAAACTAGGAAACCCATGCCTTCCAGGCTTGTCTTTGTGCCATCATCACTGCATGAGGATGCGTGATGAGATGCGCAAAGCAAAGTGTGCGAGGCAAAGGCAAAAAACAACAATCACAGGAGACGGAGAAAATATGGATAAAATTTGGCTGAAAAACTACCCAGCAGGCGTACCGGCAGAAATTGATATCAATCAGTATCAATCACTGGTGCAAATGCTGGAAGAGTCATTTCAGAAGTACGCTGCCCGTGATGCCTATGCCTGTATGGACAAGCGTATTACCTATGGTCAGCTGGATGCGATGTCCAGGCAACTGGCAGGCTGGTTGCAGAGCAAGGGCCTGAAAAAAGGCGCACGCGTTGCTATCATGATGCCAAATGTATTGCAATATCCTGTCGTCATGGCGGCGGTTCTGCGCGCTGGCTACACTGTGGTTAACGTCAATCCCCTGTACACACCGCGTGAGCTTGAACATCAACTCAAAGACTCTGGTGCAGAAGCCATCTTCATCCTGGAAAACTTTGCCACCACGCTGGAACAAGTACTCAGCAAAACCGCGATCAAGCATATCGTCGTCGCCAATATGGGTGAAATGCTGGGCGGCTTGAAAGGTACTATCGTCAATTTTGTCGTGCGCCATGTCAAAAAAATGGTGCCAGCATTTTCTTTGCCGAATGCCATCCGTTTCAATAAAGTGATGTCCGAGGCTGCAGGCACCAGCTTCACGCCGGTAGCGACCACGCATGATGATGTGGCATTCCTGCAATATACTGGCGGTACTACTGGTGTCTCTAAAGGTGCGACTTTGTCGCACAAAAATGTGGTCGCTAATATTCTGCAAAATGATGCATGGCTGTCACCCAGCATGGCTGGCCATGCTGATGAGCAGAAAGTTATTGTCTGCGCCTTGCCGCTGTACCACATTTTTGCGCTGACGGTCTGCAGTCTTCTTGGTACCCGCATCGGTGCGCTGAATTTGCTGATTCCCAACCCCCGTGATATCCCCGGTTTTGTCAAAGAGCTGGGCAAGTACAGGGTGAATATTTTCCCGGCAGTGAATACCTTGTACAACGGTTTGCTGAACAATGCCAGCTTTGCTGCACTGGATTTCTCTGGTTATGAAATTTGTAGCGGCGGTGGCATGGCCGTGCAAAAAGCCGTGGCCGATAAATGGCTGGCGACCACAGGTTGCGCGATTGCTGAGGGTTATGGCTTGTCTGAAACCTCACCAGTGGCGACCGCCAATCCGGCAGATACCAAAGAATTTTCCGGCACCATAGGCATGCCTATACCTTCCACTGAAATAGCCATTCTGGATGATGATGGCAAGCCGGTCGCTTTGGGCGAGCGCGGTGAAATCGCTATCCGTGGCCCGCAAGTCATGGTGGGTTACTGGAACCGTCCTGAAGAAACTGCCAAGGTCATGACGGCAGATGGTTTCTTCAAAACTGGTGACATTGGCATTATGGATGAACGCGGTTACACCAAGATTGTCGACCGCAAGAAAGACATGATCCTTGTATCTGGTTTTAATGTTTATCCCAATGAAATAGAAGAGGTCATCGTCATGCATCCAGGTGTATTGGAATGTGCCTGTATCGGCGTACCTGATGCCAACTCTGGTGAAGCAGTGAAATTGTTTGTGGTGCGCAAAGATCCTTCGCTGACAGTTGACCAGCTCATGGATTATTGCAAGGAACAATTTACGGCTTACAAAAAACCAAAGTACATCGAGTTTCGCACCGATTTGCCCAAGACCAATGTAGGCAAGATTTTGCGCCGTGAATTGCGTGATGAAAAGAAAGCGTAAGCTCTTTGTCCAACAATAAAAAAGGAAGGCTTGGCCTTCCTTTTTTAACGTATACATTGCGCATTTTCTGCAGCAATCCCTAAGCCACGACAACTCCGGTCTTGCCATCTTCCACGATAAAACTTCTCAGTGTAGCGATACCAGAATCTGCTTTTGCCACATCATCCAACGCAAGGAAATGTGTTTGTATTTTTGTCGGTGAAATATCCAGCAACATGAAACCACGCTTGTCACTACGCCCGAATTTGATATGCGGGTTTTGCGCCACATATTGATCCGTGCGTTCTTGTGGACGTGAGCTTGAGGTCACTGATGTGCCACAAAATTCTGTTGCCAGAATCGGGTTGCTGGCAGATGCCTTGCTGTAAAAATCGCGCTTCAGGTTAGCAGCATAAAATGTGTGAACATCGCCAGAAATCACGACAGGATTGGACGGTTTGTGCCTTTGCAAGTCATCCATCAGTCGTTGTCTGGCGATGGGGTAACCATCCCAGCCATCAGTCCAGAATTTGCCATCAGCATCCTGGTGTACCGGAGTCTGGCTCGATTGCGCCATCAAGGTTTGCTGGGTCAGGATATTCCATTTTGCATTTGAGTTGGCAAGGCCGTGTGCCAGCCATTTCTCTTGTTCCATACCCAGCAAGCTGCGGTTCGGGTCCAATCGTTCACTGCATTCTGCATTGCTGACAGAATTTGAACCACCACGGCCTGGTTTGGGGCACACCTGATGCGAGCGGTATTGTCTGCTGTCGAGTACATGAAAGCGCGCCAGCCTGCCCCAGTCATAGCGGTTATACACGCGCATGTTGACAAAATCAGTATGGCTGGCATGCAAGCGCACTGGCATGTGCTCATAAAATGCCTGATAGGCGGCAGCACGGCGCGACATGAAGTTCACGTCCAGCCGTTCATCTCTGTCATTGCCATAATCATTGGCGATCTCGTGATCGTCCCAGGTCACTATCCAAGGCGCGACATGATGGGCAGCCTGCAACTGCGGATCTGTTTTGTATTGAGCATAACGGGCACGATAGTCAGCCAGGCTAAAACTTTCTATCTCACGGTTGCGCGGCTTGCCGGGGTGACGCAAATCGTAAGGACCCCATTCATAAATATAATCACCCAAGAACGCCACCAGATCAGGATTGGCAGCGGCAATATGCCGGTGTGCTGCATATTCACCAAATTCCCAATGCTGGCAAGAAGCTACTGCCAGCCGCAAATTGACATTCAATGCATCGGCAGCTGGCGCAGTATGGGTGCGTCCTGTCGGGCTGATCGCATCACCCAGCATGAAGCGGTACCAGTACCAGCGGTCGGCTTGCAAGCCGATCACATCGACGTGGACGCTGTGTGCCAGTTCGGGCAAGGCATGGGTCTCACCCCGGTTGACGATACGGTGAAATTGCTCATCTTCGGCAATTTCCCAGCGTAGCTTATAGGGTATGGCGGGCAGGGCGGCCGCATTCAGAGGTTCAGGCAACAGGCGCGTCCACAACACCACGCTGTCATGCCGGGGGGAGCCGGAAGCCACGCCTAAAGTGAAAGGATAGCTACTGCTGCGCTCAGCCGCAAAACCGGGAAATGCCTGGGACAGTGCAGCAAAAGTACTGAATTGCAGAGACTGCTGTAAAAACGAGCGACGTGTTAACTTCATAAAAATGCTCAGTTCACCTTGGTAATTTCATCCAGTGGTGGAATCTGACGCGGTTTGCGGTCATTGCCAGTGGCGACATAAGTGAGGGTCGCCTCAGTGACTTTGACAGTTGACGCCTGCAAACGATTACGTTCGGCATACACTTCCACCGATACCGTGATCGAGGTATTGCCTACCTTGACGACTTCTGCATAAAACGACAACAGGTCACCGACAAACACCGGTTGCTTGAACAGGAAAGAGTTCACCGCAATGGTGGCAACCCGGCCATTCGCACGACGCGCTGCTGGAATTGCACCAGCAATATCGACCTGCGACATGATCCAGCCTCCAAAGACATCGCCATGGACATTTGCATCAGAAGGCATGGGCATGACCCTGAGGGTGGGCATATGTGCTGGCAGTCCGTTAGTTATTTGTTCAGTCATAATGATGTTGAATAGATAGGTGAGATTAGGGGGTGAAGCAAATCTTAAACCAAATTTCATGCAGACTGAGTAAAGCAAGTGGCTTGCCAGCGACTGACAGAGTGATATATTGTGAAGTTGATGACAATGTAATAATTCAATGGACTAAAATGTACTGAGCAGACGAAGCGGACGCATTCATTCCGTTTCAGGATCAAGAAAAAGCCATCCCTGTGTCCGGATAATCAAAGAACAGATAATGGAAGTCAAACACGAAGAATTAAGATTGCTCGATGATGTAGTCATGCGCACGATAGCCAATCCGACCGCCAGCCATTGCTGGCATCAGATGGTGGATTTGATGCGCCGTCATGCCACACCTGCATTGACGCTGGAGCTTGAGCAGTTTTTGCTGGCGAATGTCGCTGCTTCTGGCTTGCCCGGGTTTTATCGTGCTACCTTCCTCGATATGCTGACTGGCAGGCCAGAATATCTGCAACAGGCAGGGCAACTCGCACTGAGCCTGCAGCCCTATGACGCAGACCGGCTCATCACTTTTCTGCAATACAGCTGGCAAAGGGTATTACTCGATATATCCGGCCGCCAGGCTTTCCAGCAGCGCTTGCAAGAACTGGCTCTGCCAGCGATCACTGCCAGCCTGAATCTGTGGATATGGCAGCAAATGCAGCCCACGCAGGTGTTGAAAAAACGCATCATCAACCAAGTACGCAAGGTCGCGCTGATTGCACCATTTGTGAGCAATATCAAACACCCGCCCACGCTGATGGCTTTGCAACAGGCAGAAAACCTGCGCCAGCTTGGTTATGAAGTCGTGCTGTATTCAGCACAAGAAATGCTGGGGCCAGATTTCAAGCATTATCTGGGCAGCCACTCCTATACGCCAGAACCACAGTTTGTGACCGCAGGATGGGATAAATATCTGGGGCAGGGTGGGCAAGTCATGACCGGTGATCCCCGCTTTTCGCTAGTGCAAAGGTGGAAGAGCCTGCTGGGGCAAGTCACCTTGTTTGATCCTGATCTGGTGATGTTTGTTGGCTTGTATGCTGGTCTCGCTGCGGCTACGTATCCGGCGCGCCCGGTACTCAGTCTTGGTATCAACTCCCTGTCACCCATGTTGCCCGCTGACGTATGGCTGACAGCGCAGCAAGAGCTGGACGGTGTGCAGGCATCGCAATGGACTACGGCATTCCCTGCCAGCCAGGCTTACTATCATCCCTACCGGGTGCAAAGGCCAGAAATCAAAGCCGGACATACACGAGCGTCTTTGGGTCTGCCGCAAGACAAGCTGATACTGGTCACCCTGGTCAGCGAGAGTGAGGCCAGGATCAAGGGGGAATGGGCCGCGACCATGTTGCAAGTGCTGAACCGGCATCCCGATGCTATGTGGCTTATCGTCGGCGGTAATGGCATTACGCCATCCGCATTACAGGTCGCCAGAGCAGGGCAGCTGCAATGCATTGCGTTTTGTGCAGATGCTGTTAAATACCTGGCTTGCAGCGATATTTATATCAATCCACCCATGATGGGTGGTGGTTTTGCCGTGGCTGAAGCAATGTCCCTGGCCTTGCCTGCGCTGAGTTTGCAGGGAACAGATGGTGGCGACAAACTGGGCAGCGCGGCGCAGGCAAACTTGCAGAATTATTTCCAGACCCTGATGCTGTGGTTGCACAATCCCGATGCCAGAAAATCCGCGGGCCTGACGATGCAACAGCATTTTGATGCATACCTGGATTTGAATAAAGCCGCCGCCAGCCTTCAAGGTGCTTGCGAATTGGCGGTCGCGCGTTTTAATCTCAGGATGGCAGCACAGACTTCTTGAACCTGGCCGGATTCCCCACCATCAGTGCACCTGCTTGAATGTCGCTGATCACCACGGCACCCGCACCGATGAAGGCGTGGTCGCCTATGTGCAGGCGCTCTATCAGGGTGGCACCTATCGCGATGGTGACGCTATGACCTATGCGCGACAAACCACCGACATTGCTGCCCGGCTGCACCCGTGAAAATGCACCGATATGCGTGTCGTGCCCTATCGTGACACCGCGATTGACAAACACGTGGCGACCCAAAGTCGCGCCCGGGCCGATGACGCTATTGGCACCAACAAATACACCAGGCGACAGTTTCGCCAATGGTGAGACATAGGCGCGAGGATGGATCAGGGTGTGGAATTCAAGACAGTGATGCTGATAGCGCTGCAGTATTTCTTGCTCCAGCGCGTTGCGGGTAGGTGTGGTCGGCCCAAGTAGATAGAGTTCGTCATCGGCAGGCTGGAAATCAGCCAGTTCGATTACCTGGGGCACAGGACCATAGGCAGCCCATTCTGAAATGCGATCTTGCAAGCCGATATCACGTTCGCCGGGTGTTTCAGGCAAATGTAAAACAATCTTGGAAACCACCAGACCATTCGCCAGGGCACAATCAAACAAATCAGACAAAATATTGCTGCTGCCAAAAATCACCAGTTTATTCTTGTTCATATTAAAGACCTTGTTGGCAAGCTACACATGCCGCGGATTCGCTACTCTCGTAGCGATGGCAAAAGACAAATTGTACGATAGCTTGGTACCCAAGTCCTCAAGTCCCCAAGCCCGCAATGCTGACTTTGCTGCGTCCCCCGTATCCCGCTCTTGCCTCGCCTATTGTGTGGCTATTGTGTGGTTATGCTGCGCACGGCCACCGATGGACATTTGATTTATAGCCTATAATTTTCTTTATGCAGTTTTTGCATGATGTGTTTTTCTCTTTGTTGCCTTCTAGTCATGAGGGTGATTTTGTTGAATTGCCAATTCAGGCCAGCCCTGGTGTCATGGTGCTGGCAAGCTCATTCAACCCACAAACGAGTACCCCGTTAATGCGACGTAATGAATCCGTTCGTAGTCCATCTGCCACTGCTCAGGCCAGCAACCATACTCAGCGTGGTGACTGGTCCACAGTCAAGACCCTGTTACCTTATCTGTGGGCGTATAAATGGCGGGTATTGCTGGCTCTGACTTTTTTGGTCGCTGCCAAGCTGGCCAATGTTGGCGTACCCCTGATCTTGAAAAAGCTGGTCGACAGCATGACGCTCAGTCCTGCGCATCCTGCCACAGTCATGGTCTTGCCCGTGGCTTTGCTGATCGCCTATGGTGCCCTGCGCCTGTCAACGACCTTGTTTACCGAGTTGCGCGAGTTTGTATTTGCCAAAGTCACGCAAAGAGCAGTGCGCACGATTGCCTTGCAAGTGTTCCGTCACCTGCATGCCCTGTCTTTACGCTTCCATCTGAACCGGCAAACTGGTGGTGTCACACGTGATATAGAACGTGGCACCAGAGCGATCTCATCGCTGATTTCTTATGCCCTGTTCAGCATAGTCCCTACCTTGCTGGAAATTACACTGGTCCTGATTTATCTGAGTACGCATTACGATAAATGGTTTAGCGTGATTACCGCGACTGCTTTGGTGACTTATATCGTGTTCACCATTGTTGTGACCGAATGGCGCACGCATTTCCGGCGTACCATGAATGAGCTTGATTCCAAAGCCCATACCAAGGCTATCGATTCCCTGCTTAACTATGAAACGGTCAAGTATTTTGGCAATGAAGAATATGAAGCTCAGCGTTATGACGTGGGCTTGCAAAGCTTTGAAACTGCCGCTGTCAAATCACAGAGCAGCCTGTTCTTGCTGAACACCGGGCAATCCATGATCATTGCCACCGCGGTGACCCTGATCTTGTGGCGGGCAACGCAAGGTGTGATCGATGGCACCATGAGTCTTGGTGACCTGGTGCTGGTGAATGCCTTTATGATACAGCTGTATATTCCGCTGAATTTTTTGGGTGTTTTGTACCGCGAAATCAAGCAAAGCCTGGCTGATATGGAAAGACTGTTTTCCCTGCTGGACCAGAACCGCGAAGTGGCTGATGATGCTGGTGCACAGGCCCTGCAGGTACATCACAAAAACGGCGCTGAGATTCGCTTCAAGCATGTGAACTTCAGCTATGAAGAGAAGCGCCAGATTTTGTTTGATGTGGATTTTACTATCGCCACAGGCACGACCACGGCCGTGGTTGGACATAGCGGGTCCGGCAAGTCGACTTTATCGCGGTTGCTGTTCCGTTTTTACGATATTCAGTCGGGTCATATTTCCATCGATGGTCAGGATTTACGCAACGTCACGCAATCCTCAGTTCGGGCAGCGATAGGCATAGTCCCGCAAGACACTGTTCTGTTCAATGACACCATAGAATACAACATCGCCTATGGCAAACCGGGTGCGAGTAAAGAAGAGATTATCGCCGTCGCCAAGGCTGCCTACATCCATGACTTTATCGAGTCGCTGCCAGACGGTTATGACAGCATGGTCGGTGAGCGTGGGTTGAAATTATCTGGTGGTGAAAAGCAGCGTGTGGCCATCGCCCGTACGCTACTTAAAAATCCGTCGATTTTGATTTTTGATGAAGCCACTTCAGCGCTTGATTCGCAAGCCGAGCAATTGATACAGGCGCAGTTGAAAGACATCGCGCGCAGCCGCACCAGCCTGGTGATTGCGCACAGATTGTCGACCATCGTCGATGCACAGCAAATCCTGGTGATGGACAAAGGCCACATCATAGAGCGTGGCACCCATCATGATTTGCTGGCCTTGCATGGCGCTTATGCGCGCATGTGGGAAAGGCAGCAAAGCAAGAAAAAAGACCTGGCTGAAGATGATGACGAAGCCGATGAAATTGAATTGGTGAGCGCATAAACATGGAAACCAAGTGGCTGGAAGATTTTGTATCGCTGGCAGAGACCAATAGTTTCAGTCGCTCTGCCGAATTGCGCCATGTAACGCAGCCAGCTTTTTCACGCCGCATACAATCGCTGGAAGCCTGGTTGGGCAGTGACCTGATCGATCGTACTTCCTACCCAACGCGCCTGACGCATGCCGGTGAAGTTTTCTACGAGCAGGCAATTACCATGCTGGGACAAATCAATAATGCCCGCGCGCTATTGCGCGGCAAGCGTACCACCACCCAGACCACGGTGGATTTCGCTGTGCCGCACACGCTGTCGCTGACCTATGTACCGCGCTGGCTGACCAGTCTGGATCAGGCCTTTGGCGAGATTAACAGCCGCTTGCTGGCGTTGAATGTGCATGATGCTGTCATGACCCTGGTGGAAGGTGGTTGCGACCTTTTGTTGTGCTACCACCACCCGCGCCAGCCGCTATTGCTCGATAGCAGCCAGTACGACATGATCAGCATGGGCACAGAGACGCTACGAGCCTACACCCGCTGCGACAAACACGGTGTGCCAGAACTGCTGTTGCCCGGTACTGAAAAAGAGCCATTGCCATTTTTGGCCTATGCCAACAATGCCTATCTGGGGCGTATGGTGGATCTGATTTTGAATGATACGCGCCAACCCTTGCATCTGGAAAAATGCTATGAAACCGATATGGCTGAAGGCTTGAAAATGATGGCACTGGAAGGCCGCGGTATCGCTTTTTTACCCGAGTCTGCCGTGACCCGTGAAGTCAAACAAAAACAACTGGCACGGGCCGATGCTGGCAGCAATGCCTGGGAAGTGAATATGGAAATTCGCCTGTATCGCGAACGCTCCTCGATACAAAGACCAGGCAAGACCATCGTCTCACGTTTGTGGGAATATCTGGAGCAATTGCCGGTGGAAGAAAGCCAGGGCAAAAAAACCTCTGGAAAAAATCGACGCGGCAATTGAACAACAGCAGGGTTTTGCTAAATTGAAAACATCAAAATTGAAAAACCTCAAAGCAGGGAGCGGGCAAGCAGGTCAAAACATAAGGTAAGACATAACATAAGGCCAATTCCATGGTTATGCATTTCATGCATAGATACATGCAAACAAAGCATTGGCTGACCTCAAAGCGAAAAGACTACTATGCGTCTGCTTTCAGCGCGGGTGAAAGACCTGTCTGAAAATAGGAGGTTGTTGCAAAATTAAGATGGCTAGGCGCCCCCGGCTGGGTGCCCCCGGCTAGGCGTCGTCGCCGCAGACAGTACTTTAGTACGGCAAGGTGACACAACAACGCCAGGTTAATTTTGCAACGGCCTCTAAGATTGCAAACCAGTTCAAACCCAATTCAAGAGGTCATATAATGTCCACCCCGCACCAGATACCGTCTTATCTTACCCCGACTGAGACCGGTCCTTGGTCAGTTTACCTTGAGCAAATTGATCGCGTTACTCCTTACCTTGGCCATTTGTCGCGCTGGGTAGAAACCCTGAAGCGCCCTAAGCGTATCCTCATCGTTGACGTGCCTATCGAACGTGATGACGGCAGCATTTCCCATTTCGAAGGTTATCGTGTACAGCACAATACTTCCCGTGGCCCGGGCAAGGGTGGCGTGCGTTTCCATCAGGATGTGACCTTGTCAGAAGTGATGGCTTTGTCTGCCTGGATGACGATCAAGAACTCGGCAGTGAACGTGCCTTACGGTGGTGCCAAAGGTGGTATCCGTGTTGACCCCAAAACCTTGTCACGCGGCGAACTGATGCGCATGACACGTCGTTACACCTCTGAGATCGGCATCATCATTGGCCCGGATAAAGACATCCCGGCACCTGACGTGAACACCAATGAGCAAACCATGGCATGGATGATGGACACCTATTCCATGAATGAAGGCCGTACTGCCACAGGTGTGGTCACTGGCAAACCTATTTCCCTCGGTGGCAGCTTGGGCCGCCGTGAAGCGACTGGCCGTGGCGTATTTGTGGTTGGTAGCGAAGCCGCTGCCAAGCGTGGCCTGAGTATTGCCGGTGCAAAAATTGCCGTGCAGGGTTTTGGTAATGTCGGTGGTATTGCTGCCCGTTTGTTTGCAGAAGCCGGTGCCAAGATCGTTGCAGTGCAAGATCATGGCGGCACGATCTTCCATTCGAATGGTTTTGATGTCAACAAACTGCTGGATCACGTGGCAGCCAAAGGCAGTGTTGCCGGTTTCGAAGGTATAGAAGCTGTTTTGCCAAATGATGAGTTCTGGTCCGTTAACTGCGATATCATGATCCCGGCAGCATTGGAACAACAAATCACTTTGAAAAACGCTGACCAGATCCGCGCCAGTATCATACTCGAAGGCGCGAATGGCCCTACTACACCAGAAGCAGACGATATTTTGCGCGACAAAGGCGTCCTGGTGGTACCAGACGTGATTGCCAATGCTGGCGGCGTTACCGTGTCTTATTTTGAATGGGTGCAGGATTTCTCCAGCTATTTCTGGTCTGAGGATGAAATCAACCAACGTCTGACCCGCATCATGAAGGAAGCCTTTAATTCTGTATGGCAGGTAACAGAAGACAAAAATGTCTCCCTGCGTACTGCGGCATTTATTATCGGTTGCTCCAGAGTGTTGCAGGCACGTGAAGTTCGTGGCTTGTATCCATAATCTGGAATTGAAAAAAGCTATTGATCACCTATGCTGATAGGTGATCAGTGAAGCAAATGAAACGTGCTCTCAAGTCTTCGGCGATGCAAACCTGGTTC
>JACQDX010000124.1 GCA_016200895.1 Burkholderiales bacterium
TATTTCTCGGAAATGGTTTTGGCTTCAAGGCGTATCGCTCTTTCCAGTTCCTTACCTGCCTGCGCCACGCCCTCAGCATCGGCACGCTCCGCCGCATCAATCAGGCGCTCATACTGTTCTTTGGGAAATTTCGCATCGATGGGCATCCATACCGGTGCCCTGTTCTCTTCCTTGCCAGGCAGCTTGATGGCGAACTCCACCCTTTCACCTGAGCCTGGTATGGTTTCTACGTTCTTGGCATACTGGTCTGGCGTCAGCATTTGTTCCAGTATCATTTCCAGTTGCACTTCACCCCAGGTGCCACGGGTTTTCACATTCGTCAGCACGCGCTTGAGATCACCTACACCTATCGCAAGCTGCTGCATTTCACCCAGGCCCTGATGCACTTTTTCGAGGCGGTCAGAAACCAGTTTGAATGATTCACCAAGACGCTGTTCCAGCGTGGCATGCAGTTTTTCATCAACGGTCTTGCGCATTTCTTCGAGCTTGCCTGCATTATCTGCCTGCAATTGCTGTATTTTTTGTTCCAGCGTGGCGCGTATTTCATTCATGCGCTGGGCATTTGATTCTGTCAAAGCAAGCAAAGTTTGATTCAGGCTGTCACCAAAGCGTTTCAGGCTTTGCCCTTGCTCATCACGGGCGACCTGCCCTTGCAGGATGAAAGCCTGCCTGAACTGCTCCAGTTGCTGGGCATTGGTTTCATTGAGTTTCACCAGTTGCTGAGAGAAAGCATCGATCTGGTTATTTTGCAGCGTAGCCACGCTGGTCAACTGGGCAGCCAGGTTTTGCTGTAACTGGCCAAAGCTGCCAGACAATTCCTGGCGACCCGTTTGTGCTGTCAATTGCACTTGCTCTCTTAATGCGCGCTCACTGCGTTCTTGCGTCATTTGCGACTGCTGTTGGGTCTGACGCAGTTGCTCCTGTATGGCAGCTATGCCACCTGCATCCTGAGTGCCGGACTTGCGCAGCAATAGTAAAATATTCAAGACCACTGCCAGCGCAGCCAGCAAAAGTATCAGCACCTCAAACAGACTCATAGAAAAATATTCAGGTGAAAAAGGGATATCAAATTGCGAAACTTAGAAACTTAAAAACTTAACCAGGGCGGTTACGCATCCAGTCAGCCGTCTGATAAAACGATTGCATCAAATGCTGCTGCAAATCTTCACTGACACCGGTGTCCTGCATGGCCCAGGCCATGCAGCGCAGCCATTGATCACGTTCACTGCTGGCGATGGCATAAGGTAAATGACGGGCGCGCAGGCGTGGATGACCAAATTGCTCTATATACAGATCAGGGCCACCCATCCAGCCTGACAAGAACCAGAACAGCTTGTCGCGAGATCCATCCATGGACGTGGGATGCAGTGCGCGTATGCCAGCAAATTCCACTTCCAGTTCCATCAAGTCATAAAACCGGTCAACCATCTCACGTAGTTTTTCTGCGCCACCCAGCAATTCATATAAATTGACCTGGGCTTCTTCATTATTTTCAACTTCAGTATTCATGTCATCGCTTATTTAAAACCACTCTTAAAACAACTCAGAGTGCTGGCCTTGCCTGATTCACCCACAATTGCACGGCAGGCCTTTGCCATTGCTGAGCTGCGAATCTGACTAATTTTTCAGGTACATGATCGCCATGCAGCGCAAGACGGTTAATCATCAAAGCGAGATCCAGATCAGCAACCGTCCAGTCACCGAAGAGGTTTCCAGCATTGTCTGGCACCAGTGATTCACCAACCAGGAACAATTGCGCCGCGGCTACCCTGGCAGCATCAGACAAGGGCTCCAGCTTCTTGCCATAAAAAATCACCTGGGTATTTCGCTCTACCCGTATAGGCATCAGTGCGCTGCGTATCCAGGCTTGTACTTGCCTTGCCCTGGCGCGGGCTTGCGTCTCTTTGGGATAAACAGGCCTCTGAGGAAATACTTCTTCCAGATATTCGGTAATCGCTGAAGATTCGGACAAGGCAAAACCATTGTGCACCAGGGTAGGCACGCGCTGCGTCAAGGACGTAGCGGCATAATCAGGTGCGTGCTGGGCATCTGCTTCCAGGTCCACCGTGAGCAAATCAAAGTCCAGACCTTTTTCATGCAGGGTGACGAACACCGACATTGCGTAAGGGCTGGCAAATTGTGAATCCACATAGAGTTTGATGTCTTGTTTTTGCAAGATAAATCCTTTTAAATTAATTCAATAGCGCGCTTCGATCAAGCCTCACGAAGGCTCTGCAGAGGCGGCTGATTCAAGACATTGCGCAAACCCAGCCACCCACCTACCACAGCGCAAGTAGCGCCAACAAACAAGCCTGCCAACCACACCAAAGGCGAGAAAGTCCATTCAAAATTGAAACTGAAGCGCGCCAATGCCCAACCTATGGCGGAGGCACCTGAAGCCGCCAATACGCCGGACAAACCACCTATCAGCAAAAATTCTATCCACTGCGCCTGTGATAATTGCTTGCGGGTCGCGCCCAAGGCACGCAAAAGTGCAGCTTCACGCATACGTACATCTTGCGAACCCGCCAGCGCTGCATACAACACCAGCACGCCAGAAGCCAGCGTGAACAGGAACAGAAATTCTACTGCCGTAATCACCTGGTCCAGCACATCCTGCATTTGCTTGATCATGGCACCAACATCTACCACGGTCAGGTTAGGGAAATCACGCATGAAGCGATTGACAAACGTTTTATCTGTTTCTGGCAAACGGAAAGCCGTGATCCAGGTCTGCGGCATATCGACCATGGCTTTAGGGTTGATGATGACAAAGAAGTTCACCCGCATGGAACCCCAATCAAGCTTGCGCAGACTGGTGATGGTGGAAGTCACTTGCTGACCGGCGATATCGAAAGTCATCTTGTCGCCCAGTTTCAGTTTCAGGGTCTTTGCTATCCCCTCTTCCACCGACGCCTCGGCTTCCGTTGCCTTGCCATCGTCATACCAGCGACCAGCAGTGATCTTGTTCAGGGCAGGCATGTCAGGCATGGTAGACAAATTGAATTCGCGGTCCACCATGCGCTTGGCCTGGTCTTCTATATAGGTTTCGCCAGTGATTTGCTTGTCATTCAAGGCAATCAGACGCCCGCGTATCATGGGATAAAGCTGGGGTTTTCCAAAGGCATCCAGTTGTTTGGCGATATCTGCTTTTTGATCTGGCTGTATGTTAATGACAAACTGATTTGGCGCATCAGCCGGGGTGGCTTTTTTCCACGCAGTGATCAAATCACCACGCACTACAGTCAATAACAGCAAGGCCATCAAGCCCAGGGCCAGGGAAACGACTTGTACAATTGTTGCACCAGGCCGTCTTTGCAGAGCAGTAATAGCGAAACGCCAGGCAGAATGTGCGAATAATGTACGCATGCGCTTGAGTGAGAACATGCCCAGCCAGGCAACGAGCGCGAATACAAGTAACCCGACCAGAAAGCCAGCCGCGGTCATCAGACCCAGCTTGATATCAGCCGTTTGCCACAGTAACAAAGCCACGAACATGCCAAGGCCGCAGGCATAAGTCACCAGCGTCATTGCCTTGGGTGCGTCCTGCTCACGTCGTATCACGCGGTTATGCGGCACATTTCGCAATTGCAAAATCGGTGGCAAGGCAAAACCTACCAGTAACAACAAGCCTGTGGCGATACCCTGCACGGCGGGCAAGAAATTCGCATCTGGCAAATCCTTGGCGACCAGCTTGCCCAACCATTCGAGCAAGACATAATGGCCCGCATAACCCAGCAGTACACCGGCGATACTGCCCAGTAAGCCCAGGACCAGGAACTCAATCAGATACATGGACATGACCTGGTTTTGCGTCAGCCCCAGGCAACGCAACATGGCGCAGGCATCCAGATGGCGCAGCATGAAGCGTCGCGCCGCCATGGCAATCGCAACTGCAGCCAGCATGGCTGACAACAGGCTCACCAACGACAGGAATTGGTCTGCTCTGTCCAGAGTAGCGCGCATTTCGGGGCGGCCCGACTCCAGTGATTCCAGGCGTATGCCTTTGAGTTTTTCACTGTCTATTTTGCCTTGTAGTTCTTTTTGATAGGCAGCGATGAGTTTGGTGTCACCTGCCATGAGTAAACGATAAGTCACACGGGAGCCATTTTGTATCAGTTTACTGGCAGGTATATCTGTCAGCGATATCATGGCGCGTGGCGCAAAATTCATGAAACCGGCACCGCGGTCTGGTTCTGTGCCTATGGTCTGGGTCACCGTCAATTGCAGCTCACCCAGTTTGATTTTTTGGCCCACATTCAAATTCAAGGCTGACAGCAAGGCGGGATCTACCCACACTGTGCCAGGCTGCGGGACGACATCCGTAGCAACTTCTGTTTCACCCTTGTTCAATTTCAACTTGCCGCGCAAGGGGTAATCTGCACTCACTGCTTTTAACGAGACCAGGCGGGATATCGCTTCATCACCCTCGCCCGCCAATGCCATGCTGGGAAAGACCACGGTTTCCGCCGTCTTGAAGCCGCGTTTTTCTGCTTCTTGCCGCCATTCTGGCTTGATAGGTTGATCAGCCGCGACCAGCAAGTCAGCACCGAGCAACTGGTGCGCATCGCGGTTGAGGCCGCTGCGCATCCTGTCAGTAAAGAATCCGACCGAGGCCAGGGAGGCCACGGCCACCATCAAGGCAATCAGTAAAAAGCGCAGCTCACCAGCACGCCAGTCACGCATCGTCATACTGAGAGAGAGTTTGAACATAGTTACCTTGCCATTACAGAAATAAGAAAAAAGCGATGCATGCAAAATGCAAAACACGGCACAACTTTAAAGTAGTGTCGAAAAACAGTCTTTAGTTCAAATATTGTTATGCTTTTTTACTCAGATGCCAGCGCATTCGCAAAATCATCCAGCAAATCCTGGGTATCTTCTATACCAACTGACACGCGTATCAGGGAATCGGCTATCCCCATCTCGGCCCTGCGTTCTGCCCCCATCTCAAAGAAAATGGTGTGCGCAACCGGAATAACAAGGGTGCGTGTATCACCAAGATGCGTTGCATTAATCGCCAACTTCAGGCGATTCAGGTAATCAAAACAATCAATTTCTGGTTTTAACTCAAAGCTGAACAAGGCACCATAGTCCCCAAACAATTCTGTGGCCAGGGCATGCTGGGGATGGTCTGGCAAGCCAGGATAATGTACTGTCGCCACACGCGGGTCAGCGGCCAGCATTTGTGCCAATGCCATGGCATTGGCACATTCCCTGTCCATGCGCAGGGCGATGGTTTCTGCGCCGACTGCTACCTGGTGAGCAGCGTCTGGCGAAAGCGATGCACCAAAATCACGTAGAGCCTTGGCCCTGATTTGTGCCAAGCCTTGCATTTGTACAGGCTGTTTGCGGAAATTGCTTGCGATATTTGGAAAACCACTCCAGTCAAACAAGCCAGTATCCGTCAAGGCACCACCCAGTACATTGCCATGTCCGGCGATAGATTTAGTGAGGGAATTGACAACAAGACCTGCATATACAGTCTTGGGCTGGAACAGATAAGGCGAAGTCATGGTGTTATCAACCACAAACAAGATGCCTTTTTCACGGCACAGCTCACCTATCTTTTTCAAATCAGCGATTTGCGTGCGTGGATTGGCGATGGTTTCGACAAACACCATGCGAGTCGCTGGCGTCAGTACGACTGCGACCTGGCTTACATCAGTGGCATCCACCAGTGACACATCTACACCCTGCCCAGCCACGGTTTGCCACAAGCTATTGGTATTGCCAAACAAGAATGAGGAAGACACTACATGGTCACCCTTGCGCAACAATGCCTGGAACACCGCACCAATGGCCGCCATACCGGTTGCAAATGCGATGGTAGCCAGCCCGCCTTCCATCTTGCTGATTTTTTCTTCCAGCGCAGAGACTGTAGGATTGCCCTGCCGGCCATAGCGGTAGCCAGATTGCTTATTCTGGAAGACAGCTGCCAGATCACGCGCATCGCTGTAGCCATACATGACCGAGGTATGAACAGGCTTATGAATAGAGCCGTGCTCTATGTCTTTTTGCCTGTCGCTATGCAGAATAGTGGTGGTAAAGCCGTATTTGGGTGATTGAGGTGTCGTGCTCATAATGCCGGGAAATGAATGAGAAAATAAAAAGCGAGTTCTGGGAGTTTAACCCAGAACTCGCTTTTTCATTCTTGTACCGAGGCAGCAAGGCTGGCTAAATCAATCCTTAAGCAAGAAAGCCTCTATCAGCTCTGCCAATTTCTCTGGCTGATCATGATGCAGCATGTGTCCAGCATCGAAAATCATCTCTTTTTGCAATTGAGGTATATGCTCCAGACGCCTGTCTATTTCAACACGCGCTTCTTCTTTAGGCCCCATCCAGTGCCAGACATTGGTGTCATCCGCCTCCATCCACAACACTGGCGCAGTAATTTTTTGCCAGCAGGCCATGACCTCTTCCACTCTGTATAAGAGTGGGCTGGTTTGCTTGTGGGCAGGATCACCCAAAATTTCCCAGCAACCGGGACTGGTTTCTTTAGCCCAATGGGCAGAAAGAAATGCCGCTCTTTCGTCCGACAGGCGTGGATTGGTTTTTTGCAAACGGGCGGCTACTTCTGCTTGCGAAGCATAAGTACGCAGGCCAGCCTGGTTTTCCAGCTCATTCAGCCATTTTCTGTAACGCCCTGGCGCCTGCTTGGGATGCGTCACCGGCATGCCAAAGCCTTCCAGATTAATGAACTTGCGCACACGCTCAGGGCGCACGCCTGCATACAGGCCCGCGACATTCGCACCCATGCTATGGCCCAACAGGTTCACGGATTCATCCGGCGAAATACGCCTTAGCAGCGCATCCAGGTCACCCAGATAATCCGGGAACCAGTAAGTATCGACATTGGGCGATTCAGTCAATCCAAAGCCGCGCCAGTCAGGTGCAATCACTTGCCAGTCTTGCTTGAGGCAATCGACGACGAACTGGAAAGACGCAGACACGTCCATCCAGCCATGCAGCATGATGATCTTGGGTGCATCTTCACGCCCCCAACTGCGCACATGGTATTGCAGGCCACGGATATCAAGAAAGGACGTGCGTGAAGGCTTGAATAGAGGATTCATAAGAATTTAATATTTTTCATCTGGAAATACAGGGAAACGACAGCCTGTACAGCGCATTATCAAGTAGCATGATACTAATGCCTCAGGGCACTTGCAGCACAATCATACAATAGCACGACCGTTCGATTATTATAACGGAGACAGGATGAAGCAGTTGAACAAACTCAAAGACAAGACTAAAAACGATACAAAAGCTGATCATCTTGCCCAAGTTGA
Organism: Burkholderiales bacterium; assembly: GCA_016200895.1. GTDB lineage: Bacteria > Pseudomonadota > Gammaproteobacteria > Burkholderiales > Burkholderiaceae_D > Undibacterium. The sequence continues at coordinate 7,293 of JACQDX010000124.1, forward strand.
CCATTACGAGCAGCTTTACCACGAATTCAGATGGGATGTACCCAGCAATTTCAATATTGCAGAAGCCTGTTGTCACCGCTGGGCGGCAAAGCACAAACATGCAAAGAAGACGGCCATCCTGTATGAAGACAGTGAAGGCAATAGCCGTCGCCTGACTTACCTGCAATTGCATGAGCAAGCCAACCAGCTTGCCAACCTGTTGTTGCAGGAAGGCATACAGCGTGGTGACGTGATAGCCTGCATCTTGCCACAAAGGCCGGAAACCGCCATCACCATCATGGCTTGCCTGCAAATTGGAGCCATCGTCATGCCCTTGTCTTTTTTGTTCGGGCCAGAGGCGCTCGAATACCGGCTGCAGCACAGCCAGTCCATCGCTATCGTGTTGGATGGTAGTGGCATCAAGGCATTTGAAGAAATCCGCAGTCGCTGTCCCGACCTGAAAACCGTAATTACTGTTGATTGCGACACCAGCGACGACATGCCCCCTTGCATAGACTGGGAAACACATGTACCCAACATGCCCGTCACCGCCCGCATTGCCGATACCCGTTCCAGTGATCCCGCCATCCTGATTTATACCAGTGGCACTACTGGCGCGCCCAAGGGAGCATTGATACCGCATTCAGCGATTATCGGTAACCTGACTGGCTTCGTGGCATCGCAAAACTGGTTCCCGCAAGACGAAGATGTATTCTGGTCACCTGCGGACTGGGCCTGGACTGGCGGCTTGATGGATGCCCTGTTACCTACCCTGTATTTTGGCAAACCCATCGTTGGCTATCAGGGGCGGTTTACTGCAGAGACTGCTTACTACCTGTTGGAGAAATACCAGGTCACAAATACCTTCCTGTTCCCCACGGCCTTGAAAATGATGATGAAGGCAGAGCCCAAACCCAGGAAAAAATACAAACTCGTCCTGCGCGCCATCATGACTGCGGGTGAAGCCGTTGGTGATGCAGTCTTCAACTGGTGTGAAAAGGCCTTGCACATCACTCCAAATGAAATGTTTGGCCAGACTGAGATGAACTACATCGTCGGTAATAGCCATCAGCTGTGGCCAGCCAAACCCGGCAGCATGGGGCGACCTTATCCAGGCCACAGGGTGGCCGTCATTGATGACGACGGTAAGGAAGTGGCAAATGGCGAGATTGGTGAAGTTGCCATGAGCCGCTATGATACCTACGGCCATCTTGATCCTGTATTCTTCCTGGGCTACTGGAAGAACGATACTGCAACCCGCAATAAATTCACTGGCGACTGGTGCAGGACGGGCGACCTGGCTACCCGCGATACAGACGGCTACCTGTGGTATCAAGGCCGGGCGGATGATATGTTCAAGGCTGCCGGTTACCGCATAGGCCCTTCAGAAATCGAGAATTGCCTGGTCAAGCATGCGGCGGTGGCAAACGTGGCTGTCGTGCCAAAACCGGACAAAGAGCGTGGCAATGTCGTCAAGGCTTATGTGGTGTTAAGCCAGGGCTACCAGGGTGACGATGCGCTGGTCAAGGAATTGCAAGACCATGTGCGTGGCAAACTGGCGCCCTATGAATATCCCAAAGAGATAGAATTTATCGATGCCTTGCCTATGACCACCACGGGCAAAATACAGCGACGCATATTACGGTTGCGTGAAGAAGAACGCGCAACGAAATAATACAAACTAGCTCAGTGCTGCGCCAACACCGTGGCACTGACCAGGCTGGCAACCTGGTCCAGCATATCGCTGATGGTCTTGCCATACAAAGTGCTATTGAACGCTGCACCATCGAAAGTATGTTCACGCCCTATACTCACATTCCCCGCAACTGTATTTGAAAACTCTTGCTGCGCCAGTAGCTGGCCAGTACGTGCATCATAGATACGCACATCCAGTTCTATGGCACGGGTTCTTTTTTGCGTCAGGCCAAACAGATTAGTGTCTATCTTGGTACCCGCATTGCGTATCTCACCGGAGACAATGTAGCGGCTGGCATAAGTTTGCCCGAGTTGCTGCAAGAGATTCACTGGCGGATGATCCTGTTGCCAGTCAAACGACAACAAATCAGGCGAGGTACGCACCTGCACTTGCCGTTCACGCATGAGCCTGCGGGCAATCGCCTTGGGAAAACCCTGTGAAGCGTCATCAATATCCAATACCTGCACAGGCTTATTAACAGCAAAGCCTGTCAACACCAATGCCTTATTGTGTGGCAAATTTGGCGGCAAACCGGGATCGGTCATTTGCGCGATGGAGTGCGCAGAAAAGAATGCGCCGAGTAAAATTAACACGATCCGGTTTACCATTGAACTTATTGAGCCTATGCGTGCTGTCATAACATTCTTCAATGCAAGTGGTTTATCTTGATTACGACAGTAACAGCAACAACTTTAAGCATCCATTACAATCCTTCATTCATTAACCTGCCTTGGCACCATATCCATGAGTTCATCTTTGATCATTGCGCTAGTCAAATCCGACGATGCCGCTGCCGTACTCGCATTTGAACAGGAAAACCGCGACCATTTTGAAGAATGGATAGCCAGCCGCGGCAATGATTTTTATTGCCTGCCAGAAGTGCGTTCCAGCCTGGAGCAGGCGCAATATCTGGCCAAGGCCAATCGCGAATATCACTACCTGGCCTGGATAGAAAATGAAGTCGTCGGCCGCATCACACTGCGCGGCGTTGAGCAAGATCAATACCACAAGGCTTTCCTGGGCTACCGCTTCAGCCAGCGCCATGGTGGACATGGTTATGCTACGGCAGCAGTCAATGCAGTGGTCAGCCAGGCATTTGAAGAACTCAAACTGAACCGGATTGAAGCAACTGTCATTATCGACAACCTGCCATCCCAGGCCATCATGCGCAAATGTGGCTTCAGGGAGTATGGCCACTCGCATGCATCTGTCTTTCGCAATGGCGTATGGCTGGATATGCTGCACTATGAAAAACTGAATACAGTGCGCCCAGCCTGATTGCGGCTCATCCCCAGAATTTTGCAGTTCATCGCAATGCGTGGGCAGGGGCAGGTGAAATTGGTAATACTGGGACCAGTGCAAAACACTTACCACTGGAGAAACTCATGCGCCGTTTATTGTTGATATCTGCCCTGCTGATTAGTTCTACTGCATTCGCTGACGAACAAACCCGTAACCTGCCCGCCTTCAAATCCATTAAAACCCGCAGCGCATTCAGCCTGGTGGTGGAAGTTGGCAAACCCCAGTCTGTACAGATCAAGGGCAATGAGAGGTTCGTCAATAATGTCATTACTGAAGTCATCGGCGATGAACTGGTCATTTCATACAAAGAAAAGAATTCCATCAAAATCAATGACAACTCCCAGGTCATCATCAGCATCCCGGAGATGAGCAGGTTCAAGATGGAAGGTGCGGGTAAAACCATACTGAACAATCTCTCTGGCCCCCACTTTGCCTTGTCTTACGAGGGTGCTGGCATGCTGGTTGCCAATGGCAAGGTCAAATCATTTACCTTACGGGCCGAAGGTGTGGGCCTGGTAGAAACCAAGGATTTGATTGCCGAGCAAGTGGATGTACGCATAGAAGGCATAGGTTCGGTATCGGTCAATGCACGCGAGAGTCTGAATGCGTCAGTACAAGGCATAGGCAGCCTGACTTATTATGGCCGCCCACGCAATGTCAGCAAATCTGTCGATGGCATAGGCTCGGTGCGTGCAGGAGATTAAACACGATTTACTAACTTTCTAAGCGTTCGCCGCTTCCTGCAAGGCACGCAGTTCATCTTCATCAAACCCCGCTGCCCTCCTGCCTTCCAGATTAAAAGGTCCCCGCACTGGCGGGGCCTTGTATTTGCGGGTCATCTCGGCATATGTCGAAATGATATCCAGCCCCTGCTCTGCACAAAGCTTCTTGTACCAAAAATTGCCGATGGCGACATGACCAATTTCATCGTGCAAGATAATCGCCAGAATATCGGTAGCAGCCTGATCACCTGCCTGCGCCAGTTTGGCCATGACTGCAGGTGTCGCATCCAGGCCACGTGCTTCCAGCGTGCGTGGTACGAGGGCAAGACGGGCCAATAGATCACCCTTGGTTTTCTCTGCCATTTCCCACATGCTGTTATGCGCCGGGAAGTCTCCATAAGCAAAGCCCTGGCTACGCAAATGACCAACCAGCAATTGGAAGTGATAGGCCTCTTCCTTGACCACTTTCAACCAATCCAGGTAAAACTGCTCAGGCATGCCAGCAAAGCGCCAGATGATGTCTGCCGCCAGATTGACTGCATTTAATTCTATGTGCGCCAGTGCATGAATGAGCACCGCCCTGCCTTCTACCGTATTCATGGCGCGACGGCCTACTTTACCCGGCGGCACCAGTTCGGGCTTGCTCAAACGCCCAGGTATGCCTCCCGGCTCTGTAAAAACTACATCAACATCCAGCAGGGACTCCTTGAGAATTGCATGGATAGCCTCACATTTACGATGAGGATCTGGTTCCAGTACTGCAGCCAATGCGCATGCTCTTAACTCATTAATAACTTTATCTTTCATATACATGTGAAGCCAGGCAAGTAAGCCCGCCGGGGTTTACAATACTGCTTTAGAACCTGTTTACGATCTGTAGCGAGCATCAGCGGGGTCAGGCAACATAAAACGCAGCGCAAAAAGCGGAATGTACTCTATAGTGCATTTTGAGCAGCACATGAGCCCCGATCACGTTCGCGCAGTAAGATCGTAAGCAGGTTCTTAGCCAATAATGCGCCATTTTACGGAACAATCATGCCCATTTACCAATTCGGTGACCTAGCCCCTGAAATTGCTGCATCCGCCTATATTGCCGACAGCGCCAACATCATAGGCAAAGTCAAGATAGAAGCCAATGCCAGTATCTGGTTTGATGTCACCATACGCGGCGATAATGAATTGATTACCATCAGCGAAAACAGCAATGTACAGGAAGGCAGCATTTTACATACTGATCCTGGCTATCCCATGGTGATAGGCAAAAATGTGACTGTCGGCCATCAGGCCATGCTGCATGGCTGCACCGTAGGTGATGGTTCATTGATAGGCATACAGGCTGTAGTGCTGAACGGTGCGAAGATAGGCAAAAACTGCCTGGTTGGCGCTGGCGCACTGGTCACGGAAGGCAAGGAATTCCCGGACAACTCCCTCATTATAGGCTCACCCGCCAAAGTGGTCAGGACACTGGGCGAAGCAGATATTGCCGGCCTGCAGCGCAATGCGGACACTTACGTAAAACGCGGGCAAGCCTTTAAAACTCAACTGAAACGCATAGACTGATTTAGCGATAACAATGACCGATACTCTACAAAAATTCATGTTCGAACATGCCGGTGTACGCGGCGAAATGGTCGAGCTGACTCATACCTGGCAACAAACCCTGGCACGCAAAACTTATCCTGCTGCAGTACAAACCATACTGGGCGAGTTGATGGCTGCATCAGCCCTGCTGTCAGCCAACCTCAAGTTTGATGGCACCATGATCATGCAAATCCATGGCGATGGCCCGGTCAAGTTGCTGGTGGTAGAATGTGATGCTGAGTTGAAAATGCGTGCCACTGCCAAACTCAGTGAGCATGCCGATATTGCGGAAGATGCCAGTCTGACTGACCTGATCCATTCACATGGTAAAGGTCGTTTTGTGATTACGCTCGACCCGAATAATAAATTGCCAGGCCAGCAGGCTTATCAGGGCATCGTACCACTGGATGGTGACAGCATTGCGACTGTCATAGAAAACTACATGCAACGCTCTGAGCAACTCGACACCAAGCTGTGGCTGGCGGCTGATGACCAGGTCGCGCGCGGCATGCTGCTGCAAAAACTGCCAAAAACCGGTGGTGCTGAAGCCCAAGTGGAAGATGAAACCGAAGCCTGGAACCATGCCGTCATGCTCGGCGATACCCTGAAGCGGCCTGAATTGCTGAGTACAGGTATAGATATACTCATGCACCGTTTATTCTGGGAAGAAACCATACGTGTATTCGACCCTTTGCATCCGCAATTCCAGTGCAATTGCACGCGTGAAAAAGTCGGCGATATGCTGAAAATGCTGGGTGAAGAAGAAATACAGTCAGCCATCGCTGACCTTGGCACGCTGGATATCAATTGTGATTTTTGCGGCAAACACTATGGATTCGACAAGGTGGATTGCGCGCAGTTGTTCGTTGCCAGCACACTAACAGAAGGCACGCTGGCCGCGCCTGAAATCAAGCATTAATATCTAACGGTCTGGCGACCATTGTCGCCAGACCCTTTTCCTCCAGAATCCGTCTTGAATTCATCACTCTGCAAGGCAATTTAATCACATAAGCCAATTCCAAATTTTATTTTCTGCCATTGTTGAAAGCTCATTTTTCAGGAGACTTTTCATGATTCAGCAATGGCATAAAGTAAATCAAGCAAGTCCAGCCAAGCTGCAACGCGGCCTGGATATTGTGCGCATCGGTGTCGCATTGATTATTTTGATCCACCCTCTGCATGGCTACACTCACCCGGCAAATATCCCGCTCTTTGGCGAGTTCCTGACCGAACTGGGATATCCCTTTGGCACCGCCCTGGCATGGCTGGTCTTGCTGGTGCAAACTGCCAGCAGCCTGGCATTGCTGATCAATCGCTTTATCGTACCTGCCTGCATAGGCCATATCGTCGTCATTTGCTTTGGATTAGTCCATGTACACGCCCAAAACGGCTGGTATGTCGTCGGCGCGGGTCAAGGCGGCATGGAGTGGGGGTTTATTTTGCTGAGCAGCCTGCTTGGTGTGATGTGGGCATATTGGCCTCAACGAGATAAAAAAGACAAATAAATCAGACAATAAAAATATTTTCAAAAAACCTTTGACCCTGACATAAGGTGAGGCTTTATAGTCTGCTTCACTGAAGGAGATCAGGTATGTTATTGAAAATCGGTGAACTGGCCAGCCGCACAGGCCTGACCATACGCACGCTACATCATTACGACAAAATTGGCTTGCTCAAGCCGTCTGCACGCTCAGAGGCAGGTTATCGTCTCTATGACAGATCAGATATCAAACGCCTGCATCATATCCAAGCCCTGCGCCGCCTGGATTTGTCATTGGCAGAAGTTGGCGACGTCATCAATGGTGCAGGCAATGACTTGCAATGCGTGATAGACGAGCAGATTTCAGGTCTGGATCAGCAGATAACCCAAAGCATGGAATTGCGTGACAGGCTGCGAGAACTGTCACGCTTACTGAAAACCAATAACGAACCCAATCTTGAGTATTGGCTGTCGACGCTCGAAATGATGAGCTTGATTGGCAAATATTTCAGCCGCGATGAAATCTTGCGTTTGCGTGAACTGGAGTTGCAGGCACAAAGCAAGGTTGACACGCATATGCCGCCTTTTATCCAGGCTGGGCGAGTTTTACTGGATCAGAAAGTACCACCAAGTGACCCAAGAGCCAAGCAATTGGCCAAGAAGTGGGTGCGCGTCATGAGCACAATAATGCCTGACCCCGCCCTACTTAGCAAATTCACCCAGATGCATAGAAAAGAACCATCTTTGCAGTCCTTAAGTGGTGTGGATGATGAAATGATAGATTTTATTACCAAGGCGTCCATTGAGGTCAGGTATGACATTTATTGCAAATATCTGAGCGAAGAAGAACTGCAGTATTTTCGCAACTCCTTCTTTAAGAATAACGAAACCTGGGCACAGGTTTTTGCAGAAGTCAGGCAGAAAATGACGCTGAACTTACCACCAGAACATCCCGATGTACAAGCATCTTTAATCAAGTGGCGCACTTTATTCATGGACGCATGGGGCAATCATTTACCTACCATGCTCAAAGTCAGAAGCATTCATGAAAAAGAACCTGAACTAAGTATAGGTGGTGGTCTGACGCCGGCATTAATTGTCTACGCCCGTCAGGGATTGGCCTTTTTGGAAAAAAGTCATCCTCTGAAGTCATAAGGAAAACAAAATGAACAATGTAAATACAAACCAAACCGACAATGCGCGCAAAGGTATATTCAAGGACAGTAATTTCCTGTGGATGATAGGCGGTGGTGCCATCTCCATGCTGGGGGACCAGTTCACTTTAATTGCCCTGCCCTGGCTGGTGCTGAAGATGACTGGTGACACCCTGATACTCGGCATCGTGCTGGCGCTGATTAGTGTGCCACGCGCCTTGTTGATATTGCTGGGTGGCGCAGTGGTTGACCGCTACTCACCCAAGACAGTGATGATGCAGACCAAGTACATCAATACCATGCTTCTGGGTATACTGAGCGCCCTGATTTTTTACGGCAAGCTGGAATTATGGATGGTGTACGTGCTGGCGCTGGGTCTGGGTATCTCGACTGCCTTCAGCATACCTTCAGGCACATCCATGTTGCCACGTGTGGTCGCACCGGCCCAGTTACAATCTGCGAATGGCACCATGCTGGGTATGCGCCAGTTGACCATGTTTATCGGTCCTGTACTGGCTGGCTTACTGATTGCCCTGTTTGGTACGGATGGTACACATGAGCAAGGCATGATCAAAGATGCTCAAGGATTGGCAGCGGCTTTCTTTTTTGATTGCTTCACTTACGCTTTTTCTGCCTGGACACTGAGCAAGGTCAGGATGAATGATGGCATGTCCGCGCCGCCTGGTTCAGGTCCTGCCGGACAAAAGCCAGCGCTGCTGCAGTCCCTGGCAGAAGGCTTGCATTATTGCTGGAATGAGAAACAGTTGCGCAGTTGCTTTATCTATTGGTCTGCAATCGCCTTCTTCATCATGGGGCCAATACAGATTGCCTTGCCAGTGATGGCAAATCAACTCAGCAATAGCGCCAGCGCGCTGGGCTTGCTGGCAGGCTCACATGGTGCAGGCACTTTATTGGGCATGGCATTGGCAGGTATGAAACCTAATCTGCGCTTTGGCAATCTGGGACGCACCATCTTGCTGGTCGATTTTATTGTGGGTATCTTGTTTATCCCCATGGGCCTGATCAGCGCCAGTTGGCAAGGTGCGGGCATACTGTTAAGTGTGGGCATATTGGGCGGATTTTTGCATGTGGCAGTATTTACCTGGGTACAAAAACAGGTACCACCGAATATGATAGGTCGCGCCATGAGTATGTTCATGTTTATCTTCATGGGCATAGGGCCGGTCTCGGCGGCATTCACAGGCTGGCTGCTGCGCGGCATCACTATTCCGCAATTATTCATGGGTAGTGGCAGCCTGTTGATACTGATCGTCATCATGGCAACGCAAATCAGCCCTATCACGAGGGTGACGGACAAGCGCGCCGTCGCATAAGCGCCAACCAGAAACTGACTCAGGCTGACAATATTTGCCGCACTAAAGCCTGAGTCACTTCTGCAGACATATCATTCATGTCCAGAACAATATCGAAATGATGTCTATCCTGGACTTCATACACATCCACTTTAATTAATATTATTTTCACGCAGCAGGCAGGCTGGCATAAGCCTGAGTCTGAAGTCGAAAACCCGCCGTCTCCGACATATTCCCTGACAAACTCCATGTAATCCGCCACTGTGGCGCGGGCATTATATTGAACATTCCTTTCTTTGCGACTGGCAAAAATGCAAGGCGAATTCTGCTTCCTCATGATTATTTATTGAAGTATGTGCATGCTTTCCAAAAAACAACAATTCTATTGTTAAATCGGGTTAATTTGAATAACAATTAATTTTCATTGAGCTTAACTTTTCAAGGTTTAGCTCTATTATATAAATGATGAATAATTAAACCGGATGATTGAGGCGCTTACAGAAATACTCTGCATAGGTTTAAAACCTGCCCAATATCTGAACTGCTGGTCAGGGGTTCATTACATACTAAATTTGCCATATCCATTTGGCGTTTTGATCCAACAGGGATTTTTTGCTCAGCTGTTTCAAGGTACGAGAAGTCATCATCGATCGTCAACCAGCATCAAATCAGGAGGCACCCGTGAAAAAAACTTACCTCGCATTCGCTTTGGGATTAATTATTGCTACCTCGCCTGCTTACACGTCCGCCAACGAAAGAAGTACCGAAGCTGACGCTTTGGCATTGATACAAAAAGCTCAGGAATACATCAAAAAAAATGGCGTTGAAAAATCCATTGCTGAGTTTAATAAACTAGATAGCCCTTTCAACACCATCAGCGACATCAATAAAAAAGGGGATCTGTACCTTTATACAATTGATCAAAAAGGCTATCAGGCTGTCCACGGAAAAAATCCAAAAATCGTTGGCAAAACCATGATAGACATGCGTGATCAGGATGGCGTGTATCTGATCAAGGAAATGGCAGAGAAATGCTTCGCCAATGGCAAAGCCTGGGTTGCTTATCGCTGGCCCAACCCAGTTACCAAAGATCTGGAAAAGAAAAAAGGATATGTAGAAAAAGTTCCAGGGCAAGATTTCTGTCTGGGAACAGGAATATATTATTAAGAAAAACTCAGGCTTGTGTTTGAGAGAAGATGTAAAAACTCTTTGCGTGAGTATCAATGTAACAGTGGATCAATAAAACAAAACGCAATATCTGACGATCTCCCTTGACAAGCAGAAACCAGGAAGCAATTACAGGAAGGAACTTGCATGGCAGTATCGGCTGAACGGCCAAAAATTGCTAGCGTGATTTTCCTGTTACTTGCAGGTCTGTCAATTGCCGCCATTATTTTGCAAACCTGGTGGGCTATCTCGCAAGACCGGAGCGTTACTTTTAGATCTGAATATGAAAATGGCCTGGTTGCTGTTCGCCTGCTGGAAGAACATGCGACCCAGACGCTGCGCGAGGCGGATGGCAACCTGAGCACGGTCATCAATGCCATACAGTCCATCAGCCGCGAACGTGAACTCAATGACGATATCATCCGCGTACTGATTGCCAAGGCACAACCCTTCAACAAGGTATTGAAAGCACTGCAATACGTCAATCCTTCAGGCAAAGCCTTTGTCAGCACCATAGACTACCCAGCCTATCAAGTCGATGCAGATGAAAGAACCTATATTCAGCTATTGTTGAAACATCCTGAAATCAGGCATGCAGTCATCGGTCATCCCTTTCAGCGCTTTTATGATACTGAACTTGTGGTACCCATCGCACGCAATCTGTTTGCTGATAATGGCAAACATTTAGGCATCATCAGTACAGACATCAGCGTTTCTTATTTCAGCTCTGTGTATGCCAGGGTTGCTAAAGACAGCAAGGCCATGGTCTCCTTGTTCACTGAAGATGGTACTGTCATCGTCCGCTTCCCCTTTGATAAAGAATATGTGGGCAAAGAAATCCGACAGTCACCGATTATCAAGAATTTGCTCAATCTGGCTGTTGAAGGTGGCTTCAGAGACAGTCAGTTTCTTGATGAAAAAAATCAAATAGAACGGCTATACACTTATCGCAAGATCACTGGTTTTCCTATTGTTTCCGTATTTGCGCGTGACAGTGACTCGATACTGGCAGCATGGCGTGACCGCACACGTGACCGCATCGTGTTTTCAAGCGCTACAATATTTTTACTGAGTATACTGACATTTTTACTGTGGCTACACATACGTCGACTACAGCGTTCTGAAGATTCACTGAGAAAATCTGAAATGTCACTTCGCATTAGCGAAAACAAATTCGTTAATCTATTCAAATATTCTCCAGTCCCGCTGGCATTAATCACGTTGAACAATGATAAATTTGTAGAAATCAACGATAACCTTGCCAGGCAGACTGGCTTTGCCACCAGTGAAATGCTGGGTAAAACCCCGCAGGAATTGCAACTATGGGAAAATATTTCATTAAGGCCTGCGTATCTGAAATTGCTCAACGAACAAGGCTTTGTTGACCAGTTTGAAATGCGGTTCCGCTACAAGGATGGCAGCGTAGCGACTTGCTTATTGTCTTCACGTTTACTGGAGTCAGATGGCGACAAAATGGTCATTTTTTCACCTATAGATATCAGCCGTATTCGCGACATAGAAAACGAAATGCGTCAATTGAATTCCGAACTGGAAGAACGCGTCAGACAACGTACCAATAGCCTGGAAAAAACCAATGGAGAGTTAGAGATTGCGCTCGACAGTTTGACTGCAATGCAGGATGAGTTGATACGCTCTGAAAAAATGGCGGCCCTGGGTTCACTGGTCGCAGGCATCGCTCATGAACTCAATACCCCCATAGGAAATAGCGTCACCGTTGCCTCTACCATACAAGATCATGCAAACAGCATGGAGAACGAATTATCAAGCAGTCAGCCACGCCGTTCCATCCTTGCGCAATTGACCCAGGAAACCATCAAAGGCGCAAACATACTGGTGCGTAATCTGGATAGAGCAGCCCAACTCATTGTTAGTTTTAAACAGGTTGCAGTAGATCAATCCGGCAATCACAGACGGCGATTTAATCTGAGTACCACCCTGCATGAAATTCTGCTTACCCTTGAACCCATGTATAGCAGGAGCAAACATCACTTGCATATTGAGCTGACGCCTGAGGTCATAATGGAAAGTTATCCGGGCGCGCTGGCGCAAATTCTCACCAACTCTGTCAATAATTCGCTGACGCACGCCTTTGAGCATAAAGAGCATGGGAATATGTATCTCAAGACCAGGCTTTGTGGAACGAATCAGGTAGAGATTATCTTCAGTGATGACGGTACTGGTATTTCGCCAGAGCATCTGGCACGCGTATTTGACCCCTTCTTTACGACAAAACTGGGGAAAGGCGGATCAGGCCTGGGTATGCATATCGTCTACAACCTGGTCACTGATGTACTGGGCGGTAAAATAGAACTCAACAGTGAGCCAAACCAGGGGACAACGTTAAGCTTGCTATTGCCGCTGAATGCGCCCGTTAAACAAACTGACAGATTTGCAGCATAGAAAACACTAATCCATGAATATACAATTCATGGCAATAGATATCGATAGACTGGGGAAATTAAAACAAGAAGTTGGCGAGCCTGATCTGCGGCACTTGCGGTAAGTGACTGTGGCTGCTTCGTTCCCGACCTGACCAGATTGGCCACGCCGCAATGCGCAGGGGCCCGCCAAACCGCATTATATCGTATCGAACACAAACTTGCAGCATTCGGCTTAACAAATCCAGGGCTTACCCTCACAGGCTTTGTTTAAACGCTTCAATCCTTCATTTTTCACTTCCATCCCCGCCTGAGGCCATTTCATCGCATCTTTCCATTTGCGCATTCTATTTACATAAGATATACCTGCCCGCGCCAACTGCGCAAGGAATCGTTCAATCACAAAAGGGACAAAGGCATGGAACTTCGCATACAGCAGCTCTCAAAAAAGTATGGCAATGGCGTACAAGCACTTAATGATATCAACCTGACCATACCCGCCGGTATGTTTGGCTTACTGGGACCAAACGGTGCAGGCAAATCAAGCTTGATGCGTACGCTGGCAACTTTGCAAGATGCAGATTCAGGGACTGCAATGCTCGATAGCATCAATATCCATGAACAAAAAGATCATATCCGCCGCTTGCTTGGCTATCTGCCACAAGATTTTGGTCTCTATCCCAAGGTCAGTGCCTATGACTTACTGGATCATTTCGCTGTCTTGAAGGGTCTGGATAATCGAAAACAACGCAAAGAGGTGGTTGAGGCCTTGCTGCATCAAACCAATCTCTACAATGTCAAAAACAAGCATCTGGGTGGTTTTTCTGGCGGCATGCGGCAACGCTTTGGCATTGCCCAGGCCTTGCTTGGCGACCCAAAACTAATCATCGTTGATGAGCCCACTGCTGGCCTGGACCCAGAAGAACGAGTGCGCTTTCACAACTTGCTGGCTGACATAGGCGCTGAAAAAATCGTCATCCTGTCCACCCATATCGTGGATGATGTGGCTGACCTGTGCAACAACATGGCGGTCATCAACAAAGGCCAGGTAATACTGACCGGCCAACCACTTTCTTTGATCGCGCAGATACAGGGCAAAATCTGGAAACGTTTTATAGAGAAGACTGAACTCGCAGCCTGCCAGCAAAAATATCAACTCATCTCCAGTCGCCTGACCTCAGGCCGCACGCTTATCCACGTGTATGCAGATACGCAGCCAGATGACGACTTTGAAACCACTCAAGGCAATCTGGAAGATGTGTATTTCGCTGCGATGGCCGGCTTGCTGTCCAGCCCTGTTGCGATGCCAGTTCAACACACAGCCTGAGGAGTCGTCATGTTAGCGATACTCATGTTTGAGCTGCGCCAGAAATCCCGCAGCCTGTCCACTTATATCTATTTTCTGGTTTTCTTTTCCCTGGCTTTACTATGGATGGCAGCCGCAGGCGGCTTATTTGCTGGTGCATCGATCGGTTTTGGCGGCAAGGTGAATGTCAATGCGCCAGTAGCGGTTTTTCAAAGTGTTACCTTCCTTGGCTATCTCGGCATCAGCACGGTTGCTGCATTGATGGGACAAGCGACACACCAGGATATCGAACATCACACCTGGCATTTTTTCTACAGCGCCCCCATCACCAAACTCCAATATCTTGCAGGTCGCTTTTTGGCTGCCCTGCTGATCAGTATTATCATCTTTTCTGCTCTCGGTCTGGGTGCATGGCTGGGTTGTTATTTGCCAGGTATAGAAGCAGTCAGGCTGGGCGCTGTGCAACCCTTGTCGTACCTGATACCTTATATATATGCGATATTGCCAAATTTTATAATTTTTGGCGGCGTTTTCTTTACCCTTGGCGCACTTACGCGCCGCATGATGCCAGTATATGTGTCCAGCGTGCTGTTAATTATCGGCTATCTGGTCGCCCGTTCATTGCGGGCTGATCTGGACAACAAGACTATCGCTGCCCTGCTTGATCCCTTTGGTTCTTCTGCCGTCAGCATGATGACTGAATACTGGAGCATAGTCGACAAGAATACCCGCCAGATTGCCCTGGATGGCGTTTTCCTCATCAACCGCCTGATATGGCTAGGCCTTGGTGTCGCCAGCCTGACGCTCTGCTACTGGCGCTTCAAATTCGCAACAATCAACACGGCAGGCAAGCAAAAGAAAGAAACGCTTGCGATCTTGCCTGCCACGATACAGCCGCAAAAAGTCACTCCCAATTTTTCGAATAACAGAATCTTGAAGTTGCTGTATGCCGAAAGCATGCTGAATTTGCGGGAGTCCGTAAAAAACGTGTATTTCATCGTCATGCTACTGGCTGGCGTTTTGTTCATGTTTGCGATTTCCACTTCCATCACTAAAATGTTTGGCACGCCCACTTATCCTGTAACTTATGCGGTGCTGGAGATTCTTGGTAGCAGCTTTGGTATTTTCATGCTTGCCATCACCACCTTTTACGCCGGTGAACTGGTGTGGCGTGAACGGGATGCGCGCATTGCGCAATTGCTTGATGCACTGCCCATTCCCAACTACCTGCCATTCACAGCAAAGCTGATCGCGCTGATTGCCCTGCAAGGCATCATGCTCTTTGTACTGATGTTGTGCGGCATCCTGCTACAGACTATTAAAGGCTATACCAATTATGAAATAGCCCAGTATGTACAGCAGCTGTTTTTGATGCAATGGCCGGAATATGCCTTGTTGGCTGTGCTCGCGATTTCCTTGCAAGTCATCGTCAATCACAAGTATCTGGCTTACTTTTTAATCGTGCTGTATTACGCTGCCACGATAGCCTTGCCTGCAATGGGTATTGAACATCCCATGTTCCGGTATGCAGTGACACCATCCATCACTTACTCTGACATGAATGGCTATGGTCACATGCTGGCCGTCTCCCGCTGGTACTTGAGTTACTGGACTGGTGCTGCGCTAATCCTGGTCAGTCTGTCTTTGATGATGTGGGTACGTGGCACTACCACAGATTTCCGCCTGCGCTTGCGCCTTGCAAGACAGGCTTTCACAGGGGGCAATCCGATTTTACTGGCGACTGGCACCAGTGTTTTTTTGCTGGCAGGCGCCGCAATTTTTTACTTTACAAATATTCTTAATCCCTACCAGAACCAGTTTGCACAACAAACTGACAACGCCAACTATGAAAAACTCTATAAACAATATGCTAGCCAGGCACAACCACGTATCAGCGATGTCAAACTGAATGTAGACATCTATCCTGAAACGCGTAGTACGCATATCAAGGGAAGCTATCACCTGATTAATCGTAGCAAGCAGGCAATACAAGAGATTTTTATTACGCAAAAAGAAGATGTAGACATCATCAAGATGGAATTGGATTTTGCCAATGAAAAAAATATAGCTGATAGCAAGCTGGGGTTTCATAGCTACAAACTAAAAAAACCTCTGACAGCGGGTGAAAAATTGAATCTCAATTTTGAACTTGATATCGCACCCAAAAACTTTCTCGGCATGAGCCAGGGCAGCCCTCTCAACTATAATGGCAGCTTCTTCAACAGCATGCTAATGCCACATATAGGCTATCAGCCAGCAATGGAACTCAGGGATGATAAAACGCGGCGTGAGCATGGCTTGCATGAAAAAGAAAGAATGGCAGAACGGGATGATCCCAAGGCATTGGAAAACAACTACATTGCCAATGATGCCGACTGGATCAATTTCGACGCAGTGGTATCCACCTCTGCAGATCAAATGGCAGTGGCCCCGGGTACTTTAAAACGCCAATGGCAAGAGCATGGCCGCAACTATTATCACTACGCGCCAGAACAGCCTATCTTGAATTTTTATGCCTTCCTGTCAGGTCGCTATGAAGTGAAGCAAGCGCAGTGGCAGAACATTCCCATAGAAATCGATTATCACAAAGGACATGAATACAATGTAGACCGCATGGTGAAAGGCGTGCAAAAGTCACTGGATTACTACACCAAGAACTTTGGCCCCTACCAGCACAAACTGGTCCGTATCATTGAGTTTCCACGCTATGCCAGATTTGCCCAGGCTTTCCCTAACACCATACCTTTTTCAGAAAGCATAGGTTTCATTGCCCGCGTCGATGACAATAATCCCAAGGAAGTTGATTATCCTTTCTATGTAACGGCACATGAAGTCGCCCATCAATGGTGGGCACATCAGGTCATCTCTGGCAATAGCAAAGGCGGCACCGTGCTGGTAGAAACCCTGGCACAGTATTCGGCCCTGATGGTCATGAAGCATACCTATGGCGATGCAACCATGCGGCGCTTCCTGCAGTTTGAACTGGACAGGTATTTGCAAGGCCGCAGTCAGGAAAGGAAAAAAGAATTGCCACTGGCACAAAATGAAAATCAAGACTATATCCACTATGCCAAAGGCAGTCTGGCCATGTACTTGCTGCAAGACCAGATAGGCGAAGATAAAGTCAATCAGGCCCTACGCGAAGTCATCGCCCGCCATGCCAACAAGGGCGCGCCTTACCCTAGCAGCACGGCACTGACCAGGGCCTTACGCGAGGTCACGCCAGCTGAGCAGCAATATGTGATTGATGATCTGTTTGAATCCATCACCCTGTATGAAAATCGCGCCATTTCAGCAACCGCCAAAGTCTTGCCGGATGGACAGTACGAAGTAACACTCAAAGCCACCAGCAATAAACTCAAGGCAGATGAATTAGGTGTGGAAAAAGAAGTCAAATTGAAAGACTGGATGGATGTTGGGGTTGATAACAAAGACGGCAAACCCTTGCTGCGTCAACGCCAGCTTATCAATCAAAAAGAAATGGAGTTCAAACTCGTCGTCAAAGGCTTACCTGCTAAAGCTGGCATAGATCCGGATATCAAGTATGTGGACCGCAAATCAGATGACAATTTGGTCAAGATCGAAATAATGGGCAAGTAATTTCCCGCATAAGCCAGAACAAAGGCGAACCTCAAGGGTTCGCCCTTATCATTTCAACACACGCTATTATCAGAATCTGGCATGCAGGCTGACACGCAAGGCACGCGGTGAACCCGGTGTGATATTGCTGTTGCTATTGGCAAAGGCATAGTATTTCTTATCGAGCAGATTCTCTATATTTACCTGCACATTCACCGCTTTATTCAGCGTGTAATATATAGCTGCATCCAGGCGACTAAAACCCGGCACAGTCACAGCATTATCCGTCGCGGCAAAGATCGCACTGCGATACACAATGCCCAGACCGACGCCCAAAACGGGGTTGAAGTCATGGCGACTCCATAAGGAGGCGCTATGCTGCGGCACCTGCGCCAGTGTGACACCTGCCAATACTGTGGCCGACTGCGTCTTGGTGATCTTTGCATCCTGATAGGCGTAGCCTCCCATGATGCTCCAGTCCCGGTTGATTTTGCCATTGAATCCCAACTCCAAACCTTTGCTGCGCTGACCATCCACCAGGATGGATCTGCTGGCATCTGTCGGATCGGCAATGGCGACATTGCTACGATCAAGTTGATAAATGGCGGCACTGACCGACAGATCTGGATTAATATCCCATTTGGCGCCCAGCTCCAGATTCTTGAATTCTTCAGGATCAAGATTTTTATTGCTCAGGCTCAGGGAAGATAATTGATCTCCGGCACGCGGTACATAGGCCAGACCGCAACTTGCATAGACCGATACTTCCTTGAAAGGCTTGAATACCAGACCTAGACGTGGCGAAACAGGGGCATCCGTGGTTTTCAGATTTTCTGCTGTGCGTTTGTTGGTGAAATCCACATCAAAACTGTCGCGACGCAAACCTGCAACCAACTGCCAGTGCGGCGAAAATGTTATCTGGTCTTGCACATAAATTGACTTGCTGGTAACTGTGCCACTGTTATTCGCATCCGTTGCAGACGGTTTAAAAGTTACCGGCGAATTTGCCATTGGACTCGATAATGGTGCATTGCTGGATGTAATATTAGGGCCAATGGTAAGGAAGTAAGCAGTATTACGCAGGTTATCGGTTTCCTGGCGACCCAACTCCAGGCCAGCCACAAATTTGTGATTTATGCCGCCTGTATCCAGGGTAAAGATCAGATCAGTCTGATTAAAAAAGTTCTTGCGCTGAGTTGCATTGTTATAACCGGACAGAGCGACCATCGTGCCTGCAGTATTCAGGCTGCCCGGCACAATGTTTTGATAAAACTTGTCGTACCCGGCGTAGCGCATGCGGTTACGCACAGTCCATCCCTGCCCAAAATCATGGTCTACAAGCGCCGATATCGCATCGACCCTGGCCCTGGTAGTATTGATGTCGGGATTACCAAAAAAGGTGCCTGCATCGGTATTCAAGGGGCGTCCTTGGTAGGAAGGCACACCACGGTCAGCCGTTCTTTCATCCGTGAAATGTTCATAGGCGAGAGCAAGCAAAGTGTCCCTGCCAAGACGCAAGGACAAAGCCGGATTCACGCCAGAACGCTTGAGTTTGAAACCCTGGCGATAACTGCCAGAATCCTCAACGACGGTATTGATACGCATGGCTGTACTGTCAGTAAGACCCTGCCCCATATCCACAGTCATGCGACGATGGTTCCATGAGCCCAAAGCAATACTGGCTTCACGCACAAGTCGCCATTCAGGTTGCTTGGTGACGCGATTGATGACACCACCAGAACCGCCTCTGCCAAAGATCATTGCATTTGATCCTTTTAAGGCTTCAACGCTATCGATATTGTAAAAGTCCCGGTAATACTGCACATCATCACGTATGCCATCAACATAAAAATCACCCGTAGAACTATTACCGCGAAATACGGCTGTATCGCGGTTACCTTCCCCCTGGGCTGCAACAATACCAGGCACATAGCGTATGACATCACTTAGACTTTGCATGCTCTGGTCACGGATCAGGTCTTTACTGATGACAGTTACTGCCTGAGGTGTATCAAGCAGCTGGGTATCGGTTTTGTTGGCCGTTGTCGTCGATTTGTGGTGATAGGTTTTCCCGGCGACGCCGGTAACCTTCACTTCAGGTAATGCGGCTTCAGATGACGTTGACTGGGCAAAGACTGGCAAAATTGCACCGCTTAGCACAACAGCCAGAGGGATCAGACAGGCTTTCATGAATATCCTTACATATCAGTTAGTCTTACTGGCTGGCTGATAGGCAGGGCTATTTGGCTGGCAAATTGATGAGTTGCCATCATAAATGCGAATTAGTATTATTTGCATTGATACCTGTCAAGCAATCTCTTCTGGCATGGAAAATGGTAAATATATTTCCAAATTTGCTTTCCAACTGTGAACTTTCAGACCAAAATACTGCCTCACGTGCAGGGGCAATATAACAACACTGAAAAGTGTGGATATCAGATAAGCAATAAGGCCCTGCCCTGCATTTGTTGTACATCCATTAATCTAAAAAATCCAAACTGGACCATAAACCATGCATAAACATCTTGTTCGCAACTTGTTCGCTGTTGCATTGACCATGCCAAGCTTTGCCTTTGCTGCTCATCCCAGCGAGACGGAAGCAGACCGCTGGAATTTAAATGACATGTATCAGACCAAGGCTGATTGGGACAAAGATGCGATGACGCTGGAGGTGCAGTTAAAACAGTTTCAAACCTGTAGCGGTCATCTGGGTGACAATATCGCGCGTCTCAAGACTTGCCTGGACATGAATGCTGACTTGTGGAAGCGCTATGCCCGTCTGTCCAGCTATGCATTTCAGTTCCGCGATCAGGATACTGGCGACAATGCCGGCATGGACCTGGGGCAGCGCTCGGACATTTTGGGCAGTAAAGTGGAAGAAGCAACGTCTTTCCTCAGGCCAGAAATTTTGAGTATAGGCGCCAAGAAAATACAGGCTTTTCAAACCAAAGAAAAAGGTTTGAAAATCTATGCCCATCAACTGGATGATATCTTGCGCTCTGGCCAGCATACCCTGGATAAAAAAGGGGAAGAAATTGTTGCCACCTTTGGCATGGCAACCAATACGGCCAGCGCAGTGTATTCCACCTTGTCAAATGCTGATATGCCCTGGCCCAAGGTTAAATTATCAACAGGTGAAGAAGTACGCATAGATCAGTCCGCCTATACGAAATACCGCGCCGCGCCCAACCGTGCTGACCGCCAACTCGTATTTGATGCATTTTGGGGTAAGTGGAAAGAATTTGAACGCAGCTATGGCGTTACTTTTTACGAACAGTTAAAACGCGATTCAGCTTATGCCAAGATACGCAATTATCCAGATTCACTGACACAGGCACTGGATAACAACAAGTTACCACGCGAAGTTTACGACACGCTGGTGACGCAAACTCGTGCCAATCTCCCTACCCTGCATCGCTACTTCAAATTGCGCGCCAAGCTGCTTGGCGTCAAAGACCTTCGTTATTTCGATATCTATCCACCGCTGGTGTCTGGCGATTTCAAATATCCTATTAAGGACGGTATCAAACTGATGCTGGAGTCCGTCAAGCCGCTTGGCGATGACTACACCAAGGCAATGGCAAAAGCCACGACTGAACGCTGGATGGATGTCTATCCACGTCCTCGCAAACGCTCAGGCGCATATATGAATGGCGCAGTTTATGACGTGCATCCATACCTGCTGTTGAATTACAACGACGACTATGAGTCTGTCTCGACCCTGGGACATGAATGGGGTCACGCCATGCATTCCTACCTGGCCAATAAGCATCAACCATTCATCAGCGCTGACTACCCCACCTTCACGGCAGAAATTGCTTCGACGACCAACGAAGTCTTCTTGCTCGACCATATGCTGAAGATCGCGAAGAGTGATGATGAGCGTTTGCTATATCTGGGCTCGGCATTGGAAAATCTGCGCGGCACTTTCTTCCGCCAGGCCATGTTTGCCGATTTTGAGCGTGAAGTACATGCCAAGGTGGATAAAGGTGAATCCTTGACGGGTGAAGCATTGTCGAAAATCTATGGCGACATCCTGAAAAGCTATCATGGTGATAAAGAAGGCGTCATGAAGATAGACGATACTTATGCCGTAGAATGGGCGTATATTCCCCATTTCTACAATCGCTTCTATGTATTCCAGTACGCCACTTCCATCGCTGCCGGATCCATGTTTGCAGATGAGATTTTGAAGGGCCAAACTGGTGCCAAAGATAAATACCTGAATATCCTGAAAGCTGGCGGTTCTGCTTACCCTTATGAACTGGTCAAGAGCGCAGGTGTTGATCTGGCCTCACCTGCTCCTTATCAGGCAGTGTTCGTGCGCATGAATAAAATCATGGATCAAATTGAAGCAATACAAGCGAAACGTTAAAATACCAAGTAGTTCAAACAGGAATTAATAAAATCCCTGGACATGAAAAAACCCTGCCTCTTCCCGTAACAGGGAGAGGCAATTTATTTTCAAGTAATGGAAAAACAATGCAAAAGAAATTCTTATTAGGACTTACGCAAAATTGTCCCAGCAAGGCGCAGCGACGAAGACAGTACTTTAGTACGGCTAGGAGCTGCAACGCAGCTGGGGCGGTTTTGCGTAAGTCCTACTTATTTCTAAGTCTGGCAATTCCTGCCCTGTCCTTCGCGGCAGAAGGTATGTGGACCTTGGACAATTTGCCGACCTCCAGATTGCAAGCAGAATACGGCTTCAAGCCCACTACAGAATGGATCAAGAACACCATGTTAAGCTCGGTCAAGCTACCTGGCTGTTCTGGTTCTTTCGTCTCCAAAGATGGCCTGGTCATGACCAATCATCATTGCGCGTCTGGCTGTATAGAACAGTTATCGACAGCCAAACAAAATTATGTAGGAAACGGCTTCCTGGCTAAGAAGCGTGAAGAAGAACAAGTTTGTCCAGCACTGGAATTAAACCGACTGGAAGACATCAGCGATGTGACAGACGACGTGAAGAAAACCACTGCGGGTCTTGAAGGTGCAGATTTCAAACAGGCACAAAATGCCATCTATGCCAAACTGACGTCCGCCTGCGTAGGTGACGACAAGGAAAAAACCCGTTGCGATATCGTCGATCTTTATCATGGTGGCCGCTATCATCTGTATAAATACCATCGCTATGCCGATACCCGCCTGGTATGGGCACCAGAAAAATCCATCGCTTTTTTTGGTGGCGACCCGGACAATTTCAATTTTCCCCGCTATGACCTCGACATCACCATGTTGCGTGTGTACGAGAACGGCAAACCGGCTGAAATCAAAAATTTCTTCCCTTTCAGCAAGACCGGGGCACAAGAAGGTGAACTGACGTTTATTACTGGTCACCCTGGCTCCACCCAGCGTCAACTGACTATGGCACAATTGAACAGCTTGCGTGATATTGGCCTTATCGACAACTTGCAACATTTAGCAGAATTGCGCGGTGTGCTCACGCAATATCGCAAGACCAGCGCAGAAGCAGCGCGCACCGCTGATCACCTGTTATTCAATACAGAAAATAGCTATAAGGCTGGCATTGGCAGACTGAAAACCCTGCTGGCCCCAGAATTCATCGCCCGCAAGCAAGCAGAAGAAGCTGCCTTGCGCCAGTTTGTTGATTCCAGGCCAGAACTCAAGACAAAAGTCAGCGGCGCCTGGGATACCATTGCCAGGGCTCAGGAAAACTACCGTCAGTTACATAGAATCTCCAGCATGACAGAAGGAGGAGCCGCTTTCTCCAGCGACTATTTCCGCATCGCCCGCAATCTTGTTCGTGCGGCAGATGAAAAAATAAAAAACAATGCTGATCGCTTGCCAGAATTTACCGATACGCGCCTGCCTGGCGTGCAGCAAATGGTGTTTTCAAAAGCGCCAATTTACCCGGAATTCGAGAAAGTCAAACTGACACACTCCCTGACCAAGATGCGTGAAGACCTGGGAACCAATCACGCATTCGTCAAGCAGGTATTAGGAAAACTCTCGCCCGATCAACTGACAGAAAAACTGGTCAGCAAAACCCGTCTGGCGGATATTGAATACCGCAAAACCTTATGGAATGGCGGCAAGGAGGCCATTGTGCAGTCTGATGACCCTTTCATCAAACTGGCCTTGGCAGTCGACGCTGAATCTCGTAGCGTACGCAAGCGCATGGAACAGGAAGTACAGACAGTAGTGCAAAAAAATTCAGAATTGATTGCACAAGCCCGTTTTGCCCAGACCGGCACCAGTGTGTATCCTGACGCTACCGGCACCCTGCGCCTGTCTTATGGCGAGGTCAAAGGCTGGCAGTCTGGAGAGAACACCGTCAAACCTTTTACCAATTTTGCAGGGGCATTTGAGCATGAGACTGGAGCCTATCCATTTGCCTTGCCTGCGTCCTGGCATGTAGCCAAAAGTAAGCTGAATATGCAACAGCACTACAATTTCGTGAGCAATAATGACATCATAGGCGGCAATTCTGGCAGTCCCCTCATCAACAAGAATGGTGAAATTGTCGGTCTGGTCTTTGATGGCAACATCCACTCTCTGGGTGGTGCTTTCTGGTTTGATGAACGCAGCAACCGTAGTGTCGCCGTACACAGTGGCGGCATACTGGAAGCAATGGATAAAATTTACCATGCCGAGGAATTGCTGAAGGAATTAAACGGCAGGTAATATCCACTGCAGTAAGAAGCCAAAGAGCCATGCTGGTGCATACCTGCGTGGCTTTTTAATTAATAATATCATCACAGTTCAACATTTTTGATCCTGATCAACAGCTCTCCCCCTTCGACAAAGTAAAGTAAGGAAAAGAATAGTAAGGAGGCTCTTCATCATGTCAGTCAGAAATATCTACCCTGCTTCGCTGCGCATCATTCAGGATGAGCATGAGCACCTGTCTTCTGTCATACAAGGCATGCGCTATTTTGTCAGGCAAATAGAGAGCGGTGGCAATGCGCCTGATTTGAAGGTTTTCCGTGCGATGCTGTACTACATCATGGAATATCCCGAAAAAGTCCACCATCCCAAGGAAGACCAATACCTGTTTGCCAAAATCAAGGAAAGAACGCATCAACTCGACAGCGAGCTCGATGCTTTAAGCGAACAACACAGCAAAGGTGAGCTGATGGCGCACAAACTGTTTCATGCATTGCTGGATTATGAGTTTGGTGGAAAACCTGCTTTCGCACAGTTTCGTGATCTGGTAGAGCAGTATGCCCTTTTTTACTTTGCCCACATGCGGGCAGAAGAAGAGCGCATCATGCCTGTAGCCAGACAAGTACTGAATGACAAGGACTGGAAAGAAGTAGATGCAGCATTTCTGGAAAACCGCAAAATGCTGGATGATGCTGGCAATCGTTATAGATACGAGCAACTGTTCTCACTCATCGTCAATATCGCTCCTGCACCTATCGGTGTTGGAGATCCTATTTAAGCAAAACCTAGCGCCGTGAAGACAGGAAAATGCCACCAACAATGCACATGAAAGCCAGCGCATGAAATACATGTGGCGTTTCCCCAAGAAATGCGGATGACATCAGGGCTGCAAACAAGGGAGTCAGGTTATTGAAAAAAGCGGCGATATTGGGCCCCACTCTTTGCACACCCAGGCCCCAACAACGAAAAGCAATCACTGCCGGACCGACAGCAACAAAAGCCAGGGCAGCGAATAGCATGGGGCTCCAGTGTATGGCCGGCTTGGTCACCGCCCATTCAGTCGCAGAGAACAGGCCGGACCACAATACACCAAAGCTGACTTGCGCGAGTAAAAAATCAGCCCAGTGATTACGTAATTCACCGTCATTACCGCGCGTCAGCAACCAGCTATACACTGACCAGGTGATAGTGGCAATGATCATGAAAATATCACCAGGAACCAGATGCAGCGACAGCAATTGTCTTATTTCGCCACGGCTTAAAACGATCAACACGCCAACTATAGACAATACCGCCCCAGCCAATTGCCAACGCGAGACCTTGGCCTGGAAGAACAGGCTACCGACCATCATCATCCACACCGGCATACTGGCGGCAACCAGGGTGACATTGATCGGTGTGGAACTCTGCAAGGCCAGGTATTGCAAGGCATTGTACAAACCCACACCCAGCAAACCCAGAACAGCAAAGCGCCGCCAGTTACGCCACAACATGCTGTCACGGCGATAAATGTGGAAAGCCATGGGCAGGAGTATCAAAAAGGCCAATACCCAACGTATGAAGTTCAAGGTGATAGGCGGCACCATCTCATGAATCATGCGCCCGACGACAGCGTTACCCGCCCAGAGCAAAGGCGGTATGACAAGCAAGAAGATCGTTGCGGGGTTCAATTTATGATTCATGAATATCAGCATGCCTATAAAAAAGCAGGCAGTATCAGGTGTATTAACCTGTCTGCCTGCCCTCAGCATACAACAAGCAAACAAGCTTTGCCTGCGGCCATGCTATTACTCATTTAATGCTGATCTATTGACGGCTATCGCTGCAAACTTTCCCACACTTTTTGCAGGCGCTTGACAGACACCGGCATGGGAGTACGCAGTTCCTGCGCAAACAATGAAACCCTGAGTTCTTCCAGCAACCAGCGGAACTCCAGCAACTTGGGGTCTGCATCAACTCCCGTCTTGCGTGGATGGCGTTGCCAGGCCTGGGCCACACTATTCCATTCAGCCAGCAGTTTCTGGTCACGCGCCGGATCGGCACGTAGCTTGTCCATGCGTACCGTGATCGCCTTCAGATAACGCGGAAAGTGCGACAACTGGGTGAAATCATTTTCCGCGATAAAGTGCTTGGTCACCAGCATCTGCAATTGCGCCTGCATATCAGCAGCAGCTTGCGCATGCGCCTTGATGCCTTGCAGTTTCTTGGGCAGGCCATGGTATTCGGCCAGTATTTGCGCGGCTGTGCGGGCAATTTCATTAGCCAGCAAATTCAATCTCGCCTTGCCCTCGTCACGGCGCTTATTGAATTCACCTGAATTCGCAGGTAAAGGGTTTTGCAAAAAAGCACTTTCTATCGCGACCTGGATAATCTGGTCACGCAATTCCTCTTGCGAACCCAGGGCCATGAATTGCATACCCATCTGCTGCAAGCCAGGGATATTTTTTTCCAGGAACTTGATTTGCTCTTTTAATTGCAAGGCAAACAGGCGTCGCAAACCTATGCGGTGTATGCGGCTTGCCTCATCCGGATCATCAAACACTTCGATATGGCAATGCGTAAGCTTGTCCACCAGTGCCGGATAGCCAATGAGCGTTTGCTTGCCTTGCTGGACTTCCAGCAACTCGGGCAGACTGTCGAAAGTCCAGGCTGTCAGGTTTTCCTGCTTAAATGCCGGTATTACGGCATTAGTCTGTACGTTGGCAGTTGCAGGTTTCCCCGCATTGCGGACTGATTTCTCTTCTGCCGCAGCAGCCTGCTTGGTCGCAACGGGACTCGTATCCAGCAAAGCCAGTTTCTCGGCGCTGGCAATACGCTGAAAACTCTCGCGTGCCTGCCCACCAAATTCTGCGCGCAGGCTGGCCAGGTTACGCCCCATTTCCAGTTGACGGCCATGTTCATCAACGACTTTGAAGTTCATCGTCAAATGCACAGGCACGGTCTCAAATTTAAAATCCGTGGTCTTGCATAGCAAGCCTTTTTGCTCGCGCATATCGGCAATCACGGCATCGAGAAAATTGCCTTTGCCAAAATCATTACGCTCACAAAAACCAGCCGCATATTCCGGGATGGGTACGCAGTGACGACGTATTTTTTGCGGCAAGGACTTGATCAGCAAATGTACCTTTTCCTTGAGCATACCGGGTACCAGCCATTCACAGCGGTCTGCCGATACCTGGTTCAGTGAAAACAAAGGCACAGTCAATGTCACACCATCGCGTGGGCTGCCTGGTTCAAAGTGATAACTGAGTTGCAAAGCCACCCCCGACACCTGCATGGTCTTGGGGAATAGATCTGTAGTGACGCCTGCTGCTTCATGGCGCATTAACTCGTCCTTGTTCAGGTACAAGAGCTTGGGATTGGCTTTGGTCGCTTCCTTATGCCACTCTTCAAACAGCACGGCGTTGTACACATCGGCTGGCAAGTGCTGATCATAAAAAGCCACGATCAGTTCTTCATCCACCAGCACATCCAGGCGGCGTGATTTGTGTTCGAGGTTTTCGATCTCGCGCACCAGTTTCTGGTTATACGCAAAGAAAGGGGCGCGGGTGTCAAACTCGCCTTCGACCAGCGCATCGCGGATGAACATCTCACGCGCCTCTGCAGGATGCGTCAAGCCATACTGGGTGCGGCGCTGGCTATATACAACCAAGCCATACAAAGTGGCACGTTCAAAGGCAGATACCTGACCTGCACGCTTTTCCCAGCGCGGCTCACCGTAGGATTTTTTCAGCAAATGCTCGCCGATTTTTTCCAGCCATTCAGGATTGATCTGGGCGATGCAACGGCCATACAAACGTGTGGTATCCACCAGTTCAGCCGCCATGATCCAGCGCCCGGCTTTTTTGACCAAAGTAGAACCCGGCCAGATATAAAATTTAATGCCACGTGCGCCAAGGTAATGCGCTTCTTCATCTGACTTGTAGCCGATATTGCCCAGCAAGCCCGTTAGCAGAGACAGATGCAATTGTTCATAGGTAGCTGGTGCTTCATTCAAACGCCAGCCCTGCTCTTTGACGATGGTCAGCAATTGCGAATGCACTTCACGCCATTCGCGCAAGCGCATCTGGCTCAGGAAATTGGCGCGACAATTATCTTGCAACTGGCGATTGGTTTTTTTATGCTCGATAGCATCTTCAAACCATTTCCAGATTTTCAGGTAAGACTGGAATTCAGACTTTTCATCGGCAAATTTCTTGTGCGCCATGTCCGCCGCAGCCTGCGCCTCCATAGGGCGGTCACGCGGGTCTTGCACCGACAAGGCAGCAGCAATAATCAACACTTCCTGCAAGGCCTGGTTGTCACGCGCAGCCAGGATCATGCGGCCCACGCGCGGGTCCAGCGGCAGTTTCGCCAACTGCCTGCCAACCGGCGTCAGCTGATTGACTTCGTCCATGGCTCCCAGTTCTTGCAGGAGCTGGTACCCGTCAGCAATCGCCCGGCCTGGTGGCGGCTCTATGAAGGGGAAAGTCTCGACATCAGTCAGGCGCAGAGATTTCATGCGCAAAATAACGGCTGCGAGGGATGAACGCAAAATTTCTGGCTCGGTAAACTTTGGCCTTTGCAAATAATCCTGCTCATCGTACAGGCGTATGCAAACACCAGCCGCAACACGGCCGCAACGACCGGCGCGCTGGTTGGCAGCCGACTGGGCGACTGCCTCTATCTGCAGTTGCTCGACTTTATTCCGGTAGCTGTAGCGCTTGACGCGTGCCAGACCGGCATCGACGACATAGCGTATGCCGGGCACAGTCAGCGAGGTTTCAGCCACATTGGTCGCCAGGACGATGCGGCGTGCATTCGATATCTTGAATACCCGCTCCTGCTCTTGCGCCGACAGACGCGCAAACAAAGGCAAAATCTCTACATGCGGTGGATGATGTTTGCGCAAGGCTTCAGCAGCATCACGAATCTCACGCTCACCCGGCAAAAATACCAGTACGTCACCAGAACCGACACGGCACAACTCATCAACGGCATCAGTGATCGCCGTCATCAAATCGCGCTCTTTATCTTTCTCTGTGTCCTGAATCGGGCGATAGCGCACTTCTACCGGATACAAACGGCCCGATACTTCGATCACGGGCGCTGGCTTGGGCTCTGCACCCCTCGTATCTGCAAAGTGATTGGCAAAGCGCTGTGCATCTATCGTGGCTGAAGTGATGATGATCTTCAGGTCACGGCGCTTGGGCAGCAATTGCTTGAGATAGCCAAGCAGAAAATCAATATTCAGGCTGCGCTCATGCGCCTCATCGATAATGATGGTGTCATATTGTTTTAACAGCGGATCAGTCTGGGTTTCTGCCAGCAAGATACCGTCCGTCATCAGTTTGACGGATGCGCCCTTGCTCAGGGTATCGGTAAAACGGACTTTAAAACCAACATGCTCACCCAGCGGCGAATTCAATTCTTGCGCAATACGTTTGGCGGTGGACGAGGCAGCAATCCGGCGTGGCTGGGTATGGCCTATCATGCCTTTTTGACCGCGCCCCAGCTCCAGGCAAATTTTGGGTAATTGGGTGGTCTTGCCTGAACCAGTTTCACCACAGACGATAATGACCTGGTGTTTTTGCAAAGCCTCGGCAATTTCTGCCCGTTTGCCGGATACCGGCAACTCTTCAGGATAACTTATCGTAGGTAAGGGATTGCGAAACGGCAAAGCAGGCTCTTCCCTGGCTGGCGCAACTGGTTTTTGCTGCTTGTTTTCCCTGCTGTTTTCTTTACCACTGGCACGCCCCGGCTGAGCCGCAGCTTGAGGCGTAGTGGATTTTTGGCGAGGTGCTTGCTGCCGTCCATGCTGCACTTTCGGCACACGAACTTGTCCAACACCACTGACGTCCAGCGGTTTGTTTTCCGGTACTTCAGACTTCGCGGTGGCCTCACGCAATTGTTGTCGAAGCTCTCGCAATCCCGATAAACCATCTATCGCACCGGGCATTGCTTTTTGGGGGGAGTTTTTTGGTGTTTGATTTGAAGACATAGCACTGTGGATTATCCCAGATTTTTAAGCCGAGCAGGAAATGTTGCATTACCTGCCATGATCTGCACATTAGCATGCTGTTTTCGCATGAGCAAAATGCCAATGAATGCTTTTAACCACAAGCGTGAATTCATATAAATAAATCCCTACTTTATTTATCCTATAATGAAATCGACGCGTGTCCATGCTGCGCCCAATGTCAAAATCAAGCTATGCGGGGGAGACAAAAAATGAAAACCTGGATAACGCTGTTCTTCAGCATGTTGCTCACTGCCTGCGCCAGTCAGCCCAGCCAAAAAATCAGCCACCTGCAATTAAATGACCAAGGTTTTACCCCGTCAACAAAGACAGTCAATATTGACGAGGTAATGGCGCTTAGCAATGAAATGCGCTCTTATCTGAAAAACGACATCAGCCCCCAATTACGAATTAAATCGCCACAAAGAGCCTTGTTTGACGCGCTGTCCACCAAAGGCCAGATCAAGCTTGAATATGATGCCGAAATCACACGCAATGCAGCACAGGCATTCAGCGCGCGCTCAGGCAATTGCTTGTCGCTGGTACTGATGACCGCAGCATTTGCAAAAGAACTTGGTATGGACGTGCAATATCAAAATGTACTTGTTGAAGAGTCATGGAGTCGCAATAACGACATCTATTTTGCTGCTGGGCATGTCAATATTGTATTGGGGTATAAATCAGCATTCAAAGGCTTTACCCAGGAATATTCACAGGCCATGGTGATCGATTTCCTGCCACCTAAAGACCTTAAAGGACAACGCGCTGAACTGATAAAAGAAGCAACCGTCATCGCCATGTATTTCAATAACCGTGCAGCAGAATCATTGGCACAACAGCAGGTCAACGACGCCTACTGGTTTGCCCGCGCCGCCTTGATGAGCGCCCCTGATTTTACTGCTGCCTACAATACGCTGGGTGTGATCTATAGACAGCATGGGGATTTAGCGTTGGCCGAGAATGTGTTCAAACAGATACTAGGCGAAGATACAGAAAATATCATGGCACTCAGCAATCTGGTCGAGGTGTTACGCAAAACCGAACGCCGCACTGAAGCACAGGTTTATCTGAGTCGTCTGGAAAACTTGCAACCCTACCCCCCTTTCCATTTCTTCAACAAGGGTCTGGCCGCCATGGAGCGTGGGGACTATGCAGAAGCCAAAACCCTGTTTAAACGTGAAATCAGGCGCGATCCCAACTATGATGAATTTCATTTATGGCTGGCACTGGCACATTTAAGGCTGGGTGAAACCTCGGATGCAGTAGATGAACTGACGTTGGCCAAGGCCAACAGCACAACCCGTAAAGCGCAAAATCTTTACGCCAGCAAGCTGGAGAAAATCAAGGCAACGTACTCGCATAATTAAAGCATTGCCTATAACTCATGGTGCACAACTGACGGTTACAGACCTGAGGTCTTGGCTGCGATGACAACAATGTGGAAATCCGACCACGTTGTAATCCCATGCGTTTTTGCGTCTCAGATTATAATTGGCGGATGGAAAATCCCGTTCAATTCGTTCAATGGTTGCGTTCAGTCGCCCCCTATATTCATGCCTTCCGTGGAAAGACCTTTGTGGTCGCATTTCCCGGCGAACTGGTCATGGCAGGTGCCCTGCCAGTTCTGGCGCAAGATTTATCACTTTTACATGCACTTGGCATCAAGATCGTCATCGTCCATGGTTCACGACCCCAGGTTGCAGAACAATTGGCTTTACGTAATGTAGAAGGCCGCTTTCATAATGGCATACGCATTACCGATACAGCAGCGCTGGAATGTTCAAAAGAAGCTGCCGGTGAGTTGCGCCTTGATATTGAAGCTGCATTCAGCCAGGGCTTGCCCAACACGCCTATGGCCCACTCGGCGATACGTATCATTTCTGGCAATTTCGTCACAGCAAAACCGATAGGCATAGTCGGTGGAGTGGATTTTCAGTTGACTGGTATCGCCCGCAAAGTGGCGTATGACACCATTCACCGCATTCTTGATGCGGGCAACCTGATCTTGCTTGGCCCGCTGGGTTTCTCACCGACTGGCGAAGCATTTAACCTGACCATGGAAGACGTGGCGGTATCGACCGCCACTGCCTTGCGTGCCGACAAGCTGATTTTCATCTCTGAAACACCGATGATGGTAGACCAGGACAATGATGAAATCCGCGAATTGTCTTTCATGCAGGCCGAGTTGGAATTAAAAGCCGGTTATTTGCCGCTGGACTCTGCGTTTTACTTGGAGCATGCGATCAAGGCTTCGCGCGGTGGTGTGCCACGTATCCATATCGTGCCTTATCAAATGGACGGTTCGGCCCTGCTGGAATTATTTACCCATGATGGCGTGGGCACAATGGTGTCTTCAGAAAACCTGGAAAGCCTGCGTGAAGCCACGATTGAAGACGTAGGCGGCATCATCAAACTGATAGAACCGCTGGAAGCCGACGGCACTCTGGTCAAACGTGGCCGTGAGCTGATAGAGCGCGAGATCAATTACTTCTCGGTCATAGAGCATGATGGTGTGATATTTGGGTGTGCAGCGCTGTATCCGTTCCCGTTCGAGAAAATGGCAGAAATGGCTTGCCTGACCGTCAACCCGGATGTGCAAAGCCAGGGAGATGGCGAGCGCATCCTCAAACATATGGAAAAACGCGCACGCCGGGCTGGTTTCCATAGCCTGTTTGTGCTGACGACGCGCACCGCACACTGGTTCCTGAAACGCGGCTTTGTTAGTGCATCATTTGATGATTTACCTAAAGACAGGCAAAAAATGTATAACTGGCAACGCAAGTCTTTGGTTCTGATCAAGCAACTCTAAGCCACTGCCCGTATAATTCAGCCTGATTTAAGACTTGGCAAGATTTATCAAGATTCATAGAGATTTACATTAAGGAGCACCATCATGGCCCGTACGGTCCACTGCATTAAACTAGACAAAGAAGCCGAAGGCCTGGACTTTCCACCTTACCCAGGTGAATTGGGCAAAAGGATTTATGAAAGTGTATCAAAAGAAGCCTGGGCCGCCTGGCTCAAGCACCAGACCATGCTGGTGAATGAAAACCGCCTGAATCTGGCTGATACACGCGCCCGCAAATATCTGGCAACCCAGATGGAAAAGCATTTCTTTGGCGATGGTGCTGATGCTGCTACCGGCTATGTCCCACCGACAGAATAAGTAAACGCTTCATTTGCGACATATTAGCTGCACACAAATAAGAAAGCCCGCATCTGCGGGCTTTCTTATTTCAAAGCGGACTATATCAATAAAATTCTATCTTGCCAGTTTCTACATCCAGCATGGCACCGATGATTTTGATCTGGCCTTTGTCCGCCATTTCTTTCAATATCACACTCTTTTCTGTGACTGCCTTGACCGTCATCTTGACGTTCATCTCTGCCACAGCGTCGACAAAATGATGATTTGCTGAAGTACGGTCGCTACCATGCGTATCTGGCGTAGCTTTCACCGCAGGCATGATCTTGGCCACCAATTGTGTCAGGTTACCCAGATTGGCATTATCGCACGCACCCTTGACGGCGCCACAATGTGAATGACCAAGAATGACGATAGTTTTGGAACCGACAACCTTGGCGGCATATTCTAGACTACCAAGTATGTCTTCATTGACGATATTACCGGCCACCCTGGCAGTAAACAAGTCACCTATGCCTTGATCAAACACCAGCGTCGGCTCAGAGCGTGAGTCTATGCAACTGACTATGCTGGCGAAGGGGAATTGTCCATCCCTGCCACTGGTTTTCACCTGCCCTGGCAAATCGCGTTTGAGCATATTGCCAGATACAAAACGCTGGTTACCTTCTTTCAACATCGTTATGGCAACATCGGGGCTGATCTTGCTTTGCATGGCCTGCGTCATTGACACATTAATGGCAGGCTGGCTTGCCGTTGGCGATTGTGTAGCACAGGCTGAGAGCAACAATGCTGCCGTCAGTGTGGCAAAGAAACTTAACGACGTGGCTGTTTTTTTATTTGTATTCGTGTTCATTTGCACCATCTCCTTATAAAATTGAATAACAGATGACTTCTTATTCCCCTGCAATTGCACATATTTACAGCAGACCAACCTGAAGTATTCCCTTGCTGAATTCAGAACTGCAAGGTTTTAACACCTTCTGCAGTCCCCAGCAGGCAAACATTTGCACCTTGACGCGCGAACAAACCGACCGTCACCACACCCACGATATTGTTAATCTGAGCTTCCATAGCGAGCGGGTCCTGGATTTGCATACCATGCACATCCAAAATCATATTGCCATTGTCGGTCAGCAATGGTTGCCCATCTTTCAAACGCAAACGCGCCTCACCGCCCAAAGCATTGAGCTTGCGTGCGACGACTGCATGCGACGTGGGTATCACCTCTACCGGCAAGGGAAATTTGCCCAACACATCCACCAGCTTGGAACCGTCAGCGATACAGATAAATTTTTCAGCAACTGATGCAACGATTTTTTCACGTGTCAATGCTGCACCGCCCCCTTTGATCATGGCACCTTGTGGCGTTATTTCATCCGCGCCATCAATATACACTGGCATGGATGTCACTTCATTCAAATCCAGCACGGTAATACCATGAGAACGCAAGCGTGCTGCCGTCACCTCGGAAGAGGCAACAGCTGCTTTGATTTTGTGTTTGATCTTGGCCAGTTCCTCGATAAAAAAGTTCGCTGTAGAACCTGTCCCTACGCCAACAATTTCACCTTCTACTACATAAGCAATTGCCGCCTGGGCGACAGCAAGTTTCAATTCGTCTTGAGTCATGGTGCGTTTCCATCATAGTTTAAAAAATGGCGGGATTTTACAGTATGGCCTGACTTATTAGGAACTTGATCAAGAACGAGACTAAAACAGTATTAAATTTGCCACAATGGTGCTTCATCCATTAAAGCAACCTGCTCGCGCAGTTCAAGTATCCGGTCTTGCCAGTAACGCTGGCTGTTGAACCATGGAAAGGCAGCCGGAAAAGCCGGGTCACTCCAACGCTGCGCCAGCCAGGCTGAATAATGGATAAGCCGCAAGGTGCGCAAGGCTTCTATCAAATACAACTGACGCGGCTCGAATTCAAAAAAATCTTCGTAACCCACCAGAATATCGGTCAACTGGCTTTGCATTTCGCTACGGTCGCCCGATAACAACATCCATAAGTCTTGTATGCCAGGCCCCAAGCGACTGTCATCAAAATCGACAAAGTGGGGGCCCGCTTCAGGCCCGGACTCCAGCCACAAGACATTACCCAAATGGCAATCACCGTGCAGGCGCAGTTGCTGCACATCGCCTGCCCTGTCGTAACAAGCACGAATACCATCTAAAGCCTGCTGGCTGACACTGGCGTAGGCTGCCATCAGGTCAGGCGGAATGAAATCATGTTCCAGTAGCCATGCACGTGGCAAGACGCCAAAGCTTTGGGGATTCAGCGCTGGCCTGAATGCATAGCTGGCAGTAGCACCGACAGCATGTATACGCCCTATGAAACGGCCCAACCATTCCAGGGTGGCCGGGTCACCGGTTTCAGGCGCGCGACCACTTTGGCGCTTGAACAAGGAAAAACGGAAGCCTTGATAGTGACGCAGGCTATTGCCATTGTCTGCTTGCAAAGCAGCAATGACAGGAATTTCGTGCGCCTGTAACTCAGTGACGAAGTCATGTTCCTCCTGTATTGCTTCATCTGACCAGCGCAAGGGGCGATAAAACTTGGCGATAATGGGAGAAGCGTCCTCTATACCTATCTGATAGACACGGTTTTCATAGCTGTTCAGGGCCAGCATGCGGCCATCGCTACGTAATCCACTGCTTTCGACGGCATCAAGGACTAATTCGGGTGTCAGCCCGGCGAATGAATCTGGGGGAGTAAAATCTGTCATGTCGCTATTGTACGTGTCTGTCAGTGCGTTCGATATAAAAGTCCTGCACAGCCAGCACACAAAGCGCTAAACTTCCGGTATTTTCATACTTACCTTTTCAAGAGTCACGCCATGCATCTCGACGAACCACTAAGCGACAAAGAATTCAATGAACTCGACAAATTCCTGATGTCAGAAAAAGTCGGTGACGATGGCATGACCATGGATGCCCTGCACGGCTACCTGACCGCCATTGCCCTCGGCCCTGAAGTGATACCCATGGCTGAATGGCTGCCACTGGTGTGGGGCTTGCCTGACCAGGGCGAACCCAAGTTCAAGAACGAAAAAGAAATGCAGCGCGTTACTGGCCTGGTAGCCCGCTTCATGAATGAAATACAGATTACCTTTGAAGTTGCACCACAAGAATACGAACCCCTGTTTTGCGTCATGGAGCAAAATGGCAAGGAATTGATCGATGGCGAGACTTGGGCCTGGGGCTTTTGGGAAGGCATGCAATTGCGCGAAGAGGCCTGGGAAGCAGCCTGGGAATCCGAGGAAATCGGCCCTTTACTCCAACCTATCTACCTGCTGGGTGCAGAAGAGATAGAAGAAAGTGAATTAAAATTTGTCGATACACCAGAAAAATGCCACGAACTGGCGTTGACGCTGGAAGCCTCTATTCCTACAATACGCCGCTTCTGGGCACCTTTGCGCAAGTCTGGTGTCACCACGGTCAAACGTGAAGCCCCAAAAGTAGGCAGAAATGATCCCTGCCCTTGTGGCAGCGGCAAAAAATACAAAGTCTGCTGCGGTGCCGAGCCTATCCTGCATTGATCAACTATTAATCATCTGCAAAACCTGCGAACCTGCAGCGCTGGAGGGAAACCTCTAGCGCAAAACTGTCCCGCCTGCATGTCTTCATGCTATTTTTGCGCTTCTTAATAACATGCTGGAGACTACCATGAGCTTGCAAGAACAATTCACCCAGGCACAAGCCGATTCCAAAAACCTGCCCGAGCGTCCGGACAATATGACTTTGCTGAAAATCTATGCCCTGTTCAAACAAGGCAGCGCTGGCGACGCCACTGGTGACCGCCCTGGCATGACCGACTTTGTCGGCCGCGCCAAGTTTGATGCCTGGGCTGGCCTGAAAGGCACTACCCAGGAAACAGCGATGCAGCAATATGTTGATCTGATCAACGAACTCAAAGGCTAAGATTCCGTCTTAAGCAGAAGGATTGAGCCAATCCCTTGGCTTGCCCTCAGTCAGACCAGCGATCAGGTTGTCTGCCGCACGGTTTGCCATTGCCCGGCGTGTTGCCTCAGAGGCGCTGGCAATATGCGGTGTCAGGACGACATTATCCAGTGTCAAAAAATCTGGATGGAATTTGGGTTCATTCTCAAATACATCCAGGCCTGCTGCCGCAATCCGTTTTTCACGCAAGGCTGCAATCAGGGCTTGATCATCGACAATACCGCCACGCGCCAGATTAACCAGCGTCGCACCCGGTTTCATCATGCACAATTCCGCTGCACCTATGGTGTGATGCGAAGCAGCTGAATATGGCAGCACCAGTACTATATGGTCTGCTTGCTGCAACAACTCTTCCTTGCTTACATATTGTGCATTATTTGCATAGGCTTCTTGCTCGGCACTGAGGCGGGAGCGGTTGTGATACATGACCTTCATATCAAAACCAGTGGAACGCCTTGCAATGGCCTGCCCTATTCTGCCCATGCCGATAATACCCAGGGTGGCACCATGCACATCAGCACCCAGGAAAGAATCGTAGCGCCATTTAGTCCAATGACCGGCACGTAGCCAATGTTCAGACTCTGTCACGCGTCTCGCAGTTGCCATCAACAAAGCCCAGCCAAAATCAGCGGTGGTTTCATTCAAGACTTCGGGTGTATTACTAGCCATGACGCCATGGGCTGTGCAAGCAGCAAGGTCAATATTGTCATAACCAACCGCCATACTGGCAACAACTTTCAATTCTGGCAATTGCTGCAATAATTCAGTATTGATTTTCGCACTGGCCGTCGCCAGGGTGCCGACCTTGCCTTTTAGTTTGGTAGCGAGTTCAGCTGGAGAAAAAATAATGTCTTCCTGATTCGACTCCACCTCAAAATACTGTTCCAGCTTCGTCAACACTTCAGGAAAAATGGCACGTGTTACCAGGATTGCAGGCTTCATGTCTGGCCTTAAAATAAAAATATCAAAAACAAATGCTGAAAATACCCGTCCGCCCCATGGCAAACAAGCTCGATGCTGCATCATATCGGCATCATACCGTTTACATACCGTTTTTTCTTGCAGAGTTATGGCAGTTCAACAACTTTCATCCTGGCTATAATTCCTGCAAGAAAATTCATGCAGATGAGGCAAATCAATCCATAAGTCTTAACTTAGGCCTACAATTGCACACTCAGGATAAACTCCAGAGGCAAAGTCCACTGATGCGGCTGCATTTGCTTATGCGCAAACTATATAAGCCTGATTTGTGAGAACTGCTAAATTGCCTTAAAATACAAGGCTTTGCAGCCCTGAGCCTGTTTTTGCGCTTAGGCTGCGCCTAAATCCCGAATTTTTAGTTTAGATTGGACTGTTATGACCCACGTTGTGACCGAATCCTGCATCCGCTGCCGCTATACCGATTGCGTGGATGTGTGCCCGGTGGACTGCTTCCGTGCTGGCCCGAATTTCCTGATCATTGATCCAGACGAATGCATCGACTGCGCCGTGTGCGTTGCAGAGTGCCCGGCTAACGCCATTTTTGCTGAAGAAGATGTGCCGGCAGATCAACAGCAATTTATCAAGATCAATGCCGACCTGACCCGCAAATGGCCGTCGATTACCAAGACCGTTGCTCCTTTGCCAGATGCTGACGACTGGAAAGACGTCAAAGACAAATTGCAATATCTGGACAAATAAGTATCTGGGAAAGCAATATGGGCTTTTGCTAATCGGCTCAAACAAATCCGCAATATCAGGAATCATCTCGTCGTATGGAAAACAAACAAACTACTGCGGTTAACGCCGCCATTGAAGCAGATGCCGTCATCATAGGCGCGGGCCCCGTTGGCCTGTTCCAGGTATTTGAACTCGGCTTGCTCGAAATCAAAGCACACGTTATTGACTCCCTGGCAGTCGTCGGCGGCCAATGCGTGGAATTGTATCCAGACAAACCTATCTATGACATCCCAGCTGTGCCAGTATGCACAGGCCAGGAACTGACAGACAATCTGTTGAAGCAAATTGAACCATTCGAGCCGACTTTCCACTTGGGTCAGGAAGTGACCCTGGTTGAACGCCGTGAAGATGGTCGCTTTGACCTGGAAACATCGGCAGGCACACGCTTCATCACCAAAACCATTTTCATCGCTGCTGGCGTTGGCTCCTTCCAGCCACGCACTTTGAAAGTTGAAGGCATAGAAGCTTTTGAAAACAAACAGGTGTTCTACCGCGTAAAAGACCCTACCCAGTTCCATGGCAAAAACCTGGTGATCTGTGGCGGTGGCGATTCTGCGCTGGACTGGGCATTGAACCTGGTTGGCAAGGCTGAATCCGTGGTGGTATTGCACCGCCGTGAAGATTTCCGCGCTGCACCGGCTTCTGTCGCCAAGATGAAAGAACTCTGCGACAACTATGAGATGCAATTGACCATAGGCCAGGTCACAGGCATAGAAACCAAAGACGATGTACTGTCTGAAATCAAGGTTACTGGTGCTGATGGCGTCACACGCCGCATGCCACTGGATACTTTGCTGGTATTCTTTGGCCTGTCACCAAAACTCGGCCCTATCGCCGAATGGGGCCTGGACATTGAACGCAAGCAATTGAAGGTCGTCAATACCGAGAAGTTTGAAACCAATGTGCCTGGCATTTTTGCCGTGGGTGATATCAACACCTACCCTGGCAAGAAAAAACTCATCCTGTCCGGCTTCCATGAAGCTGCACTGGCTGCGTTTGGTGCTGCACCGTATATTTTCCCTGACAAGAAAATCCACATGCAATACACCACTACATCGCCAAAGCTGCACAAAATCCTGGGTGTGGAAACACCGGTTTTCGATTAATACCGGAACCACCCAATCAAAAAAAGCGCAAGGATTTTCTTTGCGCTTTTTTTATTCCTGAAACCTGATCCCGCTCTGAGTCCCAGGCAACAGCTAGCCAGCCCTTTAATTCACTGGCACATGCGAGTCCGACTCCTTGAATTGATTGGCAATTTGCCGGAACTCTTCAGTAATCTCCAGGAAGGCATCCAGGATATCAGGGTCAAAATGCGACCCATGTCCCTTGCGCATGATGCCGATCGCCTCTTCATGTGAAAATGCGGGCTTGTAGACGCGGCGCGATATCAAGGCGTCGTATACGTCAGCCACAGCCATCAGGCGCGCAGACAAGGGTATGGCATCGCCCACCAGGTTTTCCGGGTACCCTGAGCCATCCCATTTCTCTTGATGGGAATAGGTGATTTCACGGGCGAAGCGTAAAAACTCATTACTCTCACCCAGATACTTCTCTACCGAGAGTATGGTTTCACGCCCATAGACAGTATGCAGCTTCATGACTTCAAATTCTTCTGAAGTCAGCTTATCGGGCTTCAGCAAAATATTATCGGGAATCCCCACTTTACCTATGTCGTGCAGTGGTGCCGACTTGTACAGCAAGTCTATATTTTCATCTGTCAGTTCATTGTTGAAACGCGCATGGTTTTTCAGTTTGCGAGCTAACGCAGCGACATAATTCTGCGTACGGCGAATATGGTTACCTGTTTCATTGTCCCGGGTCTCGGCCAGTGAAGCCATGGCCATGATGATGGCGTCCTGCATCTTGCCCAGCTTGCGGGTTCTGTCCCGCACCAGGCTTTCCAAATGTTTGTTCTGATCTTGCAATAAATGGCGCGCCCTGACCAGATTCAATTGCGTTGCGACTCTTGCGAGCACAATGGGTGGGCTGATGGGTTTGCTGATGTAATCAACCGCCCCCAGACGCAGCCCCATTTCTTCATCCTGCACCTGGCTTTTAGCCGTCAGGAAGATAATGGGAATATCCGAGGTGGCAGGATCCATCTTAAGGCGGCGGCAGGTTTCATAGCCATCCATTTCCGGCATCATGACATCCAGCAAGATCAGATCAGGACCCGGTAGACTGGACGCAATTTGCAAAGCCTTCAAACCATTGGTAGCGATCTTGATCTTGTATTGATCCTTCAACAGCCCCGACAACAGTGAAATATTGTCGGGTGTGTCGTCAACTATCAGGACTACCTGTTTGGCATTTTGATCGAATACTTCATTCATACATCACCCCGATAAGAAGTAGCTGCCCCCGCATTCTCGTGAACGCCATGCATCAAACTGGATACCATCAAATCAAAGTATTTCATAACCGAGGTTCTTCGCACTATTGCTTAATAAGTTCAGGGCAACATCGTAGTCAAACTGCCTGACTGCACGCATGATTTGCTTTTGCACATCAACGCCAAAGGCATTGGCAATCATATCTCCTGACTCTAACAGCAAGTCGACCGCTTCGCCATCGTAATCACGCAACAAGTTACAGCATTTTACAAGTAAGTCTTGCATGAGTTCATGATTAACCGGTAACAGCTCTACCACCTTGGCTTCGGTTTTGCTTGAGGATTTTTCCAGCGCCAATACCTGGTCTATGGCATTGATGGTGATCAGCATGGTTTGTGCGCATCCATCAAGCGCTGGTGCCAGTTCCACTATATTGGCATTGTCATGTAATTTCAATTCAAGTTCTGCCGCATAAGGTTGTATGGCTT
The DNA here is from genome assembly GCA_016200895.1 of Burkholderiales bacterium. GTDB lineage: Bacteria > Pseudomonadota > Gammaproteobacteria > Burkholderiales > Burkholderiaceae_D > Undibacterium. Next base: position 49,244 of record JACQDX010000124.1, read on the forward strand.
TGGCACCTATCAAACCAGCCACTCCCTTGAGTGTGTGCGCCAGACGCTCGGCCAGCAAATGGTCACCCGCCTCCAGGGCATTACGGATATGTTCAACCACATTGCGCTGGTCATCGCAAAAACGCGATAACAGCTCAAGATAAAATGAACGGTTGCCGAGAGTGCGACTCAAGCCCTCTTCAACATCAATTCCCTCGATCAGCAAGCTGTTGCTGATGTCTTGTATCGGTACTTGCACATTATCAAAATTGCTGCCAGTTACGTGATCAGGACACCAGTGCGAAATTGCGTGGTACAACTCCTTGGGATTAATAGGCTTGGCGAGATGCGCATTCATGCCGGATGCAAAGCAGAGCTCGCGCTCTTCCACCATCGCATGCGCCGTCATGGCGACGATGGGCAAATCATCAAAGCGGGTATCTGCGCGGATTAAGCGGGTGGCTTCGTGTCCATCCATTTCCGGCATCTGCACATCCATGAAGACCACGCCGTAGTACTCAGGATTGGTCTTATTCACCATGTCCACTGCGATTTTGCCGTTACCGGCAATATCGACGGCAACTCCTGCAGCCTCCATCAACTCACGGGCAATTTGTTGATTGATTTCATTGTCTTCAACCAGCAACACACGCAAATCAGTATATTTGGGTACCAGGATGCCGTGACTGACAGGTATGGCGTAATTAGTACTGGAAAATAATTCAACCAGGCAATCCACCAGGGTAGATGCATTCACGGGCTTGGTTAAAAATCCGTCAGGCAAAGCGATATCATCCCGGTAGCTGACCTCTTCACGCCCATGCGCGCTGACCAGCACCATCAAGGGCGCAGGCTGCAGGGAGCCATCGCGCTTCAAGTAAGTAATGAGCTCCAGCCCATCCATTTCTGGCATACGCAGGTCAGTGAATATCACACCATAAGGGTAGGTAAGACTGCACTCCCTGACAGCCTGCAATGCAGCCGCACCACTATTGACGACATCAATATCGACAGGCAATTCGGATAATATTTCCTGCAGAATCTCGGCAGCAGCAGGATTGTCATCAACAATCAATAAACGCATGCCATTGATGGCTCCTGGCACCACCTGGCGCTGCACGACTGGCTGGGCAATACCAAACCATCCCGTGAAATATACGCAGGTGCCGCGCCCGGCTTCGCTGCGCAGGGCAATCTCGCCCCCCATTAATTCGACCATCCCTTTGGAAATCGACAAGCCCAATCCTGTGCCACCAAATTTGCGGGTCGTCGATTCATCAGCCTGACTGAAGGGGCGGAACAATTTATCCGACTGCTCTTCCGACATGCCTATGCCGGTATCACGCACTTCAAACTTGAGTTTGACTTTGCCGCCAGCCATTTCCAGCGTCTGGCAGGTCACATAGATTTCTCCCTGCTCGGTAAATTTGATGGCGTTGTTGATGAGGTTGATCAAGACCTGCCCCAGTCTCAGTGGGTCACCATTCAGATATCGAGGAATATCCGGCGGTGCGCGGAACAGGAATTCCAGTCCCTTCTCATCAGCTTTATCAGTGGTTACTGCAGAGATATTGTTGAGCACATCGTCAAGATTGAAATCAACCTGCTCAATATTCAGCTTGCCTGCTTCTATCTTGGAGAAGTCCAGAATATCGTTGATGATGCCCAGCAAGGAAATGCCTGCCTTGTGGATTTTGTCCACATAGTCTTTTTGCTTGGGATTGAGTTCCGTCCTTAGCGCCAGATGGGCCATGCCTATTATGGCATTCATGGGCGTGCGGATTTCATGGCTCATATTCGCCAGGAACATGGATTTGGCTTCCGTCGTCTCTTCTGCATGACGGCGCGCCATTTCGGCTTCTTTCAACTCATTTTGCATTTGCAGAGTTTGCAGACGTATCTGCTCAGCCATGCTTTCCTTGAGTTGGGATTCCAGCAATTTCCTCTGCGTGATATCCGAGACGAAGGACAAGGTGGCCGGACGCCCTTCCCAATCGATCATGACTGCAGACAACTCTACCCAAATGATGGAACGGCTCTGATTATTTTCGATACGGAAGTGGTAGTACTGCTCAACATCTTCGCCACGCAAGCGCCGTGTGTGATGATCTATAACCATGGGTCTGTCATCTGGGTAAATCGCCGTAATGAAAGACATTTGTGCCAGTTGTTCTGCACCGTACCCAGTCAGACTTTGCACACGTGGATTGGCAAAAACAATGCGGCCATCCTGCACCACCAGAATACCTTCTGTCACATTATTGATGAGCTGCCGGTAGTGTTGTTCCGACTTGCTCAAATCTTCCTCGAGTTGGCGGCGGGCAGAAATGTCCATGACCACCCACACCGTGCCATGGGTCAGGTTGGTTTTATCAACGGCACGACCTGAAAAATGCACCCAGAACAAGGAACCGTCACTACGCCGCATTTTCAGCTCAGTTTCGTAGGCTACCCCTTTGTGGACGGCCTCGTTGACCAGTGCGCCTGATTCCAGATAAGCCTCGCGCGACTCATAGAAAGGCTCCAGAGAAGCACCAAGTACATTATCGCGCGCGACACCAAATATCTGGCACAAAGGTGTATTCACCCATTGCACGCGCCCCTGGTTATTCAGGAAAACCATACCGACGATGGAATTTTCCAATATAGTTTCACGCTCTGCCAGTATCCGCTTAAGCTCGTCTTCCAGTTGGCGGCGCTCAACCATGGCACGTTCAGCCATGCGGCGTGCCAGCTCTGCTTCTTTTAACTCATTCCTGATGTGCAGGGTTTGTACATGCACTCGCGTTGCCAGTCCTTGCGCCTTGGCAAACAGGTCGAGATAACGCTTTTGCTCGTTATAGGCCTCCTTCCATTCACCCAGCTCAGTAAATATCTCCGACAATTCCTTGATAGCCCGCAGTGGCATATAGATATAGCCATTGCCGCCGACTTCATCAACGGCACGGCGCAAATCACGTATGGCTTCCGGATAACGTTTGTGGCTGCGATGCAGATGACCACTGACCCACCAGCTATAAGGCTTCAAGTGTTTATCCTCAAAGCTGTCCAGCAGGCCCATGGCGGCTTCACTGAGCTTGTCGGCTTCTTCTACCTGACCACGCATCGCCAGCGTATAAGCAGCCACTGACAGGCAAAATGCGCGGCTGGAATTATCGGCATTCTCACCGCTCTTGATGCCGCCTATATACGAGGCTATTGCCTGATACGCCTCTTCATATTTGTCGAGTGATACCTTGCACAAAGCCAGCATGGTCGACACAAAAGGTGCCAGCCAGCGCTCGCTGGAATTGACCGCAATATCCCTGGCTTCTTGCAACAGGACCTCGGCATCTTCTGCATTGCCGCTGACATAAAAAATTTCACCCAGATTGGCTGTTACTTGCGCGACGCGATTGGGTATTTGCAATGCACGTGCGTCATTCAATGCAGTGTAAAAATGACGTATGGCTTCTTCTGTATACCCCAACTCCTGCGACAATATACCCAGGGTGTTATAAACGACGACAGAAATACGGCTAACCTTCATGCGCAAGGCTGGTACGATGCGTGAATGACACAGGGCATAAGCATCCTGCACCTGGCCACGGCGACGCCATACCGCCACTGTGCCAAACAGTGCAAATGCCATGCCGTCATGCTCATCTACTGACTCGAACAAAGTCGCTGCACGATCAAATACGGGTGCAGCCTGCTCCATGTGATCATCAAAGTAATCAGCAAAGGCATCAATCAGATCTGCAGCAATCAATGCTGCGGGGTTGGATTTACCAGGTTCTTGCTGGCGCATGGCAACGGCAATCTTGCGGCCATCTGCCGGGTTATCGCGCATCAAGTCCAGTGCGTCGAGACAAAGCTCGCGCCAATGGATTTCTGCTAGAGAACTATCTTTACTCATTCTACTCAGCTCTTCAGAAAGATATGATGCAATGAAAAATCAAATTTGGATCTATGAAGATCTATATATCTCTGCGTATGGCCTGCACGCAAGCTCTGGTGCAGATAGCTATTCTTTTGCCAGACTCTATACTTCCAGACGCTATACATACTGCAATATTAATGCGAGTGACCTGCTTATGGATGAACATAGCCAGAAACTGTGTCTTTTAACCGAATAAATAAGCAAATCCACCAATTTTAAGTTTTGGGAGAGCCAAAGAGACGGCTAAAGAATGACCAATTCATGAAAAATAACTTAAATTTCAACATTTCCACAAGAAATCATTGCATATAAATCAATAATTTAACATTAATTCACACCAACAACTTGCGCAAGTCTTTTGCTGAGCCAAAAATTTTTAAAACTGGTTTATGATGCATTGCAACAGTTCGATTAAGTGTTTTTTCTAAGCTTGCTTCGCTCTGTGTCATTTGACCTTAGCTATCCTGTTTTTGCCAAGTGAGTGCACGGCCCCTTATTTGAAAGATTCACTATGCTTTATCAATTTCATGAGCTCAATCGCGCCTTTTTGAATCCCCTGACTCAATGGGCAGAAGCATCTTCAAAACTGTTCACCAATCCAGTCTCGCCATTGGCGCACACGCCTTATTCACAGCGCATAGCTGCAGGCTATGAACTACTGTTCCGTCTGGGCAAAGACTATGAAAAACCAGAATTCGGTATTACGTCTACCACCATAGACAAGCAAGAAGTCGAGATTGCACAAAGTACAGCGGTGATCAAACCTTTCTGCAAATTGCTGCACTTTAAAAAAGTCCTGAGCGACAAGGAACTGACAAAACTGAACCAGCCCAAGGTGCTGCTGGTCGCCCCCTTGTCTGGTCACCATTCAACGTTGTTGCGCGATACTGTACGCGGCTTGTTGCCAAAGCATGATGTGTATATCACTGACTGGACTGATGCACGCATGGTGCCTTTGTCTGCCGGTCCTTTCCATCTGCATGATTATATTTATTACGTCCAGGATTTCATCCATTTCCTGGGTGCAGGTACGCATGTAATCTCAGTGTGCCAGCCGACTGTGCCGGTATTGGCTGCAATTTCCCTGATGGCGACTGCCAAAGATCCTTTACTGCCAAAGACCATGACGCTCATGGGTGGTCCTATTGATCCACGTAAATCACCGACACAGGTAAACAATCTGGCGACAGAAAAGAAATTCTCCTGGTTTGAAAACACTGTGATCTACAACGTGCCGGCAAATTATCCAGGCTATGGTCGCAAGGTCTACCCTGGCTTCTTGCAGCACACTGGCTTTGTTGCCATGAACCCTGATCGTCATGCGCAAAGTCACTGGGACTTTTACCAGCACCTGATACAGGGTGATGATGAGTCTGCCGAGCAGCATCGTAAATTCTATAATGAATACAATGCCGTACTGGACATGCCAGCTGAATACTATCTGGACACTATTAAATCCGTGTTTCAGGAATTCCGTCTGCCGACTGGCACCTGGGAAATTGAAGGCAAGCTGGTCAGACCGCAAGATATCAAGAACGTTGCCCTGTTCACGGTAGAAGGTGAACTCGATGATATCTCTGGTCCCGGCCAAACTCAGGCTGCGCATGATTTGTGCAGCGGCATCCCTGCCAATATGAAACAGGATTATGTCGCACCTGGCGCAGGACATTACGGTATTTTCTCTGGCCGCCGCTGGCGCGATATTATTTGTCCAAAAATCGGCGAATTCATTAAAGAACATTCTTGATCCGCACTTCATAAGTAAAAGCCACGACCCTTAAAGCGTCGTGGCTTTTTTGTTTGTAGCCTCTGATGTTTAGAGGGATAATCACGGCTCCCTATTGTTTCTTGTGATCACCGTGCCAGATTCTCTTGCAGACCAGCTGGAAAATGCCCTACCGCAAACCCAATGCACCAAATGCGGTTACCCCGCTTGTCGCCCTTATGCTGAAGCCATCGCCAATGGCACAGCCAACTACAATCAATGCCCGCCAGGTGGCCAGGAAGGTGTAGTACGTCTTGCCAGCATACTGGGCAAAGCCGTCATTCCACTGGATATCAGCCATGGACTTGAGCGCGAAAGACCGGTAGCGAAGATAGAAGAAGCCTACTGCATAGGTTGCACCCTGTGCATACAAGCCTGCCCGGTCGATGCCATTATCGGTGCGCCCAAGCAAATGCATAGCATCATCAGTGAACTGTGTACCGGCTGCGATCTTTGCGTTGCCCCCTGCCCTGTCGATTGCATCAGCATGCTCCCCATTACCACAGGTAGAACTGGCTGGGACGCCTGGAGCCAGACACAAGCAGATCAGTCACGCCAACTTTATACATTGCGCAATCAGCGCCTTATACGTGAAAAACAGGAAAATGATGATCGCCTGACTGCCAAGGCTGCGGCCAAGCTGGCTTCACTAGAAGCGGAGCCTGCGATGAGTGCCGAAGAAATCACCAATAAAGAACGCAAGAAAGCCATCATTGCAGCAGCCATAGAAAGAGCACGCATTAAGAAACTGCAAGCGCAATCCGAAGATAAAGCACAAGGTGATAAAGAATGAATGCTGCAAAGCGCCAGGCCATTTTTGAACGTCTGCGACAACAAAACCCTCATCCAACCACAGAACTGGAATACACAACGCCATTTGAATTATTGATCGCTGTCCTGTTGTCGGCACAGGCCACTGATGTATCAGTGAACAAGGCTACCCGCCTGCTTTATCCGGTGGCCAACACGCCCAGGAAAATCCATGCTCTCGGTGTCGATGGACTGATCCCTTACATACAAACCATAGGCCTGTTCCGCACCAAGGCGAAGAACGTGATTGAGACTTGCCGCATCCTGATGGCTGAACATCATAGCGAAGTGCCGCGTCAGCGCGAGGCGCTGGAAGCCTTACCGGGTGTGGGCAGGAAGACCGCCAATGTAGTCATGAATACCGCCTTTGGCGAACCAACCATCGCGGTCGACACACACATATTCCGTGTCTCCAACCGCACTGGCATTGCGCCCGGCAAGAACGTCGATATTGTCGAACAAAAATTAATGAAGTTTGTTCCGGCAGAATTCAAACAGGACGCACATCACTGGCTAATACTGCATGGCCGTTACACTTGTATCGCCAGAAAACCCAAGTGCTGGAATTGCATGATTGCCGATCTGTGTGAGTTCAAGCAAAAAACACCTCTGCCTGAAACGGTCTGAACAATCTGAAAAGCGACAACAGAAAAGCAAAGCGCCTGCAAAAAATTGCAGGCGCTTTGTTTTATTTCAAATGTTTAAGTAACAGGCAAGATGATCAGACGATCTTGCAAGCCTCATCAAAACTCAAACGTGGTGAGCGCGGAAACAGTTGCTGCGCATCGCCATAACCCAGACTGCAAATGAAGTTAACCTTGACTGTGGTACCAGAGAAAAATGCGGCATTGAGCTTGTCTGCATCAAAACCTGACATAGGACCGCAATCCAGCCCTACTGCGCGCGCTGCCAGCATGAAGTAAGCCCCTTGCAGCGATGAGTTACGAAAAGCCGTCGCATCGATGCTGGCCTGGTTGCCAACAAACCATGAGCGGGCATCGGCATGCGGGAATAACTGTGGCAGCTTTTCAAAAAACTCCATATCCATGCCTATGATGGCAGTCACTGGTGCAGCTTTGGTTTTTTCAAAATTACCTTGCGAAACACAGCCCAGCAATTTTTGCTTTTCTGCATCTGACCTGACAAATACGATACGTGCCGGGGAACAATTGGCAGAAGTGGCACCCCATTTCATCAAATCATATATTTCTTGCAATTGCGTATCTGTGACAGGTTTGTCCAGCCAGGCATTGTGGGTACGCGCATTGGTGAACAAAGTATCAAGAGCATCTTTGGATAACATGGAGTATTCCTTTCAAATAATCGGGGGATAATAACCCAAGTCGTCAAAAGCTTCAGGGCAGCAAAAGAAAATACCTTTTACAATAGGCGCACTTTTTAATTTGGACTTGCCATGTTCACCCCTAGCCAGCACGATGTACGCCGTTTTTTTTGTGAGACCTTCAGGAAAACCCGCGAAAACCTGATACTGACGCCTCTGGAAATCATTGCCTCTGACTGGATCAGGCAACATCCTGAATATGACCATGATCTGGCGGATATAGAACAGGCCTTGCAAGCCAACTACAGTGTAGATCAGGGCCAGACCAATCCATTTCTGCACCTGTCCATGCACTTATCAATCGCCGAGCAAATCTCGGTTGATCAGCCGCCTGGCGTTAAACTGGCATTTCAGATACTGGCCAGAAAACATCAGTCTGAACATGAGGCACACCATGAAATCATGGAATGTCTGGGTGAGATGATCTGGAATTCACAAAGGACAGGCCTGCCGCCGGATGGACAAGCGTATATTGAATCATTAAAGATGCGCTGCAGCTAACTTATCTATCCATTTGCAACATAATTTGCAGCTACGTTTTCTGGTGACACAAAGCAAAAAAGCGAGGCTGAGCCTCGCTTTTTCATATGACAAGCAATTACTTCAGTTGATCGTTCAAGAGTTGCAGGATTTTATCTGCCACTGGTGAGGATTCGACCTTGCCGTCACTGCCATGTACGGATACCTGGCTGGTTTCGCCAGTAGTCGTGTTCTTGACCAGAATGCGGTATTTCTGCGCATTCTTGGCGGCATCACTGGATGAGCCGAACGAGAACAGACGGGAGAAGAAGCCTTCGCTGGCACCTTTGGTCTTGGCATCGATGTCCTGGTCAACATAACGGACAAAGTACAAGCCCTGGGAACGGTCACGGTCTTCTACTGTGAAGCCGATACGATCCAGCGCCAGGCCTACCCTGCGCCATGAGCGGTCAAATGCCTCATCCACTTCAACAAAAGTTTTGCCATCAACCTTCAACAATTGCGCGTGTGGCTTGCCTGATGTGCTAGGTGCCGCTACGGCTGTCTTGGCTTTTTCACCATCCGTACCCAGACGCACCATCAGGCGTGACAGGAATTCAGCTTCCAGGCCAGGATCAGCGGCACGTGGTGTCCATACCGTACCATCCTTTTGCGCACCAACCAGCACTTCTTGCGCGCCGCGATGGCTGATATAAATTTCTACTTCGCCATTTGGGCTACGTTCAATACGGGTGCGGAATTTATCGCGCTCGCCTGTGGAGTACAGAGAGTCGAGCACTTTACCCAGAGTACTACGGATAATATCCTGAGGGATTTTAGCGCGATTTTCTGCCCAATCGGTCTCCATGACGCCAGCTTCCTGATTTTCTACATTGATCAGGAAACCCAGTTCTTGCCAAAAGTCTTTCAACTGCGGCCACAATGCTTCAGGTGTGTCTTTGACTACCAGCCAGCGGGCATTGCCATTGCGCTCTATACGCATGTTCTGGACTTGCTTAGGCGCGACCACACCAGAGTTACTGGCGACTTTGTTTCCTCTTTCAAGGTTATAGCTTGAGGCTGTAGCACTGCTTTTGTTTGCTTCAGGGACGGAAAAACGACTGTCGCGTCGAATTTGCGTCAAGTCTGGTGGCACCTCAAGGGATGCGGTCGTTGCCTTACTGGCGCTTCTATAGTCGATCCGGTTTGGTTCGAGAATATTGCCGATTGAACTACAGCCAGTCAAACCTGCCAGCGCCAATGCGCCTATGATGCCGTTTTTAGCAACAAAGCTTTTTGCCATGTGAAAGTCCCTACGTATTAGTATCAAGTATCAATTAAAACTGCGTGAAGCAAACGTGCAAGTTTCCAAGCCGTTCAGGGGAGTCATTGTAATACACCCGCCTCACGCATCGCTGCGCGAACGGTTTCATGATATTGCTCAGCCATAGTAACCAAAGGCAAACGAATACCAGTTGGTATCAAACCCATTTCCACCATCGCCCATTTCACTGGCAAGGGGTTGGGCTCAATAAACAATTTATTGTGCAAAGGAATCATGCGATTATTGATGGCAACTGCTTCCTTGACATCACCGCGCATGGCAGCCGCGCACAATTCATGCATGGCTTTAGGAGCAACGTTGGCGGTTACCGAAATATTACCTTTGCCACCGTACAGCATCAGCGCCACTGCAGTTGCATCATCACCCGAATACACAGCAAAAGATGCAGGTGCCAGGCGTATCAAATCTGTACCTCTGGCGATATTACCTGTTGCATCCTTGACACCAATAATGCCAGGAACTTGCGCCAGACGCAGTATAGTCTCATTCGACATGTCTGCAACCGTACGGCCAGGTACATTGTACAAAATGACAGGGATATCAACCGATTCAGCAATCTTTTTGAAGTGCTGATACATACCTTCCTGAGTAGGACGGTTGTAATACGGTACGACTTGCAAAGAAGCATCAGCACCGGCTTGCTTGGCGAACTTGGTCAGGTTGATTGCTTCTTCCGTTGAATTACCACCGGAACCGGCAATGATAGGGATGCGTTTATTGGCATGTTCTACTGCCACGCGTATTAATTCGCAGTGTTCCTCAACAGAAACAGTGGGAGACTCACCTGTCGTGCCAACGATGACGATGCCGTCTGTGCCTTCGGCGATATGCCAGTCTATCAATTTGCGCAAACAAGGCAAATCAAGACTGCCATCTGCATGCATGGGGGTTACGATCGCAACCAGACTACCCTGAATCTTTGTCATGTTAATGCAAGAAAAAAGTAAAACCCTGATTGTAGCGGATACGCTGCTAATCGGGGCGCAAATAGCTGGAATAAGCCTCTAAACTTGTGAGCATTTACTTCAAAGCTTATCCAAAACACTGATTTTTTCAGTTTTTCTGGCACAAATACGTTGCACCATGGCTGGCTTTGGTTGCTCAACATAGCAATCTTCATAAGCGACGATGGACATAGTCACTTCAGGATTAGACTGCATTTGCGCAAGAAGTTCGCCCGGACGCAATAAAAAAGCGGGATTAGAGGGTTTGCCAAAATTTTCATTACCGGCAGCAAAGGTCTCGTAAATCAATAACCCATCCGGTTTCAGGCTGGCCAGCAAATGCGGGAATAATGGACGGTGCAGGTAATTGCAGACGACGATGGCGGCGAAACTATGATCAGCAAAAGGCCAGTCGTATCCGGCATCTCCGAGCTCCAAGTCATGTTCTTTGGTTGCTATGCCAGCAGCGAGCATGGCAGGCAAACTATGAGTATCTCTATCCAATGCCAGCACAGACAAACCAAGGGAATTCAAGTAAAAACTATTTCGCCCTGTACCACACGCGAGATCAAGTACTTGCCCCGAACCTTCCAGGAGCAAGTGTTGAAAACGCCTGAGCCAGTCAGATGGCCGATGTAGTGACGAGGTCACCATTGAAACTCCCGGAAATGCCATACACCGTCAACTCCCTCCCAATAAAATAGTGACAGGGTACATACAAAGCGATAGCAGGAAATTCGCCGCCAACATTACTGGAACCATCCAGAATTTCAGTATATTCATCATTGCCAACCCCATGACGATAAAGAAACCGTAGGGCTCGATCTGAGCAAATTTATAGGCGAGATTGTGCGGCAACAAACTGAATAATATGCGACCGCCATCCAACGGCGGGACAGGAAACAGATTGAAGGCAAACATCATAAGATTTACTATCACCCCAGCATTTGCCATATTGAGGAAGAATTCCTCCTCAACATGCAGTCTCTGGAGCAATGCAGCGAATAAGAGCCAGGCAAACGCCATGATCAAGTTGGCTGCCGGCCCAGCCAATGCCACCCACGCCATGTCGCGCTTAGGTTTCTTTAAATTGGAATAGTTAATTGGAACTGGTTTTGCATATCCAAACAGGAATCCACTGCCTGTAGAAATGTAAATAACCGCCAGAACAATAGGAATCAGGATGGTGCCTACTGGATCAATATGCACCATGGGATTCAAGCTCACCCGGCCCTGACTATAAGCTGTCAAGTCACCAAAATACTTGGCTACATAGGCATGTGCTGCCTCATGCAAGGTAATTGCAAAAATAACTGGAAGGGCATAGATGGTGATTGTTTGAATTATCAGTTCCATTGAAGATTTCTATCTAAGTGAATCATTGAAGAGAGCGCTGCAGTGCCCTGCAATCACAATCCGAACAATGCAATATCGCCACGCCCCTGGCGCACCAGTTCCGGAGTGCCGCCAGTCATATCGATCACGGTCGTCGGTACCAGACTGCAAGCCCCGCCATCAATCACCAGATCAACCAGTTTTGACAGCCTGTCCCTGACCTGCTCAGGATCAGTCAAAGGCTCTTCTTCATCAGGCAAAATCAGTGTTGTGCCCAGCAAGGGTTGCTTCAATTCTTCCAGCAAGGCATGGGTGATGGAATTTTCTGGCACGCGCAAACCTATCGTTTTGCGTGAAGGGTGACTCAAGCGACGCGGCACTTCCTTGGTCGCTTCCAGTATGAAAGTATATGGGCCAGGTGTCGCTGCTTTCAACATGCGGTACTGGCTATTGTCAACTTTGGCATAGAGTGCAATTTCTGAGAGATCGCGGCACAGCAAGGTCAGATGATGTTTTTCATCAACACCACGGATTTTGCGCAAACGCATGACTGCGTCCTTATCATCGAGATGACAAACCAGCGCATAGCAAGAATCCGTAGGCAAGGCAACGATGCCGCCATTATCAATAATCTGCACTGCCTGCCTGATCAACCTCAGTTGCGGATTATCAGGGTGAATTTGAAAAAATTGGCTCATAAAAAGAATAAAGGCGGTAGCTCAGCTACCGCCGCAAAATAATGACTAAAAATTAACGCATGTTCTGTAGTGCGGCAATACGTTGTTCAAGTGGTGGATGCGAGGAGAATAAAGCACTCCAGCCCGGTGTATCACTAATGCCGGACGCCGCCATGGATTTTGGTAACTCACCCGGCTGCAAACCACCCAGCCTTGCCAGCGCATGCATCATGGGCTGGCGGTTACCCAGCAAGTTCGCCGAACCGGCATCTGCACGAAATTCCCGCTGACGCGAAAACCAGGCGACGATCATCATTGCAGCAATCCCAAACAGGATTTCACATACGAACACCGTGATCATATAGCCTATACCCGGCCTGTCATCATCACCATTGCGAAATACTGCCTTATCGACGACATAACCGACTACCCGTGCCAGGAAAACGACAAAAGTATTCAGCACACCCTGTATCAAAGTCATGGTCACCATATCGCCATTGGCAATATGCGCAACTTCATGACCGAGTACGCCTTCTACCTCTTCCCGCGTCATGCCATCCAGCAAGCCTGTGGAAACAGCAACCAGTGCTGAATTTTTAAAAGCGCCGGTGGCAAAGGCATTTGCCTCGCCATTATATATCGCCACTTCGGGCATACCGATACCGGCTCTTTCTGACAGGGCTTTGACAGTATTAACCAGCCACAGTTCATTAGAGGTAGACGGAGATACTATGACCTTCGCACCAGTTGACCATTTTGCCATAGGCTTACTGATCAGCAAGGAGAAAATAGCACCGGTAAAGCCAACTACCAGAGAAAATGCCAACAGTGTCGACAATTGCAGGCCATTCGCGGTGAGAAACCGGTTAACGCCCAACACTGAGAGCACAACTGACATGACGGCGATCACCGCCAGATTTGTCAGCAAGAACAGGACTATACGTTTCATGAGCACCTCCCATAGAAACACACGATTCATACCCTGTTAAATATGGCTTAAGCCCGCGTTTTCAAGGCAGCGCTTTCAAGTCAGAGACCACTGCTCCCACACTGGCAGAGCCATTTTTGGTAAAGCTGGCAAGCGCCCTATATCCACCTCTGCATCTTGCGGGGAATGGAAATCAGAGCCACGCGAGGACAAAAAACCATAGTGGGTGGCAATTCTGGTGTATTCATCATACTGATCTACGGTATGACTGCCCGTTACTGTTTCTATTGCCAGGCCACCAAGATTTTTAAATTCGGTAAAAAAGGCGTCATATGCCAACGGGCTCAGGTCATAGCGCCCCGGATGTGCTACCACGGCCACACCACCAGCACCACGTATCCAGCCAACAGCCTCACCCAGAGTTGCCCAGCGATGCGGCACGAAACCGGGCTTGCCGTCCGCCAGATAATGCCTGAACACATCGGACACTGTGGCACAGGCACCAATCTCCACCAGGTAACGGGCAAAGTGTGAACGCGAAATCAGGTCAGGGTTACCGACATATTTGAGCGCCCCTTCATAGCTGTTTGCTATTCCGGCCTTGCTCAACAGTTCTGCCGCCATATCACGTGCACGGCGCTCACGGCCTGAGCGCGTTTGCGCCAGGCCATTGACCAGATCAAGATTGGTTTCATCAATATTGAGACCAACGATATGAATAGTCTTGCCAGCCCAGGTGATAGAAATTTCGACACCAGCGATATAGCCCATACCCAGATCAAGGGCGGCTGAGCGCGCCTCACGGATGCCGCGCACCTCATCATGGTCAGTCAGCGCCCAGACATCTACGCCATTTGCCTTGGCACGTTCTGCCAGTTGTGACGGCGTCAACACGCCATCAGAGACGATGGAATGACTATGCAAATCGACATTTAATTCTGGAGATAACATGGTGAATACTGTAAAAAATCAGGCTGACGGTGTTCATTATTTCCAGACTGCCTGTTTTAGCCAGGAATTACTTATGTATATACACCTATGCACCGCCCTACCCAAGTATTGTACTCCCCATGGTGGGATCGTGCTGCACTGCACGATATTTTGCCTGATCACCTCACCTACAGCTTCATCTCTACCCGTAATGTCCATGTGGTATAGGTTTTGGATGTGTTGTAATCAATACGGTTAAGTGTGTCCGAATTAACTATACTACCGCTCTGGTAATCATTCGCTCGCATATTATTGGCTGACAGACGCACTTGCAAGTTCGGGTTGAATTTCCATAATCCATAAAAATCCAGCTGGCGTTTTATACCGGTCTGATTGATTTGAACGTTGCTACTTTGTATCTCATAGGCTGGCGTCCAGTTGATGTTGCCACCAACAGTCAGCGGGATACCTGCCGGACGATAATCCAGGCCAAAATTGGCAGTCTGCGTAGGTTGTTGATCAAGGCGATTATTCGGCCCCACGATATCATCCACACTGGACCAGAAATGGCTATAGTTACTGCGCACATCAATAGCCGGGCCATCGGGGAAAAATTCTTGCAACTGGAATTTCGCTTCCAGCTCTATGCCTTTTGTGGTTGCATGGCCGATATTAATAGGTTTGGAAACCTGGCGTGTCTGTAGTACGCCATCGACCACAGATGTAACCGGATCAGTACGTCTACGAATCAGATTATTGATATCACGGACAAAAAAATTGGCACTAATGATGCCAGCCCGCGTCAAATAATGCTCAAAAGCGAGATCGATACCTTTGGATAACTCCGGCTTCAAGAATGGATTGCCGGTACGGTCAGGACGGTAAAAACTGTTTTGATTAGAAACGCTGGTCACAGCAATCAAATCATTCAATGCTGGCGCACGGTAACTTTGAGTCAGGCTGGCCCTGACCTGGTCTTTGCCAGCACCAGGAATACGCCAGACGCCTTGCAAGACTGGGCTCCAGACACTGCTGGTATTTTCTATTGCCGTGCCACCCACTGTGCTGCTGGTTCTGATACCTTCCCAGCGCAAACCTGCATAGGCGGAGAACTGTGGACTGATATCAAATTCGTCCTGAGCAAAAACAGCGAGGCGACGGGTATTTGCATCCAGGTTATCACCAGATTCGGCGAACTGCGACTTTCCATTATCCAGTGAAATGCGTGTCTGGCTGCGCTTACCCATTTCCAAGTCCCAGCCTGCGGCCAGTGTATGGCCTTCACCATAAGGCATGGTGAATTTACCGCCCGTATTTATGCTGCTGTCCTTGGTATTGTTGACATCACTGATCAAGTCAAGTTGCTTGCCGCCTTTATCAAACTGATAGCGCAAGGAATTGCTATCCATCTTGCCCAGGCCGCCACCAAATTTGATATTCAGTTTGGAATTACCTTCAAACTTATGCTGCCAGTTACCAAAGCCGCGCAAGAATGTTGTTTCTGCATGCGAGGCGGAGGTTGCCAGCGCAAATGGCTCGGTAGTGATGGACGGATCTTGAGTGCGCAAAGTCGCATTCACATCACTTCGATTATTAGAGTCACTACGCGAACTCATCAAAAATGGCTGCACCATCAGCGTGTCACCATTTTCAAATTTATAGTTGAAACGTGGCGTCAAATGTATGCCCGTGGTTTTGCGATTGGTTTGATCATATTGATTTTGTATCAAAGTATCATTACCAGCGGGATTTTTTTCATTGGTAAAAGTACTACCATCGTCATGCTGGCGATTCTGAAAAACAGAACCACTCAAGGCATACGACAAACTACCAATTTCACCAGGCACAGTCAGCGACACATTCGGTGCCAGCCTGCCCTGCTCATAACCCAGGGACAATTTCAGATCGATATCTTTTTGTTTGTATTCTTCACGCAAGACAATATTGATGGTGCCAGCTATCGCCTGGGTACTGTACTCAGCAACCGAACCACGGATAATTTCTATGCGCTCAACCTGGTCAGGCGTCAGACTATCCATGGAGAAACCACGCGGTGCACGTTCACCATTCAGCAATATCTGGGTATAGCCATTGCCCATGCCGCGCATGCGTATGTCGCCGCCACGTCCTGGCCGACCACCCACGGTCACGCCAGGCAAGCGCTTTAATACTTCGCCCAGATTGCTATCGCCATTTCTGTCCAGCTCTTCCCTGCCGAAAATAATCTTGGCCGCAGTAGACTGACGGCGCTCTTCCTGGTCAGTACGACCACCGTTGATAGTGACTTTTTGTATAGTGTCTTTGGGAGCAGCTGCACCTGTTTTTTTGTCACCTGCTTTGGCCCTGACCTTGGTGTCCTGAGTATTTTCTTCAGTATTTTTTATGGTTTCAGGAGGAGGAGTTTGCGCATAAGCAAACGTGGTCACCGAGAAAACACTGGCAACAGCCAGCGTCAGGGTACGCAATCTAAATTTTGGATACATAGGTCTCAAACATGAAAATACAAAACTGCATGAGCGCAGGCAAGTCCCGCACTCTCGTGTCAAGATTGTATTTTCAAGCAAGCTTGAATACCAGCAAAGACCGGCTCATATTTGTATAGAATTGAAACAGTGAGCCTGTGATGGTTACTTTGCGATACCAGACAAGAATTATGGTTAATTCAAGCCTTACGGAAACGCCAAAGCGCAATCACACCGAAAACAGCCGCAAAAGCCAGTTGCACACCCACTGCTGGTAAGGCGGCTTCCAAACCAAGACCACGCCAGGTCATGGCATCCAGACCATCCACCGCCCAACGCGTAGGCACGATCAGGGTCAGGTTTTGCAACCATTGCGGAAACATGAAAGAAGGCATCCAGGCGCCGCTGAGCATGACCATGATCAAGGTCGCGAATACCGAAATACCGCGCGCTGCTTCTGGTGTTTTACCAAAAGCAGCAATCAGCAAACCAAAGCTGGCCGTCATCAGTGAAAAAGAAATAACGACGCCTACGAAGCCGGGTAAGCTCCCCGCTATATGCACATTAAATACAAAAACGGCGACCAGGAAAATAAAACACATGAGGAAGCAAGCGATCAGCGCGCACGATAACGCCCTGGCGATCAATACTGTATTCAAGCCAACTGGCGCAGCCAATAAGCGACTCCACAAACCCATGCGCCTGGCCAGGAGTATGCCTATACCCGCATCTATCGCCATGAATAAAATAAACTGCACGCTCATGCCTGCAAATGAATGAGCATAGCCATTGTATTTATTGGTGACGGGGTCGCCCGCAGTCATGGCCTGATCTTTGGTGACAAAGGGCATACTCAAGCCCGCATTTGCCGCAGAAGCAGACGAACTTGCTGCACTTGCCGCATTTGCATCCTTATCCGCCTGCTGGCTTAGCTGGAATTTTTTCACACTACCGAGCAAGTCGTGCAACTCTCCTTTAGTTTTATTGGCCTCATCCATCTTTTCCAGGTCTTGCAAACTCTGATCAATAAACGTAGTACCCGACTTACCGCCAAACATTTCTGCACTAACACTTTGCATGACTTGTTGCGTCAACATACCTTTCACCATAGCCAGCACCGCTGTTTGTGAAGGATCATAGAAAATGTCCAGCTCTGGTTTTTCCCTGCCACCAAACAGCGCACCACCAGCACACTCACCAAATTTCTCTGGTATCAGCACGGCCATATTCAACTTGCCCTTCAACACCAGGGCCTTGGCTTCTTCCAAAGGCATTTCCTTGACCAACAAGGTCGATTCTTCTTTTAAACCTTTGAGTATTTTTTGGCTGATGACATGGTCATCCTGGCTGACCACCGCAATCTCTATCTTGGCTGCTTCTTTCGTATCCCTGCCCCCAGTGACAAATCCAAAGAATGCCCCCAATAATATCGGCATCACCAGATTAAGCAATAAGGCACGGCGGTCGGCCAAAAAAAGGATCAGGTCTTTTCTAATCAGTGCGATCAAGGCAGTCATTATTATTCCTCAGTATTTCGCATGCGTATGAGATGAAGCTTCAAGAGTAAATCAAGAATAAAATCAGTCGCGCAAACTGCGCCCGGTCAGCGTCAAAAATACCGCCTCCAGATTAGTCTTCGCAGTCGCAAAATGATTGGTCTTGTAACCGGCTTTTGCCAGCCAGCCCAGCAAACCAAACGCCACCTCATGCTCAGTCAATGTCACATCCAGATGCTTGCCCTGGTCAGACATGTGCACACTATCCACACCTGGCAATACACTCACGGCGGCCACATCTACCTCAGAGATTGGTGTATTCAAATCCAGTTGCAATGCCGCTTTTGCAGGCAGACGACGATATAAATCCGCCGGGGTTTCATTGGCGATGACTTTGCCATGGTCGATAATGACTATGTGATCAGCCAGACGTTCAACTTCTTCCATGTAGTGACTGGTATAGATCAGCGTACGGCCTTGTGCCTTCAATACATCAAGGCTGTCAAAAATCGCATTGCGGCTTTGCGGGTCAACACCCACTGTCGGCTCATCGAGTATCAATAATTCGGGGTCATGCAAAAGTGCGGCTGCGATATTCAAGCGACGCTTCATGCCGCCTGAAAAAGTCGAGGGTTTATCGCCCGCCCTATCAGCCAGATTAACCAGCTCAAGCACTGCATCGCAGCGCTGTTGCAGTTTGCTGCCAGAAAGCCCGTACAAGGCACCAAACAATTTGAGATTTTCTCTTGCTGACAACTCGTCATACAGCGCCAGGTCTTGCGGCACCAGGCCGATTTTGAATTTGACAGCATTATTGCCTGCGCCCATGGTCTGACCGTCAAGCAATACCTTACCTTGTTCCGGCTGCAATAATCCACAGATCATACTGACCGTGGTTGACTTGCCTGCCCCGTTTGGCCCCAGCAAACCCAAGGTTTGCCCGCGCTCGATAGAAAATGAAATATTATCGACTACCTTGCGTGCACCATAAGATTTAGTCAAATTCTGTACATCCAGCAGCATGCTAGCCATGGGATTTGCCTTAGTGGAGAACAATTGAGAACAATTTGAAGAACCAGTGTTAGCAATGGTAATTCATACAATGCTTTTTCAGCAAACAAGAAGCTAATCTTAGAATACAATCACTCCTCTCTCAAACCCCAAGTGGATTAGCATTTAGTGCCGGTGGCGGAGGTGGAGGGGGCGGAGCCTCAGCAACCTTCA
>JACQDX010000128.1 GCA_016200895.1 Burkholderiales bacterium
CCCCAACTTCAAAAGACGTATTACTTGCTTGCGTCTTTCATAGAGCGCTTCCGGCTTTAATTTTCTGCTGTCTATTTTTTCCATCTCTTATTGACTGCACTTTTACATAAAAGTTCATCTATTTAAATGCCGGATCTATAGTACCTGTTTCCGATCTTATGGCGCGAGCGCAATCGGAGTCTGCGCGGGGCTCATGTGCTGCTCGAAATGCTCATGTACTAGAGTACATTCCGCTTTTTGCGCTGCATTTTTGTTACCCTGCCCCCCGCTGACGCTCGCTCGCTACAGATCGTAAACAGACTCTTACACAAGCCGGGAACGGCAATTACTCAATTATTACTCAATTTTCCTGATAAATCGCAAACACAGCGCCTTGTGGATCGGCCATGACAGCGAATCGACCAGTATTCGGAATATCACTAGGTGGCACATAAGTAGCGGCACCCAGAGCCTGCGCCCTGGCAGCAGTGGCATTGCAATCTGCCACACTGAAGTACGCCAGCCAGTGTGAGGGCGCCATGGCTCCGTCAGGCAAGTCCATCATGCCACCTATGGGCGTGCC
The DNA here is from genome assembly GCA_016200895.1 of Burkholderiales bacterium. Classification (GTDB taxonomy): domain Bacteria; phylum Pseudomonadota; class Gammaproteobacteria; order Burkholderiales; family Burkholderiaceae_D; genus Undibacterium. Next base: position 563 of record JACQDX010000128.1, read on the forward strand.
ATCATGCAGCCATTCCGTATAAGTCATACCACCATCGCTACCTGTGTTTGCACCCCAACCAAACAAGGCCTTGTAATACGTCTCTGCTTTTGCCGTATCACTGGTATTGAGTTGTCCCCAGCAAAAGGCATTTGGCTCATTATGTATGCCAACACCTATATTTTTGCCTGGTTGCCAGATATTATGAAAAGCACCCGTAGGATCTTTTAATACAGCCATACGGCCCAGGTCATAAACATCAAATGCAGGGACAATAACTTCGCCACCCAGTTCTGCACTGCGTTTTGCAGTCGCTTCTGCATCCTTGGTAGACACATAAATAGTCCAGTGTGGCGGTACACCAGCTTGCTGTTCAGAATCCAGAGTATATGCCGCCGCCGCATCATTTCCCTTGAGCTGGAAAATGGTGTAAAAACTTCCTGGCCCCATCTCATTATCCTGGGCAGTCCAGCCGAACAGTTCACCATAAAATACCTTTGCAGCTTTTTGATCACTGGTGGCCAGTTCTACCCAGCAAAAGGCACCAGGTTTGTGTGCGCTAACGATACTCATGCTGATATCTCCTTCAATTTTTATTTCGGTTTGAATTCATGTGATTGAACAAGTGCAGTAACGAGTGCAGATATAACAGTGCAGCTTAAGAATTATAAGCCGCTGCACCAGAAATGAAATGAGAATCTGTATGGATATATGTACTTCATACGTGCGCCAAAACTTAATGTTAAGCTACTGCATATTATTTTTGTTGCTTACCCGCAATGTGAACTGGCATCAAAAAAAACTTCCTGACACTATTCATTCATGCCATATAAAAAAACGCTGTTTTCTCTTTTCTTGCTTACGACACTGGCAGCCTGCCAACCCGGCGACAAATCTGTAGTTAGCGCGCCTCCTCAACAAGATGCCATCCCGGTATTGAGTAAGGCTAATCTGAGTGACTTTGAAAATTACAGCATGCTCAGCATACAAGATGACTGGAAGATCGTCAGTTGGTCCAGCAAACCGCTAAGCCAGCCAGGTAATAAGAACAAAGCTGGATTTTCAAGCACAGTCAGCATTGTCAGCATACTGAAAAAAGAAAAACAGACCTGGCGGGTGATCTCGCAAAAACAGTTTGCCGATAGCTATAATCCACGGTTGCAACTACATACCGAATTTACCCTGGCAAGAAAACCTGTATTCGTACTCAAGATACAGCAAGGAGCTGCTTATGAAGAATTGCAGGTTTATGGCATGGTGCAAACCGAATACAAGTTGTTGCAAACTCTGATAGCAGGGGCTTTTGAGTGGACTTATGATGCGGTCGGGAATAAAAAAACTCTGCTGGCGATACCTGCAACACCAGGCGAACAAGCCGAATCTTATCAATGGAATGGTCAGCAGTTCATGCTCATCAATGCTGCCGATGGTGTCAACGCAACTACTGGCTATGTCGTCGATTAAATTAATTCAGAAAACGAATTCAAATTGAAACTTTTCAAAAATTTAGCTCTTGCAGCGAACTCTATATTTTTAATTACATTCATTTCGTTTGCAGCAAATGCGGGTGCGCAAACAGTAGCGATTACTATTGACGATGCCCCCAATCTTGAACAGACACCAAGACTTAGCCCTGAACAGCGCAATCAAGCCATGTTGAATGCCTTGGCTAAGCATGGTGTGTCAGCAGCTCTTTTTGTGACGGCAGACTATGCAGCAAAACTACCTGCTGGTTATGTACTGGCCAAAGCCTGGGGCGATGCCGGCCATGCTATTGGCAACCACACCATGAGTCATCCTGATTTGCACAGCGATAAAGTCAGCCTGGCACAATATCAGCAAGAAATTCTGGATTGTGACCAGATCATCAGCACTTTGCCTGGTTACCAGAAATGGTATCGCTACACATATCTGCGGGAAGGGAATACGCCAGAAAAGCGTGATGGCATGCGCAATTTCCTGAAGCAGAAAAACTACCGCAATGCCTATGTCAGCCTGGATACCAGCGACTGGCGTTTAAATGAAAAACTGGTAGCTGTCCTCCAGAAAAACCCGCAAGCAGATGTGAGTGCGATCAAGCGCGCTTATCTGACCCATGTACGCCAGCGTGCTGAAGCTTATCGTGCCTTGTCCTGGCAATTGCAGGGCCGTGATATTCCACAGGTCTTACTCATTCATCACAATCTGATCAATGCCTTGTGGCTCGAGGATGTACTGGCCCAGTTCAAAGACATGGGCTGGAAGTTCACGACCCCGGCAGCAGCCTTTAGCGATCCTGTCTATCAGTTGACACCAGAACGTGCAGCGCCAGGTCAAAGCCTGTTGCTGTCCATGGCCAGGACACTGGGGCTGGGCAAGTTTGCTGGGTGGGAGCGTTTGGTCGATGATGGTGATTTTGAGATTGAGCAATTGAAGCAGCAGGGTTTGTAATTTCTTTGCAAGACTAGTCACATACAAACAGTGCGGCGATCAGCATCCATTGTCAGGGCAGCATTGACAATCATCAATGTTAATACAGGTAATGGCAGGACGAATAAAGCGTCCATGCATCAATAAAGTGAATTGAAATTCCTTGGCTTTACTCGTACTGATGAGCGATGTTTTGTTTGTTTTGTATTCAGTATTTGTATTAAAAATTGTTGCTCGCCTTCAAGCGTACTCTCTTTGGTATATGATCAAATTGGGGGAGTATGTCGCTCCCTCAGTATTGTCGTTTACATTATGTCGATGCAGATTTTTGCATGCTGGACGTGTGCGCAAGCAATCTCTGACCAGAAATGCCGGGTAGATATGAGTCTGGATACTTTGCATAAGAGTAATGATGAAAGTCAGCATTTGCTAGGCTTGTACCGGCTATGCATGAACAATATCGCCCGCAAGACTGCACTGGATGAGAGCTTGCGTCAGGTGGTCGCCAGTCTGGGTGCCCATTATCCCGGGGTGCTGACGGCTATCGTGGTGTCGCGTGATGCTGAGCAAGGGAATGAAACCGGCTTGTTGATTACTTCAAATTTGCCTCAAGCATGTCTTGATCTCATGCAAAACATACCCGTCGCAGTAGAAAACTTCCAACTACAAGGCACAACTGCTGATCGATATGAGACTCAGCAGCAAAGTACATATGTCAGCCAATTACAGGATGTAGCGCAAAGCCATGCTCTATGCCTGTTTGATGGCATGCCCATTGCCGACAATGAACATACCCTGCTGGGTGGCTTGTACTTTTTTGCAAAGGACATATCTCCCATAAAAAAGCCCGGTGGGCAAGTCTTGCATGAGCTTGCCAGCCTGATTGCTAACCTCGTACAACACAAGCACGATCAACAAGAAATCCAGCGGGCGCAGGTATTGGCCGGGCAAAGCCACGCCAGCATGTTGCGTATGGCATTGGCGATAGAGGGTAGCGGCACTGGTATCTGGGACAGGGATGTTCCAGCCGGGCAAATTCATTACTCGCCAGGCTGGAAAGCCATACTCGGCTACACCGATGCAGAAATTTCAAATCGCATAGAAGAAAGTTATACCAGGCTCCATCCTGAAGACCTGTCTCATGTGCAAGCCACCATCAAGGCACATTTCGAAGGGCAGACTGAGCAATATGTGGTTGAACACAGAGTGCGTTGCAAGGATGGCAGTTATAAATGGATATCCAGTCGCGGCAAAGTGGTCAGCCATGCAGAAGATGGCAGTCCCTTGCGCATGATAGGCACCACCACCGACATCACAGCCATGCGTACCTTGTCACAACGTCTGCAGGAAAGCGTTGATCTGGTGACTTGTCTGACCAATGAGGTGCCCGGCCTGGCATACCAATACTGCATGTATGCCAATGGTGAAGAAAGCTTTACCTATCTCAGCGAAGGTATACGCGATATTTATGAACTAAGCCCGGCACAGATGCAGGACGCCGCGGCGCTGGTTCATGCGCGCATACATCCTGATGATTTTCCTGCTTATCGCAATGCCATCCTGAAGTCTGCCAGCAGGCTGGAATACCTGCATCTGGAATACCGCGTCAACCTGCCACAGCAAGGCATACGCTGGCGTCAGATGGATGCCAGGCCGCGTCGCCTGTCTGATGGGGCCACCCTGTGGCATGGCTTTATTACCGATGTTACCGAGCATAAACGCATAGAGCAGGAGTTGCAGGAACTGGCGACCATAGATTTTTTAACGCAAATCCCGAACCGTCGCAGTTTCATGGGCCGCATGGAAGAAGAGCTGGCACGCATACAGCGCGGTGCCAGCAAGTCCGCCGCAGTACTCATGTGTGACCTGGATAATTTCAAGCTGATCAATGATCGCTATGGGCATGCGGTTGGCGATCTGGTGCTCAGGCATTTTGCCCATATCCTGCATGATGAATTACGCAAGAGCGATTATGCAGGCCGGGTTGGCGGTGAAGAATTTGCCGTGGTGCTGGCAGGCACGAGCATTGCCGATGCCACCATTTTTGCTGAGCGAGTGCAAAAACAATTGCTGGATACGCCAGTCAATGTACATAGCCATATCATCCCGGTGACGGTCAGCATAGGTATTGCCCTCATGCAGGTCAGCGATATTGATGCCGATGTTTCGCTATCCTCCAGCGACATGGCCTTGTATCGCGCCAAGGAAGATGGTCGCAACCGTATTATTGTCGCTGCAGATTAGACGCTCTATTTCTTGTTTGCCAGCCATACTGCCTTGTCCATGGAATAGACCGCAGTATCCATGTCATACCAGCGTTCTATGCCACGGTATTGCATGCCAAGTTTTTTCATGACATGGGCTGATCCATGATTGTCCTGATGGCAGACTGCGCATAAGGATTCTGCTTTGAGATTTTCAAATGCAAATGCAACCATGGCTTGCGCGGCTTCTGATGCATAACCCATATCCCAGCTTTCCTTGCGCAGACGCCATCCCGTTTCAAGTGGATTGGCCGGGTCGCGGCCCAGATATTGTATGCAGCCAGCACCGATGACTTCATTGCTGGCTATTTCTATGAAACTCCACCAGGAAAAACCATACTCTATCCAGCGTGCCTTGACGCGCTCTATCATGGCCTGTGTGTCTTCCGGGGTATCCGGCTTGCCGGTAATGTATTGCATGACTTCTGCCTGGCTATTCATGTGAAACAAGCCCTCAAAATGGCTGTCGTTCATTGGTTCCAGGCGCAGGCGTGCAGTAGTCAGTATGGTCATGGTCAGTCAGGGTCGCTATAGACAGTGTAGAGTGTAAGCTTGAAAGCAATGCGTTTCAAGCGCGCACTGAATTGACCCCGGATTCAAACAAAAGTTTCAAGCCCTCAGCACATCCCTGATAAACACGGTCAGGTCAGTCGATTGCGGCATGACCTTGGCCTGGTACATCATGTCGCCCACAAAACCGCGATGATAGGTAGCGTGATTGACGACGTGCAGCAGCATTTCCTGGCAGCTCATGACACCCTCGCCACCACCGATGAAATTGAAATGGATGACGCGCTCCAGATCATCTTCATTCAAGTCTTTTGTGAAGTTCCGGTACCACTCATTCATCTTTTTTGATGCATTCCACAGTTCGTTCAGTGGCGGTGTAGTGGCAGTATTGCGGTCTTGGTATTCATGCTGCTGACCCAGTAAATGAGCGCGGAAAACATCGTCTATGACATACACGTGGTTCAGGGTATGCAGCATATTGCCAAAGCGCGTCAGGCGAGGGCGCAACACCTCTTCTTCTGGCAAGGCACTCAGCATGGAAAACATCTTGTCATCTGCCCAGGATTTATAGTGGGTCAGCATGCGTATATTCGACAGCATAGTCATCGTCTTGCTCCAGTGTTTGAAATAATAGTACCAGGCTTCATTTCTTTACAGCACGTGAAGTAGCGCATGGAAATGCAAGCCTGATCATGGTTACCATCAAAACTAGAGTAAGGTTTTTAGAGTATTGAAAACAGATACAGATCAATACAATTGAGACGGATACAATTGGCTGTTGATGAGTGGCGCTTGAGAGCATGACTGAAAGACTCAAACAGGAATTTTGACAGTCACAAAATTTTATCGACTCTATGAAATGGCAAGTAAAGTCTTGGGGCGCATGTTATTGTTTTTGATTCGTAATTGGGGAGGCATGCTCTCTTGGCTCGCCATGATTTTGAATACGCTTACTACGCCTGCCAAATTTGTAGCCTGTTCCTGCATGCTCTCCGATGCAGCTGCGGCTTCTTCCACCAAAGCGGCATTTTGCTGGGTTACATTATCCATTTGGATGATTGCTTTGTTGATTTGCTCTATTCCCGATGTTTGCTCATCGCTGGCTGAAGTGATTTCACTGATGATGTCAGTGACATGTTTGACACTGGCGACAACCTCATTCATGGTCACTCCCGCCTGACTGACGAGCCTGGCACCAACCTCGACCTGCTCCACCGAGTTGCCGATCAGAGACTTAATTTCCTTGGCGGCGGCTGCCGAACGTTGCGCCAGATTACGTACCTCGGCAGCGACTACGGCGAACCCGCGGCCCTGTTCGCCTGCACGTGCGGCTTCGACCGCGGCATTGAGTGCCAGGATGTTGGTTTGAAAAGCGATGCCATCAATTACACCAATAATGTCGACTATCTTTTTTGAAGATTCATTGATGGATCCCATCGTGTCAACTACTTGTGAGACCACTAATCCTCCTTTGATAGCAACTTCCGATGCGGATCTGGCCAACTGATTCGCCTGGCGCGCATTGTCAGAATTTTGTTTAACTGTAGATGTCAGCTCTTCCATTGAAGATGCGGTTTCTTCCAGTGAACTGGCTTGTTCTTCTGTTCGCGAAGACAGATCCTGATTTCCACTGGCAATCTGCCCGGATGCCGTAACCAGCACATCTGTGCCGTTGCGTACTTCACGGACAATCTTGTTCAGGCTGTTGTTCATATCCTTTAGTGCCAGCATCAATTGACCAGTTTCATTGCTTGAGTTGGCCTGGATGTTAGCTGTAAGATCACCGTCCGCTACCTGCCTTGCCAAACTGACTGCTTCATTCATCGGTTTTGTGATGCCACGTGTGATGGAATGGGCTATCACAAGAGACAGCACCAAAGCGACGAGAGTAATCCCAAACATCAGTTGCTGTGCATTTTGGAATTCAGCTTTACTGAATTTTGCTTCCTCTGCCATTTTTCCAGCCTGGAGATCTATCATTTCAGTTAAGAGTTTAATGTAGGTTTGCTCCGTTTGTCGCACCACTTGGGAGAGAAATATCTTCGCCTCATCCTGTTTTCCTGCTTCCAGCATTGTCAGCAATTCTTTTTGCGCCGCAAGGTCCTTGCTGCGGGCGTCGGTAATAGCATTAAAGATTTCACGTGCCTTGGGTACGTTGATGATTTTGTCGAAGACATCTAACAATTCCTTGTTTTTTGCCCGTATTGCATTCATGGTTTCGACGGCGCTTTTCACGCCCTCTCCATTACTCGCAATGATGGCATTGCGCATTTGTTGATGTATCAGTGATACGTTATATTTTACTTCTGTAGCCAGAGTAATCTTCTTGTAACGATCTTCCAGCATATTGTCCATCCTTTGCTCAGCTTGACGCATGCGCGAAACGGATAGCAGCACGATCACCACCAATAGCATGATGACAAAACCAAATCCTGACCAGAGCCGGGTAGCGATTTTCAGATTCTTCATTTCCATTTCCTTTTTAGGCGAAAAATAGAAGTCATGCCGAAAGTGTGTTTGTCAAAAGCGTTACCTATTTAACTACAGATTTCATATCAAGGTTAAACAGCATTGGTCGGGTTTAAATATGCAAAAACATTTGGCATTGCGGGATTTGCAATAGACGCAAATCAAAAATAGAGACCCTGATCTGTTGCAAAAATAAAAACATGCTTTACATATATGACATTGGCGAGAGCCACTCGTGCCCTCACATAGAATTGATCAATGAAAGAATTCACTTTGGTTTTCTCGTGATTTCATTAATAGCGAATAGAGTAAATTATTTCAAGGAAGATATAGTCACATTTGTTGTCTTAACGCGGCATTTGACGCGTCAGGGCAGTCTTGGTGTGAAAAAGATCTTGTCTAAATGAAAAAACCGCTCGGACCAAGTATCCGGCGGTTTTTTCTTTCAAGGTATAGCCAAGAATTCTTTACTTAAAAAGTTATTTCCTGAATTTTGCTTCGGCAATGCGATCAGCGATGACGCTGGTCGGCAAGCCTTCTGCATCAGCACGGGCAAAAACCTCTGCCAGGGTTTCACCGATACGGCGTACATGGGCGACCATACCATCTTCTGGTGTGTTCAGGTATTCATAGCAAACCTTGATGATGCCACCGGCATTGATGACAAAGTCAGGTGCATATAAGATACCTTTTTGACGGCAGATTTCGCCAATCTCTGGCGTAGCCAGCTGGTTGTTTGCACCACCAGCAACGATCTTCGCTTTCAGTCGTGACAAGGTGTCAGGGTTCAGGGTTGCGCCCAGGGCGCATGGTGCATAGATGTCGGCTTGTACGTCATAGATGGCGTCAATGGCGACGACTTCTGCACCCAGTTCCTCTTGCGCGCGCTTCAGTGCTGCCTGGTCGATGTCTGTGACGATGAGCTTGGCACCTGCCTCTTTCAACTGGCGTGCATAGTCATAACCAACATGGCCCAGGCCTTGCAGAGCCACGGTCAGGCCATCAAAGCTGTCGCGTTTGAAATGGTGCTTCACTGCTGCCTGGGCACCAACGAAGCAGCCCAGTGCGGTATAGGGGGAAGGGTCGCCACGGTCACCCAGACCGGCAACATATTTGGTTTTGCTGGCAACATTGGCCATGTCAGCCGGGCTGGTGCCTACGTCTTCTGCTGTGACATAACGGCCACCCAGGCGCTCCAGGGCTTCACCCAAGGCCTCAAACAGGGCAGGGGTCTTGTCGGTTTTTGGATTGCCGATGATGACGCTTTTGCCACCGCCGATAGGCAGGCCAGCAACTGCGTTCTTGTACGTCATGCCGCGCGACAGGCGCAATACATCACGTACGGCTTCGGCTTCATCTGCATAATTCCACATGCGGCAACCGCCCATGGCCGGGCCAAGATTGGTGTTGTGGACTGCGATGATGGCTTTCAAGCCAGATTTGGCTTCGGACGCGAACACGACTTGTTCGTGGTTGTCAAAATTGATTTCATTAAATACAAAGGCGGTCATGCTTATGGCTCCGCGCGGTACAACCAGGCTATCTGCCAGATCAGGCAGATGCAGTAGCGCCGCAAAAATTAGTTAAATAGGTGGTTTGTTATCATGCAAATAAAACGGTCTTTGATCGCGGGTTGGTGCAATCGAAAACGCAGGGCGGTGATTGTGTCACGCGTGCGAAGTATAGGGGAATAGGGGGCGAAACTCAATCTTGCCAGCCAGCTATATGTAAGCTTACTACTCAGGCCGCGGCGCTGATTTGAACCAGATCGAACAACTCTTTCATAAAGCGTTCCTGGGTTTTCAGGCAAAAACCGGCGGAATAGGGATTCATGAAGCCATGTTTGCTGCCCCTGACCAGTTCTGCATCATGGCCGCGCTGACGCAAGTCACTGACCAGTTCTGTTGGCTCAAACGCTGCTTCTTGCTCTGCGAATATCAGGCGTGTCGGGCAGGCAGGCTGCACATCCCGATGATCGCGTATGCGCGAACCATAAAACAAGACTGCCTGCTGCAGATTTGCCATGGCTGGATTGGCGCTATTGAGCCATAAGGCGCTGGCACCGGCGCTAAAGCCTACGGCATAACGCAGGCTGGACTGATAGTCCTCTATCAAATCAGACAGGTGTTCTGCATACGCACCAACGCCACCTTCAGCGATAAATGCGTGATAGGCCAGGGCTTCTGCCGGGTATTGTGTTTTCTCACCGGTATATGGCGAGGCGATCAGGCAGGGCATGGGAAAGTGCCGGGCAAAACTCGCCATCGCAGGCGTGTTGCCAAAAACATCAGTGACGATTAATAAGACAGGTGGTGAAGCAGACGTAGAAGCAGACGTTGGAGCAGACACAATAGCGGACACAATCATAGCTTGGTAGATACAAGAGGCGGGAGCCTACCGGACTTATGCTGGCAACGCAAGAACCTCGCTAGTATTTAGCTGATACTTAGTTAATGTTGCAAGCAGGTAATGCACGATTGACACTAAGCTGCATGCTCATGGATACTTGGCAAGAATTGGAACTTTTTGTTACAAATCAGGTTCTTAGTGAAACATTTATTATAAATATACGGAGATTCACCATGTTGCGACCCAGTCTGATTTTTCTTTCCTTTGCCCTGGCATTGACGGCGTGCAGCAAGGGAGGAAAAGATGGCAAGGAAACGGACCAGTCTAAAGCCAGCGCAGGTTCAGCCAGCTCAAAGTCAGCCAGTGCCAAGATACCTGACAGCCCCCTGTTGGTGACTCAAGAAGATTTGCAGCTCATACAAAATAGCGCGCTCTCATCCGGGCCAGTGATTACTGGTTCGATACAGCCAGAACGCAAGGCAGACCTGCGTTCGGAATTATCTACAGTGGTTTTGCAAGTATTAAAAGAAAACGGCGAGACAGTAAAACGCGGTGATTTGCTGGTACGACTTGATGACACTTCAATCCGCGATAGCCGCAATTCAGCAGAAGAAGCAGCCAGGGCATCGGCACAGACACTAGAGCAGGCCGAGCGCCAGTTCCAGCGCCTGAAAACTTTGCGTGCCTCCGGCATGACATCGACACAGCAACTGGAAGATGCCGAAATCCGCCGCAATAATGCCCAGAGTGATCTGGTCGCAGCCAAGGCGCGCGCAGTGCAGGCACGCCAGCAAATGCAACGCACAGAAGTCCGCGCCCCCTTTGATGGCGTGGTCAGTGAACGCAAGGTATCAGCCGGTGATACGGCGCAGATAGGCAAGGAACTGGTCAAGGTCATAGACCCGACCAGCATGCGTTTTGAAGGCTTGCTGTCGGCCGACAAGGTGAACAATGTCAAGACTGGCCAGGCTGTCAGTTTTCGCGTCAATGGTTATGGCGACCAGCAATTCGCTGGCAAGGTAAAGCGGGTGGACATGGCTGCCAATGCCACCACCAGGCAAGTGGAGGTGTTGGTGGCCTTTGCCGATGCGACCCCGCCAAGGGTATCTGGCCTGTATGCAGAAGGCCGCATAGAAACAGGTTCCACCCAAACCCTGATGATCAAGAGCACAGCTTTGGTGCGTGATGGCGACAAGGCATATGCCTGGCGCGTCAAGGACGGCATCGTGAAAAAAGTCAGTATCGTGATTGGTGACCGTGACCCACGCCGTGGTGATTTTGAAATACGCAGCGGCCTGGTGGATGGCGACAAGGTGATACGCAATCCGATCTCTACTCTGGTGGATGGGCAAAAGGTAAACATGGTTGCCACTGCAGGCGCTGATCTGGCTGCAGCTTCAGCAACGGCAGCATCCGCATCGGCAACTGTCAATCCACAAGGGAAATAATCATGTTCCTTTCTGATTTTAGTATTAAGCGCCCGATTGCGATGATCGTCATTATCATCGCCCTCATGTGCATGGGTTTGCTGGCGCTGAAGAAACTCAAGGTCAACCAGATCCCTGATGTAGAGGAGCCGGTACTGGTGGTCAGCATTCCTTATCCAGGTGCATCACCAGAGACGGTGGAACGCGAGATTATCAACCGTCTGGAAAAATCACTGCAAAGCATTACTGGTGTATATCAGGTGCGATCGACTGCGTTTGAAGGCCGTGCGCAAGTCGTCATTGTTTTTAATTTCAAAAAAAATCTGATTGAAGCCTCGGACGAGGTGCGCAATGCGATTGCATCGGTGCGTTATAAACTGCCGACGGAAATGCGCGAGCCCATATTGGAACGCAGCGACCCTTCGGCGCAGCCCATCATGCAGATGGCGCTGTCGTCCAGTACGCTCAGTCATGCCGAGATTTCGCGGCTGGCAGAAGATGAGTTATCTGATAAATTCCGCGGTATAGATGGCGTTGCCACCGTCAGTGTGAATGGTTCTTTGCGTCGTGAATTGACTGTGCTGTTGCATGCGCAAAAATTGCGTGAATACAATGTCTCAGTTGGTGAGGTGGTCACTGCATTGCGCAATCAAAATACCACGGCACCGGTAGGTAAAGTGCGTGGCAAACTGGATGAGCAAAGCATACGCCTGATAGGCCGCATAGAATCGCCAGCAGAATTCCAGAATATCGTCATCAAGCGCCGTGGCACTGATCTGGTCAGACTGGCGCAAGTTGCTGAAATTGCTGACAGCTTTGCCGAGATAGGCGGCTTCAGTGTGCGCAATGGCAACCCCAATGTGGGTATCTCAGTCACCCGTTCGCGCGATGCCAGTACCGTTACGGTAGCCAACAAAGTGCGGGACTTGATAGAAGAAATCAACAAGACCCTGCCAAAAGGCAGCAAGCTGGAAGTCACGCAAGATGGTGGCAAGGATGCCCAATCAAGCCTGAACAACGTCATTGAGTCGCTGATGTTTGGTGCGGTGCTGACGATTTTTGTGGTGTATGTATTCCTCAACTCATGGCGCTCCACCCTCATCACGGCGATGAGCTTGCCGACTTCGGTGATTGCGGCATTTATCGCAGTCTGGTTGTGCGGCTTTACCCTTAATTTCATGACTTTGCTGGGCCTTTCGCTGGCAATTGGTGTGCTGATTGATGATGCCATTGTGGTGCGGGAAAATATCGTGCGTCATATGGAGATGGGGTCTGACCGCCGTACCGCTGCCAGCAATGGCACCAAGGAAATTGGCTTGGCGGTGGCATCTACTACGTTCTCGATTATTGCTGTATTTATTCCCGTGGCTTTCATGCCTGGCGTTTCTGGTGAATGGTTCAGGCCGTTTGCATTGACTGTTGCCAGTTCTGTCATGGTCAGTCTGTTTATCTCATTCACGCTCGATCCTATGTTGTCTGCCTACTGGGGTGACCCGGTTGGACATCACCTGGCACCCAAACGCGGCATCAGCCGGGTATTGGCCAAATTCAATACCTGGTTTGATCATCAGGCTGACCGTTACGGTAATGTCATTGCCTGGGCCCTGCATCACCGCGTCTGGATGGCGCTGATCGCTGGCCTCAGTTTTATCGGTGCCATCGCCTTGCATGCAAGTATGGGGGGCACCAGTTTCTTGCCTGTGTCTGACAATGGGACTCTGGTGATTGATGTACGCACACCATCCAGTGCCAGCCTTGATTATGGCCGCATGAAAGTGGAAAAAGCAGCCGAGCTTGCCCGCACCATCAAAGAAACCAAGGCCACAAACAGCGTCATCAATGCTGGTGGTGGCCGTGTCTATGTTGACATCGGCAAAAGTACAGAACGCAAGCGCTCAGCCAGTGAGGTTGGTGTTGAGTTACGCAAGCTGGTGGCAACCATCATCGGTGCAGAATATGTGGTGCAGGATGATTTGAGTAATGGTGCCAGAAAGCCGGTACAAATCAGGTTCTCCGGCCCTGACTCCAGAAAACTTACCGAGATCGCTACCGACTTTATGGGGCAACTCAGCAAGGTGCAGGGGGCAGTGGATGTCGGTTTGTCTGAACAAGATCCAAAAGATGAATTGCAGATAGAACTGGATCGCGGCCTGGCAAATTCCCTCGGTATCTCGGTCAATGATGCGGCGCAGGCTTTGCGTGTGGCGTTTGCTGGTGTTGAGATTGGTGACTGGGTTGACCCTACCGGTGAAGCCCGTGACGTGGCGGTGCGCCTGCATCCCGACGACAGGATCAGTGCAGAAAACATAGAACGCCTGCCTATCGCTGTGGCTGGTAGTGACAAGATGGTACCCCTGGAGCAAATCGCCAAGATCACCATGGGCAAGGGACCAGCCAAGATCCAGCATACCGATGGCAAACGCATGATAGAAGTGTCTGCCAATGCGCAAGGCAAGTCTTCTGGTGAAGTGACAACTGAGGCCCTGAAGCTCGCCAAGGCCATGAACTTCCCTGCCGGTTTCGGTATAGAACTTGGTGGTGCTGCCCGTTCGCAAAAAGAATTGTTTACGGAAATGACCATTGCCCTGGTAGCCGGCATAGGCTTGATGTACTTGATACTGGTCATGCAATTCGGTTCTTTCAGCGCGCCTATCCCCGTCATGCTGTCCCTGCCTTTGAGCTTGATAGGTGTGGTGGTGGCCTTGTTGCTGACCAAGGGCACACTGAACCTGATGAGCTTTATCGGCATCATCATGCTCATGGGGCTGGTCGCAAAGAATGCGATACTCTTGCTGGACTGCGCCAGGAAACGGGAAGAAGAAGGCTATGACCGTGAAGAGTCACTCATGTACGCTGGCCGCAAGCGCCTGCGTCCTATCTTGATGACCACCTTTGCGCTGATCGCCGGTATGTTGCCTGTGGCCATAGGCCTGGGTGAGGGTGGTGAGTTTTATCGCCCGTTGGCGATTGCGATTATTGGCGGCACCATCACTTCTACCTTCCTGACCTTGCTGGTCGTACCAACTTTCTATGACAGTATAGAAATCAGCGTGGACCGCATGGTCGCCAAGTTCCATCGCCGTGAAACTCGCTGGAATACTTTCTTCGCCTTCATCATGACATTTGTTGAGGCTCTGTTGACACTGGTCATGTTGCGCTTTATCTTCCGCCTGCCGTTCAGGGCTTGGCGAAAAATCAGCGGTAGACCTGCAGCGGTCTGATGTAAGAAATGCCCGCTTTTATGGAGTCACTTCATAAGTGGGCATTTTCATTTTCAGGACAGGAAGTGTAGCGCAAACATAAAAATTATTTTGCCTGAGTTTCACTCATAACCGTATCGTCATTAATCCATAAGTTTTTTATTTTTGCAGTGCACAAAGCTAGCGTTCATGCGGCTTGCAGCCTGATTGCCGGTTTGTATGACACGGTATTCCAGTAACTCTCTGACATCATTTCTTCTTGAATGTTCAAGTAAGCTTTAAACCATAGCTTTTCTCTATCAAACGAGGGCGTTTTCAGGCTTGACTACCCCTTCACAAATCTGGATACTTCGCCCACTGTTTTTCCAGATATATCCATCTTATATGCTGGTAAAACTTATCCATGATCGCAAAAAGGCAAACTCGTCTTCAAGAGAGATAGTTTGCCCAGGCTGTGAAAAAAACAATTGAACAGGAGAGACGAATGACTCAATCCGTGGCTATGGATGGCGCCGACAAGGCGCGGATGCCTAAGCAAATACCCTATATCATCGCCAATGAAGGCTGTGAGCGCTTCAGCTTTTATGGCATGCGCAATATCCTCACACCCTTCCTGATTACTAGCTTGCTTTTATCCATGCCTGAAAACATGCGCGCTGGCATGGCGAAAGAAGTGTTCCATACTTTCGTCATTGGAGTGTATTTCTTCCCTTTGCTGGGTGGTTGGCTGGCTGACCGCTTCTTCGGTAAATACAATACCGTTTTCTGGTTGAGTCTGGTGTATTGCTGCGGCCATGCCTGCCTCGCGCTTTTTGAAGATAATCGAAACGGATTTTATACAGGCCTATTCTTGATTGCCCTGGGTTCGGGGGGGATAAAGCCGCTGGTGACTTCCTTTGTTGGTGACCAGTTTGATCAGTCGAATCGTTCGCTGGCGCAAAAAGTATTTGATGGTTTTTACTGGATTATCAATTTCGGCTCTTTCTTTGCCTCTCTGTTGATGCCTATTTTCCTCAAGCAGCTGGGTGCCAGTATTGCCTTTGGTATCCCGGGTTTGCTGATGTTGATCGCCACCATCATTTTCTGGTCTGGCCGCAGCAAATACGTCCACGTAGCACCGGCACCGCGTGACCCGCATTCTTTCCTGAATGTGGTACGTACTGCGCTGACTACCGATGTGCCGGGTCAGGCCAAAACGGGTTATTTCATTGCAGTGGCTGGTGTGTTGCTGGCAATAGGTTCCATGTTCCTGATTCCAAAGGTCGGCATCGTCGCAGCCCTGTGTCTGGCGCTGGTACTGGTTCTGGGTTTTGGTGGCATGGGAGCATGGATGCAGCTGGAACGTGCCCGTGGTATCCATCCTGATGTAGCAGTTGACGGCGTGCGTTCAGTTTTGCGTATCCTGGTAGTGTTTGCGCTGGTGACGCCATTCTGGTCCTTGTTTGATCAAAAGGCGTCGACCTGGGTATTGCAGGCTGATCAGATGACCAAGCCATCATGGTTCCAGTCTGCCCAGATGCAGGCACTGAACCCTTTGCTGGTGATGTTGCTGATCCCTTTCAACAACCTCGTCTTGTACCCACTATTGAAGCGCAGTGGCGTTGAATTGACTGCCTTGCGTCGCATGGGTGCTGGCATTGCTTTCGCTGGCCTGGCGTGGATCGTAGTCGGTTTCATGCAAGTGGCGATTGATGGTGGTAATGCCCTGGAAATCACCTGGCAAATCTTGCCGTATGCCTTGCTGACTTTTGGTGAAGTACTGGTGTCCACCACAGGTCTGGAATTTGCCTATAGCCAGGCACCGCTGGCGATGAAGGGCGTGATCATGAGTTTCTGGAACTTGTCCGTCACGATTGGTAATCTGTGGGTCTTGCTGGCTAACTCCAGCGTCAAGAGCGAAGCAGTGACTGCACAAATCAAGACGACTGGGATGAGCGTCACCGCTTTCCAGATGTTCTTCTTTGCCGGTTTTGCCTTGTTGGCGGCTTTCCTGTTTTCTCTGTACGCCAGAAGTTATCCCATGTTGAATAACTATCGTCAGGCCAAGTAAAGCAATGACGCATAAAAAAACCGCATGATTATATTCATGCGGTTTTTTTTCGTCATGATAACTTGATTAGCGCAATATCTCTGTCAGTACCCTTCCTTCAGAGCCTGAAGGTGGGCGCACTCTTAACAGGTGCGCCAGCGTAGGTGCAATATCCATGACTTCTGCATACTGGCCATAGGAACCTGCTTTGAAAGGCTTGCCCATCAATATGAGAGGCACATTGGTGTCGTAGATGTAAGGCGAGCCATGCGAGGTGCCATGTGCTTCGCTGCCAAAATACCAGTAAGGTTTGGTGACGACCATAATGTCGCCAGAGCGTTGCTTATGCCATGCGCGTTGCACCAGCGTGCCCATGCGGGTGCGTGGCAGGTTGCCGTTTTCAAATTGCGTGCGGGTAAAACTGTCAGCCACACCTGGCAAACCCAGCAAAAATCTTGCGGCTGCATTTTCCACATCTTCGCGTTTCAGGTTTTTTTGCTCTATCAGTTTATAGTCGAGCAAGAAGTTGGGTGCTGACCATTTGCGGACCAAGTCCTTTTGTCCAAATTTTTCAGACAGATGCTGATTCAGGTCAGCCGTCATTTTTTTGCTATCCAGACGTTGCGCATCACGTTTGATGGATAGGGAAAATTCCGGTACATTCGGGAAACCGTGATCGGCTGTCAACACCACCATGGTATTTTCCAGGCCTACGCGCTTGTCGAGGTAAGTGAAGAAGTTCGCCAGCATCCTGTCCAGTCTTTGCAGATGATCATGCGACATGCGGCTTTCAGGGCCAAAGCTGTGATTGACATAATCATGGCTGGACAAGCTGACACCCAATACATCCGACACGCCAGTCGGGTTTTGCCCCAGCTTTTCACCTTCGATGGCGGCACGGGCAAAGTCCAGTGTCATTTCATCGACATAAGGGCCGGTGTATAAATCCTTATAGTAGTCAGCATCAGGCTTGCCTGATTTGCTGGTGTAGACAAACGGGAAGCGTTTGTCCTTTTCTTTTTGGTTGATGACCAGCTCGTCGTTGGCATCGTTAACATAGGCTGCATCAGGCAGTAATGGGCGCCATTCCTTGCCATAAAAACGGTCTTGCGGTTTTGCTGCCTGGTACTGTTGTACCCACTGCGGGTGAGCCTTCATGTAATAAGTTGAGCTGGCAAAATTGCCAGTCTTGCTCATGTACATATAAGCGGTGCCTGTCTTGCCCGCCAGCAGGATTGCACCCCTGTCTTTGCCGGACACGGTAATCACCTTGCTGTGCTCGCCATTGGAATAGCGCAACTCATCGCCCAGCGTGCTGACACGCAGATTGGCAGGAGAGGTGCCATCACTGGCCTTGGTTTCCTCGCCGATGTAGGTATGTTGCTTGTCTTCCGTGCAATAGACGGATTCCAGTGTCACTGGGTCTATCCAATTATTGCCTATGATGCCATGTTGGTATGGGTAAGCGCCCGTCAGTACAGCTGAATGGCCAACCGCAGTCACGGTAATGCCATGCGCCTGATGTGCATCAGAGAACCATGCACCCTGATCCAGCAAGCGGCGGAAACCGCCCTGGCCAAACTGGTCACGGTAACGCACCACTTGTTCCTGCGGCAGGCCATCGACAACCAGAACCACGATCAGTTTGGCTTGGGCCGGCTTTTCAACTGCCAGAACTGGTAGAGCAGGCAGGCTGGCAGAGGCAGCCAGGCAAGTCATTAAAAACAGCCGACGCATGGGACTGGGTATGTTTGGCAGGGGATTCTTCATGGTGTATTGTCGAATGGTCAATAGTGAACGATGGTGGTCGATGTTTGCAAATGTAAGAGCCGATACTGACTTTGATCGGCGCTAAAGCTAGCATACACTAAGTGATACATCTGACAGGCGCATGACAGCGTAAATCTTAAGCAAAATACATGAGGTTACCGGTATGTATTTCTATATATTAAACTTCACCTCTGTCCTGATGATTGTTGCACCTCAAAAACAATTTGCCTGATCTTGCATTTTCTTACTTTGCTCACTATTGCGCGGCAGTAAAATGCAGTGGCGCATCCAGCATAAATATGTGCGTGAGGCCGGGCTCTGATTGGATCATTCTTGAACGAAGATAATTATTATGCTTACCTGTTTGACATCTTGCCGGTCGCTGTAGCGATTGTTGTGGATGGCAAATTGGTAAAACTCAATCCCGCTGCGGTTCAGTTGCTTGAAGTCAGCGATGGACAGCTATTGCTAGGTAAGTCCGTTGATGAATTTGTTCATCCTATCGATCAACCGAGGTCGCAGGGACGATTAAAGAAGCAGGGCAGCAATTGGGCGAATGCGAATAGCAAGTTTCGCATACGTACCAGCAAGGGCAATTTCCGCATGTTGCTGGTGATCAGTAATGCCATCGTATTTGAGGGCAAAGATGCCGTCATGATCAGCGGCATGGACATGACCGAGCACAATGAGATGGAAGAACAATTGCGCCTCAGTGAATTCAATTTCAGGCGATTATTTGAGAACATGCAAGACGTGTATTACCGTACGGATGTTGACGGCATAGTACAAAAAGTCAGCCCGGCAGTATCTAAAATATTGGGATACACCCCTGAAGAAATTGAGGGTAAACCTGCCGCTGCGCTTTATCCGCAGATGGCGGACAGAGAGGCCTTCAGAAAAGAAATCATGCTGCATGGCATGGTCAACGATTTCCCTGGCCAAATGGTCACCAAGGATGGACGCACCATTGATATTTCAGTCAATAGCCAGGCCTTATTTGACGATGAGGGTAATTATGCGGGGGCAGAAGGAATCTGCCGCGATATCACCCAGCGCAAAATGCTGGAGAGGGAATTGCAAAGACTGGCAACCACAGATTCCTTAACTGGCATAGCCAACCGCCGTGCCTTTTTGGAACATGCCGAACACATATTCAAAAGCTGCCAGCGCTATCAAACCCAGATGACCTTGCTGATGCTGGATCTGGATTTTTTCAAAAGCATCAACGATAAATATGGTCATCAGTCTGGCGACCACGCGCTGATTCGTTTTGCTGAAGCCGTCAAGCTGGAGTTGCGTGAATCAGATTTGTTTGGCCGCCTGGGAGGAGAAGAATTTTGTGTACTCTTGCAACAGGCCAGTCAGCCAGAATCCATGCTGGTGGCAGAGCGCATACGCGCTCACATACAGTCCCTGGTCCTGGATACTGCTACTGGCGATGTCTTTGCCCTGACCGTAAGTATAGGCATAGCGACATACAGGTCAGAAGACGATCGCCTTGGCCGCTTGCTGGAGCGTGCAGACAAGGCCCTGTACCAGGCTAAAAGCCAAGGCCGCAACCGGGTTACCTGGGAAGCCTAGAGATCAGACCTTTCCCAGCTTTACACTGATCAGGCGCTGATGCTCATAATCAGCAATATATAAACGAGCATAGAGCAGACAGCTACCATCAGCAGTGCAAACGTGCGCCATAAACTGGCTGTGAATCCAAGCTGATATGCGCCACGCAATTGCGCAAATATATGCACAGGGGGCACAAAAACAAACATCAGCAGTGCCGTGATGGTAAAGCTAAACGTATTCAATACTGCAATCAGCATTAACAGTAAAGCCATGAAAGACAGGGAGTACAGCGAAAATACGGCATGGTCGAACATGCCATAACGGCGCTTGAAGACAAACAACAGCCATAAAAACGGCAGGGAAATTGGCATCAGCAGAAAGGACAGTTTTGATGCATTGCTCTTCATTTTGTACAAGGTCAGCTCAGGTGTTTTGAGTGCATGCCTGACTTTTTTCTCTAATTGGGGGGACGAGAACGTGACGTTTTTTCCATCCAGTTTCTTGTCAATTTGTTGCGCAATTTCATTCAGGCGAGCGTTGTCGCCGTCAGTTTGTTTATCAAGCTTTTTCTTGTCTGGGGTACTTAGTAAGCTTAATGAGCTCTCCAGCCCGCTAATCTCCAATTTGATATCGTTAATTTCTTCATCCAGATTTTCTAGCTTGCTATCTTCTGGCGGTAGTTTGGTGCGTGCGCTTTGCAGCGATGTCAGTTTCTCCTTGTTCTCCTGCAAAACCTTGTTTATGCCTTCTTTGGTGTGCGGCTTGTCAGAAATATTGTTGAGCGGATTACTGGTCGTGAATGAAAACACAAAGAACATTAAAAAGATCAAAAACAAAAACAGGGCCAAAGGCGACACATAGCGCGTGCGCTGGCCTTCGATATAGTCGCGGGTCAGTTTGCCAGGCGAAAAAATCAGCCTTGGAATAGTCCGCCATGCCTTGGTCTCAAAGTGAAACAACCCATGCAAAAGCTCTTCGACCAAATGCAGCAGGGAACGATGAATATGCGCAGCTTGTCCGCATGCATGGCAATACGCACCCTGCAGACTGACATTGCAGTTGGCACAGGCATGCTGATGTTCATCAGCGCTGGTCGCATGAGCACCACTTTTTTGTACCTCATTGACCAGCACGGCTGCTGTCGCTACATCCGTCGCAATTTCCACATCTACGTTCATACATTTGCTCTCTGATTTTTTTGATTGTGTACGATATTGAGCTTCCCTCAGTCCGGCAAGATAGCACAATTCAGGTATGGATTTGATAATATGTAGGGAATTTTTCGCGGGCTGTCAGAGCCCTTATTTGAAATGCTCAAAGGATGATGATCCGTATGCACCTGCTCCAATTACTGTTATTTTTGCCTTTGTTTGTTTTTAGCTCAGGTGCCTTGGCACAACGCGCCATTTCTGGTGAAGACTGTTTTTCACTTGGAGGTCAGGCTGATGCTCGTACATGCCTGGAAAAACGAGTCCTTGACAGCGATGTGGCGCTCAAGGATACGGAAGAAGATGTTCTTGCTTATGTGCGTCGCTGGGACGACACGCCAGAAAACCGCAGGCGGGTGCATGCTTATGTATTATCTTCGGGTAAGCAATATTTGCGCTATCGCAAAGAGCAATGTGAATTACAGGCCGCGCTTGCCGCTGGTGGCACTGGCGGCTCGCACCGGCGTTTCTTGTGCATACTGGAATTGAATGAGCAACGTATGGGGTATCTGCAAAGCGTGAAAGAAATGACGAAGCGCTAAAAAACAAAGCTTGATTTGGCAAAATCGAATTCAGGTCACCTTGCTTTCAGCGCGACACCTGAACTGCAAGGGATCGCTCAATCAACCTGACTTTCCCATATTTACTGATGCTACCTTTGTAGTTGGTGATTTGAATAGCAATGTGTGCCTAGCAAAAACGCATCACCGCATTATTGTGGGGATGCGTTTAAATTGATGAGGGCTAGTAAGTTAGCATTGGCAAGAAAGCACTGGCTTGCGCTTCCTGCCTTGTCACAGCCAGCCAGATTTCTTGAAGCGGTAATACAGGTAAGCGCAAGCTGACAACATGACGCCTATTGCCATTGGGTAGCCATAATGCCATTCCAGCTCAGGCATGGCCTTGAAGTTCATGCCCCAGATGCCGGCAAAAGCGGTGGGTACTGCAAAAATCGCGGCACCTGCGGCCAGACGCTTGTTGACTTCACTCTCATCAATGGCGACCATGGACAAGTTCACCTGTATTGCCGTGCTGATTGTATCGCGTATGGCTTCGATCGAGGTATTGATGCGGTACAGGTGATCATACACGTCGCGGAAATATTCCTGCGTATTCACACATAAGGCAGGAACGCGGCCACCAAACAGTTTGCCGCAGGCTTCCATCAAAGGTGTAACTGCATGTTTGACGACCATGATCTTGCGCTTGAGCTGGTACAGGCGCTGGATATTCGCTCGTTCACTACCCTTGGTGAAAATCTGTTCTTCGATAAGTTCCAGCTCTTCTTCCAGGGCTTCTACGACAGGGAAGTAGCGGTCAACGACAGCATCAATCAAGGCATAGAACACAAACGAAGAACCATGCTTGAGTAAATGCGGTTCCCGCTCACAGCGCTGGCGCACGCCGAGGAAATTTTGCTGGCAACGGTTACGCACTGACAGTACATAATTTTCACCGACGAAGAGATTGAGCTCGCCTATGTTTAATTCACCTTCCAGCAATTCTACCGTGTGAATGACGGCAAACAGCGAGTCACCATATTCTTCTATCTTGGGTCTTTGATAACCATGGCGCGCATCTTCGACAGCCAGTTCATGCAATTCAAATTCGACCTGCATTTCTTGCAATTCTTCATCCGAGGCATCGCGCAAGGCTACCCAGACAAACTGGTCTTTATGTTGCACATAGTCGCTGATGGCTGCCACGGAGATATCGGACAGTTTGCGACCTTCCTGGTAAGTGACGCAGTTGATTAACATAAGTTGTGTAGTCTGGATTGCCGGATTGGTAGATGCAGATTTTAATGTAGGCTCATCGTGCTGGTAAAGCTATATTCCCAGTACTTGTTGCCATCACTCAGTAGGTTCCGCATCAGGCACAGGCGGTAAGAGACGCAGGTATTCCTTGCGTACAACTTCATAGCACTCGCAGACACGCGCTTCCATGGCGGGCCTGTCCACCACCGTGATATGACCACGTCTGCTGGTAATCAATCCATCTTTTTGTAATTGGCCTATTGTTTGTGTAACGCTCTCGCGACGTACTCCCAATAAATTGGAAATCATTTCCTGGGTGATCACGATATCTTCTGAATGCAATCTGTCCATGCTCATCAGGAGCCAGCGGCACAGTTGCTGATCCAGTAAATGGTGCTGGTTGCAAACGGCGGTTTGTGAAGTCTGGCAAATCAGTGCCTGGGTATATAGCAGAGCATATTGTTGCAACTTGCCACCCAGGGCAAATTCCCTTTTCATGACTTTTCTGCTGAGTTTGTATGCCTTGCCTGTGCTTTGGACTTCCGTGCTGGATGGCATGCTATCGCCACCCATGAAAATGGATATACCCACCATGCCCTCATTGCCGACCAGTGCCACTTCGCTCGATGAGCCATCTTCCAGTGCGTAGATCAGCGAGACGATACCAGAGATAGGAAAATACAGGAAACGTACATGGTCACCAGATTCCAGCATGGTCCACTTCAAAGGAAGGGGAACCAGTTCCAGATCGGGTAATATGCGCTCGAAATCTGCCTTGGGTAGCGCAGCTAATATGCTGTTCTGTTTTGGATTTTCAGACCACGCAGCTTTGCTTGTTTTTTTCATATATGTTTTGAAGTAGCTTGCTTGTTCTATCGCAGGCATGGGCTGGCTATAATGTCAAAGCAGTTTACATGGTTTCAGCGGCAGTCTATAGGTCATTTTGCTTGTGCAGGTGGAAACACAACATTGCAGGCGGCCATCCTGATTGCGCCGTTAAAAGTCTTCTCCAGCCTTAGCGGTGCGTACATAGAAAAAGTGGCTGCCATAATGAGCATCCTCTGATATCAAGCGATATCAGAGGATATCCATCATGCCTTGGCTGCCTTGTTCTTCTCAGTTTTTCTTTGCAAGACAAAAATAGGCTGCGCCCATTCGGTATCTTTTTTCTTCTTGCTGGTGATCAGCGTCAGTTCAGATGGGTCATACACATCAGTGTTGTGCGTCAGCGGTGTCGTCATCAGATACTGGGCATCCGTGTTCTTCAGGAACTCACCAACCAGCTGGATATTGCGTATATCCAGATGGGCGAAAGGTTCATCGATGAAGACAAAACCGCCAGAACCATCGTCAGATTTTAGCAAGCCTATCAGCAAGATCAATGACTTCATGACTTGCTGGCCGCCGGATGCTTCACCATCGTTCATGCCTATCGGGCCTTTGCCGTCAAACTTGAAGCGTACATGCAAGCCAGCCTGCGCCAGTTGTATGTCGTCATTTTCCAGTTTGACTGGGTCGGTATGTACTTCTATGCCAGCCAGCTCGCCCAGTTGCTTGATGTTCTTGCTATAGGATTTGATTGTGAAGCGCAGCCTGTCCATATAGGCGGCGCGGGCATTCACGGTGGCTTCTATCGCCCGGTTATTCTGGTAGCGACGCTCATCGGTTTCTGCCTGGCGGCCTTGCAGCAGGGCATTCAGGCGCGTGTATTGATCGACGACGGTGGAATCAGTTTCCCAGTCATCGCGCCCCAGGTTATTGCTCAGGCTGCGTATGCGCAATTCTATCTGGTGGACGTTTTCATGTTCAGCGACCAGTTCCTTGCGGTGCGAAGCGCGCTTCCAGTTATGCGGCAGGGTATGCCAGGTGGCACGCATGGCACGCAGGGTTTCGAATTGCTCCTTGCGCTCATCTGCATGGCGTTTTTCTGACGTGCGCAATTGGGCTTCGGCGTCAGCGATGGCTGCCTTGGCTTGTTCCCATTTCAGATGCGCGACTGAGCGCTGCTCTGTAGCTGCTTTCAGCAAAGGTGCGATTTCACCGAGGCGACCGCCGACTTCCATGCGTTGTTGTTTCAGCGGCTGGGTATTGCGACTGGCTTCTTCAAATTCTGCATGGCGGGCACTCAGTTCTTTTGCTGCATCAACGCCTGCCAGACGCGCTTTATAGGCGCTGATTTCACCTGCCAGTTTGCTGATCTGCATGGTCAGCACATCTTCTTGCGATTGCAGGCGTGGCAAAGACTTCAGCAAAGCTTCCAGGCGCTGGGTACGGCCTGCATTACCAAAGCGGTAGCGCGATACTTCGACGAACAGCGAACGGCCACCACGACGCTCAAAATGATAGGCGTCAGGCGTGATCCATTCCTGGTTCTTGGACAGCTTCATGCCCAACTCAATTGAGCCTACCGTGTCTATGCGTTGCAGCTGTTCTATCAGCCAGCCGGGTGCCTGGCCAGTGAAGTTGACGACCGACAGCAAGCTCTGGTCCTTGACCACAGGCGCACTGATGCGATCAGGCACGATGAAGTGGCTGTAGCGCTGCTTTTCACCGATGCGGTAAGCAGCAGAGGCGTCAGTAGCCTTGTCCAGCAAGATGACTGAGGTGTAGCCGCGCAATACGCCCTCTACTGCAGCCTGCCATTTTGGATCAGTGACTTCTACGATCTCGGGCAACATGCAATGCGGGATATTCGCATCCGTCAATGCACGGCGCATCTGGCGCACATTCTCAGGGTCGGGCAGGGCAGACTTGCCTTGCAGGGCAGCGATGGTTTCCATCTCGCCCGCGATACGCTGGGTCAGGGCGTCACGTTCCAGTTTCTGGCGTGACAGCTCTGCTTCTTTCTTCTCCAGATCATCAGCGATGTTGGCAACATCGGCATCCGCTTCAGCAGCCAGTTTTTGCAGACGGGCTTTTTGTTCCAGCAGGCTTTCTTGTGGCTTCAGTTTGCTGTTGATCTGCCCCAGTTTTTCACGCAAAGAAGACTCTTCTGCTTCCAGTGCGGCTTCTGCCTGCTTGGCATCGGACACTTGCTGCGCCTGTTGTGCCAGGTGCTGGCGGCGGTCAGACAGGGCCAGATCTTGTGTCTTCAAAAAGCGCTTGCTGGCACGCAGGGACTGGCTGGTCGTACCCGCTTTTTCCAATGCTTCATGGTATTGCAGGGTAGGCAGTATCTCTTCCTGCAAGTCGCGTTTTTCCTTGTTCAGGCTTTCATACTGGTGGTAATTGGCAACGCGCAGGCGCAAGCCTTCCAGATTGGTTTTTGCACCTTCCAGCTCGGTTTCAAAACGCTGCAATTCGGTTTCAGTATCACGCTGATGGCGCTTGGCGTCATCATAGGCATCCAGCACTTCCTTGTCGCCAAACACCTGGAACACCAGGTCCAGCAACTGGCGCGGTGCATATTCACAGAGCTTGTCTGTCTCGCCCTGTTCCAGCGCCAGCACCTTGCCCATGGCATTTGATAAACCGGCATGTGACAAACGCTTGCGATAGCTTTCCACACCCAGCCAGTCATTGGCTTCCTGTATTTCTTCTATCTCGGTCTTCCCACTACGCATCAGGTATTGACGTTTCCAGTCGCCACCGTTTTTTTCTATCTTGCAAAACAGCGTAACTTCATCTTCATACAGTCCCGACATGCGGAAAGGGCGGTTGGAAATCTGTGGCCCCACGGCGCTGTTATCCACCACCGCACGTATCCATGCCGTTTGCTGACCAGAGTGACGGGCGTAATGTTTATACGAGCGCCCCATCGAACATTCCAGGCCAAACAGGGTACGCAAGGCGTCCAGCAGCGTGGTTTTACCCGAGCCATTTTGTCCGGCGATAGTAATGATCTTGGCATCGAGCGGGATGTTCTTGATGCGTTGCCAATAATCCCAATGGACAAGTTCCAGCGATTTGATATGAAACATGGTGCTTATTCTTTTTCGGTATTGGTGTTGATGTCAGCGCAGGTGTTTGAACTTTCGCTTGCATCGGTATCGGCAACAGGTGCCTCCACGCTCGCTACATTTGTTTCAGCGGCAGTTTCAACTTCAGCGGCAGTTTGAGTGTCGATTACAGGCGCGATAATGGCTGGTGTACGTGGAGCGGGGATCTGGAAGATATCTGACAGCGCACCATTGATGATGCGATCCTTCAGGGTATCGGTATCCATCAGCAAATCCAGCAGCGGGCCTTCCAGGATCAAGTCTGCCTTGCGCTCAATAAAGCCTACGCGTGCCAACTGGCCCAGATTCATGTCCATGCGGGTTTTCTTGCCCAGTTTTTCACCAAAGTCGGCCAGCAGGGCGCGATAAGAAATACCTATCGAAGTATCTTCTGCACGCGGCACGGGCTTGTCTTTGCCGAACATATCATTCTGATCTTCTTCCGCAAGTTGATGGGCTTCCTGGCGTTCACGTTTGGGCAAAATAATCAGCGACCACAACACTACCAGCAAGGCCACACCGTCGCGTGCTAGGCCAAAATTATTGTTTTGCCAGGTTTCCTTGGTGCCAAATACTTTGGATTCACTATCGCGTGTCAAAGCCAGGGTGACATAGTCGGCATACACGTTGTCGACAAATTTCATGCCGCAGGCTTTCAGGCGAGTGTCGATTTCTGTGCGGAATATTTCATCTGACAGCGCACGTTTAACCAGCTTGTCTTCACGGCGCAGGGTCTGGTGCGCCAGCAAGCGGGCGATCAGGATTTGTGCATCTTCAGTCATGGTGTTTCTCTTGTCTGTACAGTTGGTGCAGATTGTTCAGCGGGTGCAGATAGCTTCGCTTTGCGTGTTGTCTGGGCAGCAGGGGCCGTAGGTGCGGAAGATGCAGCGTCGGGCGCACTCAGGCTGGCAATGGACATTGCAGCGACATGCTCATCATGCACCTTGTGCATTTTGTCTTTGGAATTGAAGACCAGCGGCAGGCGTGCCAGTATCCCGGTTGCACCCTGCAAGGCCGATTCATTGGGGTCCCCCAGCAAAGGCAGCATGGACGCGCGGTAAGAGGCTATCGAAAAATTCGACGGTAATAAAATATCCTGCAGTGAGATGGCTTTTTCTGATGCATCAGCCTCAGTCAGCAAGGCCAGCCAATGATCCAGTTCATGCAGGGCATCGCTATCCTCATTGGCAATCGATGGTGCATTTTCACCGGCAGGCAAAGCACCTGCGAGGGCTGAGACGCGGTGGCTCAGTAGTTCACTCTCGGCCACGTCTATCATTTCTGAAGGCGTGATAAACATAGGCGTTACCGGTTTTGCCAATGCATCGTCAGCCAGTGCTGCCAGATCATCTTTTTGCAGCAGCCAGGTTTTGATATCAGTGGTCGACAAGCCCGACTGACCCAGATGCACCCGCTGGCGCTCAATCTGGTTCAGCGCCCGTGAGAACATACCTTGCATATTCAGCAAGGCACTCTGGGCACGGCCTATGGCCTGAGCCGCCCTGTGGGTTGCTGCATCGGCACGGCTGTCATTGGTGATGGCGTGAATGATCTCTGAGCCTTTTTCAACCCAGTCGCAGGCGGTATGCCATTTTTGCTGGGCAGTGCGCAACTGGAATTCTGAACCGGAGGCTATCGCATCCGAGAATTCTTCGGTCAACTCAATCAGGCGGCCCAGCAAGTGATGCAATTGCTCTACCGAGACGCCGCCCACGGCTTGTGCACCAGCGACCTGGGTGAGCATATAACTCATCTCAGCCTGGTCATTGTTTTCTTCGACTTGCAGCAAGGACTCTATCGCCGCCAGCACATTACGTGCAGTTGGCGCAATGCGATAGACAGACTGGCTGGCATCCCAGATCAGCAGGCCGGTAGAGCGCAGGCGTGACAATACAGTCTCCAAAGCATCTGCTTCGAGATAACCCAGTTTTGCATTGATATCTGCCCGGCTCAGCGACGGTGTTTCCACATCGGCTGTCAATTCCCGCAAAACCAGCAGGCGCAACAATACGCCGTTGAAACCACCATGAAACAAAGCCGTAAAAGCCTGTAATACAGGCTGGCCACGCTTCAGGGGGAATACAGCGGAAACGTCTTCGGGAGTAATACCAGGCTTGAAATAGGTCTGCAGAGCGAGATCGTCTTCGTTCTGAACCTCAGCGTCGTTACTTATATTTTGCATGCGGGCATTTTAACCGCTTGCAGCCTGCTTGAGTATTGTCAAGATTTTAATTTTTGATTGTACGCATCAAGAAAATGGCGTTGAACACGTGGCTAAAAATCCATTTTCTTAATGCTAGTGCAAGTTTTATGTGGTGAGTTTATAAAATATAGGCAGTTCAAGAATGTATTGCCTTAAAGTTAATTAATGCAGGCGCGACCTGTCATAGCGATGTTCCAAGATTTGCAAAAGCAAGATTTCGCGCTCAGTTTCATCAGCATGCAGCAGGCGAGTTACCGCTTTGCGCGGCACCTTGAAATAGCGGCGGCGGTTTGAGCGCATGTCCAGCGTGCGCCAGCCTTTTTCGGTCAGCCATTCCCATTGTTCATAGTCAATAGGCACAATCAATTGCATCTTCAGGCGTTTATAGACGACAGTGCTGCCAAATGCCGGTTTGGGGCCAGCGGGCGGCAGTTCGCGGTCATGGCGCACTCTGAAGATAGTCCTGAAACCGTTTTTGATAACGTCAATTAACATGGTGTACTTATTGAAATAGCAAAGAGAAAATATGCGCCAAATCTGGTCTGGCAATTAAATTCTGGTATCCGCCATCTCTACAGGATGTAAGCAGATTTTGACTGGTTTTGCTGTGTCCCGTACGGCTATTCACCAGTGCCAAAATTGAGGAAATATTTTAGTCGGATACCAAGTATTTCCTTTCATATTCTCGTGTAAGTTTTTGTAATCTTTGGGTTGCCCGGTTACATTAATTCACATTTGGTCAGATTTTTATTATTGTGTTTTAAATATTATTTTGATGTGAGGCATATTGCGTGCGTATTGCGTGCGTATTGTGTGCATTCAGCTAGAAACAGAAATCGGACAAATTGGGTAGATTCTGAAATCGCAGCACTTGCATCTGAGCTTGCAGCTTGTGAGCAAATAAATCATAAATGTAAGAAAATTGCTTGTAAGCAGACTAAGTATATTAAGCTGCTATATAAACTAGGAGAAAGTCATGACCACGACATCAACTGAATTTGCCACCCTGGGGGGAGGTTGCTTTTGGTGTACCGAAGCGGTGTTCCAGCAAATTCGCGGGGTATTGAAAGTAGAGTCCGGCTATTCTGGCGGGTCGGTGCATCAGCCCACTTATGAACAGATCTGTACCGGAAAAACCGGACATGCCGAAGTGGTGCGCCTGAGCTTTGACCCGGCCATCGTCAGCTACAGGGATTTATTGGAAATTTTCTTTACCATTCATGACCCGACCACACTGAACCGTCAAGGCAATGATAGCGGCACACAATATCGCTCCGTGATATTTTTCCACGATGCGCAACAGCAGGCAATAGCAGAGCAAGTCGTCAAGGAAATGGCGATGGTGTGGGATGACGCCATCGTCACTGAAGTGAGCCAGGCACCGATGTTTTATATTGCAGAAGACTATCACCAGAATTATTTCCGCCAGCATCCGGGACAAGGCTATTGCTCATTCGTGGTGGCACCAAAAGTAGCCAAGGCCAGGAAGATGTTTGCAAGTAAACTGATAGGCTAGCCAACATTGAGGTGTGCAGTTCCAATGAGTTCGCTTTATAGCAAAAAGGAGAGTCGTCGACTCTCCTTTTTTTACGCAGACGAATTTACGCAGACTAACGCAGGCTGACAAGGATCAGCGCAATTTATTCCTGAGTGCGTCCATCATCTTGGGTATGCTGTCCTTACTCATGCTATCAACTATCCAGCCCAGCCCCATGGGCACTGGACCAGGATCGGTAAACACCTGGTATTTGACGACAGTCTTGGCAGGATTGTCTACCTGGGCAGTCAATTCCCAGTATCCAGAGGTATCGGCGATGGTTTCTTCCTGCTTCAAACCTTCCCAGGGCTGCAATTTCCAGCTCAGGTTACATGTGGCAGAGCTGACTTTAGGTACCATTTTCAGACGGTATTTTTTGACTTTGCCTAGCGGCAAATTCAGGGTGAAATCCACCAGCGCAGATTCATCTTGCTGGCGTGTGACTTTGGCTTTTGTGGTATTGGGCATGAAGCTGGGGTAGTCTTCATAAGCCTGTATGGTGGCGCAGACTTTGGCGACTGGGGCGTTGAGTATAGTGCCTGCGGCGAAAGTCTTGCCATTGCTGTCAGCCTTGCTTTGATCAATTAACTGTACTTGCGTTTCAGTAAACTTGCTGGCGTCGAGTTGGGCTGCTTGGGCGCTTGACAGCAATAGCAAGCTGGAGGTGATGCCAATTAAAACAGGTACATGCTTCATGGTTTATTTACACCTTCGCGTATTTTTTCTATGTTCACGTTTTTCAGATATTCAGGGATGTTTTTCCACATGCTGTGGTAACCATAGCCACCCTTCATCAATTCTTCCAATGCCTTTTCTTTTGTCCATGCCTGATACAGGATACGGTACATGGCCGTTACCAGACCGGTACGGTCAGCGCCATGCATGCAATGCAAAAGCACGGGCCCATCCTTTTCTGCCGCCTTGATGGCACGCAGGGCAGAGATGACATTGGTATCATTGATACTCCAGGTATTGATACCTATGCGTTGCAACTTGATGTTGGAATCCTTGAATATGCTGGTATCAGAATGAAAGGAACGTAAGCTGACCACAGTCTTGATACCGAGTGACTGCAATAGCGCCACATCTTTGCTGCCGAGCTGGGCACTGCGGTAAAAGTCCCGGTTCACACGATACAGATTTTGAGTCTCGGCAACCGGAGTGGCCCAGTCTTCATGTCGCGCCGTTTGTGCACTAGCAGTATTCGCTATCAATAGCAGACTGGAGCAGGATAGGGCTGCCAGCCTGGCCAATGAGGACCAGGTTTTCAGGCTGGCCCTGAGCCGTTTACTTCGCATTTTGTTGAGCATGGTTTTTGTACGAATAAATATAGAGAAAAGTGGCACCGACGAATCCCACCCAATAATCAGTAGGCACGCCCAGTAGCCAATGGATATGCCATGGCACATCATGAGGGTTAAACCGCGAAATACCGTAAGCCGGGTTGATGACAAACCATAAAAAATCCTCGACCACCCAGAAGGTCATGATGCTGGCGATAGCACGGCATTCGAGCTTTGCTGACCATTGCTGCATCATGACAAAGGGGAAATGAAAAAACAGGGTAATGAAAGGGAACACCCAGGCATGGTAACCCGTCATGGCCCGGCCACCCCAGAAGATATCCAGCAGCCAGTGTTTTTCTATGCGCCAGGTTGGCAGATTGGCCGCCCAGCCGCCACTGCCTTCGATCTGGATTTCAACTTGCGCAAAGAATAGCGCCAGTACACAGACAAAGGCAAAGCAGATCAGGAAGGGCACGAATGTCTTTTTAGCTGAATGATTAGCTGAGTTGTTCGTAGATTTCATATTCAAACCAAATCTCAAGCCGGTGCATCCAGTATGGTTTGCAAGACCTGCGTTGCAGCCTGCGGTCGCCCCAAAGCCTGCGCCTTGTCATGCATGTCGCGCAATTTATCAGGATGTTGCAACAGGTAATTCAGACGATAAGCCAGACTGACATCATCATAGGCTTTTAGCGCAACGCCTTGTTCCAGCAAGAAGTCAGCATTGCGTTCTTCTTGTCCAGGAATAGGAGAGTTGACGATCATCGGCAGGCCCATGGCTAGGCACTCAGACGTGGTCAGGCCACCGGGCTTGGTAATGACCAGATCGGCGCAAGCCATCAGGCGTTCCACTTTATCGGTAAAACCTTGCGGTAATAAGCGGCCGGGGTAACGCAAAGCCAGTTTTTGCAAGGCTTGCAGTGCAGGTGCATTTTTACCTGCCAGCACGATGAGCTGGAAATTGCCCGGCAGGGACAGCAAGCGCTCGGCTACCTCGTCCAGACCACCAAGGCCAGCTCCACCACCCATCAGCATGAAGGTTTGCAGTGCAGGGTCAAGGCCAAATTCTGCCGCGCAGGTTTTTCTGTCCAGGTGTTGCGTAAAGGCTGGCATGATAGGGATGCCCGTGACATGAATGCGCTCAGCCGGTATGCCATTGATGCGCATGCGATCTGCCACTTCTTCGCTGGCAGCAAAATAGCCTGCCATGTGTTCATGCACCCACATCCTGTGCAAATCAAAGTCGGTGACTTGCACCCAGACCGGGCAATGCAGCCTTTCTTTGCGTAACAGGCGGGACAGCATTTCTGCTGGCAAGAAATGAGTGCAGACGATGACATCCGGTGCAAAGTCGGCAATGGCTTGCAACAAGGGGCGGGCATTCAGGCGCTCTATGCCACGCCTGAGTTTTTCCATGGTGCTGTCAGACTGCGCTTCATTGGAGGCGTGATAAAGATAACCCCATAGCGTTTGCGCTTTATTGACCAGCTTGATGTAGAAATCAGTATAAATCTTGCGGAACCCAACTGTGACAAAATCCATCACATCCAAGTGCAAGACTTCAGTATCGGCAGGATATGTCAGCGCCGTTGCCTGTATGGCCTGGGCGGCGCGCTTGTGACCAGCGCCAGCGGAAACGCTTAATAACAAGATCTTTTTCTTGGGCATGAGCTTAGGTGTGGGTAAAAAAACACCGAGAATACCACGGTCTATCTGGCCTCATGCCAATTTGGACTCCTGACTATCTCCTCAAGGAAGCTAGTCAGGGCTGCTGAATAGTTTCAAGGTTGCAAACGGGAAATTTTCCACGCGCCATTTTCATCACGGGTATAGATGATACGGTCATGCAGGCGCGAGCTGCGGCCTTGCCAGAATTCTACGCGCTCTGGCAACAGCCGGTAACCACCCCAGTGGGCAGGGCGTGGAGGGTGATCACCAAATTCTGCCACCACAGCAGCCAGTCTTTGTTCCAGTGCTTCGCGGTCAGCGATGGGCTGGCTTTGTTGCGATGCCAGCGCACTTTGACGGCTGCCTAGCGGGCGGCTATTGAAGTAGACATCATTTTCTGCATCGCTGAGCTTTTCTATGCGGCCTTCTATGCGTACCTGCCTTTCCAGTGCAATCCAGAAAAACAGCAGGGCAGCATGGGGATTGCTTTCCAGGTCCTGGCCCTTGGCGCTATCGTAATTGGTGAACCAGGAAAAACCGCGCGCATCAAATTCCTTGATAAGGACGATGCGTGAGCTGGGTTTGCCTTGTGTATTCACGGTGGACAGTGTCATCGCATTCGGCTCTGCTACATCTGCTTTCAAAGCCTGATCAAACCAGTTGGCAAACTGGCTGTATGGGTCAGCGGTGACATCAGATTCAGCCAGGCTGGCTTTTTTATAGTCGGTGCGGATATCAGCTACGGACATGGTTTTCCTTGATAAAGTATTGAGATTTTTGACAATGTTTTATGTGGCGATGCCACGTCTCGCCTGCATGGCAGCGCCCAGTGCTGCCATTTGCGCTTCAGAAAACAAGCGCTTTGCCATGGGGGCGATCTGGGTTTCTTCTATCTGCATATGTTCGCTGTATAGCGCTTGAAAGTCTTGCACTGCGCCGACAGACAAGGATGCAGCACTCGCTGTGGCAATGGCACTTAGCTGCTTTTCCAATTGCTGCCATTGCGCAGCCATGTCTTCATGCTGGCTAAGGATTTTTGGCAACAGGTTGGCCAGCAGGGTTGCATCTTCGTCCCTGGCCGTCACTTGTAGCTCAGGCAATAAATTGATTTCCTCATCCTCATGGTGCAATGGCGCTGCCTTGATGAAATAATTCAAAACTGCTTGCGCAGCCTGTTGGGCATCCTTGTCTGCTCCGTGCGTAGGCAAATGTTCAAGCAGCTTGGCCATAGTCGCCAATTGCTTGCGTATGCGATCATGGCAATGCTTTAGTACTGCCAGGGGCTGATCAAAGCTTGGGGCACTGTCGAATAAGGTATTCATGTTCACTTTGCATAGATAGGTCTGCCTATTATGCAATAGACAGGCTAGCCATGCTTGCGTCATATCAAATTCAGGCGTACTGACGCAGACGTGCTAACTATGCGCCAGACAAATATATTCCCCGGCAATAGGCTTTCTCTGGCTTGCCTGTTGGGCTGCGGCAGTGCTTTCTTTCAAGTCTTCCAGATTAAAACCATGTTGCTGCAGAAACGTTGAGACCTGGTCTTGCGCCATGCCGGATAGAAAGGGTTCGGCTTTTTTCTTGAGAAAAAAATCGATGAGCTTGCTGGCCGGGCGGAAGTTGGGCTGGCCGTTTGCCTGGATTTCCATCCACGTAAAAATCAATGAAGCATTATTGGCTGCCATTTTCATTTGCTGCAACAGCCGGGCAATATCGCTGGTCGTTAAATACATGAGCAAACCTTCTGAGATGAACAGGGTCTTCAGGTTTGCATCAAAGTCTTTACAGTTGCCTAATACCTCTGCCAGGCTTTGCTTGCCCAGTTCAGCGGCGATGTAGTGAATGTGATTTGTGTGTGATGTTCCTACGGCAGTTCGCTTCACAGCTTGTGTCGCAGGATGATCGATTTCTATTAACTTTAATCCGGCTTGCTGCTCGGCCAATTCCATGCACAGGGTATCGTAGCCAGCACCTATCAAGACGATCTGGCGTGTGCCAGCGGCGATGGATAAGCTAACAAATTCCCTGATTGTCTTTTTTCGCAAGACATAGTGCAGCAAGATGCCGGGCAGGGTGATTTTCTCTGCAGCATAGGCAAGCGTGCGAAACCAGTGGTGCGCAATCAGGCTGGACAGACGCGGGTGACTGGCCCGCAATAGCCGTTGGCCATGTGCTGCCATGCGGTCCGGCACCAGACCAGCGTAATCAGGATCACGCGCCAGCATCTGCACCCCGGCTGCGACGATCAGCGCAGTGTTGCTGGCTTGATCTGCCTTCATGCTGCCTGCTCCAGGGCTGCTGAGAACATGGCTGCATGATGCCGGAACCAGGTGCTCTGGAATAGTAGCTCAGGGTCAAAGCGGTGTTTGTAAGACAGGAAATTTTCAAAGTTGGGATAGCAATGCTGGATTTGTTCAACTGTCGCAAAGCGTCCATAAGTCTGGTAAAAACTGCCATCGCGTTTGATCGCCAAATCAATCAAACGGCGGAAAACCGTAGCAGTCGCAGCGATGCCACTTTCTGTATGTTCTGTGTGCAGATTGAAAATCACGCAGGCATAGTCTTGCCTGGCCCAGGGTAAAAAACTTTCCGTATCTGCTTCTATCAAGCGTACAGTGCCGTAGATGAGATCGACGCCATGCTGGCGAAAATCCTGTGCTGCATCGCGCATGAAGGCAGACAGTTCAGCCCGGGGGACATACAACTCACCTATCATTTCAGATCCCTGATGCCCGAGCAGTCTGTCTATCTGTTTGTGATAACCGTCAAGATAGGTAGTTTGTTGCAGCCTGTCGCTCCAGTAAATCTGACCAGAACTGGCCATATAGTGTTGGGCATAGCAATCAAAGGCAAGGCTCTTGTCCACATGGGCCAGTACCAGTAATTGCTGCCATTGCTCGTCGCTGAGCGCATGTTCTTCCCGGATACTGCTGGCGTCTGATACCGGGCAATAGCAGGAGAATACTCCACGCTGTAAAAAATCCGGGCTGGCAGGGTCGATGGCAAACTGGAAGTCGCCATAGGCATAGCCAGCGTCTATGCGCTGCGCAAACGCAGGCATCAAATCGTCCAGCGAAATGATGCTGACATCACGCCGCATTTTTTGTCTTTTGGTCAGACGCAGGCTGACTTTGGTAATGACGCCAAACATGCCATAACCACCAATGACCAGTCTGAACAGATGACGATTGCTTTCGCGGCTGCAGTGCTGCAAATTGCCTTCTGCATCAAGCAAGTTGAAGCTTTCTACATCATCAATAAACGGGCGCATTTGCAAACCGCGCCCATGCACATTCGCAGACAGGCATCCACCTATACTGAGGTCGTCTGCACCGGTTTGTTTTTGCCGTATGCCCCATTGATGCAGGCTGTCTTTTTGTGTGGCTTCCAGGTAATCAATCAGCGCAGGCCACTGTATGCCAGCCTCGACCGTGACGATGCCCAGTTCGCGATCGAAATCCAGCACTTTGTCCATGGCACGCATGTCCAGCAAGACCGCATCTTCAGCAAATTGTTGCCCGCCCATGGCATGGCGGCCAGCGCTGATGGCAATCTTTTTGTTATTGTTTTTTGCTGCGGCCAACGTGCTGGCAAGCTGAGTGAGGCTGTTTACTTCAATAATGCTACTGACTCTGGTCAGGTTGAGTGCAGAATGGATATCGTTGACATTATGTAATGGACTAGTGCTAGGCATGTTGTTTTCTCCTGATTTGAAGATTGCATTTTGCAATTTAAGGTATTGATATACAATCTAATAAAAAATGGTATTGAATATCAATACTTAACGTCATTTATCTTTCATAGCGAGAACGGGCCCACCATGAACCTGACTCAACAAATCACGATTGCCTTGAAAAAGCACCTGAAGCAAAAAGGCCTGACCTATGCGCAGTTGGCCGCTCATCTGCAAATCAGTGAAGCCAGCGTCAAACGTTTGTTTTCTGAATCGACGTTCACGGTGCGCAGGCTGGAATCCATCTGCCAACTGCTGGAACTCGATTTCCTGGAGCTGGCCAGGCTGGCGCGGGGACAGCAAGAGTTGAAGGGGGAATTAACTGAGTCGCAGGAACAAACCCTGGCAGAGCAACCCAGGTTGCTGGGTGTGTTTTACCTCTTGCTGAATCAATGGCAAGTCAAGGAAATTGCCAGGCAATTTGAGATTGCAGAAACTGAGTTATTACAGTTACTGATGAAACTTGAGCGTCTTGGTCTGATCGAATTACATCCAAATAACCGCATCAAATTATTGACTCACACCACTCTGCAATGGCGTGATGGCGGACCTATACGCAAGAAATACCAGTCGCAGGTCATGGAAGAATTTTTGCAGAGTGACTTCCATGAAGAGCAGGCAATATTGCGCTTTGAAACCCGCGAACTTAGCGCCGCATCGATTGCCGTTTTACAAAGAAAAATGGCGCGCCTGCTGACTGAGTTTAACGAGCTGGCAGATATTGATGCCAGCTTGTCATCAGAACAAAGACAAGGCATGGCGCTGCTGATGGCGACCAGGCCATGGGTATTTTCCTTATTCTCTGACTTGAAGCGCAAAGCTGGCAGCTAAAGTCACGGCTTGAGCCGCATCAAGTAAAATAGCGCCTGCTTACAATGTCCAGCCTGCGGGCACAATTTTCTTATGCAAGATGTAATAGATGTCGATTTTGAACGCCGCTTTGGTGGTATTGCCCGTTTATATGGAGCCGCAGGCCTTGAGCGTTTCAAGCAGGCGCATGTCTGCGTCATAGGCGTGGGTGGTGTCGGTTCCTGGGTGGTGGAGGCACTGGCCCGTAGTGCCATAGGCAGCATCACCATGATAGACCTCGATAATGTCGCTGAGTCGAATATCAACCGCCAGATACAGGCAAATACCGATACTGTTGGTAAAGCCAAGGTCACCGCACTGGCAGAGCGCATCGCCCTGATCAACCCCTATTGCCAGGTGTATGAAGTCGAAGACTTTGTCACGCCAGACAATCTTGATGTCATGCTTGGCCAGCCTGATTTCGATTATGTGATTGACGCCATCGACAATGTCAAAGCCAAGACCGCCTTGATTGCCTATTGCCGCCAGCATGGGATACCGCTGATCACTATAGGCGCAGCAGGTGGGCAGACTGATCCCGGCAAGATAGAAATTCGTGATCTTTCACGCACCGAACAAGAACCTTTACTGGCGCTGGTGCGCAAGCGACTGCGGCAAAATCATGGTTTCCCGCGCGGTGCAAAAAGCAAATTTGGTATTGACGCGGTGTTTTCCATGGAAGCTCTCAGCATGCCAGAGACTGCCGAGGTTTGTGAAGTCGGCGCAGATGCCAGTGCAGGTGTCACTGGCTTAAATTGCGCCGGTTTTGGTTCTTCTATTGTCGTTACAGCCTCTTTTGGTCTGATGGCAGCAGCCCAGGTTTTGCGTAAGCTGGCTGCGCCCAACGTAGACAATCAAGCAGAATAATTTACTTTTTTTTCAAATTCCATACTAGGGTGTGGCACACAAATAAAAGCCAGCCTGATTTTATATCAGGCTGGCTTTTATATTATAAATTTTGAATTTTGACTCTTTAATTATCGAGCTTGAAATTGAATTCCAGCAGAGTGGTCAAGGGTTTGGAGATGGGAGCATATTTCCATTGAGACGCTGCCGCAATCACTTCCTTGTCAAAATGCTTGGGAGGATTGGCTTTAACGATTTCTACCTGCGAGACTTTGCCATCAGTGTCAACATGTACGCGAGCGCTGACTACGCCCGAAGTGATGCCGGCACGTACTGCCGTGCTAGGGTATTTCGGTTGTACGCTGGAGATAACTTTCAAGGTCAGGTTTTCTACCGGCGCCGCAACTGGTGCTGGTTTGGGTGCCGCAGCGACCACTGGTGGTGGTGCTTCTACAGGTTTAGGTACCGGGGCTGGAGCAGTTGCAGTGGCAGAAGCGACCTTAGGCACTTCTTTGACTTTGGCTGCCAGGGTCTTCGCCTCAGCTGCCAATTTTGCATCTTTGGCGTCTTTTGCCTCCTTCGCTTCTTTGGCGTCTTTTGCTTCTTTCGCCAGTTTTTCTTCTTTGGCGATTTGCGCAGCAGACTTGTTGGATGCCATATCCATCCACTTGGTCACGTCGGCAGTGTCGGCATGTTTGACCGGATTTTTTACCAGGCCAGTTGGCATGGCGGTAGATGCAGGCGCATCAGGCGCGCTGGCAACAGGGGCAGGCTCAGGGGTCTTTTGACAAGCGCTAATGAGTAGCGCACTGGATGCCAGGCTGAAAGTAAGAAATGACAACTTCCCTGTTTTTTTAATGACTACCGTTTTCATATTACTCCAGACAAAAGACCGTTTTTAAAGCCAAAGTTAAATCAAGCATGCGGCTGTTTCACAGCGAAAAGCATCAATGCAAAAAATGGTGCAATCAAAAAATATATGTATTGATTTGGTGCAAAGTCAATTTGTGCGCTGCTAGGGAAATTTTCACAAATCCGAACGGCTATCCTGCCATGGATATAGTCACTTAGCAATATTCAAATCACTGAAGTGATTGAAATCATGAAAATACCTAAGTCAAAACTCCTTTACTTGCGCGTAACTATGCATGATTTGTGCCAAATGCTGACTAAATCAATTAATTGATACGAATTATGAAAAAAAAGCCAACTTCTTTCGAAGCTGGCTTGCAGTATTGTTACTAATTGATCGTTAACTTGTTTAGTGATAAACAGTGTTCATTTGAATTAAGATTTTCCGAACACTTCATTTAATTGTTGCGTCACCCGGATAAAAGTTGTGCGCTTTGTCAGTTCCTTTAGTTTGTGGGCTCCGACATAAGTACATGCCGAGCGCACGCCACCCAGAATATCTTGCAACGTCGCTTCCACCGGGCCACGATAAGGGATCAATACTTCCTTGCCTTCAGATGCGCGGTACTTGGCAACACCACCTGCATACTTGTCCATCGCAGCGCGACTGCTCATACCGTAAAAACGCTTGAACTGCTGGCCATCGCGTTCTATCAAATCACCAGCACATTCATCATGACCAGCCAGCATACCGCCCAGCATGATGAAGTCGGCACCGGCACCGAAGGCCTTGGCCAGATCACCCGGTACAACACAGCCGCCGTCGGCACAAATCTGCCCACCCAGACCATGTGCTGCATCGGCACATTCAATCACTGCTGACAGTTGCGGATAACCTACGCCTGTCATCTTGCGCGTTGTACAGACTGAGCCAGGGCCTATGCCTACCTTGACGATATCGGCACCGGCCAGTATTAATTCTTCAGTAATGTCGCCAGTCACCACATTGCCTGCCATGATGGTCAAGTGCGGGTAAGTGGTGCGCACTTTTTTGACGAAATTGATGAAGCCCTCGGTATACCCATTCGCCACGTCTATGCAGACATATTCTATGGCGTTCTGGGCGCGCGCCATGACGGCTGAAAATTTCTCGAAATCGGACTGGGTGATACCCATGGAATAAAAGGCCGTCGCTTTTCTTTGCAAGGCAGAGAAATATGCAACCAGTGCATCTTCATCATAATGCTTGTGCAAGGCGACAGATAATTGATGCGGGTCCAGCGCAGCTGCCATTTCCATGGTACCGGTAGAATCCATATTCGCAGCAATGATGGGGATGCCGTGATAAGTTTTGCGGGAATGATGGAAAACGAATTCACGTTCCAGATTGACCTGGGAACGGGAGGTGAGGGTGGACCGTTTTGGACGTATCAAAACGTCCTTGAAATCCAGCCTGAGGGTTTCTTCTATATGCATGACGACTCCATGATGCGTCTGGCGGACGCGGGAAGTGACAACCCAGACTGCAAAGCTGACTAAGTTGTTGAGCCGTACTTGAGTATAGTGCAAAAAAAAATGGAATCATCATCTGAATTTGATATGGGCGATATCATGCATTTCATATTCTGGAAATTCCGGATATTGCCAATATGATATGTTTGGTTTGGCCTGACTTGGCTTATGCCAGGCTACCGGCTTTAAGTAAATGAGATTTTCAAAGCGCCCATGGCGGTATGAAAGTCTTGCCATCTTCCAGCATTGCCTCGGCACCCACTGGCAATATAGCTACGGCCCGGAAATTCTCGTTGCTGGTCTTGCTGATTGAAAACCGGGTGTGTGCCGGCACGATCAGGCATGATCCTGCGCTTAAAGTGTAATGCTCTTCTCCCATGCTGACCTTTGCAGCTCCTGAAAGGCAGATAAATATTTCTTCCCGCGTCAGTTGATGGGTGACACCGGCTTGGTTCGAGCTTAGTTCAACGATCCAGGCTGAATTTTCTGTTGAGCCACGGCTGGGGGATGCAAGGCCAGTGAAGGTGGCCTCATGCATGGCAAACACTTTGGCGGATGATGCTTCGATCAGATTCATAATTTCCTCATGTGATATAATTCACCGAAGATTATAAACTAAGGTGAATTAAATTGCCATGCAAGAAAAAATTGATCTGGGCGTAATGCTGAATCTGGCTTTTGGCAGCTTTAAAGAACAATTGCATCAGCATCTGGCCAGGCAGGGCTATGCAGATGTAGGCAGTTCTTTTGGCTATGTTTTTCGTTTACTGGAAAACAATCCGCATAACCTCAAGCAGCTTGCAGAAAGCCTGGGCATGACGCCGCAGGGCGCGCTAAAAATCATTAACGATATGGTGCTGAAAGCCTATGTACAGCGCGAGGACGACTCCAGCGACGCACGGGTGCGACTATTGCACCTGACACCGCGTGCATTGGCCTTGATGAAGGTGGCACGCGCATTCCATCAAGAGTTTGAAGATAAATTAAGTGAGCGCGTCGGCGCAAGTAAAGTAAAAGCCATGCGCGCAGTGCTGGAACAGATCACGGCAGATGCAGAGTATGGTTCGCCCAAGCTGCGCCCACTGTAAGCAAGTTTAGTTGGCGTTCAGTGGCAGGCAGCCTGGCCTTTGTCACCCAGCGTCTGTCCTGGCACGGGCAGGAACTCCCACTCATAGGACTTGTCATGCAGACTCAGCTTCAATACTCCATGGGTGGAGTTATCGCGGATTTCTGTTGCACCTTTGGGAAAGAACATCGGCGTCAACCTGGCACCGCCTGTGCCAACGACAAAACTGCGTATACCATTCTTGTCATCCCTGTCACCATTCGCATCAAGTGGGGCAAAGCGTTCGTAATCA
Organism: Burkholderiales bacterium; assembly: GCA_016200895.1. GTDB lineage: Bacteria > Pseudomonadota > Gammaproteobacteria > Burkholderiales > Burkholderiaceae_D > Undibacterium. The sequence goes on from JACQDX010000128.1 coordinate 43,282, forward strand.
TGATCGTGTGAAGTCAGCACGATATCTGCCCTGGCTGTCGCCAGCATAGTCCAGGCTTCTTGCATGTTTTTATTATTGCCGTGGCCGCCAGAGCTATACACAGGATGATGCCAGAAAGCCAGGGTGCAACCTTGCTTGTTGCTGCTCAGTTCTTCTTTCAGCCATTTCAATTGCACTTGCATCTGGGTAGGGGCGAGATTGCTGTTGAGTGAAAGGATAAGCCACTTGCCCAATTGAGTCGCATAATAGCCGCGCCTGTCCGGTCCGGCCAGTTCACCAAAGTAATTGTAATAACCCGAAGCCTTGGGCGTGCCGTAATCATGGTTGCCGGGCGAGGGTAGGGTTTTATCCTTGAAACGCCCCCAGGTCGGCGCATAACATTTGCTGAATTCTTTGGGCTTGCCGACAGGATAAGTATTGTCACCCAAGGTAATCGCTCTTGCCATGTCGTCCTTTGCCAGGCCGGCAGCAATCAGTTCTGCAGTTCTGGCCGCCATGTTTTCCAGAGGCGGGGTTTTTCTACAGTCGGCGATATCACCAGCAACATAGACGGTCGGGCTGATGGGGTTTTCGACGGTGTTTTTGCTGACCGGTTTTGCTTTTTCGGCAGCGTGGACAGGCAGAATAAACAGGGAAGATATAACAATAGCCAGGACGGAAAGGCGCATGAATTTTCTATTTACGAAGGCAATGCCAGGTGCTGGCAGGAACAGGCGCGTATTCTACCTGTTCCTGGCGACCCAATACTATAGTTTGGCATGCCGCAAGCGTAGCGCATTACTTATCACTGATACTGAACTCAGACTCATCGCAGCACTGGCTATCATGGGGCTAAGCAAAATCCCAAACCACGGATACAAAAGCCCGGCGGCCACAGGTACTCCTACAAAATTATAGACAAAGGCAAAGAACAGGTTTTGCCTGATGTTTTTCATCGCCTGTTGACTCAGGGAGCGGGCTTTGATAATGCCTCGCAAATCACCTTTCACCAGCACCACATGCGCGCTATGCATGGCAACATCGGTGCCGCTGCCCATGGCGATGCCCACATCCGCCTGCGCCAACGCTGGCGCGTCATTGATGCCATCGCCGGCCATGGCAACCACGCGCCCCTGCGCCTGCAATTCTTGCACGATACGGAACTTGTCTGCTGGTAGCAGATCGGCACGCACATCATCGAGCCCCAGTTGCTTTGCCACTGCCTGCGCAGTAATGGCATTGTCGCCAGTCAGCACGATGATATGCATGCCCTGTTGCTGCAACTGACTTATCGCTTCCTTGCTATTGCTCTTGATTTTGTCAGCCACACTTAGCAAGGCCACGGCTTTTTGATTCACAGCCATCAACATGACTGTATGCCCCAAGGTCTGCAAATCTGTGACTTGGCGCTCAAAACCTGACATGCTGATTGCATGTTCTTTCAATAAAGCCGGATTGCCCAACAAAACTGCTTTACCATCCACTGTGGCACTGACACCCTTGCCCGTGACAGACATGAAATCGCTGATCGTCGCTGGCTTGCTGCCACGTGCTTCTGCATAACTGACAATCGCATGGGCGACCGGGTGCTCACTGCGCTGCTCCAGTGCCAATGCCAGCGCCAGCAAATCTGTTTCTGATTCACCATTGGCGACGCTGAAGTTTTGCAGTGTTGGTTTGCCTTCTGTCAGCGTGCCGGTTTTGTCTATCAGCAGGGTGTCGATTTTTTCCAGTCTTTCCAGTGCCTCGGCATCCTTGATCAAGACCCCATCATGGGCACCACGGCCTATGCCAACGGTAACCGATATCGGTGTTGCCAGACCAAGTGCACATGGGCAGGCGATGATCAATACTGACACTGCCGCCATCAAACCATTCGCCAGTGCAGGTGCAGGCCCCCAGAGTGCCCAGCCTATAAAAGCAAGAACGGCAGTGGCAATCACGCCGGGCACAAACCAGCCTGAAACCTGATCAGCCAGCTTCTGTATTGGCGCACGTGAACGTCCGGCCTGATTCACCAGGGCAATAATGCTGGCCAGCAAAGTATCCTTACCTATGCGCTGTGCCTGCATGCTAAAGCTGCCTTGCTGGTTGATCGTACCAGCGCTGACTTTGTCACCCACCTGTTTGCTGACGGGTAGCGGTTCACCCGTCAGCATGGCTTCATCAACATTGCTGTGACCATCCAGAACTACGCCATCGACGGGAATATGTGCGCCTGGTTTGACGCGCAGATAATCACCAAGTTGCACTGCATCCAAAGAGATTTCAGTCTCGCTGCCATCAGCCGCAATGCGTATCGCAGTCGCTGGTGTCAAGCCTAGCAGTGCTTTAATTGCTGCATTGGTTTGCGAGCGTGCCCGTAATTCCAGTACCTGACCCAGCAAGACTAAAGTAATGATGATGGCCGCAGCTTCAAAATACAGTGGTGCCATGCCATTCATCTTGAAGGCTGCTGGCAGAATATCTGGTAAAAGCAATGCCACCAGACTGAATACATAGGCGGCAGCCGTGCCCACGCCTATCAAACTGAACATGTTCAGGTGCATGGTCTTGAAGGACGCAAGCGCCCGCTCAAAAAATGGCAGGCCAGCCCATAACACCACAGGTGTCGCCAGCAAGAATTGCAACCAGTTGAACACCGTCATACCCAACAACGTGTGAAACGACACGCCAGGCAACATGTCACCCATGGTCATGATCAGCAACGGCAAACTCAGCACCAGGCTGAACTTGAAGCGGCGGGTCATGTCGTCCAGTTCGCTGGTATCTTCTTCTGCCGAGGCTTCCTTGGGTTCCAGCGCCATGCCACAGAGCGGGCAAATGCCAGGGCCGACTTGTTCTATCTCCAGATGCATGGGGCAAGTAAATATTGTATCCTTGGCTACAGCCTTGGGTGCAGGACGCTTGGCCGGTTCCAGCCAGGCGGCAGGATCTTTGCGGAATTTTTCCAGGCAAGAGTTACAGCAAAAATAATAGCTGTGCCCTTCATGCACAAACTGGTGCTGGCTTTGCGCATTGACACGCATGCCGCACACCGGGTCCTTATGCTCACCTTGGGTGTCGCTTTGCATTGCGTCGCCACTGACATTAGCAACGCTGCCTAGCCCGATGATCTTCTTGGCTTTGACATAATTTTCTGGCGCAGCATTGAATTTGCTGACGCAGGAAGTGCTGCAAAAATAGTAGGCTGTACCTTGAAAACGGGCCATTTTCTCTGGGTTCTTGCTGACTTGCATACCGCATACCGGGTCTGTAAATTTCTTGTCCTGTGTTTTTTCTTGCTCAGTGACTGGTTGCGCTTCATGCTTGTGCCCACAGCAACTGCTCTTATGCTGGTGATTTGTTTGGTCTTGAGTCATCGCTTTTCCTTCCAATACAAAAATAACTAGATTGCCTTATCATAGACTCTGTACCCAAGAACAGAGTCAAGGACTTTTTAGCGATGATTGATACAGATCAATATACGATAGGGCAATTGGCCAAGGCGGCGGGGGTGGGTGTAGAAACCATACGTTACTACCAGCGCCGTGATTTGTTGCCTGTGCCCGAAGTGGCCAGTGGCTTTCGAACTTATCCGGCAAATCTGGCAGAGCGCATACGTTTTATCAAAAGGGCGCAGGAATTGGGCTTTAGTCTGGACGAAATCGCCAATTTGCTGATGCTGGAAGGTGGTAATGACAGACAAGCCATACGCGATGTTGCCCACGAGCGTTTGCTGCAAGTACGGGCCAAACTGGCTGACTTGCACAAGATGGAAGACATGCTGACACAGTTGATACATCAATGTGCATCATCAACACAGCAAGTGCAGTGCCCGATTATTCAGGCGCTGGCGAGTAGCAGTCCTGACGAAGTGAAAGCTTGTCAACACTGAAGCAAGTTCTGCCTCAGTGCTCGCCGTTGGCGACCCAGTCCGGTTTCTCGGTTTGTACGTAATGGATCAGGGCATCCACTACCAAGGGGTCAAATTGTGTGCCGCTCCGGGATTTAATATAGGCAATCGTGTCTTCCAGTGACCAGGGTTCCTTGTAGGGGCGGCGGTGCAACAAGGCATCAAACACATCGACCACGGCAACAATGCGCGCTGACAAGGGGATATCTTCCCCCTTCAATTTGCGTGGATAACCATGACCATCAAAATGCTCATGATGGCTGCCTGCAATTTGTGAGCCATAAGTCAGGTAGCTGACACCATCCACCATGGTGGCTGCGCGCGCCAATACAGTTTCACCCGCCAATGCGTGGTATTCCATGATGACGCGCTCTTCCTTGTCATGGCCGCCAGCTTTCAGCAAGACTGCATCCGGTGTCGCCACCTTGCCCACATCATGCAGGATGCTGGCGATGCCCACCATTTCCATGAATTGCGGTGTCAGGTCTGTGGCGAAATTATTGCGCCGCTTGAGCTCACTGGCTATCGCATTCGTCAATTTGCAGACGCGCTGTACATGGCCACCTGTATCGGTATCCCGTGATTCTGCCAGGTCGGTCAAAGCGACAACCGAGGCTTCCTGCGCCCTTTGCAATTGCTCGTTCAGATAACGGTTATCAAACGCGGCAGCAATGCGGTCACAGAATAATTCCAGCAGATCGCGCTGCATTTGCCCCAGTGGCCAGGGTGGTGTCACCAGGATGGCAAATTCATGGCCTTGCCGTGTATGGATGAACAAGACATCGGCAGGATGCTGGAACTGGCTTTTCTTTTCATCGAAAGCTTTTTCGACGATAGCTGTCCACTCGCAATCTTGCGGCAATTTATCCAGGCCAGAAAAATTGCTATAGGTGCCGGTCGCCGCAATAATGCTGGCCTGCAGACTGCCATCCGGTGTACCAACTGCATGGCGTGACAGACATAAGACGCCATCCGCACCAACATCGAGTATGGCACCGATCTGGTTCAGCACGCCACAGGCAAATTCCTTCAAAGACTTCAACTCATACAAATTGGCAGATGCCTGCAGTATGCGTGTCAAGCCTATGCGGCTGCGTTCTATCGACAGCAAGCCTTCATAGGCGCGTAACGAAGCGATCACCGTCGTGAACAGGCGCTGGGTAGTCAGTTCGGTCTTGGTTTTGTAGTCGTTGATGTCGTAATCGACAATGACACTTTTTTCAGGTGCCTGGCCGGGCTGGCCAGTGCGTAGTACGATGCGTACCAATTGATTCTTGAGTTCTTCGCGTATGCGTTTTACCAGGCGCAAACCAGCGTCATCGGTCTCCATGACGACATCGAGCAAGATCAGGTTGATGTCGTTTTCCCTGCTTAAAATATCAAACGCTTCAGATGCACTGTGGGCTGATAATATGTCCAGCGGGCGTCCCTTGAAAACGATATTGCCCAGGGCCAGGCGGGTTACTGCGTGTATGTCTTCTTCATCGTCAACGATGAGCAGACGCCAGGGGTGTGATTCAAAAGACGTGTCCAGCTGTTCCTGCGACTTGTCATTACTTTCATCTTCAATGATCCAGTCTTCTTCTGATCCCTGTTCGTGATTCATGCACTCCCCCGATCATTTGCACTGCAACATGGCTTGTGGTCAGATAATCATTCGAAACGGTCTGTATCCTCAGAATTTATTATGCCAGCAATTCTTTGAAAATGCCTTCCGGCATCATTTTATTATGTGGTATTTGACAGACATTCACATTGCTGCCGAAGTGATGACGGTTTAGCTGGACGAAACAGTATTCAAGCGCAGGCGGTGCAATACCATATCAACAATTAATGTCTCGGCCTCCTCAAAATCATTCTCGTTCAAAGGACTATGTCCCAGCACCAGACTCATTTGTGCCGCAAAGTCAGCATACGACTGCGTCATCGCCCAAATGGAAAATAACAGGTGCGTCGTATTCACGGCCGCGATTTTGCCGGCAGCCATCCATGCTTCAAAGACGGCGATATCTTTTTGCAACAGCGGCAGGATCTTATTGCGCATGGTTTCTGCATACACAGGCGCACCGCTGATGACTTCCATCGCATATACGCGCGAGGCTTGCGGTTGCTCACGTGAAAAACGCAGTTTGGCGCGTATGTAATTCCCCAGCAGGGTCGCCGGGTCATGGTCGGGGTCTGCCAGTATGTTCATACGATCCAGCCATTGGTCCAGTACCTGGTCCAGCACCTTCTCATACAGGATTTGCTTGGTCGGGAAGTAGTACAGCAAATTCTGTTTCGACAGACCTGCCCGTTCAGCAATGGATGCCAGTGCAGTGCCTGCATAACCAGCCTCGGCAAATACCTCGACTGCCGCCAGCATGATGCGGGCTTCCAGTGCGTCGCGTGAGCGCGTGAGTTTATCCGGCGCTCTATCCATGATGCTGCTTCATCAAAAAGTTTTTCAATGTATCTGCATCGCTATAGGCGATATTGAAACGGAACCAGGGATGATTACTGGCATGCAGGCTAAAGAACTCGTCTGGTGCCAGCAAGATACCTTCCTGCAAAGCCTGGCGTGAAATCTCGCTGGCACTAGCCTTGCTGTCTTTCCAACCCGCGCTGATGAACATGCCGCCGCGCGGTTCTGCCAGAGGCGTGAGACCTGCGGCCAACAGCATTTCCATGCTGGCATTGCGCGATGTTTCCAGTTGCCGCTTGAGCTTTTCCAGCATACGGCGGTACAGGCGTGAGCTGATGGCATGCAGCACGGCGCGCTCATTGATTTCAGAGGTCGTCAAACCCGCCAGCATCTTCACCCTCAGCAATTCACCTATCAGCGAATGCGATGCGCAGACCGAACCAACACGCAAGGTAGGGGACAAAGTCTTGGAAAAGCTGCCCACCCGTATCACCCGGCGCAAACCATCCATCGCTGCCAGTGAGGGTTCCGGGCGTGGGCAAAGTTCGCGGTAGATATCATCTTCCACCAGCCAGAAGTCAAACTGTTCTGCCAATGCCAGCAAGCGGTGCGCCTGTGCCTGGCTCAGGCTGGTACCGAGGGGGTTTTGCAAGACCGTATTCACAAACATCAGCTTGGGCTGATGCAGCAGAGCCTTTTCCATGAGGCTATCGAGGTTCAGGCCTTTTTCATCACGGGTTATTCCTATGGGGATGCAGCCGTGATGGCGTATCAGCGACAACAGATTGCTATAGCCGGGGTCTTCGACCAATACAGTGTCGCCAGGTTTGCACAGGGTGCGCAGGATAAGGTCAAAACCATGGGTAGCACCATGGGTCAGCAATATCTGTTCAGAATCGACACTGAACAATTCCTGCGACAGGCTGCTGGCCAGGTGCTGGCGCAAGCTGGGGAAACCCAAGGGGTTGCCATAGCCACGCAGGCGCTGGGTAGGGATGCGCATTGACTGCTTCAAGGCATCCAGCAAAATATCATCGCCATACCACTCAGGAGGCAGCCAGCCAGAACCTACCGGCAGGGCGCTCGACACGCCAGAATACAAATCCGGGCTTAAGGCATCCAGCGCGCTGGGTATGACAGCTTGCGCCATGGGCTGCGGTGCACAGGCCGGTTTGGTAACAAAATAACCAGAACCACGGCGCGAACTCAGCAAGCCCAGGGTAATCAGGCGTTCGTAAGATTCCACAACTGTAAAGGTACTGACAGCATTGCATTTGGCAAACTGCCGCACTGACGGCATCTTGCTCCCCTGCGCCAGGTCATTCTGGCGCACCAGCCTTGTTACCTCCTGCACAATCTGGTCGACCAGGCTGGCCTGGCGGCTACGCTCCAGCGACAGTTGCGGCCAGATGGGACTTTGCTCTAATGCGTGCACTTCTTTTACGGCGTCCATGCTTGCTCCTTGCTAAACACACAAAATTGTGGAACTTGCACAAAATCGTTCCAGCAAGAAACAGCGACGAAGACAGTACGAATAGTACGGCTAGGAGCTGTGACGCAGCTGGGGCGGTTTTGTGCAAGTTCCAGCACAACTGTGTTGCTTTGGCTACCAATACGGTTGGATGAAATTAAACTGGCTGTATATGTCATTACTGCATATGCTTATTTAGCATTTCAGCATATTTTTACCACTTGGTAAATTGTTTTCAGGAGAAGCCCATGCTCAGCAAACAACAACTCAATTCCTACTGGATGCCTTTCACGGCCAACCGTGACTATAAAGAAGCCCCGCGCCTGGTGGCTTCTGCCTCTGGCATGTACTACCGCGACCAGAATGGCCGCGAGATACTCGACGGGACGGCAGGCCTGTGGTGCGTGCCGCTGGGCCATTCCCACCCAACTGTGGTGAAAGCGGTACAAGATGCTGTAGCGACCCTGGATTACGCCCCGGCCTTCCAGATCGGTCACCCGCAAGCTTTTGAGCTGGCAGAACAGTTGATTGACTATAGCGGTAACAAATTCGGCCAGGTGTTTTATACCAATTCCGGCTCAGAAGCCGTCGATACAGCCATGAAAATGGTGCTGGCCTACCACCGCAGCCGTGGCGAAGCCCAGCGCACCCGCTTCATCAGCCGCGAACGTGCTTACCATGGTGTTGGCTTCGGCGGCATGTCGCTAGGCGGCCTGCCTGCCAACCGCAAACAGTTCGGTACTTTGCTGGCTGGTGTTGATTACCTGCCGCATACGCATAACCTGGAAAAAAATGCCTTTACCCGTGGCTTGCCAGAATACGGCACCCACCTTGCAGATGAACTCGAACGCCTGATCGCCCTGCATGATATCTCCACCATTGCGGCCGTCATCGTCGAACCGCTGGCTGGTTCCGCTGGCGTCATCCTGCCATCAAAAGGTTATCTGAAACGCTTGCGTGAACTGTGCGACAAACATGGCATCCTGCTGATATTCGATGAAGTCATTACCGGCTTTGGTCGCATGGCGACACCGTTTGCATCTGACTTCTTTGATGTTACACCTGACCTGATGACCACTGCCAAAGGCCTGACCAATGGTGTCGTGCCTATGGGCGCCGTGTTCAGCCACCAAAAGATTTACGATGCCTTGATGGATGGCCCTGCAGGCATAGAACTCTTCCACGGTTACACTTATTCCGGTCACCCTTTGGCAGTTGCTGCCAGTCTGGCTTCACTTAAAGTATTCAAGGAAGAAAAAGTGCTGGAACATGCACAAAGCATGACTGCATATTGGGAAGACGGCTTGCATTCCCTGAAAGGCCTGCCACACGTCATAGACTTGCGCAATGTCGGCCTGATCGGTGCGATAGAGCTCGAATCCATGCCAGGCAAAGTCGGCGCACGCGCCATGGCAGCCTACAAGAAAGCCTTTGCTGAAGGTGTACTGGTGCGCACCACCGGGGACATCATCGCCATGTCACCTCCATTGATTTTGGAGAAAAAACACGTAGACCAACTGTTCGGCAAACTGACAGACATTTTGAAACACCTCGATTAATCCGGCGAACATCATGAGCACATATCAAGTCAATCACTTCATCAACGGCGAATTGCATCAAAGCGTGCAGCCACGTTTTGCCGATATCTATAATCCGGCTCTCGGTTCGGTCCAGGGCCAGGTAGCATTGGGCAGCGAGCAGGATGTCAACCTGGCAGTTGCCTCAGCATCCAAGGCTTTTCCTGCATGGTCAAACACACCAGCGCTGTCACGCGCCCGCGTGCTCATGGCTTATTTGAACCTGCTGCAACAGCATACCGATGAATTTGCCAATTTGCTGACCAAGGAACATGGCAAGACCCTGGCGGATGCCAAAGGCGAGGTCGCACGTGGCATAGAAGTGGTGGAATTTGCCATCGGTATTCCGCAACTGTTGAAGGGTGAATATTCCGAGCAAATCGCCCGTGGCATCGATGCCTGCAGCATGAGACAGCCTTTGGGCGTAGTGGCTGGCATTACGCCATTCAACTTCCCCGTGATGGTGCCGATGTGGATGTTCCCTATCGCTATCGCCTGCGGCAATACCTTTATCTTGAAACCATCCGAGCGCGATCCTTCCGCATCCTTGCTGCATGCAAAACTGCTCAAGCAGGCAGGTTTGCCGGACGGCGTTTTCAATGTCGTGCAAGGTGACAAGAGTGTGGTTGATGCGCTGCTTGATCATCCAGATATTCAAGCCATCAGCTTCGTTGGTTCAACACCGATTGCACAGGCGATATATGCACGCGGCTGTGCCAATGGCAAACGCGTGCAGGCGTTAGGCGGTGCAAAAAACCACATGGTTGTCATGCCTGATGCTGATCTGGAAATGGCAGTCGATGCCCTCATGGGCGCAGCCTATGGTTCTGCCGGTGAACGCTGCATGGCGATCTCGGTTGCCGTCGCCGTTGGTTCTGCTGCTGATGCCCTGGTCGATGCCATGGCAGCGCGTGTCAAATCACTCAAGATCAATAACGGTCTGGTGCCCGATGCTGAAATGGGACCGGTCATTACCCATGCTGCCAAAGAACGCATAGAAAGCCTGATTGGTGACGGCGTGGCAGAAGGGGCAAAGTTGGTCGTCGATGGTCGCAACTTTACCGTTGCCGGACATGAAGAAGGCTTCTTCTGTGGCGGCAGCCTGTTCGATCATGTAACTCCAGAAATGACCGTCTATAAACAAGAAATCTTTGGACCGGTCTTGTGCGTAGTACGTGTTCCAGATATGGCAGCTGCTGCAGACCTGATCAACAAACATGAATACGGCAATGGTGTCGCAGTCTTCACCCGCGATGGTGGCACCGCTCGTGAATTCGTGCGCATGATACAGGTCGGGATGGTTGGTGTGAATGTACCTTTGCCTGTACCCATGGCCTTCCATAGTTTCGGCGGCTGGAAGCGCAGCCTGTTTGGCGACCATCATATCTATGGCCCTGAAGGCGTGCGCTTTTATACGCGCGTTAAAGCAGTCATGCAGCGCTGGCCAGACAGTATCAGCAAAGGGGCTGAATTTTCTTTCCCTCAGAATAAATAAATCGGGGCTTACGCAAAATCGCGTCTTTGTGTAAGTCCTTTTAAAGAAGTTTAGCTGTCACGAAAATTGCTTGTAAAAAAGAATTCTCAAGATTGATTGGAGCCACCATGTTGGAAGCCCTTAAGCATTTACCTCAGGCAGAAGAAAGTCAGGAAACGCTGCGTTCGCATTTCACTGATTTGAATCCGGCATTGAACAAGCGTCAGGCAGCGATAGAAAGTGACCGCTGTCTCTATTGTTACGATGCTCCCTGCACACGCATCTGCCCGTCAGAAATTGATGTGCCCAGCTTTATCCAGAATATTGCTGTCGGCAATATCAATGGTGCGGCCAAGGTCATCCTCGATCAAAACATTCTTGGTGCAAGCTGCTCACGCGTTTGTCCTACCGAGATTTTGTGCGAGCATGCCTGCGTGCGCAATCATGATGCAGAAGGTGCACCAGTCAAAATCGGTCTGCTGCAACGCTTTGCACTCGACAATGCAAAATTCGAACAGCATCCTTTCCAGCGCGCCGCCAGCACAGGTAAAAAAATCGCTATCGTTGGTGGTGGTCCTGCAGGTTTATCCTGTGCGCACAGGCTGGCGACATTAGGCCACGATGTTGTGATTTTTGAAGCAAAACAAAAATCTGGTGGCCTCAATGAATACGGCATCGCCAAATACAAACTGACAGAAGACAGCGCCCAGCGTGAAGTTGAATTCCTGCTGCAAATTGGTGGCATCACCGTCAAGCATGAGCAGGTATTGGGCAAGAACCTGCAACTGGCAGATTTGCGCCGTGATTATGATGCAGTTTTCCTCGGGCTTGGCCTGGGAGCCAGCCGCCAGCTTGGTCTGACAGGTGAAGATGCCCCCGGCCTGATGGCAGCGGTCGATTACATCGCCGAACTGCGCCAGGCAGAAGACCTGACTAAATTGCCTGTGCCCAAACAATGCGTGGTCATTGGTGCCGGTAATACTGCCATCGATATGGCAGTGCAAATCGCCCGCCTTGGTGCAGAACAGGTCACGCTGGTGTACCGCCGTGGTGCAGAGCATATGTCTGCCACCCATCATGAACAGGACATCGCCAAAGCCAACCAAGTGCGCATAGTCACCTGGGCGCAACCGCAAGAAGTCTTGCGCGACGCAGATGGCAAGGTCAGCGGCATGCGCTTTGCCCGTACCAAAGAAGTGGATGGCAAACTGCAAGCCAGCGGCGCAACTATCGACATCCCCGCGCAAGCCATTTTCAAGGCCATAGGCCAAAGCATGGACAACAACAGCCTGTCAGACGAGCTGGCAAAAGACCTGCAAAAGCAGAATGACAAAATCCATGTGGATGCGCAGTATCGCACCAGCGTATCCGGCATTTATGCCGGTGGCGATTGTATCGCCGATGGGCAGGACTTGACGGTACAGGCAGTCCAACATGGCAAGCTGGCAGCGCTGGCGATTGATAATGATATGAAAGCGAAGGTGTAATATGGCTGACCTCTCGATTAACTTTGCCGGCATCAAGGCACCGAACCCATTCTGGCTAGCTTCTGCACCTCCGACTGACAAGGCCTATAACGTCATCCGCGCATTCGAAGCAGGCTGGGGCGGCGTGGTCTGGAAAACCCTGGGCGAAGATCCACCACCGGTCAACGTTTCTTCGCGTTATTCTGCGCACTTTGGCAAGAACCGTGAAGTCATCGGCTTTAATAACATAGAACTGATCACCGACCGCAGCCTGGAAATCAACCTGCGCGAAATCACGCAAGTCAAAAAAGACTGGCCAGATCGCGCCATGATCGTGTCCCTGATGTACCCCTGCGAAGAAGAAAGCTGGGCGCGCATCCTGCCATTGGTAGAAGCCACAGGTGCAGACGGCATAGAACTCAATTTCGGCTGCCCGCACGGCATGCCAGAACGCGGCATGGGCGCAGCAGTAGGCCAAGTGCCAGAATATGTGGAAATGATCACGCGCTGGTGCAAGAAATATTGCTCACTGCCCGTCATCGTCAAGCTCACACCCAATATCACCGACGTACGTATCCCAGCCCGCGCTGCCTTCAATGGCGGTGCTGATGCAGTGTCGCTGATCAATACCATCAACTCCATCACCTCGATAGATCTGGACCAGATGATCGCCCGCCCCATCGTCGGCACGCAAAGCACGCATGGCGGTTATTGCGGCAGCGCCGTCAAGCCGATTGCCCTCAACATGGTGGCAGAAATTGCCCGTGACCCGGCCACCAAGGGCTTGCCTATTTCAGGCATAGGCGGCATAGGCAACTGGCGTGATGCAGCAGAATTCCTGGCGCTGGGCGCAGGCTCAGTGCAGGTCTGTACTGCCGCTATGCTGCATGGCTTCCGCATCGTCAAGGAAATGACAGATGGCCTGTCCCGCTGGATGGATGAAAAAGGCTACGAGCGCATCAGTGACTTTGCCGGCAAGGCTGTCGCCAATACGACAGACTGGAAATACCTGGACATGAACTATGCCGTCATTGCAGAAATCGACCAGGACAAATGCATACAATGCGGTCGCTGCTACATTGCCTGCGAAGACACGTCGCACCAGTCCATCGCGCAGTTGATCGCCGACAATGGCACGCGCAAATACGAAGTCATCAAGGAAGAATGCGTAGGCTGCAACCTCTGCCAGATCACCTGCCCGGTAGAACAGTGCATCACCATGGTGCCCCAGGCGACAGGCAAGCCGTATATGAACTGGACGCAAGACCCGCGTAACCCGCGTGCAGTGTTGAAATAATTGCTTGTACTTGGAGGGGAGTGGGGGTATAAATTCTGCTTAACTTAGCGGAAATTTAAAAACCTTAAGACCATTAACCACAGAGGCACAGAGACACAGAGAAAGACAAAAGAGAGTATTTGTTTTTCTTATGGTTTTCTCTGTGTCTCTGTGCCTCTGTGTTGAGAGGTCTTTACGATGCACCCCTTGGAATAAAGTTTGCTAAGGCTTTCGTACCTGAATTTTTTCGAATATTCCACCTGGAGAAGAGTATATGCAGACACAAAGCGGGCAACTTTGGAATGAAGATTTAGCACCTACTTCAGAAGCACAGCGTACCTGGCGCTGGTATCACTTTGCCGCTTTGTGGGTGGGTATGGTCATGTGTATCCCGGCCTATACCCTGGCAGCCAGCCTGATCGAAGGCGGCATGTCTGCTTACCAGGCGGTAATGACGGTCTTTATCGCCAATGCCATCGTGCTCGTCCCCATGTTGCTGATAGGCCATGCCGGTGCCAAATACGGCATCCCTTATGCCGTGTTGGCGCGCACTTCCTTTGGTGTACGCGGCGCACGTCTTCCTGCCCTGATGCGTGCCATCGTTGCCTGTGGGTGGTATGGCATACAAACCTGGTTTGGCGGGCAAATGATTTATACCCTGGGTGGCGTCATGTCAGGTCATCCGCTGGGTGGTGACAATATTGCAGGTTTGGGCATTAACGCAGCACAATTGGTGTGCTTCCTGATTTTCTGGGCCATACAATTCTGGTACGTCTTCCACGGCATGGATTCGATACGCAAGCTGGAAACCTATACCGCTCCTTTGAAAATCATCATTTGTTTCGTCTTGCTGGGCTGGGTCTATAACAAGGCTGGCGGCTTTGGCCCGATACTGGATCAACCTTCCCAATTTGTTGAAGGCGGTAAAAAAGCCGGGCAATTCTGGTCAGCCTTCTGGCCTTCACTGACAGCCATGGTCGGCTTCTGGGCTACCCTTGCTTTGAACATCCCTGACTTTACCCGCTTTGCCAAATCACAAAAAGACCAGATCCTTGGCCAGACCATAGGCTTGCCCGCACCCATGGGCTTGCTGGCCTTGCTGGCCGTGATCGTCACGTCTGCCACCGTAGTCCTGTACGGCAAAGCCCTGTGGGACCCGGTAGACCTCGCCAGCCGCATGACTGGCATTGCCGTCCTGATTGCCTTGCTGATTTTGCTGATAGACACTGTATCCGTCAACCTGGCCGCCAACCTCGTCGGCCCGGCTTATGACTTCTCTGCCCTGAACCCCAAGCTGATCTCGTATAAAACCGGCGGCTATATCACTGCCTCCATCGCCCTGATCATGATGCCGTGGAAGATTTTGGAATCCACCCAAGGTTATATCTTCACATGGCTGATCGGTTATTCCGCCTTGCTTGGCCCCATCGCCGGTATTTTGATTATTGATTATTACTTCATCCGCAAGACAGAAATTGATGTTGCTGCCCTGTACCAGGATGAAGGCAAGTACAGTTATAAAAATGGCTGGAATATGGCCGCCGTGATCGCTTTTGTCATCGGTGTCTTGCCGAATATCCCGGGTTTTTTGAACGCAGCTTTCCCTGCCAGCTTCCCGAATATTCCAGAAGTATTAAAAACCATCTACACCTACGCCTGGTTCGTCGGCCTTGCCTTGTCCGGTGTGGTGTATATGGGTTTGATGAGTGGTAAGAAGGTTTGAATTTTGAATGTGTAAAATCACGGAGCAGGTTGCAAGAACGTAGGTTGGCGATTTTGTAGGTTGGGCTACGCTTCACCAGCCCAACACTGAGCCTAAACTAACGTATGCTTTTTTGAAGGCCGAGTGTTGGGCTGATAACCCGTAGCCCAACCTACGATACGCGGCCCAATCACGAGAAACCAATGCCCACGATCTCGCACACCCAATGAATTAATGAAGGAACTGCCATGACCATCCTGATACGCGGCGGCACTGTCGTCAACGCAGACCGCGAATTTAAAGCCGATGTCCTCTGCGACAATGGCAAGATCATCGCCGTAGGCGATAACCTTGATGTACCCGCTGGCGCTGAGATTATCGACGCCGGTGGCCTCTACGTCATGCCCGGCGGCATAGACCCGCACACCCACATGCAATTGCCCTTCATGGGCACAGTCACGCAAGATGATTTTTTTACCGGCACGGCTGCCGGGCTGGCGGGCGGCACCACCAGCATCATCGATTTCGTCATCCCCAACCCACAACAAAGTCTGATGGAAGCCTTCAACATCTGGCGCGGTTGGGCAGAAAAATCTGCTGGTGATTACTCCTTCCATGTCGCCGTCACCTGGTGGGATGAGACCGTCCATTCTGACATGGGCAAGCTCGTCAATGAACATGGCGTCAACAGCTTCAAGCATTTCATGGCCTATAAAAATGCCATCATGGCTGATGATGAAATCCTGGTCAAAAGTTTTTCCCGCGCGCTGGAACTCGGTGCCATACCCACCGTGCATGCAGAAAACGGTGAGCTCGTCTATGTCCTGCAGCAAGAGCTCATGAAAAAAGGCATGACAGGGCCACAGTCCCACCCGCTGTCACGCCCACCCATGGTAGAAGGCGAAGCCGCACAGCGCGCCATCGCCATTGCCAATGTGCTTAACACGCCACTGTACATCGTCCATGTATCTTGCCAGGAATCACTCGACGCCATCACCCGCGCCCGTGCCCACGGCCAGCGCGTATTTGGCGAAGTGCTGGCAGGCCACCTCGTTATTGATGACAGCGTTTACAAGAACAAAGACTTTGCCGAGGCCGCAGGCCATGTGATGAGCCCGCCTTTCCGCAGCAGCCATCATCAAGAGGCGCTGTGGCAAGGCCTGCAAGGCGGCAACTTGCATACTACGGCGACTGACCACTGCACCTTCTGCGCTGCCCAAAAAGCCGCAGGCAAGGATGACTTCACCAAGATACCCAACGGCTGTGGCGGTGTAGAAGAACGCATGATGATCTTGTGGGATGCAGGCGTGAATACTGGCCGCCTGACCCCTTCAGAATTCGTCAAGGTCACCTCCGCCAACTGCGCACAGATTTTCAATATCTACCCGCGCAAAGGCGTCATTGCAGAAGGGGCAGACGCCGACATCGTCTTGTGGGATGCCGCAGGCACCAAGACACTGTCCGCCAAGACACAATTCTCCAAAGGCGACTTCAATGTCTTTGAAGGCCGCACCGTCAAAGGCATACCAACCCACACCATCAGCGGTGGCAAGCTGGTGTTCAAACAAGGTGAATTAATGGCAGAGATGGGAGCAGGGCGTTATATCAAACGTCCGTCCTTCTCGTCCATGTTTCAAGCGCTGAACAAAATGCGCACGTAAAAAATAAGAAACGAGGAGTCAGAAATGAGTACAGCAAATTTAAGCAAGGATTTACGCATCAATGGAGATCGCCTGTGGACCTCATTGATGGAGCTGGCACAAATCGGTGCCACCCCAAAAGGCGGCGTCAAACGCCTGGCCCTGACTGATCTCGACAAACAAGGCCGCGACCTCGTCGTCTCCTGGGCCAAGCAGGCTGGCCTCGCCGTCACCATAGACCAGATAGGCAATGTCTTCATGCGCAGGGCAGGCAAGAACCCGGCACTGCCACCCATCATGTCCGGCAGTCATATCGACACCCAGCCCACCGGCGGCAAGTTCGACGGCAACTACGGCGTGCTGGCCGCACTCGAAGTCGTGCGCACCCTCAACGACCACAACATAGAAACAGAAGCACCAATAGAAGTCGCCTTCTGGACCAATGAAGAAGGCTCACGCTTCGTCCCCGTCATGATGGGCTCAGGCGTATTCTGCGGCGCATTCTCGCTGGAGACAGCCTACGCCGCCAAAGACACCGAAGGCAAAACCGTAGGCGATGAACTTGAACGCATAGGCTACAAAGGCACAGAAGTACCAGGCCAGCACCCCATCGGTGCCTATTTTGAAACCCATATAGAACAAGGCCCGGTACTCGAAGATGCCGACAAAGTCATCGGCGTCGTCCCCGGCGTGCTTGGCCTCTCATGGTACGACTGCATCGTCACCGGCATGGAAGCCCACGCAGGCCCCACCCCCATGGCCCTGCGCAAAGACGCTCTGCAAATTTCTACCAGGATCATGCAGGAAGTCGTCAACATCGGCAACCGCTACCCGCCCTATGGCCGTGGCACGGTAGGCATGGTGCAGGTATTTCCCAACAGCCGCAACGTCATCCCCGGCGAAGTCAAATTCAGCATAGACCTGCGCAACGTGTCGTCCGAATTGCTCGACACCATGCACAATGAAATCCTCGCCTTCGTCGACAAGACCAGCAAGGACAGCGGCCTCAGCATCAGCGTGGAACGCGTCTCTTATTATCCCCCATGCCCCTTCCACCCAGATTGCGTCAACGCCGTACGCGAAGCCACAGCCACTCTGGGCTACAGCACCATGGACGTAGTCTCCGGCGCAGGCCACGACGCCATCTACACCGCCAGACTCGCCCCCTCAGGCATGATCTTCGTACCCTGCAAGGATGGCATCAGCCACAATGAAATTGAAGATGCAAAGTCAGAGCATCTGGAGGCGGGGTGTAATGTGTTGTTGCATGCGATGTTGGGGAGGGCTGGTGTGGCGGGGTAATCGATACTTGCCTTCATTATTTGTTTTAGTAATTGTGAAAACGGTCCTTGCTACAGCGAGGACCGTTTTTATATATCAAGGCTATACTGTCGGACGATTTTTCAAAAATAGCCGATTCTTTTTATATCATGAGCCAAGAAAAAGAAGCAACAAATCTACCTGAGCCATCTGAAGCATTAATCACTGATGCAAGCAGAATAAAGTATTTGCTGAGGGCATATTTGAAGACACCATCAAAAAGAATCCGTGCAAGAGATGAGGATTTCGCAAGCTTGTTTTGTGATCCAGACGGATATGTATGGGGTATAGTGATTCCAGAATCAGAGCCAGGGATTTTTCGCACGCCATATTTGCAACGCTGTAAAAGTTACCTTGTCGGCGATGATAACCTTGAAGTTAAGCAGCCTGTCATTTGAATTGTTTTACAGAAAAAAATGTAGAAACTGATCCAGCTCGAAGACTCTATGCAGTTGCTATCGCCTTTCCGTTCTTTTACAACACTTTATGCAATCCATACGGCCGCGCCGTGAGTAATCGCAAGCTCACAGGCGCGGATAATATTGCCCAGTCTATGCTGATAGGTTTCGTCATGATCTAAAGCATTCAGCAAGGTTATGGTTTCTGTCTTCAATGTGACAATATCACTCCCAAGTACAAGAATATTCTCATGCTTGAGTGTGCATAGTAAAGAAAGCCCAAGTTCGACGCTTTTCGGCGATCCATAAACTGAGTTTCGCCACTGCTCAGGTCCGGCTAACTCTGCTCCTGCTGATAAAGGTATCTCGCCGGAAAATTTTCCAGTCAATTCGTCTATATACATTACGGAAACAATCAGGGACATTTTAGTTGCTACAAACGGTTTACTTTTTGGGATTCAAGTACATTTGACTATGAAGTTGACTCATGTTTATTTTGGTGCAAGGCCCATCTCCTTGCGCTTATCCGAAGATTGTCACGATGAGACGGAGTAAGCTATAAATGCCCTCCAATGATTTACACTCGCCTCTTTAACTATTCAAGGTGAAAATATAAAATTACTTCCTGAATGACGACATAAAAGGTCAAAGATAGTGGTTGTCTTAACACCTAAATGAGCCGCAGCATCAGGTAATTTAATTGAGCTTTTACTAAATGGAGCTGAAACTTCATTTGTTACAATTACACAATCTTTATGTTCTGCGGCATATGCAATCAACCAAGCATCAGCAGATTCAATATCAAGAAACTTTGCCTTAGCCAACTCTTTAAATGCCTTAGCAGGAGAATGTGCCCAGGCAGATAAGGCTCCCCATTGTTTAGCGCATTGGTTCGTCTTTAAAAAGAAGTTATTTAAATTAGTTCGAGTAGCCCATTCGTACAGAACATCCTTATCTCCCCCTGATAAAAGTTCATTCTTTACTTTGTCTACACTAAATAAATTTCCGGCGTTATGCGCCTCATTTATCCAAGACCAAAACACACCACAAAATTTCGGATTGTAATGTAAATTTTTTGCAGAAATTAAAACATCAGAATCAAGTAGATAACGAATTGGAGTTTTTTGCATAATACGTCATGACGTTATTAGGATTTGTATTTAGTAACTGTCCCGCTTCTCTAAAACTAATTCCACCCGTAGCAGCAAGGCGAGCAACTTGATTAGTTAAACGCCTGCTATTTCTAATTGGTAATGTTCGGTAATAATCGCCGCCCTCCGAGTCTTTCGGTTTCGCTGCATTATTCCTGACAACTTGATAAATTTCAGAATACTTTCCGGAAGGGATTAAGTCGAGTTCAAATGCACGTCTAGCAATTACAAGCAAACTTACCTTAAAAGATTTTTTCGCTAACTCTAGCTTGCTGTTCACATCAACGTCGCGCTCATCCCATACTCGCTTAAATTCTCTTGCCGGCACTAAAAACTCAGCCGCTACCGCATTGCATAAACGTTCATGTTTATTTGCACTCTTTGTATCTATATCTGAAACGCCAGAGTCACCAAACCAGATATGAGCTAATTCATGCGCAAGAGTAAATACCCAAGCTGCTGGAGCATCTGATCCATTGATGAAAATTGCAGGCGCAAATTTATCGCTGAGAACAAAACCTCTGAATTCCGCTACTTGTAATGCTCTTCGCCAATTATTTCCAGCTTGGCTATTTTTGAAAATCAGTATTCCAGAATCTTCTGCTTTTCCAGACAAATACGAAAATACCGCGTCCGAATTTGGCAATCCGGCAATTTCAGCAAAAGAAATGCCCAGAGTTTTTCGCATATCCAATGCAACCTCTTCTGCTGAGGACTTAGTGGAAAATTTCGCAACAAAGGGGAGAGGTTCAGCACCAAGACTCTTCAGCAGGTCTTTATACCAAGATTGCTTAAAATCTATATCGTCATACATCGCAAAGAAATCTTTGCTTAATGGGGTTGCATTGGAAATAGTACGAAAGTCTGCAATAGGATTTACTCGAGACTCTGGAGGTGTGTCCAAAAATAAATAGCCAAAAGGTACTCCAGCGAGCTTCGCGAATCTAGCAGCTTGCGATGGAGACATTTTTCCATATTGGATTTCTTCTGGCTTCTTTTTGGAAATTTTAGACGCAATCTCACCAACCGTTTTTCCGGATTGTATAGCTGCCCATTCTAGAACTGCAGGCGAAAATTCTAACAAATCTTCCATTTACTTTGTTAACTCACAAGGACATGAGATTAATAATATCACAATTAAAATTCATGTAAAATTTTCATGAAAATTTGATAGATTCTGATTTTTTTTTGAAAACTTCATGCATTTCGCATGAAGTTTATATAGAACTAAAGGATAGCATCCTTAACTTCCCCTGCTAAGTCTTTACTCTCGCTCGATTCATTTTTTAAGACAAACAATGAAATTGAGCACGGTTATGCCGACTATCGTTGCCTCAATATTAACGGCATAAACGCCATCGTATTTAAATCTACGCTCAAAAATACAAGTGTCTGTATTTAATTCATGTTGTTACTAATCATGTGTAGGAGAACAGTATGTTGTCAGTCTTACCTGTTTGGTAATTATCAAAGGGATTCTACGTGGGCCGGACCGAAATCGAGTCTAAGGAATCCAACAAATCTGCGGCAGTTATGGTGTGCAAACGGGGAAATCATGTGCAGAATGGTATTGAAAGAGAATTGCATTGCTATTGTCTTGTGTTATTGAAGTTTGTCTCGATAACTGCTCTAGTGTTTCCCCGACTGCTTCTTACTTTCCTCCCTTCCCAGGAAAACACCCAACAATCGCATCCGCCACAGCCCTGATCCGCGCAGTACGGGCAAGGTCGCCGTGCATGACTAGCCAGACGTCGTAGGTCTCATGGCGCTCTGGCCACAGGCGGGTGAGCAGCGGGGCGTTTTCTGCGAGGTGGACAGCCAGTTCTGCTATGCCCATGCCGGCGCGGGTGGCTTCGAGCAGCATCATGGCGCTGCTGACTTCCATGGTGACGCGGGCGTTGGTGATGGGCAGGCCGCAGATTTTTTCTGCGTGGCGGGGTGCGATGCGGTGTTGGTAGGTGATGATGTCGTGGCCGTCGAGGCCTTTGCTGTCTGCTGTTACTTCGTGTTTTTTCAGATAGGTTTTGGCGGCGAACAGGCCCAGCTTGCGCTTGGCCAGGTGGCGGGCTATCAGGTATAGGCATGAATATCAAATTCATCAATCTGATCTGTGTCCATCAACATTTTTTTCACGATGACAGCTTGCGATTTCTGACACTCTGGTCAAGTGCCACTGGACTGCTAATTGGATGTTATATGCGCTTTGCCAGGGCCGTGGTCTTGTCTATCCACTTCTGCCTTTGTGCTGGTTGTGAATTGATGACTGGGCCAAGGCTCAGGATGCCGACCGGTTTGATGCCACAGAACTCAAGGACGGTACGCTTCATTTGGTGTATGCCAGGGGCGCGGTAGTACAGTCTAAAAAACCAGGGTGGTGTATCCATGGTAATAAGCAAGTGAGCGGAACGACCTTTCAATAAGCCTTCGGGAAAGCTTTTGCCGGGATGGTATTTGAACGCAAAACCTGGCAGCAAGACACGATCCAGAAATCCTTTCAGCAGCGCAGGCACCCCGCCCCACCAGATGGGAAAGGCGAAGCAAAGGTGCTCGGCCCATAGCAAGGACTCTTGCGCCATTTGCAGATCGGCCTCCAGAGGCTGTATGACTTTATAGCCTTGGTACAAGATGGGATCAAACACCAGTTGGTCCAGCCTTAATATCCGCATATCATGACCTGCTGTGCGGGCTGCCTGTACATAGATATCGGCGAGATCAGAACCAAAACTATTGCCGCTGGAATGGCTGGCAATGACTAACACACGCTTTTTTTGCATACTGTATCCAAATTGATGAACCTGGCTACAGTGTGCACCTTGTCCCAAGGGACAGAGTCAAGCTATATCAATCAGTATGCTGATTGACAGGGAAACTGGTGCAGACAGCTTGTTGCGCTGCAAGTTGTGCTTGCAGGCAACTGTGGATTTCTGCCTGCATTTGCAGCAGGCTGGCATCAAGCGCATGAAGCTTTTTAATTTCCGCTTTCACGACAGCACGCTTCTCGTGCAAATGCTGTGCTATCAATGCCCAGTCTGGTTCGCCGTGCGCTGTATGAAGCATGGGTTCCAGTTCTGACAGGCGAAAGCCCAGGCTTTGCGCTTGCCTTATCAACTGCACTTGCAAGACATTTCTCTCCGTATAAACCCGGTATTTCCCCAGGCGTTGCACCTGGCCAAGCAAGCCCAGGTTTTCATACAGGCGTATGGCTTTTGCCGAGGCATTTGCCAGGCGCGCGAGTTCTCCTATATACATCCATGCTCCTGTCTCATAAGGGAATTTAGGTATTAATGGGTAAATCGATGTAAAACCTGGTGGCTTGTCCTGGTATTGATTCAAAACCTATGGTGCCGCCCATTCTTTCTACCAGTTCGCGGGTAATGGCCAGGCCCAGTCCAGTGCCGCCGTTTTGCCGGGTGTCTGAAGAATCTGCCTGGGCAAATTTCTGGAATATCCTGTCGCGGAATTCATGCGGTATGCCGACGCCGTGATCGATGACGCTGATACGTAGCGTAGACAGTTTATGCCCTCTCTTTTCTACTTCGATGTTGACCACATCATTTTCAGGTGAATACTTGATGGCATTCGACAATAAGTTCGACAAGACTTGCATGAAGCGCTGGGTATCAACCGAGATGCTGATATCCGGCATTTTTTTTGCCAGTTGCAGACTGACTCCGCGCTCTGAACCAAAGGTTTGGTTGGCTTCCACGGCTTGTCGCAGCAATTCGCGAATGGTGATTGTTTCAGGACGGAATGTCATCTTGCCTGCTGTGAGTTTTTCCATATCCAGCAAGTCATTGATGAGGAAGGTCAGGCGCTGGCAATTTTTGTTGGCGACATCGATCATCTGTTTCATGCGCTCTGGATAGCTGCCAAAGACGCCGCCAGAAATCAGCCCAAGTGCACCCGAGATCGAGGTGAGTGGGGTGCGTAATTCATGGCTGACTGTGGAGATGAATTCATTCTTGATGGTTTCAGTACGCTTGCGCTCGGTAATATCGCGCATCAGGGCGATGAACAGTGGCTGCCCTAACCTTGAGACGGTGGATACCGACAAATCAAGCGGGAACAAACTGCCATCCTGGCGGCGTGCTTCCACTTCGCGCCCTATGCCTATGATGCTTTGTATGCCAGCTCCTTGAGCTTGCGCATGGTCGCTGTCTTGCACGGGATAGGGGATGATCTGGCGTATATTCTGACCCAGTAATTCATCGACAGCATAATCAAAAATATTTACTGCTGCGTTGTTGACGCTGAGAATGATCTCCTGATCATCAAAGGTGATGATGCCGTCCAGCACATTGTCTAGTACGGCGCTGGTATGGGCGGCCTGGTCGTGCAAGTCTTCTGCGGCGGCTCTTCTTTCGCTGATATCCTGGAATGTACCGTAGACGCGTACGCATATACCTTCTTCAAATTGCGGGAAGCCGATTACGTGTACCCATCTGTCATTGCCCTTGGCACTGAGTATGCAGAATTCGCTGTCAAAGGAAATGTTTTCGCGTATGGCCCTGACAAATAATTCACGAATCTCTTGTTGGTTTTTTGCACCTTTGTAAAAAGCAATGGCATTGTCAACGCCGCATTCAAATGCCTCATCAACTTCATGTATTTGCCGGGTGACTTTACTCCAATGCAGTTTGCGTGACTTGACTTCAAATTCCCAGGTACCTATGCTGGCAGCGGCATTGGATTTTTCCAGCAATTCATAGGCGTGTTCGAGTTCTGCTTCTGCTTCTTTTTGCTTGGTGATGTCTGCATGGCTGCCTGACATGATTAGTGGTTCACCATTTGGACCCCAACTGACGACACAGCCCCTGTCATGTATCCAGATCCAGTGACCATCTTTATGGCGCATGCGGCTCTTCAGGTCGAAGTACTCGATTTCGCCTCTGAAGTGCTGTTCTATCATGGCGCTGGTCAGCTTCAGGTCTTCGGGGTGACATAGCTTGAGCCAGGTATCAACGGTAGTGGGTTCCAGTTCTGCCAGGGTGTAACCCAGCATCTCGGCCCAGCGTTCGTTATAGATGGTTTCACCGGTGAGGATATTACATTCCCAGGTGCCGATATTGGTACCCTTGATGACATTGACCAGTTGGCGCTCAGTTTCATATCTGTGCTTTTGCACACGCGCTGCGCTGATCAATTGACCCAGGGTACTGAACAAGGGTTTTAAAAATTCTGTGACTTGCTGATCATAAGCATCTGGCTTGTTGGCGATACCAACCAGGGCTATCAATTCGCCGTCGTATTGCACGGGTATGCACAAGAAGCATTGCAATGCTTCAAAGTGTGCAGGAAAAACTTCATCGAGCGCATCTGCAGCATTGTCGATGACTGCCTGCCCTGATCTGAGGGCTGCACCATATCTGGATTTTAATTGCAGGCAGGCGATATCCCTGGCGACGGTGTCCAGGCTGGTGCTGGAAATATTCGAACTCAAGGTATTCCAGGCCAGCATCATGCTCTTCAGGGCAGGGTTGCTGACAGTATTATTCTTGACTTCGCAAATGAAACCATAGGCGCTGCCTGTCAGTTTCAAAATCGCTGCCAGCAGCGATTCAAAACCTTTTTCCTGATCTGTCTCGCGTATGAACAGTGCCTGTGCCATGGCGATGGCATCGCTGAGTGCGCGTTGCCTTTGCAGTTGCCTGTCTAGTTCTTGTCGTTTCATGACGCCGGTGATCCAGTCGGCCAGCAGGCGTACAAATTCTATTTCAACTTCTGAAAATGGAAAGAGCCGGGGTTCTGCATGCCAGATGCAGAGCGCGGCATCATCTCTGGCGTTGATATGCAAGCGAAGTCCAATAAGGCTTTGCACCTGCGTCAGAATAGCGTGCCGGTATTTGCTCTCCGCCAGATCGGCTGCGTGGATGAGTCCTTTGTCTGCATCATCGGGCAAGAGGCACAGCGGGATAGACCTTGTAGTTGCTACTTCTGGATGCAGCGAGTCACCTGACTGGTATGCCAGTCTGGTTTTGCCGCCAGCCTGCACGCGGCTGATCTGGCCGCAGGTCATACCTAGATAGTCGCAGGCCATCGCCAGGGTTTGTTGCAATGCTGCGTCGGGGTTTTGATATGACAGTGAAGTGATGGTAGTTAAGGCCAGCAAAGCATGCAATTGTCTTTGCTGCTCTTCGCGGGAGAATTCACTCTCTACGCAATCAGCCAGGTCGCGCAAGGCTGCCAGATCGGCAGCGCTGAGCATACGTGGCTTGGTATCGATAATGCATAAGGTGCCCAGGCGCTGGCCATTGCGCGCCCGCAAAGGGGCACCAGCATAAAAACGTATATAGGGGGCATTGCTCACCAAAGGGTTGTCGGCAAAGCGGGTATCCTGGCTGGCATCAGCGATGTACAACACGTCAGGCTTCAGGATTGCATGCCCGCAAAACGATATATCCCTGTTGGTTTCACTTACGTCCAAACCTTGATTTGATTTAAACCACTGACGGTCAGTATCAATCAGGGATACCAGGGCAATGGGGGTATTGAACAGATGGCGAGCCAGTCGCGTCAGGCGGTCAAAACGTTCTTCTGCAGGCGTGTCGAGTATGGCGCAGGCTTGCAGGGTTTGCAGACGCAATATTTCATCGACAGGAAAGTCAGGTGCTTGCATGGATGCTAGTCAGTCGCCAGACCTGGTTGCCAAACCGTCCAGCCATTTTTGCAATCCCTCACCATACAAGGGCTTACTGGCAAAATAGCCTTGCATGGAATCACAACCGAGCTGGCGCAGGCATTCTCGTTCTGCTGCAGTTTCTATGCCTTCGGCAATCACGCTCAGGCCCAGGCCATGGCCCATTTCTATGATGGCCTTGACCAGCCCCTGGGTCGCTGGCAGTTGGTCTATGTCGATGACAAAGCTGCGGTCTATCTTGAGTTCACTGACAGGCAGGCGTTGCAGGTAAGACAAGGAAGAATAACCGGTACCAAAGTCATCGATAGACAAATCGAGTCCAATGGCACGCAGGCGGTTCAGCAGTTCTATGGTACTGCCAGGGTCTTCCATGATGCCGCTCTCGGTAATTTCCAGCTTCAGCAATTTTGGGTCAAGGTCATATTGACGCAACAGGGCCGCAATCTGGTCCGGGAAGCTGGTATCACGCAAATCATGGGTGCTGACATTGACGGCAATGGTTTGGCCGGGATATTTTTCTTGCCAGTTTTTGAGTGTGACGATGGCTTGTTCCAGCATCCACATGGTGAGCATGCTGATATAGCCTGTGCGTTCTGCAAAGGGGACAAACTCTGCAGGCGAAATAAAACCGCGTATTGGATGTTGCCAGCGCACCAGGGCTTCAAAACCATAGGCCTTGCCAGATTGCAGATACAGCTTGGGTTGCAACCACATTTGCAATTCTGATTCCCTGACGGCAGAGCGCAGGTCAGACAACAAACTGAGATGAGTCAGACGTGAAGCTTCTTGCGCATCGGTATACCAGGCGGACGAACTGGCGCTGCGTTTGGCTGCATTTAGTGCTACTTCAGCATTTCTGATCAGGGTCATCAAGGGTAGCGGTGTGGCTGCGGTGATGGCAAAGCCATATACGAGGCTGACATCGACAGAATGCGGGCCACATTTGACCGGATCGGCCATGGCAGCATCTATGCGCTGGTGCAAGTTTTCAATCGCAGTTTTGGAGCTGTCATGACAGAGTATGGCAAAAGCACCGCCAGCCAGTCTGGCCAGCCAGGGCTTTTGTGAGGAAGTATCGTTACTGATAACAGTTTTAAGACGCAGGGCCACATCTGATATAACAGTGTCGCCAGTATCAAAACCCAGGGTTTCATTGATGACTTTCAGACGCGCCAGGTCCATCAGGATAAAGCCCTGATGTGGCAAGCCTTGGCCTTCATGGGTTTTCAGCAGCAGCGTGCGATTGGGTAAGCCAGTCAGGCTGTCGTAATACGCCAGACGCTCTACGGCCTGTTCGCGTATGCCGATGGCTTCTGCCATGGTATTGAGGGCTTCGCCGACGCGTGCCACTTCTTCAGTCTTGCTGGGGATGAAACGGGTCTGGTAATCACCTCTGGCAATTTGCAAGGCGCTGGTTTCCAGACGTGCCAGTGGTCTGACTACGCTGCGGGTAGTCAGCCATGCCAATACGGCAGCCAGGATCACGCCAAATACTGAGAGCATGGCCACCATCTTGCCAGTTTCTTCCAATTCCAATTGTGCTTCTGCCTGATGCGTCTGGATTAATTCCTGCTCGCGCTTGAGGAAGGTTTTTGACTGATCCAGCAAGGCATCCAGCGCAGGTTTTACCCGCGTGATAAAACTGGCCTTGGCGGCATCCTGGCCTTCGTCTTCCAACTGGTTGACGGTGTCAAGATAGTGCTGATTGTAGATTGCCCGTTTTTGCTTGAGGACTTTCAGGCTTTTCAATTGCTCATCGTCACTGAGGCTGGCTTCGAGATCGCTGATCAGGCGATCTATGCGGCGATTTTTTTCATCGACGATAGTGTATTCAGGAACACGTTGTTCATATGGAACAGTCAGGAATTGCAACAGGGCCCTGCCAACGTTTTCTGTTGCCACGCTGAGTTCTTGCACATACAAGAGACTTTGCACCTCTTTGCGGGCAAATTGCTCATTACGCGCAGTCATGTTGCGAATTTGTGAAATTGGCAATAATAAGACAATGCTGAATAAAATTAGCAGCAAACCATAGCTGAGCGCCAGCCGCATACCTATACGGCGCAAGCGCAAAAGTTGAATCAGGCGATTAAAGCTGTTAGACATAAATATGGTCGTTATGTGGTCTGGGCCCGCTACAGAAGGCGTTTTTTTTGCTTTATGCAAAAGCCACAGGCAAGGCAACGGCCGCCTGCTACAGGCTTATGTTAATGCACTATTAACAGCGAGAGCAATACTATTGTGAGGCTCTGATGCCAGGGGGATAGGATTAGCGTGCTATCAGTATATACAACATCAGCACATTGGCGACAATGGACAAGACTGCCAGCATGCGCCAGGTGGCCAGCGGGTCGCGTTGTGCCAGGGGCTTGGCTTGCGGTGCAGGCAGGGGGTGGGCGGCACCACGTTCCAGTGCCAGCAAGAATTCTTCTGCTGTTTCAAAACGATCGGCCTCATCCCGTGCGACGGCTTTGAGCAAGACATTTTCCAGCCAGTGTGGCAAGTCGGGGCGATAACGGCCCGGCGAGGCAGCCTCGCCAAATTTGGGACGCTGGAATGGTTCCACTTCACCATAGGGATAATGGCGTGTCAGCAAATAGTAGAGCGTGACCCCAGTGGCATACAGATCCGTAGACCTTGAAGGTGCGGCACCCTGGAATTGCTCCGGCGCTAAAAATGATGGCGTGCCCGCCATGGTGTGGCTGGCATTGCCCTGGCCATCCTGACTGTCAAAGCCGGATTGCGCCACACCCAGATCAAGGATGCGGATTTCATCATCTTCACCAAGATGGACATTGGCGGGTTTGATATCCCTGTGCAAGATGCTGCGTCTGTGTAGGGCACCGATGGCGCGTACCAGCTTGCCGCCATAGGCAACTGCTTCTGGTATGGTGAAATGCTGGCCGGCTTCCAGCCTCTGTTGCAGCGATGCACCGGCATGCCAGGTCGAGAGGTAGTACAGGTAATTTCTTTGATCAGGGGTGATGACCTGGGGGAAAAAACGTGCCACGACGCGTTTCGCCAGCCATGCTTCATGCGCAAAAGCCGAGCGCTCTTGTGCATCATTGGCCTTGTCCGGGTGCAGGGTTTTTAACACCAGTTGTCGGTGATGTGACGGTTCACTGACACGATACAATACTGTTGTCAGTGAGGTATGCATGATTTCTTCTATCGCATAACCATCCAAGGTCTGGCCAGGTTTCATGCGCGGTGGCACGGGCAGAGCATGTAATTCGCTGATGGCGTCGCGCAGCTCACCTTCCGGCAAGGCATTGACGCGTGCTATCACTGCGCTGCAATTATCTTGTGATCCCGCTTTCAGTGCGGCTGCACATAGCGCTTCGCAGGCGGTTTCAGTGTCGAGGGTGCCTTCACTGACTTGCTTCAAAAAATCTGTCAGGTCATATTCTGTCAGGCTGGCCCAGATACCATCACAAGCCAGCAGGAAGACGTCGTTGACACGCAATTCACCCATGCCATGATCGATGACGAGGTGGTTGTCCAGCCCGATAGCGCGGGTCAGGACATGCTGCATTTCTGGCCTGTCCCAGACATGATCCTGGGTCAGTTTTTGCAGAACGCCATCACGTAGCAGGTAGCAGCGGGTATCGCCCACGTGGGCGCTGTAATACATGCGTCCGCGCAAGACCAGTGAGGTTATGGTGGTGGCCATGCCTGCCAGCTCACGGCGTACTGAGCCTTGCTGCTGTACCCAGCTATTCATGGCAACCAGCACTTTGTCCAGCGCTGTCGTCACTTCCCAGGTATCGGGCGTGGCATAGTAATCGGTGAGCAGACCACGCACCACGTATTCAGCAGCTTCCCGTCCGCCTTCATTACCAGAGACTCCGTCAGCTACGGCCAGCACCATGCCCTTGCAGGATAGTTCGGGTTCGCCCGGCGTGACCATGCCGACAAAGTCTTCATTGCGTGGGCGTAAGCCGGCGACGCTGTGATGCCCGGTGCTGACAGTCAGTGGCATATGCGATTGATTAAATTTTTGCTGTAGTCATGGCGGCAGAACCCCAGGTAGTGCGCCAGCGTTTCTTGACCAATGATAAACCCAGCAAGGCAATGATGGCGAGGCTGGCGAAAATTGACAAACCTATCTGATAACTGCCGGTGATCTGGCGTGAATAACCCATGCTGGCTGCAAGATAAAAGCCACCTATGCCACCGGCCATGCCGACCAGGCCTGTCATCACACCCATCTCTTTACGGAAACGCTGCGGCACCAGCTGGAATACCGCACCATTACCAGTACCCAATGCCAGCATGGCGACCACAAATACGCATACTGCTGCCGTCGCTGATTGCAAACCTATTGCAGCAATGAACAGGAATGCAGACGCGATGGTGTACATGACAGACAGGGTTTTGATGCCACCTATGCGGTCAGCAATACGGCCACCCATAGGGCGAACCAGCGAACCAGCAAAGACGCAGGCGGCAGTGAAATAGCCCGCTGTCACTGGCGTTAAACCATACTGGGTATTGAAATAAATTGTCAATGAAGATGCCAAGCCAGAAAAACCACCAAAGGTCACGCTGTAAAAGAACATGAACCACCAGGCGTCTTTGTCTTTCAAGACCGCCAGATATTCAGTCAGGGATTTACTTGGTGCGTCGCCAGGTGCATCTTTGGCGAAAATCAGGTAAACCGCCAAGGCTATAAATAAGGGGATCAGCGCCAGGCCAAACACGTTTTGCCAACCAAAGGCAATCGCCAATGCTGGTGCAAACAGGGCAGCAAAAGCAGTACCAGAATTGCCAGCACCCGCTATCCCCAAAGCAGTGCCCTGATGTTCAGGCGGATACCAGCGCGATGCCAGCGGCAATGCCACTGCAAAGGCAGAGCCAGCGACACCCAGGATCACACCCAGGAACAGTAGTTGTTCATAGGTGTGCAAATTACCCAGCCATGCCCAGCATAAGCCTATCAGCACAACGACCTGCCCTATCAAACCTGCTTTCTTGGGTTTTAAATGATCTACCAATACGCCCATCACGATGCGCAACAGCGCACCAGCCAATAAGGGCGTGGCGACGATCAGGCCTTTTTGTGCAGCAGTCAGGCCCAGGTCTTTAGAAATCTGGATGGCGAGTGGCCCTAACAATACCCAGACCATGAAACTCAGATCGAAATAAAAGAAAGATGCCAATAAGGTGGGCGTGTGCCCGGCTTTCCAGAAGGATGTTTTTTGCATGATCGCTCCAATAGTGAACACGCATGCCACTTGCAAGGGACGTGCCATCAAAATGTGCGTGCCTTTGCCCTGCTTTATGATTAAAAACAAAACTTTCTGCGCGAAAACTGTGCATCACAGGAATTAAATGGTGCAATGCACCAGAATGGCTGGATTTTGTTTGAAGCCAGTGAGGATTTTGGGGGCTTGCTTCAAGAAGTGGCATTAGCCTTGCCGCCAACTGGGGATTTGTCAGTTTTTCGCTTTGAAAACCATATTAATGCGTAGTCATATTGGTGCATGACTTATAAAGTCAGAGCTGTTCTCGCTCTCAATAAAACGAACTGGCATTGCTCTTGCTTAGTGACTGTGGAGACAAGCAAAGGAGCAGCCATGAAGAAACTTAAGCTAGTGATGGTAGGGAATGGTATGGCAGGTGTGCGTACCCTGGAAGAATTAATCAAGATCGCCCCCGACCTGTATGACATTACCGTATTTGGTGCAGAACCTTATGCCAATTACAACCGTATCCTGCTATCACCTGTATTGGCAGGCGAGCAAACCATCAAAGACATTATGCTCAATGATGTGGATTGGTATGAAGAAAATAATATCACTCTGCATCTGGGCAAAAAAATCGTCAAGATAGACAGGGCACGTCGCCTGGTGATCGCCGAAGACGGCACCCAGACTGAATACGACCGTCTGTTGCTGGCGACAGGTTCCACACCTTTCATGCTGCCAGTGCCTGGCAAAGACCTCAAGGGCGTGATTGCCTACCGCGATATTCATGACACCAATGCCATGATAGACGCAGCAGAAAAACATACGCATGCTGTTGTCATCGGTGGTGGCTTACTGGGGCTGGAAGCCGCCAATGGCTTGAAAATGCGTGGCATGAGCGTCTCAGTCGTGCATCTGCCAGGCTGGTTGATGGAGCGTCAGCTTGATCCCGTTGCTGGCAAGATGCTGCAAAAATCCCTGGAAGACCGTGGCCTGAATTTTCTGCTTGAAAAAAATACCGAAGCCATCATTGGTGATGATGATGGTCATGTGAAAGCGATACGCTTCACCGATGGCCTGGAAATCCCGGCGCAACTCATCGTCATGGCAGTTGGTATACGCCCCAATACAGCGCTGGCAGAATCTGCAGGTCTGTATTGCAATCGCGGCATTATCGTCAATGACACCATGCAGACTTATGACCCGCGCATTTACTCTGTCGGCGAATGCGTTAATCATCGCGGCACAGTATATGGCCTGGTTGCACCTTTGTTTGAAATGGCCAAGGTCTGCGCTAATCACCTGGCGAATTTTGGTATAGGCCGTTATCAAGGTTCAGTCACCTCCACCAAGTTGAAAGTGACAGGTATAGATTTGTTTTCTGCCGGTGAATTCATGGGTGGTAAAGACACTGAAGAAATCATCTTGTCCGACCCCATAGGTGGCGTCTACAAAAAGCTGGTGGTGAAAGACGATAAACTGATTGGTGCCTGCCTGTATGGCGATACTGTCGATGGCAGCTGGTATTTCAAACTACTGCGCGAAGGCAAGAATATTTCTGAAATCCGTGATTCCCTGATGTTTGGTGAATCAAATACCGGTGACGTCGGCCATGAAGGCCATACCAAGGCGGCCGCCATGCCGGACGAGGCCGAGGTCTGTGGCTGTAATGGTGTCTGCAAGGGCACCATCGTCAAGGCCATCAAGGAAAAAGGTCTGTTCACGCTGGATGATGTGCGCAAGCATACCAAGGCATCGGCCTCCTGTGGCTCCTGTACTGGTCTGGTAGAACAGATCATCATGTTTACTGCTGGTGGTGATTATTCGACTGCGTCGAAAGTCAAACCCATGTGCGCTTGTACTGATCATAGCCATCAGCAAGTGCGCGATGCTATCAAGGCCAACAAGCTGTTGACGGTCTCAGGTGTGCAGGAATTCATGGAATGGCGCACACCTAACGGTTGCTCCAGTTGCCGCCCGGCCATCAATTATTATCTGATTTCTACCTGGCCGCGTGAAGCCAAAGATGATCCGCAATCACGTTTCATCAATGAACGTTCGCACGCGAATATCCAGAAGGATGGTACTTACTCCGTCATCCCGCGTATGTGGGGCGGCGAAACCAATGCCAGCGAATTGCGCAGGATTGCTGATGTCGTTGATAAATTCAAGATTCCGACAGTCAAGGTCACTGGTGGTCAGCGTATCGATTTGCTGGGTGTGAAGAAAGAAGATTTGCGCGCAGTATGGCAAGACCTGGGTATGCCATCCGGCCTGGCTTATGCCAAGGGCTTGCGTACAGTAAAAACTTGTGTGGGCAGTGAATGGTGCCGTTTCGGTACACAAAATTCCACACTCATGGGTCAACAGCTGGAACGTGAACTGGCGCGTATGTACTCGCCGCACAAGGTCAAGCTGGCCGTATCCGGCTGCCCGCGTAATTGCGCAGAGGCTGGTATCAAGGACGTTGGCGTGATTGGTGTCGATTCCGGTTGGGAAATTTATGTAGGCGGCAATGGCGGTATCAAAACTGAGGTCGCACAATTCCTGGTCAAACTGAAAACCCATGAAGAAGTCATGGAATATACCGGTGCCTTCTTGCAACTGTACCGCGAAGAAGGTTGGTACCTGGAACGCACCGTACATTATCTTGCCCGTGTCGGTCTGGATTATGTGAAGAAAATCATACTGGAAGACCACGAGCGCCGCAAAGACCTGTATCAACGTCTGTTGTTTGCACTGGAAGGTGAGTCTGATCCTTGGCATGAACCAGAAAAAGCCCAGGTCGATACGCGTCAATTCGAACGCTTGCCAGCATAACGCCATTTTTTGAGAGGAAAAAACATGAGTCAGGAATGGCAAGTTATTTGTCGCGTTGAAGATATTCCCGTACTGGGTGCGCGTGTGGTTGCTCGTGCCTCCAAACCGGATGTGGCGATCTTCAGGAATAGTGAAAACAAGGTATTCGCGCTGCTGGATAAATGTCCGCACAAAGGTGGTCCATTGTCACAAGGCATCGTCTTTGGTGAAAGAGTGGCTTGCCCCTTGCATAACTGGAATATAGAGTTGCCCACAGGGTGTGCGATTTCACCGGATGAGGGTTGTACACAAAAATTCAGCTTGAAAGTGGAAGCAGATCAGGTCTATCTTGATGCTAATGAATTGTCGACGCTTGCAGTAGAGGCATAAAGTAGAAGGATAATAAGCCGGGCCGCTGCAGTCCAGATTGCAACGGCTTGCACTTGAAAAAGGCATGTATGACTGAAACCAAATCTACCTGTTGTTATTGCGGCGTTGGTTGCGGTGTAGTAATTGAAAGCGAAGGCGGGCAGGTTGTAGGGGTACGTGGTGACCCGGATCATCCAGCAAATTTTGGTCGTCTGTGTAGCAAGGGCAGTACTTTACATCTGTCGGCGGATGCGAAAATACAGCAACAAGTCAGGGCGCTGTATCCAGAGATGCGCGATCCAGCAGCCGGACGCGAAGAAATGCGTGGACAAGAACGTAAGCGCAGTGACTGGGATACCGTCATCGCCACTATGGCTGGCAAGTTTGCCGACACCATCAAGGCGCATGGCCCGGACAGTGTGGCATTTTATATTTCTGGTCAGTTACTGACCGAAGACTATTACGTCTTCAACAAACTCGCCAAGGGTTTGATAGGCACCAATAATGTTGATAGCAATTCCCGCCTGTGCATGTCCAGCGCCGTGGCGGGTTACAAGCAAACCCTGGGTGCAGATGCACCGCCCACATGCTATGAAGACATAGACCTGGCAGAAGTCATTTTCATCGTAGGTTCCAACACGGCCTATGCACATCCGATTTTATATCGCCGCCTGGAGCAGGCAAGGGAAAAAAATCCAAACCTGAAAGTGATTGTTGCTGACCCGCGCCGTACCGATACTGCGCGTGAAGCGGATTTGTTCCTGCCTATCTTGCCGGGGACAGATGTTGCCCTGTTTAACGGCATGTTGCATCTGTGCTTGTGGGAAGACCTGATCGATCTGGTCTATATTCAGGAACATACCGAAGGTTTTGCCGAACTCAAGCAAACCGTGCGTGATTACACGCCTGCAGCTGTCGCCAAGACCTGTGGCATCAAGGAAGCTGACCTGGTACAGGCAGCGCGCTGGTTTGGTCAATCTAAAGCCAGCCTGTCCCTGTATTGCCAGGGGCTCAATCAATCTTCATCAGGGACTGCAAAAAATGCAGCCCTGATCAATCTGCATCTGGCTACCCATCAAATCGGCAAACCGGGTGCAGGGCCGTTTTCCCTGACGGGACAACCAAACGCCATGGGTGGGCGCGAAGTCGGTGGCATGGCTAACCTGATGTCGGGTCACCGCGATCTTGGCAATGCTGAACATAGGGCAGAAATTGCGGCCTACTGGGGTGTAGAAGATGTGCCAGCCACACCAGGTAAAACCGCAGTAGAAATGTTCGAGGCAGTCAGGCAGAGTGAGATCAAGATCATCTGGATAGTCTGCACCAATCCAGCGCAATCCATGCCTGAGCAAAACCTGATACGCGAAGCCCTGCAAACAGCCGAGCTGGTAATTGTGCAAGAAGCCTATGCCAGCACGGCCACCGTGCCCTATGCCGACATACTTTTGCCAGCCAGCACCTGGGCCGAGAAGACCGGTACTGTCACCAATTCAGAACGCCGCATATCCCGCGTGCGCCCCGTCATATCCGCACCGGGTGAAGCTAGGCACGACTGGCAAATCGCCAGCCAGTTTGCACAAGCTCTGGCTCCCTTGCTGGGAAAATCACCAGCAAACTTCAAGTACGATAGCGACGAACAGGTGTGGAATGAACACCGCGACAGCACCCGTGGCCGAGACCTGGATATCACCGGTTTATCCTACGCCATACTGGAACAGCAGGGGCCACAGCAATGGCCTTATCCGGCTGGTGCCAGCACAGGCAAACAGCGCTTGTATGAAGATGGCATCTTCCCTACCGCCAATGGCCGTGCACGTTTTATCAATACCGTGTACCAACCGGTCAAGGACGCAGTTGATGCACGCTATCCATTCTCATTGAATACTGGTCGCCTGCGTGACCAATGGCATGGTATGAGCCGTACAGGGACTGTGGCGCAGTTGTTTGCTCACGTGGCAGAACCCGGCATCTGCATGGAAGCGACGGACATGCAAAGGCGCCTCCTCAAAGCGGGCGACCTGGTACATGTCAGCAGCCGTCGTGGTACTGTCATTTTGCCAGTAGCTGAAAGTGATGAACAGCGCGCTGGCCAGGTTTTTATTGCCATGCACTGGGGTGAGGAATATGTATCTGGCCGCGGTCATGCCAGAAATGCCAGCTATGGCGTGAATGCCCTGACATCACCGGCGATAGATCCCAGCTCAAAACAGCCAGAGCTGAAAGCCGCTGCCATCAAGATTTTGAAGGCAGAATTGCCATGGCGTTTTGTGGTATTCGCCTGGCTCGATAGTGAAAAAGCTTATTCCGTCCAAACTGCCTTGCGCCCTTATATGCGCGAGTTTGCCTATGCATCCTGCACACCATTTGGTCGCGACAAAGTGGGCGTAATCTTCCGTGCTGCCAATGAAGAAGCGGTAGCAACTGAAGTCCTGGAAAAAATAGAGCAGTTATTTGGCATACAGGGCGCGGATGTCTTGCGCTATGACGACAAGCGCCGCAGTGTTTCGCGCCATATCCTGGTGAAAGATGGCAGTCTGGCTGCTGTGGCGTTGGCAGGAGATGTGTCTGCCGAAAGCTGGCTCAAGGATTTCCTGCAGGCACAAGAGCCAGTCGCCAGGTTGGGTCGCCTCTTGCTCATGCCAAGCACCACAGCACCGCAGGGATTTGCTGCACGTGGCAAAGTGGTTTGCAGTTGCCTGAATGTGACTGATACCGAAATCAACAAGGCACTCAGTACTATGGATGGTTTGCCTGCCGATATCCTGACTGGGTTACAGGGCAAACTCAAATGTGGAACGAATTGTGGTTCCTGTGTACCGGAACTCAAGAAAATGATCAGTTTGACTATCCCGGAAAAAAGTCCACTAACAGTATGAAAATAGAAAAAACAGACCCGGCTTCAGAGGCTGCAGGCAGGCTAATTGCCATGTCTGATGCTTATATGGGGGACTTATATCCGGCAGAGAGCAATCATCTGGAAAGTGTGGCTGCACTGAAGCAAGATAATGTAATTTTTCTTGGATGTTATATCGATGAAACTTTAGCCGCTTGCGGCGCTGTCAAAATCCTGTTTGATGACGATGAGCAGCTAAGTTACGGTGAAATCAAGCGCGTGTTTGTGCCAGAAGAATTTCGTGGTAGGGGTTTGTCCAAGCACATCATGCGCGCGCTGGAAGATCAGTTGCTGGATCAGGATATACGTGTGGCCCGGCTGGAAACTGGCATACGGCAACCCGAGGCGCTGGGCTTATACTTCCGCCTCGGTTATGCTGAACGGGCTGCTTTTGCTGATTATGAAGAAGACCCTTTGAGCGTGTTCATGGAAAAGATTTTATCTGTTTGAACCCTCAGACACTCAGGCAGTTTGTCTGCGCAAACTCAGTAGCATCGTCCCGAATGTGATAAAGGCTGCGCCAACTATACGGTTAATCCATTTCACAAAGCGCGGCTTGACCAGCACATGCATGGCACGTGCTGCCAGTTGTGCATACATCAGATGGGTCAGGTAAGACAGGCTCATGAAGATCGCCATCAATGCAAAAAACTGCGGTGCCAAAGCTTCGCCCGGCGCAATAAAGTGCGGAAACAGGGCTGTAAAAAACATCAGAGCCTTGGGATTGGTAGCCGCAGTCAAAAAGGCTTCTGAAAATAATTTACGTGGACGTGGCTGCTTATCTGTCTGCCCGTTCTGGACATCATGTGTCAGCGCACTACTCTTTCCAAACAACTGTTTTGCACCGATATAGAACAGGTAGAGCGCACCAATGATCTTGACGGCTGCAAACAGCATGGCTGATGAATTCAGTAAAGCCCCCAGACCCAGAAAAGCAGTCGTTGATAGACAAAAGATGCCGCATACATTTCCAAAGGCTGACCACATGACTGCGCGCGTGCCGTAACTCGCGCCGTTTTTTAAAGACAGCAAGGTGGCCGGGCCGGGGCTGAGTATGGCCAGGCTGGCCATGGCTGTAAAGGCAAGCAGAGTCTGGGTTTGCATCGCTAATTCCTGTATTGATTAAAAAATATCATCCTATGTCATCTTTGCGCCAGTGGCTTGCCGCACCGGGATACCGGCAGGGTCAAAATCCTCCAGGCAATAGACATTGATACCAAAATTATCAGGCGTCACTCGTTTGCGATGAAAAGGATAAATGCCACAAGTCTTGCAAAAATAATGATGGGCGGTATTGGTGTGAAACTGGTATTCGTTCAATGATTCCGCGCCCGCCAACAGTTTGAATTTGCTTTCATGTACCTTGACCATCAAGGCGTTTTTGCGGCGGCAGATAGAGCAGTCGCACATCGTCAGCTCTGGAAAATCTGTCTCTATTTCAAAACGTACTGCACCACAGTGACAACTGCCCTGATATTTTTGCATGGGGCGCGAGCCTGTTATTTGCATTTTTTGCTACTCCTGAGTCTTCATTAAGAATCATCTTAGAGCATGGCCGAGTCGGTGTACCGGTACAATTCTCTGCAAGATGCTGTGCTGCCATGGTCATTTCACCATGACAATCTGTGTATATGATCGTGTATTTTTTTTAAGCTTGCTACAAAGCCTTGTCTGCCTGTTTCAGGTGTGTCCAAATGTAAACCATACCTTGGTATCGTTGTAATGATTTGGCAATGGACTTATCATGCCGGTCTGTGCTGCAAATACTATGCCCCTTTATTTTTCAACCACTTCATGTAAGCAATTCTTCAAACTATGACCGCACATCGATATCTCAGTACTGGCGGCCAATAAGCATGTGGAATTCTATTTTTGCAAGACCTGCCATTTCAAAACTAGCGCTGATTGCCGCCTGCATTGCTTTGGCGTGGCTGCGGGCAGGTGCCGTGTTCGCAAATGATCTGCCTGCGGTACAAAGTGTTGCCAGGGATGTGCTGGTAAAG
Source organism: Burkholderiales bacterium (assembly GCA_016200895.1). Taxonomy (GTDB): domain Bacteria; phylum Pseudomonadota; class Gammaproteobacteria; order Burkholderiales; family Burkholderiaceae_D; genus Undibacterium. Next base: position 82,925 of record JACQDX010000128.1, read on the forward strand.
GAAATGCAATTCAATGGTAACGCGGTTGTCAGTACGGCAGAACTGCAGGCAATGTCAACAGCTTATCTCGGCAAACGCGCCACTTATGCAGATCTTGAAGAACTGCGCACCCGTATTTCACGGCTCTATGTAGAGCGTGGTTACCTCAATTCTGGCGCTGTCCTGGTCGTGGCAGAGGGTAATGTGCCTTTTCCATCAGGCATAGTCAGGCTACGTTTGATAGAAGGACGCATTTCGGAAGTCCGGCTAAAGGGTGAAGAAAGATTGCGCCCAGCTTACCTGCAACAGCGTTTGCTCAGGGATGACGAAGTGTTCAATATGCCAGTCTTGCAACAGCGTTTCCAGCTCTTGCTGACTGATCCATTGTTTGAAAAAATCAATAGCCGCATTATCCCAGGCGACAAGCCTGGCACTGCGATACTGGATATTGATGTCGTCCGTGCCAAAGCCTATGGCCTGAATGTCTATGCAAATAACTACCGTGCACCATCGATAGGATCAGAGGTACTGGGCATTTCAGGCTGGCTGCGCAATCTGAGTGGCTATGGCGATTACCTCGAAGCCAGTATCGCTCACAGTGAAGGCGCGGATCCCGTGCATCTGGGCTGGACTATACCTGTTAACAGCCGCGGCACTTCATTGAAACTCAGTCTCGATAATGGCAGCTCATCTGTTGTCGGCGAATTCATGGCGGCTATTGATATCAAAAGCCGTAGCTCGGGTTATGAACTGGGCTTGAGCCAGACTTTGGTGAATAGCTTGCAAAGAAAAATCGAACTTGGCCTGAGCTATAGCCAGCGTAATAGCCAGACCAGCTTGTTGGGTGAGGCATTTTCCTTCACGCCGGGTGAACCTGATGGGTATTCGAAAACCAAAGTGCTACGCTTTTCCCAGGAATGGACGGAACGCTGGGAAACCCAGGCCCTTGCCTTGCGCAGTGTGTTTGCTTTTGGTCGCAATAACATAGACAGCAGCTATACAAACGATAGCAGCTTGCAGGTACCCAATCAGCATTACCGCATCTGGACCGGCCAACTACAGTATGTCAAAAACCTGGGCAAAGCTGGCGATCAAATGATCTTGCGGGCTTCTGCACAGCAAACGCCAGACCGTTTATTACCCATGGAAAGATTTGCGCTGGGTGGCATTGCTACCGTGCGAGGCTATAGGGAAAACGCCGTTGTACGCGACCGCGCCTGGTTATTGAATGCCGAGTACCATTACCCCTTGCCAGTCTGGCTGGAAACCGGACACAAATTCAAGCTCATCGGTTTCACTGATCTGGCGACAGCCAGTAATCTGGGTGAAACGGCACAAAGGTTGGCTTCGATAGGTGTGGGCATGAACTGGCAATGGCAAAACTGGGCTGCCGACTTGTTCCTGGCCAAAAAACTCATCACCCTGCCGGGACAGAGCAGTGGTAATTTGCAAGACCATGGCGTGCATGCCCAATTGACTTACCATTTATTTTGAGGGTGCGGCATATGCGTATCAAATTTGCCTCACCAGCCAAATACATCTTGATTGCCAGTGTACTGGCAATGTCTGTCCACATAGTTGCATCTGCAAGCGATGTCGCGCTGGATCAGGGTTTGCGAGAGTGCACCAGCGGCAGCTATACCCAGGCACTGCTGGCATTGCAAACTGCTTATGCCAGAGCTGATCAGACAGCAGATAAAGTCAAAGCAGCGTCTGCACTGGCGCAGACTTATATGCAGATGCACCAGGCTGCCAGGGCAGAGCCCTATCTGGCGTATGCCTTTGATCATGCCAGCAATAAATTGGACAAGGCTGGCTATGCGATTGATTTTGGCAACTGGCAGCAACAACAAGGGCATGCAGAACAGGCGCGTTATTACTACTATACGGCGCAGCAATTGGCTGAACCTGATGCCACAATCGCCATTAGCGCAGGACTGAACTGGCAAAAACTCGAAGCAAAAAGCCAGACCCCGGCAGCCAATCTGCGAAACCTGCAGGTGCTTTGGCAGCGCGTGATGCAAGCCGGAGAACAGCCGCAAGCTGCCAGCTATAGTTTAAATCTGGGTGCGCAAGCCAAGCCTTTGGGTACACGGGGACAGAATCTGGCTTTCCAGGCATTCGACTATGCACGCAAGCTCGCCGTAAAGCTGGGCCAGGCAAGATTGCAACTGGAAGCGCTTGATCAGCTTGCGCAGCTATACGAAGAAGCTCGTCGCTTTGATGATGCCCTGGCCTTGACTGATCAGGCGCTGCTGGCTTCACAGGGGCTGGAAGCGCATGACTTGCTCATCAATATCGAATGGCGTCATGGCCGCATCCTGCGGGGGCAAGGAAAAAATACTCAGGCAATCGCCGCCTATCAAAGAGCAATCGACCATATAGAAGCGATACGCACAGACATACCAGTCGAATATCAGGATGGCCGTTCTTCTTTCCGCGAAACACTGGAACCAGTGTATCTGGGGCTGGCGGATTTGTTACTGCAGACATCCGCTCAGTTGGATGCAGTACAAAAAAACACACAATTGCGTCGTGCCCGCGATGTATTGGAATTACTCAAACAAACTGAATTGCAAGATTATCTTGGTGACCGCTGCGCTGTTGATACAGCCAGGGCCAATCGTAAAAATAGTAAGGATACCGTGATTGCTGATGATACAGCGATACTCTATCCCATCATCTTGCCTGACAGGCTGGAGCTTTTACTGGAAACAAGCAAGAGTATATACAGCCATAGCATACCTATGTCTGCAGCCAAGATACGTGCCGACGTGCTGGATTTTGGCAATCTCCTGAAAGACAATCTCTCATTCAAAGCTCAGGCTAAGCGTCTGTACCAGGCCTTGCTGGCACCAGTTGATGCCGAACTGACCCATCAGGGCATACGGACATTGGTTGTCGTTCCAGATGGCGTATTGCGCCTTTTACCTTTTGCTGCCCTACATGATGGTCAGCAATTTGTCATAGAAAAATATGCGATTGCCGTTGTGCCTGCTTTGAGCCTGACCAATACCAGCGTTCGCACCCATAGTGATACAGCATACAAAACACTGCTGGCAGGCATGAGTGAACCCGGTGCTGTGGTTGATAAATTGCCCGGTGCCATGGTTCAGCAATTGCTGGCAGCTAATCCACAAACGACTGCAAATGGCAGGCAAGTTGCCAGAGCCGTGCTGACGCGCAGCCTGCGTAACATCCCCAGGGCAAGCGACAACACTGTCATGAGCAAACCAGCACAGCATCAGCAACTGCAGCAGATGCTGGCTCTTGCTGGTGTTGATGAAGAAATCCATACACTGGAAAAACTGACCAGCAGCCAGACTTTGCTGAATGCGAATTTTACAGTCGCAGCATTCAGCCAGAAAGTCAAAACAGGTGATTACCAGATCGTGCACATTGCTTCGCACGGTGTGTTTGGCGGTACTGCCGACAGCACCTTCGTCATGGCGCATGATGATCTGATCACCATGGATAATCTGCAGGGGTTTTTACGTGCTGGCGGCATGAAAAATCAAGAACTGGAATTATTGACACTGTCGGCCTGTGAAACGGCAGAAGGTGATGACAGGGCACCGTTGGGTTTGAGCGGTGCGGCGCTAAAAGCCAGGGCCAGGAGCGCGCTGGGTTCATTGTGGCCAGTTTCTGATGATGCCGCGACTTTGCTGATGGGTCAGTTTTATCGTCGTCTGGCAGAACCTGCCACCAGCAAGGCTCAGGCTTTGCAAAAAGCGCAATTGGAATTGATGAAGAATAATCAGTTCAGTCATCCATTTTATTGGGCACCATTCATCATGGTCGGGAGCTGGTTATGAAGACTAAGCGATTGCATAAAATGGGTCTGCTCAGATTAAGCCTGTTGGTGGCTTTTGGAGGTATGCCTTTATTGACTTATGCCGGGGCCACCACCGATGGCACGGTGGGTGGCGTACAAAATCTGAGTGGCAATTTCGTCGTGCCACAAAGTCTGGGTACGACCAGGGGCGGTAATTTATTTCATAGCTTTAAAAACTTCAACATAGAAAATGGTGAGTCCGCCACGTTCACTACTACGACGGCTTTGCAAAATGTCATAGCCCGCGTCACTGGCGGCGCAGCCTCGAATATCAATGGCTTGCTGAAGCTCAGCGCCTCTGCTGGCAACCAGCCGCATTTTTATTTCATCAATCCTGCTGGTGTGATTGTTGGTGCAGGTGCTGCCATAGATGTACCTGCAGGTTTGCATATCAGCACAGCAGACTATGTGAAATTTGCAGATGGTAATTTCTATGTCGATACAGCCAAAGCCAGTACTTTGTCTGCTGCCGCGCCTGAGGCTTTTGGGTTTTTAGGTAATAATTCTGCCGCTCTCGAATTCAAAAATGGTGCGACTATCAATGTCCGTCCGCAACAGGCGTTAACACTGGCCGCCGGTGATATCACCATCAATGACGCAAGCTTGCTGGCACCGGGTGCAGCAGTGCGCGTGGCTGCCGTGGGCAAGAACAAGCTGGAAGTCGGCTTTGCCGGTGATTTGCCTGCAGCGGCTGGCAAATTGAGCATAGTCAATGGTGGCAGTATCAATGCATCAGTGAGTGGCAATGTCGATGGTGCTCAGGTGCGCGTACAGGCAGGGGAGATTCTTCTTGATGGACAGGATGCACGCAAGCCTACCGGCATCTTCAGCAATGCCAATGATGGCGGTGCCAGGTCGGGCGATATTCTTATTGCGGCTAATCAGCAAATAAGCATAGTCAATGCTGGCCGCATCTCTACTTCGACCTTCAGTTCTGGTAATGCTGGTTCCATCAGGCTTGATGCAGGTAGCGTCAGCATGGATGGCAAAGGCCAGGTGACAGGTATTTTCAGTCAGGCTAACGAAGCTTATGGCAATGCCGGTAATCTTGACATCAACGTGGCTGGCAAACTCAATATCCTGAATGGCGCTGTCATTTCATCATCGACCTATACCTCGGGCAATGCTGGCAATGTGCGTGTGAATGCCAGCGACATCATGCTGGATGGTTCAGAGGCCAATGGTCCTTATACAGGCTTGCTCAGCACTACCAATAAAGGAACGGGTAACGCTGGCAATGTTGAAGTCCTGGTCAAAGGCAAGCTCAGCATATTGAATAGCGCACAAATTTCTTCCGCCACCTATGCGGTAGGGCTGGGTGCCGACGTCAAAGTCAATGCGGCAGAATTGCTGATCAACGGTAATGGCGTTTCTACTGGCATCAACAGTATTTCTGGTGCTGCTGGCAACGCCGGTAATGTCAGCGTCAATGTCAACGGAGCCACCACGATATTGTCTGAAGGTGGTATTTCAACTTCAGCATTTGATGCGGGCCAGGCTGGCAAGATCAGGTTTGTTGGCAATAACCTGCATATCGATGGTCAGGGATTGGATGCGGGTATTTATAGCGACGCCGGTGATTTTCGTACTTCTGCCAATTTCCGTGGTGGAAATGGTGGTGACATTGATGTCAGCGTAGCTGACAAATTATCCCTGACTGGCGGTGGCCGCATATCCACCACCACTTACACACGCGGCAATAGTGGTTCTATCAATGTGGCTGCCAATACCCTGGCTCTGGATGGTGATGGCAGCGGCGTCCTTGCTGAAACCATAGGTGTAGGTAATGCTGGCAATATCGCGGTCAAAGCCAATCAATCCATACAGATGCAAGATGGTGCGAGAATTTCTTCTGCCACCCGCTTTATTGGCAATGGAGGCAGTGTCAAAATTGATGCCGCCAGTCTTGATGTCAATGGCAAGGGAGTGGCGACAGGTATCTATAGCGATGCTGGTACTCAGGCGCAAGGCAATGCCGGGAATGTCGATGTAAATGTCACTGGCAATCTGTCATTGAAGGATGGTGGCCAGATATCTTCGGCGACGATCAGCTATACCACTGGTTCGGCTGGTACTGTGAAAGTGAATGCCACCAACATCAGTCTGGATGGCAAGCTCAGCAATCCCATCAAAGATGATGACGCTAATGCGAAGATTTTGAGTACAGGTATCCTCAGCAGTGCCAATGCGGGTGGCGAATCTACCAGCAGCTCAGTCGGCAATGCCGGTGCGGTGAATGTCACTGCGGGCCAACTGCAGATGAACAATGCAGCACAAATTTCATCCAGTGCCTATGCCAAGGGCAAGGCAGGAGAAGTCAATGTCAGTGCTGGTAAGATTCGTGTGGACAGCAATGCCATCATCAGTTCAGAAGCTGGTGCTGCATCCAGCGGCTATACAGGTAATGTGAATATCAAGGCGACAGATAGCCTGGATATGAATCAGGGTGTACTTTCGATACGCAATGCCGCCCAAGTCAGCGCCGACAAATTGCCAGCTAAGACCTTGCTTGTAATTGATGCCTCAGACATCACATTGCAGCAGGCGCAGATCACTGCTTCTGCCAGTGGCAATGTGGCGGCCAGTGATATTCGCATTAACTACGCTCATCGCCTGCTTGCCAAAAATAGTAATATCAATACCAGTGCCTTTGAAGGTAATGGCGGTGCTATTAGTGTTCAGGGTAAAGGAGCATTGATACTTGAACGCTCACAAATCACTACTTCAGTTTCGGGTCTGCAGACCGGTAATGGTGGCGACATCAACATCAGTGCACCAGCCCTGATACTACGTAGCGGTTTTGTGCAGGCAAATACTGCGGCCAAGGCGGCCAGTGGTGGTAACGTGAATATACAAGTTAACGCCACCATCGCCAGCGGTAATCAGTTGCTACTTGGTGGCGCGCCACAAAAATTTGATGGTACAGGCAAGAATTTGATACAGGCAGCTGCACCTGATGGCGTGAACGGGCTTGTCAGATTGAGCAGCCCGCAAGTCGATTTTTCTGCCAGCCTGGTGAATTTGAATGCGCAAGCATATGAGTTCGCTGACCTGGCTGCAGACTTGTGCAGGGTGGGTGGCGGCAGTTCCTTGAGTCTGGTCGGAAGAGGCGGTTTATTACCGACTGCAACGGGTTTATTGAGATACTGAGTTACCATGACCAAGTCCCGACGCCTGCAGGATTTACTCACCCCGCGCTTGTTGCAAGTGCTGGGCTTGCTGGTGCTGCTCGCTTTGGCCGCGATCTTGTTGCGTTTGCCTGCGGTGATGGCGATAGATAATAAAATTCTCGACCTGGAATTCAAAATATCGCGTGAATACTCGCCCCAGAAAATAGCTATAGACCCCATAGTGGTAGGGATTGATGAAGCTTTTCTGGATGCAGTTGATGAACCATTGAGTCTGAATCATAGGCACCTGGCCAATTTTTTAAGAGCCATGAATCAGGCTGGAGCCAAGGTAGTCGGTATGGACCTCAGCCTGCCTGAAAAACGCTTTGATACTTTGATCTCTACCCGCAAGGATGCGCTCGATTTCCATAAAATATTGCTGACGGGTTTGCTGGAAAGCATACAAACGACGCCAGTGGTCGCTGCCAAAATCTGGGATTTGAAGCATGCACATTACCGTGATATCCAGGTGGATTATGCGGCGGTACTAGGCATGCAGGGTGAGCAATTTCAGCCTGTTGCCTCCGCTGAATTTTGTCGGGACAGTGACCAGCGCATACGTCGTTTCCCGGGACGGGATTGCCAGCCCGATCGCAGTGAACGCGGCTTGGCGACTGAAATAGCGGCAGCTGCAGGTGTACGCCAGGACTGGAATGGTTTGATCAATTACCGTCTCGGTGAGCGCTTCAAATATATCCCGCTACAAGACATCCTGAAACTCGTTGAGCAAGATAAAACAGCAGAATTGCAACAAGGCTTTGCTGGCAAAATTGTCTTGCTGGGCGCGACCATGGACGCAACTGATCTCGTCGATTTGCCCGTATCGCTGGCGGCCTGGTTGCCAGCGAATGACCCCAATCCCGGTGTCTTAGCGCACGCGCAGCTATTACGCAGCATACTGAACCAGCGTTTATTGCAGCAGGCAGGCATGCCTGGTCTATTAGCTTTGTGTGCCTTGTTTGCACTGTTCTGGCTGGGACGTAGCATACGCATCAAATTGCTGGTGTTCGCAGTTGCTACACTGGACTTGTTCGTGGCCAGCAGCATCGCCATGCAATATGATTTCTGGTTGCCGCCAACGGCGATTTTCCTGACGGGTTTGCTGGCCCTGAGCAGCAGCAGTGCCTGGCAAGCCTGGCAGCACTATATTGACAAGCAAAGACTGAGTAAGGCTTTTTCTGGCCGCGTCAGCCCGGCTGTCATGCTGGAGATAGTGGAAGGCCGTATAGACCAGACATCGCAAAGCAGGCGTTTGCACGTCTGTGTTTTGTTTTCGGATATCCGTAGTTTCACGACGCTATGTGAACATGCACAGGCGGAGGATGTGGTGAGCCTGCTCAATCGTTATTTTGCCGTCATGAGCAAGATCGTGCATGAGCATGGCGGCACCATAGATAAATTTATTGGTGACGGCATGATGGCATTTTTTGGTGCGCCCAAGCAACTGGATAATCCCGCACAAAATGCTTTCCATGCTGCCAGTGCGATGCTGTTTGCGCTGGATGCACTAAACCTTGAATTCGCAGCAGAAGGCAAGCCTGTATTGCAGATAGGCGTTGGCTTGCACGCTGGTGACGCGGTGATTGGTCAGGTCGGCTCAGCAGAACGGCATGAATACACAGCCATTGGTGATACTGTGAACACCGCAGCAAGGATAGAGGGATTGTGCAAGGATGTAGGTTATCCTGTCGTTTGTTCCGAGTCTGTGCTTGCCAGTCTGGCGGAAGCAGACACGCTGATTGCGCTCGGTGACAAAAACCTCAAGGGACGTTCTGCCATCGCTGTATGGGGTTGGCAGCCAGTATCTGTTGCTGCAGAAATTTAATACCGCAATCTAATTAATGAGTGTGAATATGAATAAAAATATGAACGCATTGAGAACTTATCTGAGCATCATAGTCAGTCTTGTCGCTGCACTGACTTGTGGTCTGGCACATGCCGAGGCTGCTTTGGGCATGGTGCTGGACGTGCAGGGCAATGGCAAAATGGAAGCCAATGGTGTGACGTCCAAACTGCAATTGCTGGCTTATTTGCAACCAAAGATGCAAATTACGCTGGATGCCGGTACCAAGGCTTCGCTGTCCTTATATGCGACACGTTCGGTATATCAACTGACTGGCCCTGCTACTGTCACAATAGAAAAAGATGGCGTCACCAGTCTGCAGGGGCAAAAAGCGGTGGTCCGGCCCATGGCAGAAAAGCTGGTGCGTGCGGCAGAAACCAGTAATGTGATTGCAGGTGCCGTGCGCATGCGCCAGGTGCCGCCACGTATTGTTGCCGTCACTCCTGAAAACAATTCTTTGCTGTTGAGCCAGCGTCCAGCATTTAGCTGGATTTCTGCTGAAGCAGCTGTGTTTGACATCAGTATTTCTGACATGGATGAGAAGCTTATCGTTAGCGAAAAAACCAAAGAGAATAACTGGCAATTGCCGGAGAAAATAGAACTGGAAGAGGGCGCGACGTACCGCTGGCAAGTCGCTTACGTCTCCGCCAAAGATGGCAAGACATATAATGCCAGGGCTGAATTTAAAGTGGCCAGCAAGGCAGAAGCCACTAGTCTGAGTGAGTTGAAGCCAGAAGACAATGCCGGAGTCGAAGACTGGGTCATGTATGCAGCCATGCTGCAAAGCAAGCGGGCATTTGGCGAGGCCAGGCAAGTCTGGCAGCAGATTGCGAGGCAGCGGCCAGATTTGCAAAAACTGTCTGAAGCTGCACCTTAGAACTCCCCCTGTTCATGAAATGAGTTGTAATAAAAAAACGCCACGCTCCTAACAGAGCGTGGCGTTTTAGCTTGGCGGTGTATTTTATGCTGCTGTATTCATGCCGGTATCAAGAAAATCGACATGGAAGTCAACAATCACCTGACCTGCAATACGCTGGACGGAACCATCCTTGTGCATGCGGCTGACGGTTTTATCTTCGCGGGAGCGCACATCAATCTGGAATTCAGGATGGCTCTTGGCAAAGGCATCCTGTATGGTTTCCCTGACTTGCGCGAGCAAGGCTTTTTCAGCCGCTGATACAGTATCAATCGCATCCTGCGTATTTTGCTCAGTCATGGCAATGGCTGCCTCAGTATCACCAAAGAACTGATCTACCGTTTGCCTGAATTCTCTTTGTGTCGTCACCACGTATTGTATTTTGGCGATAGGGAACAGGCTATGCACGATGCGCGAAGCCATGACACGCTCAGGATCTGTCGTCATGACAGTCAGGCTGTCGGCATTCTCTTCCAGTATGACCCAATGATGATCTTCAACATAGGCACGTTTGAAGTTTTTCAGGGCATCCGGGCGTGTGCGGTCTGTCTTGTAAGGCTGGTATTCACACTCAAAGAAAGTCGCCAGGGAATTGCCTATATCAGACAAGTTAACTTCAAATTCATCAATGAGGATTTCTTCTACATCCACGCCCTTGCGGCGCGCCGCACGCGCAGCCAAGCCCAGTTCAGGTATGGATAGTATTGATGATTTGATCAGGGAATCAAATTTGGTATGAATAACCTGTGGCGACATCAGGCGCTGGGCAAAGGCCACAGCCAGGGTATTGCGCAGGTATTTGAAACCTTCTTCCAACAATGGTGGGAACTGGCAATCATTACGGTTATTGATGAGCTGCAGTACGCCCAGCAATTCATTGCTTTGTTCGTGGATCAGCGGGCCAACCATCATGTGCTTGGTACGAAAGCCAGTGCGCTGGTCGACTCGGCGCAAGAATTCCAGTTTGGGCGAATGCTTCCTGAGTTCAGTCTCGTCATACACGTTCAGAATATTGACAGTTTGCTTGCTCATGGCGACAAAACCAGCCACGCTCTTTTCAGAAATAGGCAGGGCGAAATCCTTGAATGAGGTCAAGCCGGTCTTGACCTTGGATTCTATGGCATTTTTCTTGTAGTTGACCGAGTACAAAGTCAGACGTTCGCAATCAAACAGATTGCAGATATCATGCGACAGATCGAGCATGATTTGCTCGATATTGCTGGTCGAATGGATGGCATTCGTGATGGTTTGCAGATTCTTGAAGAAATGTAAGCGAGCATGCACGTCCTCTTTATCATAGACATCATACTTATCTTGCTGGACACGGCGTACAAAACTCATAAATTTGCTTTCATCGATGGAATTTAATCCCAGCTATTTTGCCACAGCCAGGCTATATCGTCATTGCGACACTGATAAGCTTCAGCGCGTTTTTTGAAAAAGCCTGTGTTTGTTAATTGCTTCAAAGAAAATATAGATATTTTATGGCTATTTCCACAAAATAAGGAGGCATTTCTGCCCCCCTTATTGAAATGTTAATTTACCAGATCGTAATACGTTTTTCAGGAGACACGTACATCTTGTCACCTTCCTTGACACCAAAGGCAGAGTAAAATTCTGGCAAATTCGTCAAGGGGCCGTTGCCACGGAACATGGAAGGGGAATGTGGATCAGTATTCACTCTGAGTATGGTTTCGCCATCGCGTGACTTGCCACGCCAGACTTGCGCCCAACCCATGAAGACACGCTGGTTGCCAGTGTAGCCATCTATCACCGGGGCAGGTTTGCCACCCAGGGAAATCTGATATGCCTTGTAGGCAATTGACAAGCCAGAATTGTCAGCAATATTTTCGCCCAGGGTCAGGGCACCGTTAACCTTATAGCCAGGCAGGGGGCTGTAGGCGCTGTACTGGGCGATCATGGCGGCGGTCAGCTTGCCAAAATTGGCCTTGTCTTCCTTGGTCCACCAGTCACGTAAATTACCGTCACCGTCCGACTGGCTGCCAGAATCATCAAAACCATGGCTGATTTCATGTCCTATGACCGCACCTATGCCGCCATAATTGACGGCATCATCGGCTGCCGCATTAAAGAATGGTGGCTGCAATATCGCTGCCGGGAAGACAATTTCATTCTGGCGTGAGTTGTAATAAGCATTCACGGTTTGCGGGCTCATTCCCCAGTCTGTGCGGCTGACAGGTTTGCCCAGTTTTGTCAGCTGGCGTTGGTATTCATGCTCGCGGCCACGTATGACATTGCCGACCAGATCATCCTTGGCAATTTCCAGCTTGCTGTAGTCGCGCCATTTATCCGGGTAGCCTATCTTGGGGTTGAATTTGGCCAGTTTTGCCAGGGCTTCTTTCTTGGTTTCAGGGCTCATCCAGCTCAGGGTTTCTATGCTTTGCTTGTAAGCCAGCAGTAAATTGTTGACCATGGTTTGCATGCGCGCTTTATTCTCAGGCGGGAAGTATTTTTCAACATACAATTGCCCCAGGGCTTCTGACATGGCTTCTTCCACCCGGCCTACGCCGCGCTTCCAGCGTACCTGGTTCGCTGGGACACTGCGCAAGGTCTTGCTGGAAAATTCAAAATCCTGATCGATGAAACGCTGGCTGAGGAAAGGCGCATACGCATTCAGGGTTTGCCATTTCAGGTAAGTCTTCCAGGTATCGAGCGGCGTGGCAGCGATGATCTTGCCCAGGCCGCTGAAAAATTCAGGTTGACGCACGATGACATAATCCATTTTGCCCGCCATGCCTATTTCACTGAAATAGGCATTCCAGTCAAAGCCAGGCAGTAATTGCTCAAGCTGTTTCAAGTCTGTCTTGTTATAGGTTTTGACAGGATTGCGGTTTTCTACCTTGGTCCACTGTACCTTGGCGATCTCGGTTTCCAGCGCCATGATGGCGGTGGCTCCTTGTTCAGGCTTGGCCTGTCCACTCATGCCCAGCATTTTTTCAAGATGCTTGAGATAGGCTTCACGGAAACCCTGCAACTTGGCATCATCCTGCTTCAGATAATAGTCACGGTCTGGCATGGTCAGGCCATTCTGGCTCAGATAGACTGCATAGCGGCTGGAGTCACGCGCATCCTGGTTAATGCCGGTAGCAACGGGCATGTTCACGCCCAGTTTGCTGAGTTCTGCCATCAAGGCTGGCAGTTTTGCCTTGTCTGTAAGTGCATCTATGCGGGCGAACTGGCTTTGTAGCGGCTTGATGTCAAGTGCATTAGCACGTGCTTCGTCCATGAAGCTATTAAACAGATCGGCAATTTTTTTCTGGTTTGAACCTGCGGCAAGCTGTTTGTTCGCAGCGAGAGTCTGGATAATGTCGTAAGACCTTTGCTCAGACAGATCACGCAACTGGTCAAACGAACCAAAGCGGCCACGGTCCGCCGGTATTTCTGCTGTTGCCAGCCACTTGCCGGACATGTGCTGGTAAAAGTCGTCTTGTGGTCGGACGGTTTTGTCTATCCATTGCAAGTCTATGCCAGATTGCAGTTTGTGCGCAGCGATCGTGCTATTAGTGCCAGCACTGCCAGCGCTTGCAATTTGTGCAAAAACTGGTGTTGCCAGCATATTTGTAAACAGGCTGGCAAGAGCGAGAGAAATCAGGGTACGTGACATGGTATGTCCTGGCTATGAAGCTTGTTGTGTGGAAAGATCTATAGATACTCTGTTTTAGCTAAAGTTCAGGAATTTTAGAGAAACTTATGCTGCAGAACGGCAAATATAAGATTGAAAGCAATATCAAGGCAAGCGGGTTAACTGAATAGCCAGGCAAATCACGCTAATAGTCAATATCGCAAATGGCTTGATGAGGGAAATGGGAAATCGAGGATATTCAGGCATGGACGGTGCTATGACCATCCATAGGGCATCTGGCAAATGCCTGCGCTGCATCAGGTCGACACGCCATTGAACCTGGTATTTTTGTGATTGATGCCAATACTCAAGCTCGGCATGTAGCCAGCCAGTAGCACAACCATCGTCGTCGCCAGTGATCTCTTGTCTGGTACTCAGGACACGCACTTGCACTTTGGGCCACAAGGCTATTTGCAATAGCCTTGCACCATAAACCAGACCAAGTACGCAGACGAGTAATAAAAGCAGTTTCATTAAAAGGGCAGGGAGGGTATCGGTCACTTGTATATTGCCCGCTCGCACTACCCTTGTAAATGAATGGATATCTTTTATTTAGGACTTACGCAAAACCGCCCCAGCTGCGTTGCAGCGACTAGCCGTACTAAAGTACTGTCTTCGTCGCTGTCGCCTTGCCGGGGCAATTTTGCGTAAGCCCTATTATTTATGAAGTCAGGATTTTTTTATAAATAATGAATCCTGAACGGTCTGCTACCTGACGATACAGTTTTTGAGCGGTCTCATTGGTTTCATGGGTGCCCCAATAGACAATGCTGGAGCCCGCCAGTTTTGCCTGTTCATACACGGCTTCTATCAAGGCACGTCCCACACCCTGGCCACGCTTATCTGGACTAGTGAATAAATCATTCAAATAACAACTGGCTTCGATACGGCTGGTGGTTCTGTGATACAGGTAATGCGCCAGTCCGACCAGACGCCCGTCCCGTTCTGCCACCAGGGCATGCACCGGTTCATAGCCATCAAAAAACCTGCCCCATGTCCTGAGTGTGACTGCTTCTGGCAAGGCGTTCGGGCCGGTACGTTCATAGAACTGGTTATAGCCCTCCCATAATACAGACCAGTTGGCGAAATCTTCTTTGGTGACGGCACGGACTACTACTTTACTCATTTCTTTTCCTTATTATTTCGTTTTATTCGGTTTCAAACAATTGCTGTTCCATGACATCTGCCAATGCATGTGCAGCCGGGTCATGCTTTTCACGCAAGCCATCCACCATATTCACTCTGTCCTTCGTGCTTTTATTCTGGCTGGTTTTCCATTTGCCGCTGATGCGGCGTATCGGGATCTCTATGCCGACTATCAAGTCCATTATCCTGTCTATATATTCTGCAGGCGCATCGCTGACTTTCCAGGGTTGGTCGAACTTTCGCTCAAAATTGTCACTGAGGTCGTTGAGCAGGCGCAGGAATTCCTGCCTGTTATCGACGATGCGCATGGGACCATGAGCATGTACTACCGCGTAGTTATAAGTAGGTACAACTTCGCCACTGCTTTTTTTCTCTTCGTACCAGCTTGGACTGATATAGGCTTGCGCGCCCTGGAAAATCAATAGCGCATCCTGACCTGAAGCTGCGGTTTGCCAGACCGGGTTATTGCGGGCGACATGGCCACGCAAGACGCCATACGGTGCATCTGTCGTTGGTACTGAGATGAGGAAGGGAATGTGATTCGCTTCAAGTTCCCCTGCTTGCAAGCTGACCAGGGCAGCCAGTGGATGCGCCTGTATCAGGGCGTGCAAGACTTCAATACGTTCTTCTGCAAAATGACTGGGCATGTACATGGGCTACTCGATTTCTATAATGACTTCGGCATGGATGGAGTTGGCGATATAACAGTGTTCATGTGCCATATGATGGAGTTCTTCACGCTCCTGCAAACCTGGTTGCTTATCACCACTATAGCTTTCCTGCGGACGCAGATGGATGCGGGTAATGGCTTGCTTTCCCTGGGCATTTTTATCCATGACGCCTATCGCCAGGTCACGGTATTGATCCACCACATAGCCGCGTTTGGCCACGAAGAATAAATAAAACAGCATGTGGCAAGATGCCAGCGCCGCAACCAGCGCCTCTTCCGGGTCGACATTTTTTTCTTCCGACATCGGTATCGGGACGGATAAAGGGGATGAAGATGCTGGCACCACCAGACCGCCATCAAATTCCCATGCATGCGCGCGACTGTAGCGATTGTCGCTAAAAGCCTGTTCGCCACGTTCCCATAAAATTTTTGCCTGATATTGATGCATTTTTTACTCCGTTGCCATGAATTTGCGTTAATCTTATTCTTGGTATTGGTTATTGAAAAGTACCAATTTTATAAAAAATAAGAATGCCAATTTGGTGTAAGCATGCATATTTCTCAAATGATTGCTGGAATTGTTCTGGACAGACAAAGCAGCCAGCCCATGTACAGGCAGTTGTATGCCGAAATACGAAAAGCCATCCTGGCAGGTCAGATGCTGCCTGGCATGCAGTTGCCACCCAGTCGCGAGTTTTGTCAGGTGCTGAATATTTCCCGGCAAACTGTCTTGAATGCCTATGATCAATTGCTGGCTGAGGGTTATTTGCGAGGTTCGGTAGGGCAGGGGACTTTTGTGAGTGAAGACTTACCGGCTTTTACAGAACGTAGTAAGGCACCGGTTAGCAATGCGCCAGCTATACCAGTGATGGGCAGGATTTCAAAGCGCGGACTACAGCATATTGATCCACGCGGCAGCACGCGTTTTCATCAGGGCAGTGTAAGAGCATTCAGGGTCAGTATGCCTGACCTGGATCTTTTTCCTTTCGATATCTGGGCAAGGCTTGAAGCGCGTCATTGTCGTCACCCCAAAGGACAATTAGGCTATGGCGATCCTGCCGGTCACCTGGCTTTACGCGAATTGCTGGCGGTGTATCTTAAGGCAGCGCGCGGTGTTAACTGCGCACCAGAACAAATCCTGATCACGTCCGGGTCGCAGCAGGCGCTGTATTTGCTGAGTACCATGTTGCTCGATCCCGGTGAAAAGGCCGTTGTGGAATATCCTTGTTATCGTGGGACCACCGCCGCCCTGCATGCGGCACAGGCCGATATTTGTACTGTACCTGTTGATGATGAAGGCATGGATGTCGCGTATGCAGCGATGCATTATCCCGATGCGAAAGTCGCTTTCGTCACACCTTCCCACCAAATGCCCTTGGGTATGACCATGAGCCTGCAAAGACGCATGGCTTTACTGGAATGGGCACAGGCGAATGCGGTATGGGTAGTGGAAGACGACTATGACAGTGAATACCGTTTTGGCAGCTCACCACTGGCATCCTTGCAAAGCCTGGATACACATCAAAGTGTCATTTATGTAGGCACTTTATCCAAGGTCTTGTTTCCGGGCTTGCGTTTGGGTTATCTGGTTTTGCCAGAAAAATTGCTGGAACCGATGATACAGGCCAAGGCTGTCATCGATAAACACACCAGCATCATGCCGCAAATGGCGTTGGCAGACTTTATTGCCGAAGGCCATTTCGGCAGACATATCAAACGCACCAGAAAAGTCTATGCCGAACGCCAGGCTTGTCTGGTGACTTGTCTGGGAAAGGAATTGGCAGATGAATTGGTCTGTGGTGCGCAAGATGGCGGGCTGGATCTGGCTGTGTATTTCAAGCATGCTTACGATGAAGACCAGATCATAGAAGCCGGGCAAAAAATTGGACTGGAGTTGCGGGGTCTGGGTCACTACGCTGATGTGCCGGGAAAAACAGACAGACCGGCAGAAAGTCCTGGCGGTCTGTTACTGGGTTTTGCTTCCCTGACTTGTGCTGAGATAGAGCGCAGCGTCAGCAAGCTGGCTACACTCTTCAAAGCCGCTGATTAGCGATCAGGCAGCAATCATTTGCACCGCCGTCTCAGCATGGACATGACGGTTAATCACGCTGATGATGGCGCGCATGCTGGCTGTTGCCGCATCGTCTGCAATACCAGCACCATGCTGGCTGCTGCCATCGTTGATGCGTGCTTCGATGATGCTGATGTATTGTGAACGACCGCGCTGTGTCACTTGTTGTTCCTGTTTATCAATGATCCTGACTTGATATCCAAGCACCTGGCAGGCATTGACATGTGCTTCAACAATACCATGACCTGTACCCTGGATAGCTTGTGGCTGTCCGTGGTGCAGCAGATCGACATGCAAGGATACTTGTGCCGGATCGGATGGTGATGCCCTGTGATGCAGGACGGGGTTTGCATGATGAGCTTGATAACTGATGGGGGTTACTGACGCGAGATAGCTGTCGCTGAAAATCTGGTGTATCTGTTGTGCCGTCATTTCTTTGCCGCTGTCGTCTGCTACTGTTTGCACGACACGGCTGAATTCAATTTGCATGCGCCTTGGCATACTGATGCCATATTCCTGCTCCAGCAAGAAAGCCATGCCACCTTTGCCAGACTGGCTGTTGACGCGGATCACAGCGTCATAACTGCGGCCAAGATCAGCCGGATCTATCGGTAAATAAGGTACTTCCCAGATGGCGTCTTTTTCTTGCTGGGCGAAGCCTTTTTTAATCGCATCCTGATGTGAGCCAGAAAATGCCGTGAAGACGAGGTCGCCCACATAAGGGTGGCGCGGATGCACAGGCAATTGATTGCATTCTTCCACGCACTGCCTGACGCTATCGATGTCAGAAAAATCCAGGCCGGGATCAATGCCTTGGGTGTACAAATTCAATGCCAGTGTGACGAGATCTACATTGCCGGTGCGTTCGCCATTTCCAAACAAGCAGCCTTCAACCCTGTCAGCACCCGCCATGACAGCAAGCTCTGCGGCGGCGACTGCCGTGCCCCTGTCATTATGTGGATGCACGCTAAGGATGATGGCGTCGCGTTGTGCCAGATTCCTGTCCATCCACTCGATCTGGTCTGCATACACATTTGGTGTCGCACATTCGACGGTGGTCGGCAAGTTGATGATCATCTTGCGTTCAACTGTGGGTTGCCAGATGGCGGCAACGGCATCACACACTTCTTTGGAAAAATCCAGCTCGGCCATGCTGAAGGTTTCTGGCGAGTATTCAAATACCCATTCTGTCTCTGGCATGTCATCGGTGAGTTGCTTGATGAGGCGAGTGCCGTCAGTGGCAATCTGTTTGACTTCTTCGCGCGATTTGCCAAATACGATGCGGCGGAAAGCCGGTGCTATCGGGTTATACAAATGTACGATCGCCCGTTTGGCACCTCGCACAGAATCGACAGTGCGGCGTATCAGGTCTTCGCGTGATTGGGTCAATACTTCTATCGTCACATCATCCGGTATGCGTTGCTCTTCTATGAGTTTGCGGACAAAGGCAAAATCTGTTTCTGATGCAGAAGGGAAGGCGACTTCAATTTCTTTGAGCCCAATTTTGACCAGCATTTCAAAGAACCTGAGTTTTTTCTTTGCATCCATGGGTTCTATCAGCGCCTGGTTGCCATCGCGTAAATCGGTGCTCATCCATATCGGTGCTTTGCTGATGCTGCGGCTGGGCCATTGCCTGTCGTGCAAAGCGATAGTGGGGAAGGACTGATATTTTTTAACTGGATTACTCATCATGATATTCTTTTCCTTGGGCTGGCGCAGTGCCTCAGCAAGGCGCTGATATTTTTCGATTTATTGAATACGTGGGGATGTGGCGGCACTAAGCTAACCGGCTGCCACAAAAAACGCGAGGCCGGTTAACCGATCAGTAGTCGTAGCGCTAGCAGATAGCAATTAAGCAGCTTGTAACTAAGTAGCTTGTAACTAAGTGGCAGCGCAGACTGTGGACATGCAAAGCCAGACATGACGCTGATTGCGTCTGCTGAATTCTTTGCTGATATGCCTGAATGTGTCATGCTGTTTTTCCTGATGTCAGGAAGCCTGTGCTGGTTACTACTGGGATATAAAGGTAATTTTTGATACTGGTGTTTCAGGCTGGCAGGTATGCCGCTTAAAACTGGACAAGACGCAACTTATAGTAGCGCGCTTGCTAGAGATGGTAGTAGAACTAGAGAGGCAGACACAGGCATCAGCGCTGCTTGCAGCTTGGCGCTGTCAGCAGTTTTTCTTGCAGATGTCGATGTCAAAAAAGAGTTCATATAAAGACTGTAAGAGAAATTGCCTGTACTCGTCAAGCAAAATTTTCTTCATCATGCAGGATATTCAACATTCAGCGATAAGCATTGATTAGTTTTTGCCAGATAGGATCGTGGACGGCATTCTTCAAAATGATATTGATTTGCTGTTGGACCTTGGGCATATGCAAGGGAACCAGAATCTGTCTGTCATACTGGTCATGCGGTTTTTTTGAGATATAAAACTGCCCCTTCAGCTCAGGGTGGTTTTTCATTTCATAATCGTAATTGGAGCGGCTGATGATAGCTGCATCTATACGATCCGCCAGCAACTTGCGAAAGCTATGTTCTTCACTACTGGCATCGTCACGCTGAATTTTTCCCTCGGCGACGAGTTCATTGACACCGTAATAGTAGTAGCCCAGAACCAGACCTATGCGCATGCCAGTCATGGATTTTGCGCCTGTGAACTCGAAGGGATGATTTTTTGATGAGACGACATCGTCGATATCGTTCATGACAGGCCGGGACCACAGAAATTTTTGCTCTTCCCTGTCGTTAAACCAGACCGGGCTGACACCAATTACCAGCCCATCCAGATTGCCAGAGTTGACCAGCAGATTGAGGCGGCGACGTGGTAAATAAATGAGTTCAAAGCGATAGGCAGTGTTTTCTTTATTCAGATAACTCAGCATGTCGTTGTACAAACCCCGCCCCGTGACTTGATCCAGTATCAGCGGCGGTTTCAGATGGTAGCTATACACTTTTACCATCTCGACGGCACCAGAGTTCTGCCAGCACAGGCAAACCATTACCATCAATGCTGAGCAGATTTTATGCATAGGCGCAGTCTTGCTTCTTTAGACGGATACGCGGAAAAACAGGATGACTTGCTGATGTCAGGTTCTTGTCCCAAGTATGCTTAAAAGTTTATATGAATTCGAAAAAGAGAACAGTTAAATTTAGTACGGTTATTTTTTATTAAACTTATAAGAAAATGTTAATAATATAAGGCCTGCTATGATCATCGGGAACGACAACATTTGACCTGCCGAGATCGTCATTCCGAGGATGCTGACTTCATAGTCAGGGGTACGGAAATATTCTGTGAAGAAGCGTGTGCAGCCATATAGCGTCACATATAAGGCACCAACTGCCAGCCGTGGCCGGGCTTTGGAGGCATACAGCCAGAGTATGATGAAGACCAGCAAGCCATCAACCAATGCCTGGTAGATGGGGGATGGATGAACAGGGTAGTTAATGCCAGGCCAGATCATGGCCCAGGGCAAGTCTGCAGATGCCACACGCCCAGGCAATTCATGGTTGATGAAATTACCCAGGCGACCGGCAGCATAACCCAAAGGGACCAGTGGGGCGATGAAGTCATACACATCGGCAAGATGAAATTTGGCTTTACGTGCCCACAAGAACATGGCGATCAGTACGCCGATGAAACCGCCATGGAAGGACATACCACCTTTCCAGACCGCAAATATTTCCAGCGGATTAGCCATGTAATAGGTGAATCCGTAAAAAAACACCTCACCCAGGCGGCCACCAAGTATCACGCCGAGTACACCAAAAAACAACATGTCGTCTATGTGTTCGCGCGTCCATCCCTGCGCTGCGACATGTGGCTGCCTGAGTCTGACACGACCGAGTGCGATGAACTGGGCAAAGGCGAGCAGGTACATGATGCCGTACCAGTGGACAGAGACTGGGCCCAGGTGAAAAGCGACAGGATCAGGATTGGGATGAGTCAGCATGGATGAATTGGTAAGTTAAACAGATGGGCAAATGCCGCCAGCACTGCAGAATGATTGTCCTTGCGCCAGGCCAGGCCAATTTCTACAGTGGCGCTGGCTTCCGGCAAATCAAAATACAATACACCGGGGCGCTGCAAATTTGAGACGGATTGTGGCACAAGTGCGATACCCATGCCAGCCGATACCAAGCCGACGATGGTTTGCATCTGTATGGCTTCCTGGCCTATGGCTGGCGTCAGGCCCGTTGCATGGAAACAACCCAGGATGGCATCATGCAAAGCCGGGGCAATTTTTCGTGGAAACAGGATCAATGGCAAGTCAGCGCAATCGCTCAGGCGCAATTGCTGACGCCCCCGGGCCTGGCTTTCAGGTACTGCCAGCATCAATGGCTCGGACAACACTTTTTGATAGTTGAATAAGCCTTGCAATTTTTCAGGAAGTGGCGGTATCAAAAAACCTGCATCAATTTCGCCATTTTCCAGTGCAGCTAGCTGTACATCTGTCGTTGCTTCACGCAGTTCTATGTGGACATCGGCATGATGGCGGCGAAATTCCCGCAATGCTGGAGGTAGCACGCTATAGTCAGCGATAGAGACAAAGGCCAGCGACAGATGACCGTAAGTGCCACTGGCAGCTCTTTGTGCTAGTTCGGGTAAGGATTGTGCCTGTTGTAGCAGCCGTCTGACTTCCGGCAAGAGTGCTTGTCCTGCCGATGACAGTGAGATATTGCGCGTATTGCGGATAAACAGTTCTGCCCCAAGTATGGCTTCGAGTGCCTGTATGGCTTGCGACAGAGGTGGTTGAGTCATGTGCAGACGCGTAGCGGCTCTGCCAAAATGCATTTCTTCGGCAACGGCAAGGAAGTAGCGCAACTGGCGCAACTCAAGATTTCGTAATTCGGGTAAAGACATCTGGCAGTTCAGCCGGTATTTTTTGCGGTATTCGTATTGAGGCAGTATGCATGCCCGGAGAAAATAGTCCGGGTTTGATATCCGCGCTGAAATTAACGGCGGTGAGTTTTTTTGTCAAAGGCGCGTTTGACGCGTTCTTTCTGGATTTTTTCAAAATGAGCATGGTCTTTGCGCTTGTCCAGACCCAGCATGCGTTCAAGAATTTCAAACCATACAAAGGCTGCACTGGCACCACCTATGATCCACCACCAGGACATAGTGGCAAAAATCCACACATCTGCCAGCTTTAAAACCAGCATGATGAATAAAACGATGATGATGAACATGAGCGACATCCTTTTTTTTGAAAAACTACCAAACTCACTGTTGCAGATCAATTGAGTTTCCTTAATTTTACTGCAGGTCAACCCCGGCATGGGGATAAACGTTAAAATTGTCAAAAAGCGGTAGAATGAATGAGTTTTTAACCTGGAGAAAGCAATGAAATACTCTTTATTGGTAGGTTCGGTGTTGGCAATGGTGGTTTCTGGCTCGGCAATGGCAAACGCTGATCTGGCGAAAGCAAAGAACTGCATGGCTTGCCACGCAGTGGACAACAAGGTTGTTGGGCCCGCTTATAAGGATGTAGCCAAGAAATATGCTGCTGATAAAACTGCCGAGGCCAAGCTGGTACAAAAAGTACTGAAAGGCAGCTCCGGTGTGTGGGGTGCTATCCCTATGCCTGCAAATGCACAGGTAAACGAGGCAGAAGCAAAAACTCTGGTTAAATGGATTTTGAGCTTGAAATGAGCTTTGGCTTGATGCAGATGTTTTGATCTGCATCAAGTCTTCAGGCAATAAAAAACCTGGCAATTGCCAGGTTTTTTTATTGCTCATAAGAACTGCTGAGAGCTTGCAGGACACCGCAGTTTAAAGTTGCAATGTCCTGCACACAGCAGTTATTACTCAATTATTACTCAGTTCTTACTTCACTACGCGCAGCAGTTCACGTTTGCCGCCTTTGTATGTGTACAAAGTCAGTGTGCCGTCTTTAATGTCGCCTTTGTCATCAAATGCGATATCGCCTGTTACGCCTTTGTAATGGATTTTCTTCAGTTCTGGCAGGTATTTTGCTGATTCAGCAGAGCCAGCTTTTTTCATTGCTTCTACCATGACCATGACGGAATCATAAACATATGGTGCGTAAATTTGGACGTCTATACCGAATTTTTTCTTGTATGCAGCTTTCCAGTCATCATTGACTTTCTTCTGTGCGTCCAGAACACCGCCGGCTTCAGCGCAAACTACCTGGCCTTCGCCAATGCCGTTGTCAGCCAGTTTAACCAAGTCAGTTGTACAGATACCGTCACCGCCCATGAACTTGGCTGTGATGCCCAGTGCTTTCATCTGACGCAGCATAGGACCAGCAACTGCATCCATACCACCGAAGAAGATTACGTCTGGGTTTTTAGCCTTGATTGTGGTCAGGATGGCGCTGAAATCTGTGGATTTGTCAGTTGTATGTTCTTGCACAACAACTTCCGCACCTTTGCCTTTGGCACCTTTGATAAACTCAGCAGCTACACCTTCACCGTAGGCTGTTTTGTCATCAATAACAGCGACTTTTTTCGCTTTATTGATTTGAACAGCAAAGCGGCCCAGTGTACCACCCAGTTGACCGTCGTTGGCCACTACACGGAACGCGCCTTTGAAGCCTTGTTGTGTGTATTTTGGGTTAGTTGCAGATGGGGAGATTTGAACGATGCCAGCGTCGTTGTAAATTTTGGATGCTGGGATAGTGGTACCAGAGTTCAAGTGACCGATAACGCCGTTTACTTTCGCGTCAACCAGTTTCTGTGCTACGGTTGTGCCTTGTTTTGGATCGGCACCGTCATCTTCAGCCAGCAATTCGAATTTGGCTTTTTTGCCGCCGATCATCACGCCTTTGGCGTTCAGTTCTTCGATCGCCATTTTGGCGCCGTTTTCATTGTCTTTACCCAAGTGGGCGATCGCGCCGGAGATAGGGCCAACGTGACCAATTTTTACAACCAGATCTTGAGCTGCCGCAGCACCAGCGAAAGCGAAAGCAATTGCGCCAGCCAGTGGAATCATTTTAGTTTTGAACGACATGAACATACTCCTAAGGATTAAAAAGTAGGATAACAGTACTGCATCTCTGACTTATTCAGATAACTGAACAGCAAGAAGGTACAACAGAAAAAATATTTCGCAAAGCTATTTTGTGTGGTTTTTTCTCCAAACTGACGTTTTTTATATGCCCCAATATCGCACCCTTGACAAGCTTGATCGCAAGCTTTTGAACCTGCTCCAAAAAGACAACCAAACCCCTACCAGGATACTGGCTGACAAGCTGCATATCTCCCAGCCCACCTGCCTGCGTCGCATACGCGAACTGCGTGAGGCTGGTGTGATCAGTGCCGAAGTGGCGATGGTCGACAGCTTTGCCCTTGGTTATGGCATGCTGGCTTTTCTGGAAGTGTCGCTGATCAATCAGTCTGACGAATTCATGCGAGAATTTGAAGCGCGCATGAACAAGGAAGCTGAGGTCATGCAGTGCTATTTTGTGTCTGGAGAGTATGACTATTTTCTGGTTGTCCATATCATTGATATGGACGCCTACTACCAATTTGTGCGGCGCGCCATTTCTGGCTCTGGCAATGTAAGGCATTTCCATTCCCGTTTCCCCATGAAGCGTGCCAAATTTACGACACGCATTGCGTTTGATGAAAAAGCTGAAGAGTTACCTGTGCGTATTAAAGGTAAATAAAGGCAAATGATTTGACCTGTTTTGTCAGTTAACGTCGGATAAGTGCGAACGGATGACAAAAAGAACGCAAGTTGTTGAAGATAGAAATTCAATCTGGCAACTTGCGTGAGGGGAAACTGGTTTCAATGCCATCCCGGGGATGGGAATGGCTTGCAGGGCAGCGCTGTGCCTGCCTGTTTGTCTGTTTGTTTGTGATCAGGTTTTGAGACTAAATTCTTGCTTCAGGCTGGCTGCAGGACGATTTTGCCAGCTTGGTGTTGCATGCCAGTAAACGCAAAATCCACATCTGGCTGCAAACCCGAAATGATATCTGCAATGGCGCGGCCAGAACCTGCACCCATGGTCCAGCCCAATGTGCCGTGACCAGTGTTGAGGAAAAGATTACTGATGCGGGATTTGCCTATGTAGGGGACGTTGGAAGGCGTTAGTGGTCGCAAACCTGTCCAGTACACCGGATTATCATAGTCGCAGGCATGCGGGAACAACTCGCGAGTACGTCTGGTGATGGCTTCACAACGGGCGGTATTCAGTTCCCGGCCATAGCCATTGATTTCACAAGTACCAGCGACGCGCAAGCGGTTGCCAAGACGCGACACGACGAGTTTATAACCATCATCAGTCAGGGAGATTACTGGTGCCTGATCAGGGTTGGTAATTTGATAAGTAGCTGAATAACCTTTGCCCGGATAGATCATCAGGGAGATGCCTAAAGGTTTCAACAGACTCTGAGAATGGCTGCCCATGGCAACCACAAAAGCATCGGCATGCAACGTTTTGTGCCGTCCGGTTGCATCAATGATTTCTACCCCGGTAATTTTGGCGCTGGCACCCGTACCTTCTGAAAAAAGCCGGGTCACTGTGGTATTGAACTGGAACTGCACGCCTGCTGCGGCTGCTTTATCGGCCAGACCCATCGTGAATTGATAGACGTCGCCTGATTCATCGGTTTCAGTATAATCACCACCGACGATTTTATCGCGTATGCCAGCCAGGGCTGGTTCTCGGCGTACCACTTCATCGGCATCAATAGAATCGCGCGGGCAACCCAGGTCACGCATGAGTTTTGCTGCTGGCAGTGAGCTATCAAACTCTTTTTGATCGGTGTAAAAATGCAGTATGCCCTTGCTCAGGTTGTCATACTGGATGCCGGTTTCTTCACGCAGGCTGCGCAAAGTCAGGCGGCTGTACTCAGAGATGGCGACGATCTGGCGGATGTTTTCTGCCGTGCGGCCAGGTGTGCATTCACGTAGGAAACACATGCCCCACAACCATTGCAGCCATTCCGCACGTGGCCGGAACAATAGTGGGGCATCTTCTTTCCCCAGCCATTTCAAGACCTTTAGCGGTGCCGAGGGATTGGCCCAGGGTTCAGCATGGGAGACCGAAATCTGACCACCATTGGCAAAGCTGGTTTCTTGCGCGGCACCGGGCTGACGATCAATAACGATCACCTCATGCCCCTGCTTTTTTAAAAACCATGCGGAAGACGTGCCAACAATGCCGGAACCGAGAACGATGACTTTCATGGGGTAAATCTCCTGTGTTTCATCTTGTATATGATGAGAGAGATTGTAGAAATACTTTGCTTTCTCAGGTAATCAGAAATGCGTTCAGTATTTTTATTTTTAAACGAGAATTTTCTTTTTGTGTTTAAAAATAAAAATATTATTAATTATTTTGATTATTTAGGTGTCTTCGCCTTGGTGATTTCCTGGGTCACGGCACGGGTGATCACTTCTTCCAGGGTTTTATGCAAACCTGAGCGTATTTCCGTTGATAAATTTGCCACGGCAATTTGCAAAACATCGGCCAGATTGTCCCGGATCCTGTGTTCCAGGACGAAATCGATGCGGGTCAGAACTTGACGCAAGACGTTTTCGCGCAGGTTTTGCTCCAGCGCCTGCCAGTCTTCTTCCGTTTTTCCCGGATAGTTATTGTCGGCCTTGTCATTGATTGGTGTTACTGCATTGTCAGTACCCGGCTCGTCAGTTGCAGCGGCTATCTTGGCAGCAGGTGTGAGTAGTTCTTCCGGTTTGATGACCTCAGTCAACACAGGAATGCTGGCGTCTATTTGATTATTCATTTTATTTCGCCACAGAGTGGGTAAGGGTATGGCCTTGCTGCTGGTAGTGACGGTAGCGTTCGCGTCCGGCGAGTTTATCTGCATCATCTGCAGAGATGACTTCTATCATGCGCTGAAACTGCTGGAAATTGGCAGGCGTGGCGGCAGTCAGGTTGATCAGCAATTCATAATGCGGACAAGCCACATGTTCATCATGGCTGAGCACGATAGGGGTCATGGCCGACAAAGGATCGGTCAGCATAACGTGAGGTAAAAATTCAGCTTCAGTAAGCGTCCACAAGGCATCATTCAGCCGCTGCAGATATGCGCGGTCATTGTGGTACACAACCATTTTGCAGTTGGCTGCATGGGCCTTGCGTATCAGGCGGCAAGAGTAATTCAGCTTGTCCGCCACATTGCTATGAAAATCTATGCGTGTCATGCGAACTCAAAATTTAAAACCATCATCTGGCTTCTTGGGCTGGGGCTGGGGAGTAGCAGCTTGCCTTGCCGCTTCCTGTACTTTGGGCACGGCGGGCGGCGGCGGCGGTGCTGCAGGTTCAGCTGCAGCATAGCGGTAATCTTTAGGCAGCTTGCTGGTGGCAGGGTAGCCAGCTTTGCTCAGAGCATCTTTCCAGTCATCCATACTATAGCCACGGAATTTGACATTAGCAATCACCAATAATGGCAATTGCAAATCGCCACTGACCTGCTTCATTTTTTCCTGATCTGCTGCCGTGTTTACGGTTTTTTCGGTAAATGGTATGCCCAGGCTTTTAAGCAGGCCGCGGCCATCATTGCATGGTGAGCAGCCGTTGGCTGAATAAAGAGTGACCGGATTTTTTGCGACCACAATCGCCAGTTCAGGTGGCAGATTGCCGCCTTCCAAAGTATCGGGCAGTTTTTTCTTTTCTACCTTTTGATTGGCAGCAGGCGGTTGATCGCTATAGGTGACTTTACCGTCTGGCCCAACTGATTTATACATTTGTGCCTGCGCTGCCGCCACCATGAAAATGCTGGAAAGCATGCTACAAATCAGGACCTTTTTATTGAATGTCATATTTTTCTCCTAAAGACTCAGGCACTCATGCCATTGTGACGCAATAAAGCATCGATAACCGGTTCGCGGCCACGGAATGCCTTGAATGAAGCCAGGGCAGGGCGTGAACCGCCAGCCTCCAGGACTTCAGTTTGAAATTTTTCGCCGACGGCACGCGACAATGTACTGCCTGCTTGCCCAGCATGCTCCTCAAAGGCGGCATAGGCATCGGCAGATAAAACTTCAGCCCACTTATAACTATAATAGCCTGCCGCATAGCCGCCAGAAAAAATATGACTGAAAGAATGCTGGAATCGATTGAATTCTGGTGGCTGCATGACTGACACCTGAGCGCGCACAGCTTGCACAATGTCTTGTACGTTTTGTGTACCGTTTGGTTCAAAAGCGTCATGCAGACGCATATCAAATAGGGAGAATTCAACCTGACGCAGTGTTTGCAAACCAGACTGGAAATTTTTTGCAGCGACCATCTTGTCATACAAGGCACGTGGCAGTGCTGCACCTGTATCAACATGAGCAGTCATGTGCTGCAACACATCCCATTCCCAGCAAAAATTTTCCATGAATTGTGACGGTAATTCAACCGCATCCCATTCCACGCCAGAAATACCGGAGACAGACAAGTCATCGACCTTGGTCAGCAAATGGTGCAGGCCATGGCCAAATTCATGGAACAGGGTAATCACTTCGTCATGGCTGAACAAGGCAGGTTTTTTCACGCCATTCATGGTGACTGGTGCGCTGAAATTACAGGTCAGGTAAGCGACA
This sequence comes from Burkholderiales bacterium, assembly GCA_016200895.1. Taxonomy (GTDB): domain Bacteria; phylum Pseudomonadota; class Gammaproteobacteria; order Burkholderiales; family Burkholderiaceae_D; genus Undibacterium. The sequence continues at coordinate 111,724 of JACQDX010000128.1, forward strand.
GGTGTTTGCACCCCCTGCGCAGTCAATCTGCGGCCCCGTGCATCATCCATCCAGGCCCCGCCCCGTTTGCCATTGCGTGCATACAGGTCAAGATAAAACTGACCTATCAGTACGCCATTTTTTTCAAGCCGGTAAAACTGCACATCCTTATGCCAGACAGTTGCCTGATCGGGTTTGATGTCGACAGCAAACAAGGTCTGGATGACGCGGAACAGGCCATCAACAACCTTGTGCTCAGGGAAGTACTCTTTCACTTCCTGCTCAGAAAAAGCATAACGCTGCTGACGCAATTTTTCGGATGCATAGGCTGTATCCCAGGCTTGCATATCGCTGATGCCCAGTTCATCTGCCGCAAAGGCACGCAATTCTGCCAGGTCTTTTTCTGCGTAAGGGCGGGCGCGTTTTGCCAGATCTTCAAGGAATTGATTGACCTGCGCAGGTGAATCAGCCATCTTGCTGACGAGCGATACTTCTGCGAAATTCTGGTAACCCAGCAGCAAGGCCTCTTCCTTGCGCAGGCGCAGCAGCTCCGCCATGATGTCGCTATTATCCCATTCTGTTTTGCTGCCGAGCTCAGACGCCTTGGTGGCATTGGCGCGGTATATGGTTTCGCGGATCTGACGGTTTTCTGCGTATTGCAACAACGGGAAATACGAAGGGAAGTGCAGGGTAAATTTATAGCCGGTTTTGCCGTCAGTTTCTGCCGCTGTTTTAGCTGCCTGCAAGACATCTTCTGGCATGCCTTTCAGCTCTGCGACATCTTCTATGAACAGGCCATAATCATTGGTTGCATCCAGCAGGTTTTCAGAAAACCTGGTCGACAGGGCAGCCTGTTTTTCTTGTATCTCTGCGTAGCGCAGTTTCTTGTCCTCAGCCAGTTCTGCACCGCTCAACTGGAAGTCGCGGATGGCATTCTGAATAATGGTTTTTCTTGCTTGCGGCAGGCTGGCAAATTCTGGTGCTTGCTGCAAGGCTTTATAGCCAGCAAACAGGGCGAGGTTTTGCCCCAGCTCCGTCCAGAACTCAGTGATGGCTGGCTGGTTCTCATTGTAGGCAGCACGCAACTCTGGCGTATCGATAACCGCATTCAAATGACCGACTATCCCCCAGGCGCGCCCCAGTTTTTCTGTGGCGTTTTCCAGTGGCTCTACAAACTTGTCCCAAGTAACCGGGCCAGTGTTTTTTTCTAGTTCAGCAATCACTGCGCGGTTTTCTTCCAGCAGGGCAGTAATGGCCGGTCCTATGTGCTGAGCCTGGATGTCGGAAAAACGTGGTAAATCACTAAAGTCGAGCAGGGGATTGTCTTGGGTCATATTAGATTCTTTCAGCAGCTTCTATGGTATTGACCAGTAACATGGTGATCGTCATGGGACCGACACCGCCTGGTACTGGCGTAATATAGCCCGCGACTTCTTTACTTGGCAGATAATCAACGTCGCCGCAGAGCTTGCCTTCATCGTCGCGGTTCATGCCCACGTCAATGACAACTGCGCCAGGTTTGATCATGTCTGCCGTGACAATATTGCGCTTGCCTGTCGCCACTACCAGAATGTCGGCATTGCGCGTATGTGCTGCCAGATCACGGGTCTTTGAATTGCAGATGGTGACAGTAGCGCCCGCTTGCAAGAGCAACATCGCTTGCGGCTTGCCAACGATGTTCGAGGCACCGACCACCACAGCATTGGCCCCACGTACCGGATAATCGATCGATTCCAGCATCTTCATGACGCCATAGGGTGTACATGGGCGGAACAGAGGTTGACCCGTCATCAACAGGCCAGCATTGCTGATATGAAAACCATCCACGTCTTTTTCAGCAGCGATGGCTTCGATGACCTTGTTGGCATTGATGTGGGCAGGCAAGGGCAGTTGCACCAGAATGCCGTTGATTTTTGCATCATTATTCAATCTTGCAATGTGCTCGAGCAAGGCTTGCTCTGTCAAATTTGCATCATATTTTTCCAAAACTGAATAAAAACCGCAGTCTTCACAAGCCTTGACCTTGTTGCGCACATACACCTGCGATGCTGGATTTTCACCGACCAGGATGACGGCCAGACCTGGCTGTTTGCCTGCGGCGCTCAGTTTGGCAGCACGTTCTGTTACATCGGCACGGATTTGGAGGGAAAGCTGGGTTCCACTGATGATTTGAGCAGTCATGGTTGTATCGGAGCAGTCGTTAGTGATAGGTAAACCAAGATTATAAGGGATGGCGGTGGATGGAACATGTCCATTGATCAAGCTCATGCTTTTCCCATCAGTCACTGCCATCAATCACGGCCATTTAACATTGTTTTTCAAGTCGACAAATAATGCAATTAATTGCGTTATTAACAATCAATTTTTGCTATTGAATTACCTTTGTGTAAGTCTTTTATTTCATTTGGTTATGGGATTGTATCGCTTTGTTGTTTTCTGTCCGCATTCTCCGCGTATTGATTGACTTCAAATTTCAAGAATGGCTTCATACATATTGTGAAAATTAATTTTCAAAATATTTTTCATCGTGACTGGTTTAGCCGCGATGTAACACCAGAAATAAACCCCTAGGAGAGAGATATGCTGAAGGAAAAGGTAATTTCAAGATCGCTGCGCGTAATGTTTTCTGGCGGCTTGATGATGACAGCAGGCATGCTGGCACAGCCTGCATTTGCGCAGGATGACGCCAAAATACAGCGCGTAGAAGTAACAGGTACAAGTATCAAACGTGCAGAAGCTGAAACCGCATCGCCGATACAGATCATCAGCCGTGCAGATATCGACAAGGCCGGTAAGACAACCGTTGCTGAATACCTGCAAACCCTGACTTCCGACGGCGCTGGTTCATTGCCTACCAGTTTCGGTAATGGTTTTGCTGCCGGTTCTACCGCAATCTCTCTGCGTGGCCTGGGTGCTACTTCCACATTGGTGTTGCTGAATGGCCGCCGCATGGCGCAGTTCGGTCGTGCCGATGACGGACAAAAAGCATTTACAGATATTTCCACTATTCCTATGGAAGTGGTTGAACGTATCGAAATCCTGAAAGATGGTGCCTCTTCCATCTACGGTGCTGATGCGATTGCCGGTGTCGTCAATATCATCTTGAAAAAGAATTATGAAGGCGTAACCGTCAGCGCCAGCGCAGGTACTTCCGGTTCCCGCGACGCGAACCAGGTCAAGGGTTCGATCACTGCCGGTTTTGGTAATCTGGAAAAAGACAAATACAACATCATCGTCAATGCCGAGGCATACAAGTCCAACGAGTTGATGAACAAAGACCGCTCTGACCGTGACTGGATCGGTACGGGCGATTGGCGTCGCTGGGGTTACCCTATGGTGACTGTTGGTTCTTTCACTTCTGGTTATATCGCCGGTAATAACAGCGCGCAGCCAAATCCTGCCGGTTCCCTGCGCGATCCAAAAACACTGAACTATGTTTCCTTGCCAGGTTGCTCGACTTTGTCTACAACCAAAGTGCAGGATCCGGGCGGTGGCTGTCTGTGGTACGCAGATCAGTTCCGTACCATGTTGCCGCAAATTGATGGCGTGAACCTGTTCACCCGTGGCACTTTCCAGATCAATGATGATTTGCAAGCGTATGCTGAATTCGGTTATTCCCAACGCAAGGCAGCGTTCACTGTAACGCCGCCTTCCACATCTGCCAATGTGTTCTTCCCTTCAAATCCAAACAATTTGAACGGTAACATCAACTACGGCAATGCCATCCTGATGTCGGCTTCTCATCCGCAAAATCCGTATGGCGCTGATATCCGCATTCGCTACTCCATGTTCGACGTAGGTGCGAATCGTCGTATTGCTGACAACTCTTTCTATCGTGCAGTTGCTGGTTTGAAAGGCACGATGGCTGGCTGGGATTTCGATACAGCTATCCTGCATTCTGAATCCAAGCTGCATCTCGACTACACCAACACCATCAATATGAATGTGTTGAAGTCTGCATTGGGTGATCCTAAGAGCCCCTATTTCCCATACTACATCGGTACGCAGGCAAGTAAAAATCCTGCATCCCTGTATGCCGCCATGGTCAAGACAGCGACTATCGATGCGCCTACCAAAATGGACATCGTGGACTTCAAGGCTTCCCGCGAGTTGATGGCTTTGCCTGGCGGTATGATGGGTCTGGCGGTTGGTGCAGAATACCGTCGTGAGTCCTACAATATGCCATCTCTCGATGGCAGTAAAGATGGCTCCATCAATGCCAGCTATGTAGCTGCCAAAGGTGATGAAACAGTGTCAGCCGTGTATGCTGAATTGCTGGCTCCGGTCATCAAGTCTCTGGAATTGTCTGGCGCGCTGCGTTACGACAAATATTCTCACTTCAATTCCGTGACACCAAAAGTCGGTGCCAAATGGTCTCCAGTGAAAACATTTGCCCTGCGTGGTACTTACTCTGAAGGCTTCCGTGCACCTAGCGCACCAGAATCCGGTACAGAAAGCTTCAGCGCTGGTACGGCTTCCGTCAGGGATCCAATCCGTTGCCCGAATGGCACGCCACTGCCAGGTGCACAGTCTTCTGATTGCGCGGCCACTTTCACAGGCTTCAAGGTCGGTAATCCTAACCTGCAACCAGAAACATCCAAAGGTTACACTCTGGGCGTAGTCTGGGACCCACTGCCTAACAGCAGTATCGCAGTCGATGGCTGGTTGATCCGCCGTAACAATGAAATCAACTCCATGTCCTTCCAGACAGCAGCTGGTTTACCAGGTGTATTGCGCCAGGATAATAACCTGACCATCAATGGTGTCGTAACACCAGGCACAGGCACCATCATTGGTGGTTCCGCTCCTTATGCCAACTCCAGCTACACTGAAGTCAAGGGTGTGGATCTGAATGCCAAACAGCGTTTCAACCTGGGTGAATACGGCAAGCTGACAGCTGACGTCAACTGGACCCACGTTATCTCATGGTTGCGTGTTGATGGCGCTGTTCAACATCAATATGCCGGCACACACGGTAACTGCGATACATCCAACTGCGCTGGTACACCTAAAGACAAAGTCAACTTTGTACTGGGCTGGGATAAAGGTGACTGGAACGTGACGGGCGTTGTCAACTATCGCGGCTCGATGAAAAACATCAACGAAGAAGGCCAACCATGTGCCAATAAATTTGCTGACGGCACAGAAGCGCCAGCAGGTTGCACACTGGGTTCCTTCACTACGCTTGATATGTCTTTCCGCTACAAGGCAATGAAAAACCTGGAAATCTTTGGTTCTATCTCCAATCTGTTTGACAAGGTTGCACCACTGGATCCTTTGACTTACGGTTCCATGGGTTACAACCCTATGGACGGCAGTGGCGCAATTGGCCGTTACTTCAAAGTTGGCCTGAAATATCAATTCAAATAATAAGTAGTTACGCTGATTAAGGCGATTCTAAGGGCGATGATTTATTCATCGCCCTTTTTTTGTTTCAGTCTGGAAATATGCTCACTGTGACTTAATCAAGTTAAGTTACAAAGGTTTACATTGGTGATGATTTTGAAATATACTGCCACATCTTTTTGGCGGAATATCAGGTTTCATACCACTCATCGGTAACGAACACCTCCATCCTTGAGTACCAGATTACTCAATTCCCCTCCCGATATTTTTAATTGGTCATAGCGCGAACATGCCTGTTCCTGCATATGTTTGCGACGAGCAGATGGCCCAGATTTTCTTTATATTTACCTTTCAAAATTTCAGCTATGTATTTTCAACAATGTAGTAATTCCAGTGCGCTATTGCGTCTGGCATTTTTTCTTTTAATCCAGTTTGGTCTGGTGTTCCAGGCCAGTTCTGCTGAGCGGGCGAAATCCCCCATCCCTCCGGAAAGAAAAATCATTGGGTGGGACTACGGCCCGAATGTCCTCTTGCCAAATGCAATAGACGCTTGCAGGCGGTATGAACAGGAATCACAGATTTTAAACAATGGATACCGGTTTTATGATCTGGTTCCAAATGCAGGTAGCCGCCCGGATCATGAGACTTATGATTGCATGTATGAGGTAGTGAATAGCCCTGGTTATGTGGTTGGGATTCTCAGCATAGGTGCGCATTATGACGAAACCTGTACATCACCTTATGTCAAAGAAGGTACTCAATGTGTTTTGCCGCCTGACAAGAACAAAGATTGCCCCTGCATCGGTAACCCGATTAATTTCGCGACAGGGAATAAACGTCAGACAGAGATTGACTACCGCAGTGTAGTCGGCGGGCTGGAATTCGTACGTAACTACAGTAGTGAACGCCCCAGCAAATATTTGCGCAATTTTACTGGTGCAGATGTTCGTGACCCTGCGCCGGGAATAGCTACCCGTGCGCCAGGTACTGGCTGGCAGCATAATTTTCACAAAAACATCATTTTCCAGACGATTGCACCGGTCGCGACTATATCCCGTTCAAATGGCGAGGTAATGGCGTTTGCCCTTAACGGAGGGATCTGGAAAAGTGACGCAGATGTCAACGCGTCCTTAGTGAAAAACGGCGCAAACTGGGTATTGACCACGTCTGATGATGACATCGAGACCTATAATGACAAGGGCCGCCTGATGTCTGTCCGCACTCGCGCTGGCGTAGTGCAAACCCTGAGCTACAATTTACAAAATCTGCTTGAAACCGTAGCGGATTCATTTGGCCGCCAGTTAAGCTTTGCCTACGATAGCGAATTACGCCTCCAGCAATTGACAGCCCCTGACGGTGGCAAGTATGTCTATGGTTACGATGCAAACAACAACCTGGTGTCAGTAACTTATCCCGATCTTAAAATACGCCGCTATGTTTATGAAGACGGACGCTTCCCCAATTCCCTGACAGGCATCATGGATGAAAAATGGCGTCCGATATGCGACCTGGCAATATGATGTGCAAGGAAGGGCAATATCCAGCGAACATGCGAATGGGGTTGACAGGTATGCCGTTGATTTTGCCAGCCTGTTTGGCAGAACCATTACCGATCCTCTTGGCACGGTAAGAATGTATGGATTGCAGCCCATGCTTGACGTACAAAAGGTGTCAACAATCATACAGCCAGCGGGGGCAGGCAGTAATCAGGCGGTAAGCTCTACAAGCTATGACGCCAACGGTAATATCGCCACCACCACAGACTTAAATGGCTGGTCCACCAGCTATACCTATGACTTGATCCGCAATCTTGAACTCAGGCGGATAGAAGCCGCTGACACTGCCCTGGCACGTACCACTACCACCCTGTGGCACCCAGCATATCGTCTTCCTGCAGAGATCAGCTCCCCTCTGCTTAAAACCAGCTATACCTATGATACCCAAGGCAATGTATTGAGCAAGACAGAGCTGCCAACAGGCCCAGGCGGCGGAGTAGCCCGCACATGGACGTATACCTACAACGCAGTAGGGCAGGTTTTGACTGCTACCGGTCCGCGTACTGACATCGTCGACAAAACGACCAACACCTATGACACCCGGGGCAACCTGACCAGCATCACCAATGCCGTGGGCCATGTCACGACCATGTCCAATTACGACGCCAATGGCAGGGTAGGGCAAATTACTGACCCTAATGGCCTGGTCACGACGCTCACTTACACAGAACGCGGCTGGCTCAGCAAACTCGTCAGTGCGGGTGAAGGCATCACGCAAACCACCAGCTATGAATACGATGGTGTTGGCCAGATGACCAGAGTCACTTTGCCGGACAACAGCAGCCTTACCTATACCTATGACGATGCTCACCGCCTCACAAAAATCAGCGACAGTCTGGGCAACAGCATCAACTACACTCTCGACAATATCGGTAACCGTATCAATGAAACCGTGACCGACAGCAGCGGCAACCTGGCCCGCCAGATTAGCCGCGTGTACGACGCCGTCAATCGTCTGCAAACGGTGACAGGAGCAGCACAATGAAAAAATCAAGCACAAAACACATGAAATACAGCGCATTGAAATTGACAATGGCATCGACATTTGCATTGACGCTGACACTGGCTGTCATGATGCAGCCTAGCCATGCCCAAAGCACCGTCTATCAATATACATACGATGCCAACGGCAATGTCACCAAAATCACCAACGGCAACAACGCAGCGACCAAACAAAGCTACGATGCCCTGGGCAGGTTGCAGTCACAGATGGATGCTGACAATAAAATCACCAAGTATGGCTACGACGGACTAGACCGCCTCATTAAAGTCACCGACGCACGCACTTTTGATACCCTCTACACCGTAGACGGTCTCGGCAACCAACTGAGCCTCAACAGCCCCGACACTGGTGTTACTACAACGACAGTCGATGCCGCTGGCAACATCCTCACCAAGACTGATGCCAAAAACCAGGTCACCCGTTATACCTACGATGCTCTCAACCGCGTCACCCGTATTACCTACCACGACGGCAGCATCACCAGCTACACCTACGACCTTGGCCAAAACGCCAAAGGCCGCCTGAACCAGGTCGGTGACCAGAATGGCAATATCTCGTACTCCTATGACATCCGCGGCCATGTACTCACAGACACCCGCACCATGGGCACGGTCGTCAGCACTACCAGCTATCAGTACGACAATGCAGGCCGTCTGATCAAACTGACTTACCCCAATGGCCGCCTGGTCAGCTACACCCGTGATGGTCTGGGCCGTATCAGCCAGGTCGACACCACCAAAGACGGCATCACCGCCACCGTGTTAAGTCAGGTGACCTACCGCCCCTTTGGCAGCATGCAAAGCTACCGCAACAGCGCCGGACAAACATCCAGCCGCAGCTTTGACAATGAGGGCCGCATCGCCAGCTACACCCTCAACAACAAAGTGCAAGCCATCAGCTACGACGCAGCAGGGCGCATCACCGCCATCAACGAAGCCAACAACCCCAGCCGTCAAACCACCTACGGCTATGACACGGTTGACCGCCTCACCAGCTACCTCACACCCCAGGCCAGCCAAAGCTTCACCTATGACCCGGTAGGCAACCGCAGCAGCAAGACCACAGGCGCAGCCAACACCACCTACAACTACGGTCTCAACAACAACCGCCTGACCCAGGTGATCGACAGCCAGAACACCCCCATCGTCATGGATGCCAATGGCAGCACCACCAATAACGGCAATGCCCAGTTCAGCTACGACGCCCGTGGCCGCATGATCTCTGCCACTACCAGCGCAGGCACTGTGCAATACCACGTCAACCCGCTGGGCCAGCGCGTACAAAAGACAGTGCCCGCCAATGGCAGCAAACCCGCCGTCACCATCCTGTATCACTACGACTTGGCAGGCAAACTCATCAGCGAACGCCATGGTGAAGACGACATCGACTGCATCTACCTCGATGACATCCCCGTCGCCGCCATCAAATAAAGCACAGCATGTATACGGATCAAACCAACACCAGCCTGTCGATACAGCACCAGCCAGCTGATGCCCGGAACAAACAACAAAATCACATCATGTCGCATATAAAACAGACATTCCGCACCCACTGCACCACCGTGTTCGCTGCCCTCGTCAGCGCCGCTGGACTCTGGTGTGCCACACCATCTGCCCACGCACAAGCCCAGGTCACCACAGGCAGCGTCCTCAACGTCTTTGCCGGTGGCAAGATCACACTCGGGGATACCACCAACACCCAGGCATTTTGCAATCCGGCTTTTTATGACAGCCCCAAACTCAATGTCGTAGCCACCAATCTGCCCGGTACCACCCAGTGCAAGAATGCCGCCAGTGCGACACCCGCAATCACAGCCCTGATCACCGCCAGCGGCAGCAATGCCAGCCGCATGACATTGCCAGCATTCCTCAGCACGACCAACCCGCTTGATGTGAATTACGCCAATGGTGCCCAGGTCATCATCAACAACGGCAGCACCAGCAGCACCATCAACGGTGATGGTCAACTGGCGGTCACCAGCGCCAGCCAGACCCTGACCCTCAAAACCCAGGCTGGCGTACTCAACCTGCCTGCCGGTGAATACGCAAAAATTAACCTGCAAGTCAACAAAGTGCTGCACTTCCAGGCAGGTGCAGTACCCACCCGCATCAAGCAACTGAACCTCTCCAACTGCAATGGCACAGTCATGGAGTTTGAACCGGGCGAGTACTATATAGAAAACGCCAACTGGCAACAAAGCTGCCACCTTAAGGTCGCTGCTGCAGGCAATGGCAACAGCAATACCAGCGTCAAGCTCTACTTCAAGAACGCCTTCAACCTGGGCAGTGGCCCTACCTGCTGGAACATCAGTGGTGGCACCACTTGCGGCAACAACATGACGCCAGCGCAAATCGCATCGCAGACGCCAGACAAGCTCAAGGTCTACCTGTACAGCGGCAACTTCACGACAGCGCAAGGGGCACAGATTGCTGGCGGTATCTATGTTGACCAGGGAGATATCACGCTCACCGCAGCAAACAACTTTGTATTTGCTGGTGACCTGTTCGCCAAGAACATCAGTATCAGTAATGGCGGGCCGACCAGTTTGTTGTACAAGCCAGTGTTTACCAGCATCACAGGTCCGGTCACGAACCTGCCCACGGTCAGCATCGCGCAGCCAGTACCACCAGCGATACAGGGCGTGCCAGCCAACGGCAACTTTATCGCACCCGCAGCAGTGACATTGACTGCCACAGCAACACCAGCAACAGGGAGCGGAAACACCATCAGCCAGGTGCAGTTCTATCAGGGCAGCACATTAATAGGCACAGCCGCAACACCAACAGTCTCCAATGGCAACAACTACAGCGTCAGTTGGACAAATGTAACGGCCAACAGCTATAGTGTCACCGCCAAGGCGACCGACAACAAGAACGGCACCACAAGCACAGCACCAATCACCGTCAACGTCATCAACAACACGCCACCTACAGTCAGCCTGACGGCAAGTCCCAATAACGGAACTGCACCAGCCACGATCATCCTGAACGCGACAGCAGCAGACACAGACGGCACGATCAGCAAAGTCGAATTCTTCAATGGAGCGACCAGCATTGCCACGGTCACGCAGTCACCGTACAAAACCAATTGGGAAAACGTCTCACAAGGCAGTTACAGCGTTACAGCCAAAGCGACAGATAATCTTGGAGCAATGACGACATCAACACCTGTTCAAGTTGCCGTGACCAAGAACGTCCCCAAAATGTATGACATTCATACCGATCATTTGAATACACCGCGGGTGATTACCGACAATACAGGGACGGAAGTGTGGCGTTGGGACAGTGCGCCATTTGGAGAGACCTTGCCGAATGAGCAGCCGCAAAACAATGTGAGCAAGTTTGTTTGGAATCAGCGGTTCCCTGGGCAGTATTATGATGAGGAGACGGGACTGCACTATAATTACTTTAGAGATTATGATCCGCAATCTGGTAGATATGTGCAGTCTGATCCGATTGGGCTGCGTGGGGGAATCAACACCTATGGTTATGTCGCCGGAAATCCTATTCGCTTTTCTGATCGGTTTGGCCTAGCATGCCCGCCAGCTTTAAAAGCTAGCGGTCGTTGCATTGATGCAGATGATTATGATCCTTGTAAAGACGGAAGTGGAAATACTAGGGGAAGTTCCGATGAAAACGCCAAAAAAAATAAAAATTCAGTAGATTTATACCCTGACAAAGAAGCGGCTGGCAGAGTAACGAACGATGGAAATTTTGAAATTGTACCTAGTACTTATGTTTATACAGATGATGGAATAACAACTACAGCTAATTACCCAAATGATGGTAAGACCAAGGATATAATTCATTCACATCCCAATGCTGATGATTGGTCTAATGTTCCCGGCCCAAAAGATGACGGCGCTGTCAATAGTGGTTACCCCAACTATATTGTGCGCAATGACTTTATTGGTGTGGTCGAAATAGTTGATGGTCAATATCAGTTCCGTATTGTTAGCGGTAGAATGAATGGAAAAGATAGGATGTCTACAAGGGAAATGCTAAATAAATATAGGGATAGAGCCAGAGCTAAATCTCAATGCAAATGCGACTCTAAATAGCTCCAGAAAAAGGCACCGTTATGAAATTATTATTTAATAAAAATTTGTTTGTAATAGTCTTTTTATTTTCACATATGCTTGCGCAAGCAAAAAATACTCTTGACATAAGAGTGTGTGATGAATTGAAAATGTTTTCACAAGGTATTGAGGTTGGGGAGAGTCGAAAAATTACTTTTATTACTGAAGATGGAAAAGGTATATTTCCGCAGAAATTTTGTAAACATTCTACTGCTGACGAAAGAGGTATAAGATTTTGCGAGTGGCTAAGTGTGAACTCATCTTCCGAATATATGGAAAGCAACATAACTCGGATCATTTCATGTATTACAAATAGTAAAAATATTTTCAGTAAAAAAATTCGGATAAATGAATTGATAGGTAAATTCACAATTTCAGATCCTTTCATTGAAGTTCTAAATATTGACGTAGACTTTGAATATTATTTCAATAGTGTTTCAAAAAATGGAAGGAATTATTTTTCCATTACTGTTCGTGGAGTGAATAATTCTGACGATGATTGAAAAGAGTTAGCGTATTCGATGGGCTTGTAAAATATCGATGTAAACTCTTTAAAACTGGTAGCGAGTGTTGACGCGATCGGAGCTCATAAAAATATTTGTGTAAATTCTCTTGAAGCTGTTGGTGAATGTTTATGCACTACTCCAAGTAGTCATCATCAACCAGCAGCGCCAGCCAGACCCTGACCCTAAAAACCCAGGCAGGCGTCCTCAACCTGCCTGCTGTTACGCACGCCGCTTCCATCGTACTCCCACCCAAATTGCCATCGTACGATTTTGGCAAGATTGAGCCGGGA
>JACQDX010000006.1 GCA_016200895.1 Burkholderiales bacterium
CGCATCTTCTTTTCCCTGGTCATCGCCGCGCCTGGGCTCTGCTCGCCATCGCGCAAGGTGGTATCGAAAATAATCAATTTGTCTGACATGCTGAACTCCAACGAGAATAGGTTGAACCTGCGCCGTGGCTGGCGCACTCACTTCAAATTGTAAGGGGGTATGGTTAGCGCGCGCAGCGCAGCAGCAGCGCAGCCAGCAGGCTGAACGTGGAATGTAGCAGAGCGATGAGCGTGGAGAAGTGCATGTCACGAATATTACCAGTTTTATCGCGCCGTGCAATGGTCTCCTATATTCGATCAGCGGCAGTGGCGACGGACTTTACCCATCTGCTACAATCAGCCGAACATAAAACATATTATATTTCACTAGTGTCCCAACGTTAAACAAATGATGCGCCATAACGAGTTGAACGAACGGAGTAATTCGGAGAATTGGTCTGGTCTCGATTTGAGACTGACTCGTAGTATGTCGGCTTTATCCAAGCCGACTGCGAATCCATCCAATGAACTCCGGCAAACTCGTCTTTGCGCAACTCATGGCGCATCTTCCCCTTACCACCTTCCGTCGCTGCGTCGCCCGCTATGGCGGGGAATACAAGGTCAAACAGTTCACCTGCCTCGATCAGTACCTTTGCATGGCGTTTGCACAGCTGACGTATCGCGAGAGTCTGCGCGACATCGAAGCGTGCCTGCGCAGTCAATCGGCCAAGCTTTACCACATGGGATTTCGCAGCACCGTGGCGCGCAACACGCTGTCCAATGCCAACGCCATGCGCAACTGGCGCATCTACGCGGACTTCGGGCAGAGTCTTATCAACATCGCGCGCAATCTTTACATCAACGAGCCGCTTGGTCTCGACCTGTCGGAGACCGTCTATGCTCTGGACACTACGACCATCGATCTGTGCCTGTCGGTATTTCCTTGGGCTCCGTTCCGCACAGCCAAGGCTGCCATCAAGCTGCACACCTTGCTCGACCTGCGTGGCAACATTCCCAGTTTCATTCATATCTCGGACGGCAAGCTGCACGAGGTGAATGTGCTCGATATGCTGATCCCCGAGCCGGGAGCCTTCTACGTCATGGATCGCGGCTTCCTGGATTTCGCACGGCTGTACGCCTTGCATCAGGCGGGCAGCTTCTTCGTGATCCGCGCCAAGTCGAACATGAAGTTCGAGCGCCGCTACTCTCGTCCTACCGACAGGGCTGCGGGCATCATTTGCGACCAGATCGGCATGTTGGCCGGAGTTTATTCCTCGCAACATTACCCCGACACGCTGCGGCGAATCCGCATCAAGGATGCGGAAGGCAAGACGCTGGTCTTCCTGACCAACAACACCAACCTGTCGGCACAAACCATCGCCGACTTGTACCGATCCCGTTGGCAGATCGAGTTGTTCTTCAAATGGATCAAACAGCATCTGCGTATCAAATCCTTTTTCGGTACGACGGAGAATGCGGTGAAGTCGCAAATCTGGATCGCCGTGTCGGCCTACGTACTCGTTGCCATCATCAAGAAACGTCTCGACCTCGACGCTTCTCTTTACGAAATACTACAAATCTTGAGCCTCACCCTGTTCGAGAGAACTCCGCTGGATCAACTGCTTACGAAAACCGCCGCGTCGCAAGAAGTACAGGATTCGTCCAACCAGTTGGTTCTATTCGATTAACGTTGGGACACTAGTGGAAAAACTATATTCCAGATTGAACGAAGAGTGGCAAACAGAATCAGTCAATATAAGCGATGGAATCGAAATTTTGAGATCATTTAACAGAATTCGCTGGGGCGCTCTCGACACTATCCCAAATATTTTAATAGGTTGTC
>JACQDX010000129.1 GCA_016200895.1 Burkholderiales bacterium
GCCTTGAGCCTGTCTGGTCCGGTATTGACCTTCAGCGGTGCAGGCCCGCATCAGTTGACGATAGTCGATGACATCGCTGGTGTGAACAACATCGACTTGTCGTTTATCTCTATCACTGGCGGTACGCTGGTGTATGACGTGACTTCGTCTTCGAATGCGACGGGTGGCAATGTGAATAATGCTACTACTTCGAATGCGATTGTTGTTTCGGGTGGGGCGAGCGTGATTTCTGGTACGGTAGGCACCAGCCCTTCGAATGGCAATGGCCAAGCCGCCAACGGTACTGCGCTGACCGCAGGTGGGATATTCAATGGTGCTGCCGGTCTGAATGAAAATTTCACTGGCAATGTGGCTGCGCTGGTGGGCACAACCGTGAACGGCAATGGCAGTGACGCTGACACCATCACTATCTCTGGCGGCGGTACGGTCAATATAGGCAGCGGTAATACCATCACCAATATCAAGACACTGGCTACCGACAATACGGGGACCAATGTTTTCTTTAACGTGGCGACATCCGGTATTACTACCATCAATGGCGGCACTGGCAATGATAATGTCAGCCTGGCCAATTCCGGCAGCTCCATGCTGGCTGGTAATGTCAACCTGGGTGCGGGTAATAACACCCTGACCCTGGAAGGCAAGACTTATAGCGGCACTTTTGTTGCGGGCTCAGGCAGCGACACCTTGTTCCTGGTCAATGGCAGCAATATCAGCGCGGCCAATGTCAGTGGATTTGAAACGGTCAATATCGCCAACAATGCCTCCGTCACCATGACAGCGGCGCAATATGCTGGCTTTACCACCGTCACTGCTGCAGCAACAGAGACAGTCAACTTCACGACTGCTGGCACTATCGCAGGCAACGCGAATGTGGAAAATTATGTGCTGGGCAATGGCAGCAATACCTTTACTGCCGCAAGCGGCCTGGTATCGGTAACGGGTGGTACTGGTAATGACACCATCACTGCCGGTTCAGCCATTATCACCGCTGCTACTGCCATCAACGGTGGCCTGGGTACCGATACTCTTAATATCGGTGCTGTCACCGCTGCTCTCGATATGTCTGCCAAGGTCAGTAACGTAGAAGTCGTCAACGTCACAGGTGGTACAACAGCAGGCTGGACAGTAACGAATGAAAACGGTGCTGGCGTGACCCTGAACTTCACCAAGTCTGCCGCTAACGACATCAGCAACATCACCCTGGGCTCAGGTGGTCAGACCCTCAATATTCTGGGTACGGGCACAGGCCGCACGACCATCACAGGTGGTTCTGGTGCGGATATCATCAATTTGTCCACGACAGCAACTGGTGCGGATGCCATCGCGGCTGGCTCGACCATCAATGCCTTGGATACCGTGAATAACTTCAAGGCGGCAGGTGCAGACATTTTTGCTACTGGTGTTTTGCCGACCTCACTGTATAACCTGAGCATTTCCAATGCTGACAGCAGCAGTCTGGCAGCAGCGATCGCTACGGCGGCAACTGCAGCGGGCGCGAGCCTGGCAAATACAGGCCAGGCTTATACCATCGTCGTCAACAGCGGTACTGCGGCGGGCACTTATGCCTTCCAGAATTCTGGTGGCAGTGTAGGGGCAGTTGATGCCAGCGATTTCATCGTCAAACTGGGCGGCACAATAGGCTCGATAGTCGCCAGCGACTTTGGTATTGCCAATGCGGTTGCAGTGACTGCGGGTGGCACGTTAAATGGCACATCTGGTGCGAATGACATCTTCATGTCCACCATTCCCAACCTCAATGGCACAACCATCGCAGGTAACGCTGCAGACACTGATGTACTGACCCTGACCACAGCGGGCACAGTCACCATCAATAACGGCAGCACAGGTGGCACCATCAGCAATATCAAGGTCCTGAACCTGGCAGATGGCACCAATACCATCACCTACAACACGTCTGCAGGCTTTACCACTATCAACGGTGGCACAGGTGACGACACCTTCATCCCCAACACTGCCTTGTTGCCCATTGTTGTCAATGGTGGCCTGGGTACCGACACCATCGTGCTGACAGCCGCCTATGCTGCGACAGCATCCGGCTCGGGTACTTTTGCTGCCAATGTCACCGGCTTTGAAAAATTGCGCCTCACCGGTGTCACCAACCAGACCGTAGACTTGCAGACCCTGGGTAACTATAGTGACGTCACTTTCTCTGGCGCGAATGGACTGACATTGAGCAATTTGCCCAGCAATGGCAATGTAACGCTGAATGGCGCGGGCACGGCCTTTACCATTTCCAATGCTGCGTTTGCGGGTGGTGTCAATGATATCGTCAACCTGTCGCTGACTGATGGCAGCACTTCCGCTGTCGCCTTTGCCACCGCAGGTATTACTGCATCCGGTGTAGAGACTGTCAATATCACAGTCAGTGACACCCAGGCCACGCCCACAGGTGCTTTCAATGACAACATGACCTGGCTGGGTAACTCGGTCAAGACCTTCAATGTCAGTGGCAATGCAGGCCTGACCCTGTCTTCATCCAGCACCTCGCTGACAACTGTTGATGCCAGCGGCATTACCCTGGGTGGCTTTACCTGGACAGCCAGTGCCCTGACAGGTACAGCTACTGTCAAAGGCAGTGCTACCGGCACCAATACGGTCAATATGAACTCTGCCACGGCGGGCGTTAATTACACTGGCGGTGGTGGTAACGACAACGTCACTATCAACGCCACAGTTTCCAGCACAGCGGCATTAGGCAACGGCAATAATAGTCTGGCCCTCAATGGTGTTACCATCCTGGGTACTTATACTGGCGGCACGGGTACGGATAGTCTGGCATTCTTCTCATCGACACCTGATATCAGCAATGCCACGATCACAGGTTTTGAAAATCTGACGGTGACTAATAATGCCAACATCACGGCAACCATAGCCCAGATGTCGCAATTTACCGGCACCGTCAATGCAGCAGGAACCGAGACCCTGAACCTGACGACGGCTGGTACTTTCAATGCCTTCAGCACGATAGAAAAGTATAACCTCGCCAATGGCACCAACAATTTCACCTCAGCCAACGTGGCTGTCAGTGTGATTGGTGGTACCGGTACAGATACTTTCAATTTCACTGCCAACCAGATCGTCAACTTCCTGACCACGGTGGATGGTGGCAATAGTACAGACACACTCAACATCGGCGCGACTACCACCCAGAACATTGATTTGAGCACCAAGGTAGCCGCTATCGAAATCATCAATGTGGCGGGCAGTACAGGCACGGCCAGCCTCACCAACGTCGATGGTGCAGGCGTCACGCTGAACTATACCAAGAGCACTGGCGACAACACCATTACTCTGGGTAGTGGCGGCCAGACACTGAACCTGCTGGGTTCCAGTTCTGCTGCAACTACCATCACAGGTGGTGCGGCGGTGGATACCATTAACCTGCAATCCTCAGGTTCTGGTTCTGAAACCCTGATAGAAACCGGTGCCAACATGTCGAACAACACGCAGGTGGATCTGGTGGGTAATTTCAATGCGACGGGTACAGATTACTTCAAGACTGGTGTCAATGCGGCGAGTGTGGGTTCCTACATCATCGGTAATGCCACAACCGCCAACTATCTGACCACCATCGCTTCCGGCCTGTCGATTGTCCTCAACAACACTGGCCAAGCTTATCTGATCACAATACAGAATGGTTCAGCAACAGGTACTTACTTGTTCCAGAACACTGGTTCAGATACCAGCCAGTTTGATAGTACCGACTTCTTTGTACAATTGACGGGTACGGTTGGTACCATCGTTACTGGCAATCTGATTGCATAAAGCAGCCTGATAAAATGCCGGGGTAAGTTTTGATCCCGGCATGTTAATCTTGAAAACGCCAGCTTTGCTGGCGTTTTTTTATCCCTTCCTCTGCCTGAAGTGTTCCCCTCCAAAATGATTGTCCCCAGCGCGTTGCCAGCAGGCGCAAAAAAAACGCTTGAAATTGTAAATTTAGTGTATTACTATATTAATACACGTGGCGATACTGTATTAGTCGTCAATGCATGAGATATATGAGCATGCCATTTACACGCAATGAAAGGTAGACCATGGAGCATGAGATATGACGCCAGGTATTAGAGACCTTAGCCCGCGCCAGTTAGGTGCAGAAATATTCCAGGTGGCGACCGGGAGTAGTGAACCTATCTATCGCCAGTTGATAGAGCAATTGCGGCGCTTGCAAGCGGGCGGGCAAATTGCTGCAGGTGATGCCATGCCATCTGTGCGCGATGTCGCCAGTGAGCTTGGTGTTAACCCCATGACGGTATCCAAGGCTTACAGCATGCTTGAAGCCGAGGGCTTGCTGGTGCGTCGCCGTGGCCTGGGTATGGAAGTGGCGGCCCGGGCCGGTGGCCATTCTGACCTTGCATCCAGACTGGAATTATTGCGCCCCAGCCTCGAACGCATAGCACTTGAAGCCAGCCAGCTGGAATTGGATTCCAAGGCAGTCATCACACTCTTGACCAGTATTCTTAAAGGAAAATAAGCATGCAAGCTCAGTTAAACACACCCGTGCAAATCCAGGGTTTGAGTAAATCCCTCGGCGGGCAAGCTGTCTTGAAAAATCTAGACTGGCAAATTGCTCCAGGCAGTATCGTTGGTCTGCTGGGTCGCAATGGTGCAGGCAAATCCACTTTGATTGAATGTTTGTTGGGTTTGCGTGATATTGATGCTGGTACCACGCAGTTATATGGCGAATCCGCCGCACAACTGAGTGCCGATACCAAGACCAGAATCGCCTATGTTCCTCAGCGCAGTGATTTGTTTGAATGGCTGACGGCAAGGCAGTTGCTGACCTACTTCCAGCTACTGTACCCACGCTGGAATGAAGCCAAGGTGCAGTCCCTGATGCAAGCCTGGGAGCTGCCTTACGACAAGGTCATCAGCAAACTCTCAGTCGGGCAAAAGCAGCGCCTGTCGATCATCCGGGCGTTGGCGCATGATCCTGAATTGCTGATACTTGATGAGCCGGTATCCAGCCTTGACCCTGCCGGTCGTCGTGATTTTTTACGGGAACTGATAGACCGTGTCATAGAAAAGCAAACCACGATCGTTTTCTCTACCCACATCCTGTCTGACCTGGAAAGGGTGGCCATGGATGTCGCCTTCCTCAGTGACGGGAAAATCGTGCATCAGCAATCTCTCGATGACATGATGGATAACACTGTGCGCATCTGTGCAGCATCGACGGTATTGCAGCAACTGCAGCCCGCAAAAATCTTGCGCCAGTCTGGTACTGCAAGCGATGAGGGAAAGTTGCTGGCACAGTTCAGCCAGACACAATTGCTCGCATTGCAGAACCGTCAGGACATTCGCATGGATAAGCTAAGCCTGGAAGATATGTTCATAGAAATGACAAATTGAGACATGTCGTGTTGAACAAAGCAGCATTTCATCCTTTCAACAGCGTAAGAAAGAAAAATATGAAAGCCATTATTTCTGTGTGGATGCAGCCTGTATATGCACGCATCAACACTGGCAGTTTAAAAATTTTGTACATCACTCTGGGCTTGTTTGCTTTAGCGCCAGTGGTGGCGGTATTTTTTGTGCAAGCCCAAAAAACAGATTTGCAGTCAGTCATGCTGGCATTGGCGGTCGGCGTAGGGGGCGCGCTGGGTATATTGTTGTTGTCCTGGTTTATTTTGCTGGTACCGAGCGTGGCCTTGCAATACACGCCAGCCTGCGCTGCACTGGTGCCGCAAATGAAACGTCACATGCAGTTTGCGCTGGCAATTCCCATATTGTTGATGCCTGTAGCGTTCTCCCTGATTTTGGGTATGCACATGCAGGGGAAGTTTTTTCAGGGCTGGTTTTTTGGCGTGCTTTCCTTGTTGATCTATATTGCCTCCGTACGCAGTACGTGGGTCATCATTCTGGTCGTATTGATGGCGCAGGTGCCGATGTGGCTCAATAATAGAGTCAGCATGTCAGTGCAGGCAGACTGGAACCAGCCACTTTTGTTTGTAATCGCCGGGTTTGCACTGACTGCACTGGTTTTACACTGGGTGTTCGCCTTGCGTGGCGATCAGCATTTCAAGCGGGATGAAAGTTTCGCCATGCTGAAAAAGCATATACAGGGCGAAGAAGTCAGCGTCAATCATTTCACTTTGAAATTCCTCAATCCTTATCACCTGTTATTGCGTTTGTGTATAAACAGGGTTAAAGCAACACCAGAAAAAGTCAGGCAACTGATGCCATTTGCCATGGGGTCGCAGATTTTATGGCTCACCAGTTTTATTCCGGTCGTAGTCATGAGCGCAGGTTTGGGTATTTACTTTATATTCTTCTTGCGTGGCTCGCTGAGGAGTGAGGGTATCGATAACTCCGTGGCGTATTTTGCAGCCCTGGTGTCCTTTATCATGCTACCGCCTATCTATGCTGCCTTTGTGCGCACCTGTGTCTATCAGCGCAAGGAAGAGCAGGGTTTGCTGCTACTGGCGCCAAAGCTGCCATCCCTGCATCAGCACAGCAAGATGATGCTGCAATTCATATTGCGTCAATATTTAAGTTTGTGGCTGGTGTCAGTATTGATCACCGTGGGAGCAGCGTATTTGTCACCCGCTTCAGAGTACATGCACGAGATGGCCTGGATCATTTCCTTCAGCCTCTTGCCAGTCAGCGTGTTGAGCCTGACTAACTATGCGCAGATAAAATCCAGTTATCAAACCGCATTGCTGGTGGCATTGGTAATACCGGTTTTACTGGGCGCGGCTATGCTTGGCGTGCATAAAATGATGCCTGCCTTGCCTGTGTGGCTGATCTGTAGCCTGATTGCTGTCGGGACTGCTGCTGTATTAGGCTGGCGCTGGCAGGGGCTGATGCAGGTAAAAGCAGTTTTCCCCGCTGGCCGGGCTGTGTGAGGGAAGCATCATGCGTGCCTTGATACTTTGTGCAGGGTTTTTACTCATGGCCATGTTGCTGACGCCACCAGACCTGGTGGCGTCAGCTGGGCGGGCGACAATCCTGTCTTGCCAATACGCCGGACGTGAGCTTGGGATCTGGGATTGTCTGAATCTCAAGCTCAGCAAAACCTCCCTGGAAGTGCTGTATTCATACTTTAGTATAGGGCACATAAAGCTGTAAATCACCTATATTCACTGCATCTCTTCGTTGAGTACTCAACATTAAGGATTTCAGTATGAATATGCCTATGACCATGCAAGTATTTGCACCTGCTGCTAAAAAAGAAGATGCCAGAAGTTTAAGTGCATTGGAACAGTATGAACGCCGCCGCCAAGTGGTGCGTGCCCACCAGCGCGGTGCCAGGAAGGTACAGATAGCGCGTGAACTGGGCCTCAGCTATACCGCTGTCTGCCTCATCATTGCGCGCTATCAAGAGCAGGGCGCAGATGCCATATTGCCACACCGCCGTGGCCGTCGTTCAGGCGAAGGGCGTGCCATGAGTAGTGAGCAAGAGCAACAAGTGCAGCAACTGATACGCGACAATAAACCATGTCAGTTGCAAATGGATTTTGCTGAATGGACGCGTCCAGCGGTTGCTGAACTTATCAACAAGCAACTAGGTGTACAAATGCATATACGCTCAGTCACCAATTATTTGAAGCGCTGGAATATCGTGGTCGAAAGAGCCGTGCCCAGCCCTTACTTGCGTGCACAAAAGCTGATGATGCTGGACGCAGGGGAACAGGTGAAAGCGCCAGTCCCCTCAATTTATGACCCGCTGACGCAGGCTGCATCCCATCTGAATTGACGCCTTAATTAACGCCTTAATTGACGACCTTCGTTTTGATCAGCCCAGCCACTTCAGTAAATCACGCAGGCGCTGTTCATTATTGCCGGTATCAAATTCCTTGATACCGACTTGCTTCAAGGTGGGCTTGCCTGCTTCGGTTTCATCGAGTTGCCCCAGTTCTTTTTTCAGGGCCTGGATTTGTGCAGCCGTGATTTTTGGGTGCGCAATCAAAGGCTGATAAGGCTGGGGCTGGCTGCTGTGGATGACGCGGTGGCCAGTTTTTTCCAGGTTCTTGGCAACGCCTGAATATGACGCAATACCACCGACATCAGCCAGCATATTGTCCAGGTAAAACAGTACGGCGCCTTGTTCTTTGGCGTACTGGATTTTTTCTGCCGCCAGGTTAAAGCCATTGTGCGTCAACTCTGCCGAACAGAATTTTGACATATAAGACACTTTTTCAGGCAAGGCGATGCGCTTGCCCTTGACGTCGGCAATACTCTTCAAGGGCGATGCCTTGGGCACGATCAGCAGGCATTGGCCATCAGGCTTGGATGTCGACACCAGTTGATATTTATAGTCACGTATGCCACGTGCAGGATAATCGCTGGGGCGGGCAATCACAAAATCCATCTTGCCCGCTTTCATGCCTTCTTCCAGTTGGGCAAACTCGCGTGCCACCACTACCGTCACCTTTTTACCTAGCGCCTTGCCCATGACCTCGGCCAGACCGGTGTATTTTTCTATGACCTGGGCAGCATCCAGCCCGCCTGAGGTACCTTCACTTACGTACAGACTATAGTTGTTTTGCGCCTGAGCCTGTGCAGCAAAGCCAGCCAGGCAACAAGCCGCAATCGAAAGAACTTTTTTCATCTACGTTACCCTGAAAATCTGTTGATCATCCTTGTCGCACATGCCCGTATCTGGCCGATATATCCAAGCCCGATGCCAAGACATATTCAGACAAGACACGAATACTGGCAATTTGTGGTCTGATTTGCGGTTTGCTGTACTGCAGCATCCTACCTTGCGGAAACACCAACTTTAATCCAGTTAAGCATATTCAAGCAACCATTTTTAACATTCTTGCTTTTATGAAATGTTTTTTTACAACCTGTTAAAAGGAGGACAAGCAAGAAAACAAGCAGCAGGCAAGCCATAAAACAAGTCAGAAAATTTCATGATCAGTTTGCCTATAAATCTGCTATTGTTGCCGCTTAAATTGGCACTTATTTGAATACAGGACCGACTATGAGACAGCTTTCCCACTACACCCGCACATTTGCATTGGCTCTGGTACTCGGCAGCCTGGGGCCAGCCAGCGTCATGGCACAAGTGCCAGCCAAAGCGCAGGCCGCACAAAAATCCAAAGTGGTTTTCCAGGTCAGTGATGGCGAAAGCCGTAAATGGGAACTGGCCCTGAACAATGTCAGAAATGTCATCAAAGACCTGGGTAAGGACAATATCGAGGTAGAAATCGTCGCCTATGGACCTGGTATAGACATGTTCAAGTTCGAGTCTCCCGTAGCCAGCCGCATTGATGAAGTCATCAAGATGGGTGCCCATGTGGTGATTTGTGAAAATACCATGCGTGCCCAGAAAATCACCAAGTCAGACATGCTCGACAACCTTGGTTATGTGGAAGCGGGCGTCACCCAGTTAATCAGACGGCAGCAGCAGGGCTATGCTTATATCAGGCCGTAATTTACCGCAGTATGGTGGTTCAGCTATAATTTAGTCCCCGGGCTGCAAAGTCCGGTTCAGTGAATCCATACGGACTTCACCAGGAGGAACGACCTTCCCCATTTTGGGAATGAATGTCCGGGACGGCCCGGCTCTTTGAAAAGAGAGCTGCTATGGCTTGGATATTATTGTTATTGGCCGGACTGTTTGAAGTGGTCTGGGCTTTCTCCATGAAGCAATCTGAAGGTTTCACGAAATTGTTCCCCTCTGTTGTTACCATTGCCGGCATGACCGTCAGCTTCGCCTTGCTCGCATTGTCCATGCGAACCCTGCCATTAGGTACAGCCTACACCATGTGGACAGGCATAGGTGCTATCGGCGCATTCATTCTTGGCATCGTATTTTTTGGTGAGCAACTGAACTTCATGCGTGTCTGTGCTGTTTTGCTCATCGTCTGCGGGCTGGTCTTCATGAAAATATCGTCATCGCATTAGGGACTTGCAGAGCCCTTGATATGCCGTGGCATATCAAGGCAGTTCTGGACCCAAAGCCTAAGCCAGCTTCAAAGCTTCCAGCGTCGCTTGCGTCGCCTTGCAATCAAAATCGATGATCTGGTAATCAGCCACATCGGCTTGCACATAAGAATCTTCTGCCAGTATTTGTGTGAGCTTTTCTTTGCTCATGCTCTGCACCGCGATGACGCCACCCAGCCCACTCTTTTTGGGGCCTGCGAACAGGAACACGCCTTCTTTCAAATAACGGCCTACCCATACACCATGGGATTTGATATGTGGTTCGACTTCGGATGGATTTTTGCTATAGCTGACGTTGAGTATGAGCATGGTGTTTTCCTGTATGTTGAGTGAATGTCAAAAACCTGTGCAGATGAAACACTGCCTGGTGTTTTTATTTCTGTTCCAAACATGCTGAACAGGTGACACCAGTATATTTAGCGGCAATACTTTGATAAAGTCGCAGCAGCTTTGTACATTGCCAAGCAAAAGTGTTGAATCAAGCTGCATGCCTTGACCAGACGCCCTCTTAAAATTGAAAGTTCCATCATGATGTTGAGCTTGATGCGGAAAATTGCTTCCGTCCTTTTATTGCTGTGCTTTGTCCTGCCTCTGTCCACATGCGCTTCCAAAAAGATGCCGCAGCAGGAAGTGCAATCTCAGTCTGCAAATAGCCAGTCGGTTCAAAAAGAGGTTGCGAAAGATAATTTCCTGTATGGATATGTCTTGTTGAGTGATGGATGGGAAGATATTCGCAAAAACAAAACGATGGCAAGCGGCATGACCGTGCTTGCAGTATTCGTCGTGTTTTTCTTGCCTTGCGGTCTATTGGCCTTGAAAGAAAAACCGCAAGCCATCATCACACTGCTTGCAGTTGTCATTGCAGGTCCCGCCTTGTTCTTTTGGGTGTTTGTCTGGGGATCGCCACAAATCGGCGGTGTGCTGGCAATTGCTTGTTGGGGCGGCTTGTTGCTGGCTAGCCTGGTCTATTTGCTGCGCTGGGCTTTGCATTGGTTGCGGCAAAGAAAAACGCAGACATAAATAATTGTCGATGAACTGCTATTTGGAAAGAAATCACTTTTATCAAAAGTGTAAGCACAGGTGACAAGGCCAGGTCATAGCTACTGTGAGATGTATTTTTATCCTGGGAATTACTTACAAACATTTCAGCGCGCACCCTCCTTGAAACTTAGAATGCAAAACTCTTCACAGACATTCACCACACAGGGATACACGCATGAAAATTTCAAAACTCGCCGCCATCATATTGCTCTTGCCTTTGACCGCTTTCGCAGGCAAGGCCGAACGTGACTTCATGAGCAATGAAGTCGAACCCGCTGTCAAGGCCGCCACTGTGGGCTTGAAAACGTCTTGCGGTTGTGACGTCAAATTTGACATCAAGGCCGACAGTTTTCAAACTACTGATGACATGTTCAAGATCAAGCATTTTGCATCTACCATCAAAGACAATGCCGGTGCTTATTGTGCTGATGCCGCTTCCAAAAAAGCCATCTGCAAAATGAAGTCCATAGAATTCAGCAAGGCTGCGTCAACCTACCTGAAGTTTGCTGCCGGTAAAGTGACGGCGACTACCGATGGTACTTCCCAGCCTTCATGGGAAATGCTGACGAGGGAAGTTGACAAGTAAGAGCTGTACTTGGTGAGTGCGATGCACTGACCGAAAAAACAAATAACCAAGAACAGGGATAGTCCATAAGACTATTCCTGTTTTTTTTTATGGTTTTTTGCGGGAAGTTTAAATCTCCTGCAAACTTCCCGATTATGTACTATCATTAGTTACATGAGACGAGACAGCAAACTTTCCTCCATCCTTCACGTGCTACTGCACATGGCGCATGGACAACGGGCCATGACTTCTGAAGAACTGGCACATTACCTGACCACCAATCCTGTGCTGGTCAGGCGGGTGCTGGCGGGCCTGCGTAGCCGTGGTTATGTGAGTTCAGACAAAGGCCATGGCGGCGGCTGGGTGATCTCTTGCGACCTGCAGACGGTCACCTTGCGCGACATCTATGATGCTCTGGGCGCACCTACCATATTTGCCATGGGCAACCGCAATGAGAATCCAGAATGCCTGGTCGAACAAGTTGTCAACGATGCGCTGGCGACTGCTTTTGATGAGGCAGAAGCCTTGCTCATCGCCCGCCTGGGTGACGTGACATTGGGCGACCTGGCGACAGAATTCAGCCGTAAATTTAATGCACATAGCAAGAAGGGGAAGAACGATGACCACAATTACCAGGGGCATGATTTTTGATGCCATCATCATCGGTGGCAGCTATGCCGGGCTCTCTGCAGCCATGCAACTGGCACGCGCCAGAAGGCAGGTGCTGGTGATAGATGGCGGCCAGCGCCGCAACCGCTTTGTTGAATACTCACACGGCTTTCTCGGGCAAGACGGCAAGAATGCCAGCACCATTGCCAGTGAAGGCAAGGCACAGTTGATGACGTATAAAACCGTCAGTTGGGTAGAAGGACAGGCAACATCGGTCCTGCGCGAGGGTGATGGTTTTGCCGTCGCAGTGGAGGGGCAACAGACTTATCAGGCACGTCGCCTGATACTGGCAACGGGTGTTACTGATGACTTGCCCGCCATAGAAGGCCTGGCAGAACGTTGGGGCCGCAACATCTTCCACTGCCCATATTGTCACGGCTATGAAATCGACAATGGCCGCATCGGTGTACTGGCCACCGGCCCGTTATCGCATCACCACGCCATGATGTTGCCAGACTGGGGCCAAGTCACGCTGTTCACCAATCAATGCTATGAGCCAGATGCTGAGCAATTGGCGGCCTTGCAAAAACGTGGCGTCACGATTGAAACAGTACTCGTGCGCAGGATCAGCGGCCTTGCCACAGTAGAGTTGCAAGACGGCAGGCAATATGAAATGGACGGTTTGTTCACCATGAGCACCATCCGCATCAACAGCCCCTTTGCCGCACAACTGGCTTGCGAAATGACAGAAGGCCCCATGGGCACCGTCATTCGCACCAACGAGATCAAAGCTACCAGCGTACCCGGCGTATTTGCCTGCGGTGACGCCGCACGCATGGCAGGCAATGTCGCAATGGCAGTGGCTGACGGCGCGATGGCTGGAGTGGCAGCACACCAGTCCATGATATTCGAGGCCAAGGCTGCCTGATGGTTTGAAATTGATGGATTGAAAATCTGCGGCATCAGGCATTTGCATGCCTGCTGTCTGATGCTGAGCTTGCTCATATTGGTCATGTCCATGACATAAATCTGGAATAAATTTCTGTCTGCTGCTTCAAAAAAAGCGAGAAATTTCTTCCATCTGACCTAATCACTGATGCCATGAACCCATCTGAAAATCGTCGTCACCAACGCGTGCAATTTTTCCTGGTACCACTCGGCACCCATGAGATACGCCCGGTGTGGGTATTCAATTCACCTGAACATGCAGACGCTTTGCCAGCGCTGCTGGTCAACCTCAGCACAGGTGGCATGCAGGTACTGACCGAGCTGGAATCAGATATCCCTGCAGGCCAGTATCAACTCAGCTTCTTGCCAGACGAAGCTCAGCCCGACATGATAATGGGTGATTGCCACATACAACTGCTGTGGACAGAGCGCGAAGCTGGCGTGCATACCAGATCCGGGTTTGCTTTTGTTGGGCAGATACCGGCAGACTTGCAAGATCTGCTGGCGCATGAGGACGCGGCGAAATTGTTTTTACGGTGTGTGATTATGCCGATGAGTGAAGTGGTGCCGAAAGATTTGTTGACAGTTTGAGGTTTTCTACATTCATTTGTGTCATACGAATGTAGAAAATTTTAATATCGGTGGCGATGACGTTGGGGGCACTGTAGCTGTCGGGCCACCCCGACCAATCTGAAATTACGTGTACCGGTATTTAAAATCAGGGCGTGTAAAATATTACGAGCATGAAATTAGCAGTGGTAACTGCATGCGCCGAACTTCACTAGATTCCTGCCAAAAGCACGCAGGAATGACGTTAACGCGGATACGGATTGTCAGATGATAGGCGGTAAATGGAGGCTAAAAATTCTAGTACTTCTGACGTCTAAAAATCTGAAAGCTCAATCACCATCACCCATCAAAACCTCTTCCCGCTTTTTCTTCGTCAACCCAGACAAAGCCTTCTGATAAGAATACTCTAGCAATTCCCGCAAATACTCCTCAGGAAATTGCTCGACGGCGACTATCGTCACCCAATGAAAGCGGCCCATATAGCGCGCTGGTTTGACACCCGGCATATCAGTCAGCTCAAGAAAACGCGCAGGTGTCACCCGTATGCTGAAGCGCCAGCGTTCAGGCTCGCTGGTCTTGAAATAGGCAAAGGATTTATCACCCACGCTATATGCAAGCACATTGCTGGGATCAGCGTGTAATCTTTCGCGGGCACCGGCATAGCTGGCGCACAGTTTTTTAAGAGCAGCTAGTTTCATCGTGGGCTTAAAGTCAAAATACAGATGGAATTACATGTAGATGGAATTCATAAGCGCTCAAGTGTATTGCAATTGCGATAATCTTGCTTGCTTCGCAAAAAGAGACAAGTCTGGCTTGCCTCTTTCTGTTTTACTGACATTATTCACTGACATTACTCACTGACATTAGTTACGCAAGCCACGATATTCCAGCACTGAAAATGCCAGTACCACCAGCGCCTGTACACTAACAAAAACAAATCCCAATATACTGGGCTCAAACCAGGCTTCCATCGTCAATACACTGGCGATCACCCAGCCAAGGTTGCCGAGTATGACGATCCATACCAGAAAGGCTGGCGGTTTCTTTTCGCTGCCAGTGCGGCTTGTGAAGCCTACCAGCGCAGCGACGGGGAACAGGCTGGCGCCCGCCATGAACAAAAAATCCTTGGGCAAGCCCAGCAAACCAGACAACAGGCCAGAGGTAGCAACCAGCAACAATCCCATGGCAAGACCAGTGATGGCGTCAAGTGTCAGTATGGTTCTCAAGGACAGGGCAGGGGCATGCAGTTTGACAGCAGTAGATGCAGTAGACATGATGTATCTCCAAAAACAGTTGAGGGGATTGCAGTTTCGCTCTACATTTGCAGCAAGTCGATTACCTCGCAGGTAATGGCGCTGGTGCAGCAATACACGGATAATTCAGATTCCAGACTTCATACCGGGAGCAGCAATTGAGTCATCTCATCTCTACTACAGCAGACAAGGCGGAGGCACCAGTTGGTACCCTGATACGTGAATGGCGCACCCAGCGCAAGTTGAGCCAGATGGAGCTGGCGCTGGACATTGATATCTCGCCACGTCACCTGAGCTTCGTGGAAACCGGCCGCTCCCGCCCCAGTGCTGAGCTCTTGATGAGCATCGCCAGCCAACTCGACGTGCCTTTGCGTGCCCGCAATACCTGGTTGCTGGCTGCGGGGTATGCACCACGCTATAGCGAACAGGGGCTGGACACAGCCCGCATGGCCCAGGTCAGGGCGGCAGTGCAGCGTCTGCTGGATACTCACGACCCTTATCCCGGCGTTGCACTGGACAGGCACTGGAATGTGGTCTTGCATAACCGTGCCGCAGAAAAACTCATGGGTTTGCTGCCTGCAGAATTGCTCACGCCAGAAATCAATATCTTCAGGGCCAGCCTGCATCCGCAAGGTTTTGCTGCATACACCAAGAATTTTTCTGAGTGGGGCAGTTATCTTTTACAGGTTTTGCAGCGGCTGATGCTCAGTGCCCGCGACGAAGACATTATTGCCCTGGTAGACGAGGTAAATGCCTATCCAAATGTGATTGCCCTGAAACAGCAAACACCAGTCACACAATCGACCGAGCCTTCCTTGCTGATACCATGCATCATGGAGTTGCATGGGCA
Source organism: Burkholderiales bacterium (assembly GCA_016200895.1). GTDB lineage: Bacteria > Pseudomonadota > Gammaproteobacteria > Burkholderiales > Burkholderiaceae_D > Undibacterium. The sequence continues at coordinate 15,755 of JACQDX010000129.1, forward strand.
AGAGCTTTCGCTGTTCACCACCCTGACAACATTTGGCAGCCCACGCGACATCACCCTGCATGAGTTGTGCGTGGAATTATTCTATCCGGCGGATACACAAACGGAAGTCTTTTTGAAGGCAATGGCAGGCTGATTGCACCGATTATGCACAATCTGTAAATCTTGGGTAAGATGCTTGTTCTCTTCACACCCAAGGACACGCATCATGTACAAACTGCATAGCCTCTGCCAGTCAGGCAATTCCTTCAAAGTCGCCTTTTTATTGCGCGCATTGAACCAGCCGTTTGAGAACGGCTATGTTGATATGTTTCAGGGAGTGACACGCAGCAATGAATGGCGCGAACAAGCCAATGAAATGGGAGAGGTGCCAGTGCTGGAAGATGGGGAGCGCGTGCTGACACAGTCTGGTGCCATCCTCAGCTACCTGGCCAACAAGCATGGTGCTTTTGGTGGCAAGAATGAAGATGAAAAACTCGAAGTCTTGCGCTGGCTTTTGTTTGATAACCACAAATTCACCAGTTATTTTGCCAGCTACCGTTTCAATAAATCCTTTGGCCCTGTGGCACCTGATCCAGCCGTCCAGGCCTGGCTGCTGGGTCGTGTAGATAATGCCTTCAATATCGTCAACAAGCATCTGGCCAACCACGAGTACATGGTTGGTGATGCGCCGACGATCGCTGATTTCTCCCTCAGCGGCTATCTGTTTTATCCGGAAAATGAAAGCGACTACAAGCTTGAGGGGCGCTATCCGCATATCGTCGCCTGGCTGGAACGTTTGCGCGCCATACCAGGCTGGGCCTTTCCTTATGATATTTTGCCTGGGGAGCGGATTACACCCAAGTGGTGATGATGGACCTCTGGTTAATTTACAGAATTGGATTTTATAAGTAGGACTTACGCAAAACCGC
>JACQDX010000130.1 GCA_016200895.1 Burkholderiales bacterium
AGTAGCGAAATATCCTTCAGAAATCCGCCCGAGCATACCGGATTCCCTCTCTAAAATTGTCATGAAGGCGATGCAAAAAGACCCAGCAGCACGTTATGAAAACGCTGCCGAAATGTCGTCAGCACTGGAAAAATTCCTTGACCGCGACAAGAAGCTCAAACGCAAGCGTCAAAAACAAGGTAGCGGCGATACGAGTGACTACAAAAATAATGATAACTCGCACAAAGTATCATGGCTGAGTTGGGCAGCCTTGATCGCTGCTCTTGTTGGTGTAGCTGCGTACCTGATGCACAGGATATAGGTACTGAAAACAGTCTGGATTTCTTAATCAATCAGCAAAAACAAAAAAAGGTGCGATATTAAATCGCACCTTTTTTGTTTTGAAAACCGTTCAGCTTTTATGCTTCAGCTTTTTTGAAATTCTCTACACCAGCCAAAATTTCCGCTTTGGCATCATCTGGGCCGCCCCAACCTTCAACTTTAACCCATTTGCCTTTTTCCAGATCTTTATAGTGCTCAAAGAAATGCTGGATCTGACGCAGGCGCAACTCGTTCAGATCTTCAGGTTTTTGCCAGTGTGTGTAGATAGGCAAAATCTTGTCTACTGGTACAGCCAATACTTTAGCATCATTACCGGCTTCATCTGTCATTTTCAGGATGCCGATAGGACGGCAACGCACTACCACGCCAGGAATCAGCGGGAAAGGCGTGATAACCAATACGTCAACCGGGTCACCATCACCAGCCAGCGTTTGTGGTACATAGCCATAGTTGCAAGGATAATGCATGGCAGTACCCATGAAACGGTCAACAAAAAGGGCGCCAGTGTCTTTGTCGACTTCATACTTGATCGGATCGCCATTCATAGGGATTTCGATAATAACGTTGAAGTCATTTGGCAGATCACGACCTGCTGGTACTTTATTCAAGCTCATCTTGCACTTTCTGTATAAGTATCAATAGAAGAAATGGGTTGCACGGGATTATATAGTTTTTCAAGGCAAAATTGTGCGCCGCAACAGGGCATCATTACAATTAGCTTGCAGTCGCTCTATACAATCCGTTCCCTCATAACATGGTTGCCATGGCACATTGGCGGTAATGGCTGGCAGCTTCTTCTGCCTGCCCCAGTGCCTCATGCAACTGCGCCAGCTTCAGGTTAGCTTCGCGCACGGTGCGCGGATCAACTGCATCTGACAGGGCTTGCTCCATATGTCTTTGTGCCTTACCCCATAATTTTTGGCGCAGGCATAGTGTACCAAGCGTCAACGCCAGTTCAGGGTCAGTAGGATGCTGTTCTGACCATTTTTCACAATGTTCAATTTGTGACAACAAGGCAGCCGAACCTTCTGAGGCAGCCGCATCACGATAGGCACGCATGAGACGCTCATCCCAGTCTTCAGACAGTGCTTTTTCGACTATGCCACGGGCATCATCAAATAAGCCGTGCGAATTGAAAGCCGTCGCCGCAGTAAAGGCGATAAAGGCAGATTTGCGTTCAGCCTGAGGAATTTCATACCAGACCCGGCGTATGGATTCAGCATCATGCCCCTGATTAGTCAGCAAATCTTCATAAGCCAGTTCACGCAAACGCTGCGAGAGTGCAGGATGCAGGGCACGGTGCTTGTCCAGCGTGCGCACCAGCTTCAATACTTCCTGCCATTTCTGTGCTTGCTGATTGGCCTTCAAAGCCCAGCGCAAGACTTGAATATGACGGGTACCATTGGCATTCAATTCACGCACAGCCTCCAAAGCCTTACCAGCCTGATGCTGATCGACCAGCAATTCTGTCATGCTGACAAGTCGCGCTACCTTATACACATTGTCTTGCTCAAGACCGGCAAACCATGAATCACGACGCTCATACTGACTCATGTGATGAGCAGCGCGCGCGCCTATAAGAGAGGCAACACCGGCGTTGTCCGGTAAATCGGTAGCGCGCATGGCAGCTTTTTCGGCATGACCGAAGCGGCCTTCGAACAAGGCTTTCAAGGCTTCACGCAATGCCTTGTTGCTGTCTTTTTCGCGCTTGTTCTGGCGATACATGGCAACTTTACGCGGCATTTTCCTGGTCGTGACGATGGCACGTATCACCAGATAAATCACGACAAAAACGACCAATAACAGGAACAGGAAAAAATTCAGGGACAAGTCTATCCGGTACGGCGGAAAGAACAGAACCACATTTCCAGGGTTATAACGTGCGCCCACGGCAAGACCAACTGCAAGCGCAAACAAAATCAAAAGCCGGATAAAGATACGCATACTCTTATGGCTTCACTTTATAGTTACGCACTGCATTCAGGCTCTCGCCCAGCGTCGGCATTTCTATCGACAGATTACTGCCCTGCACCTGGCGCAACAAGGCTTGTACCGTCTGAGTTTGCTTGGCGCGGGTATCAAAATATTTGCCAATCGCATCTTGTGCAGCGATCATATCGCTTCTGAAGATGCTTTCATTTCTGGATAACAGTGCCAGCCTGGCATTCAACAGGCGCAGCTTCAGGTTTTCGCGGGCGAAATAGGATTGTGAGGGGGTCAGCAACAGCACATCCGGTGTTTCTACATTACGGACACGTATCAACTGTTTGACTTCATTCCACATTTCGCTGGAAAAACTTTGCCAGCCATCTTGCAGACGCATGCTCCAGGTAATTTCTTCGACATCATCGACAGTCTTCTTTTCCGTTCTTGCAGTGACTGAAGATTTTGGCAAAACGCGCAGTGGTGCCTTTGGTGGAGTGGCGGATACCACAGATTTTTCATCGGACCATAATGGAATATGATCAATCTGGGCAATCACACTATCCAGGCGCAGTGCTACACCAGGCAGATCCAGTGCTGGCAGAGACTTTAGTCTCTCGATGTCTTTGGCAATTGCACGGCGTATGGAAATAAATTGTGGCTTGTCTGATTTTGCCAGGCGCCCATCGGCATTTTGCAAAGCGATCAATGCGCCTTGCACATTACCGGCAAGTTGCAATTGCTGGCTGGCAGTTGCCAATACCTGTTCAATCTCGGCCAATGCCCAGTCATCACGATTCTTGGACAAATCCTGATACAACTGCTCCAAAGCCAGTTGCTGGCTTTGCGCTTCAGATTGTTTACCCTCAAGCAGAATGACCTTGGACTGAATTTCCTTGGCAGTCTCTTGCACATTGCGCGCTAACACCTTGGTTTCGCTGCTATTGGTATCCGCAGTCTGCAGCCTCTTGGCGACCTCTTCACGCAAATTACTGATCTGGTTTTGTGAAGACCACCAGTTAGCTGCAAGTTAAACTGCCAACACACCGGAAATCAGATAGGCAGGATTAGCCCAGCCTGGTTCCTTTGCAGCTTCTGCTGGTAAAGTTGAGGCTGGCTGTCGTGCCTGGGCATCGACAGGATTTGCCGTCACGACGGCATCGGGATTTGATTGCTGTTCACTCATAGACGAGATTGTAACGCGACAAGCAGTTGTTCGTCGCCAGAAGCTGTTAAGGTTATGTGCAGAAACCCCAGAGTTTGTGCGGTTTCTTCGATACGGCTGTGTGGCACCAGCAAATGTTGTCGTTGCATTTTTGCCACGCCACCATTTAAATTCAGTGCCTCTACATAGTCACACAAATTGCGCAAGGCCTCAGAACTGGTGATGACCCAGTCATTATCGCTTTCAAGCAGTTGTGCTAAATGCTTTTCATTTTCATCATTCAAGACAGGTTTGACCCTGCGATAAGCTGCCACCTGCACCACCTCTACTCCATGCGTGCGCAAAGCTTCAGCCAATAATTCCCTGCCAGACTCGCCACGCACGATCAATACTTTCTGGCCGCGCAGCACATCCAGATCCAGTTCGGCAAGGAGAGTTTCAGAATCCGTCTTCAGTGCATTACGCGGACGTAAAATTGTCGCAGTCTGGTCGTTCACGCCATATTCAGCCAGCTTTGCCCGACTACCTTCGCCCATGACAGCAAAAGTCAGGTTTTCTGGCAGGGTCGTCAGATGCCGGAAAAAAGCATCTATCGCATTTGGGCTGACGAAGGCAATAAGGGCATAGCCCTGCAATTGCCCTAATTGGGTGATCAGGGCAGTATTGTCATCCAGCGCTGCTATTTCGAGCAAAGGGAAATGCGCTACATCACGCCCCATGGCCTTTACTTGCCTGGCAAAATCCTGCGCCTGAGCAACAGGCCGGGTGAGTATCACCTTATTAGCGACCAAATTTTTCTGCATCTGGCTATGTCACTCAGTGATCTCTGCTTTACACACCGCCAAAATGGCTTCTGCATCCTGCGCAGACAAGGCTTGCGCCAGTTTTAGTCCCAGCTCTTGCGGCTTGTCAGCATCACCGGCAGCTTCTGCCCTGGCAATGCGCGTGCCATCAGGGGTCGCCACCATGGCCCTGATCTGCATCTGCCCCTGGCTGACCGTCGCAAAAGCCGCCAGCGGCATCTGGCAACTGCCGCCAAAGGCCTTGGATACCGTACGTTCCGCTGTCACCGCCTGGGCCGTTTCAGTATGATTCAAAGCCATCAACATGGCTTGCAGCTCTCGCCGGTTATCCGGTATTTCTATTGCCATCGCGCCCTGTCCAGCGGCTGGCAAGCTCTCTTCTGGGTCCAGGCAGGCGCGTATGCGTTCAGGTACACCCAGGCGTTTGAGGCCAGCAGCAGCCAGAATTATGGCTGCATATTCACCATTATCAAGTTTCCGCAAGCGGGTATCCAGATTGCCACGAAGAGGCCGTATCACCAGATGTGGGTAACGTGCCGAAATCAAGGCCTGACGGCGCAAGCTACTGGTACCTACGACAGCCCCGACAGGCAAACTATCCAAACCTGCATAATCATTGGAAACAAAGGCATCACGTGGATCTTCACGCTCCAGTATGGCTGCCAGCATGAAACCTTCCGGCAAATCCATGGGCACATCCTTGAGTGAATGTACGGCCAGGTCAGCACGGCCTTCTGCCATGGCGACTTCGAGTTCCTTGACGAACAGGCCTTTACCACCGACTTTGGAGAGCGCGCGGTCAAGTATCTGATCGCCACGGGTCGTCATACCCAAAATCTCTATTTGCCAATCAGGATACAGCGCGGCCAGGCGATCACGCACATGTTCGGCCTGCCACATTGCCAAACGACTTTCGCGTGAGGCAATAATCAATTTCTTTGAACTTGAGGATGTCAAAATAAGGCTACTTTCAACTATAAAAGCGGGATACATGGGTTACTAAAGCAAACCGCGATTTTATCATTGCAGGAAATGACTTTATAAGTAATTCAGATGACAAGACGATAGTTTTCAGTGAATTAAATTAAATGCAGGGACAGAATGGGGATAGAAGCACTGTAAATCTGGTCAAACTTGACACAGCTAGCCTGAAAACGGCATCATAGCCTTAGAACACGCCTTGATATACGTCATGCCGCTCATGATTCAGCGGCTTTTTTTACGTATACTAGCTATCTTTCACCGCATCACCCAACTGGATTTAGCATGCTCCCTGGTACTGAAGATAAAAAACACCTGATACTGACGGGTGACCGCCCTACCGGCCCACTGCACCTTGGCCATTTTGTTGGTAGCCTGCGCAATCGCGTCAAATTCCAGAACCAGTATGAGCAATACATCATGCTGGCAGATGCCCAGGCCTTGACCGACAATATGGAAAACCCAGCCAAAGTACATGACAATGTCATGGAAGTGGCGCTTGATTACCTGGCCGTTGGTATAGACCCGGCCAAATCAACCATCCTTATCCAGTCGCAAATCCCTGAGCTGACTGAATTAACTTTCTATTATCTCAATCTTGTCACAGTAGCGCGCCTGGAACGCAACCCGACGATCAAGCAAGAGATTGCTCTGCGCAATTTTGAGCGCGACATCCCTGCCGGTTTTTTGACTTATCCAGTCAGCCAGGCAGCAGATATCAGTGCCTTCAAAGCCAGCCTGGTACCAGTCGGCGAAGACCAGATACCGATGATAGAACAGACCAACGAAATTGTCCGCCGCTTCAACCGTCTGGCAAATAAAGAGATATTGGTGGAATGCCAGGCGCTGGTGCCTGAAATTGGCCGCCTGCCTGGTGTCGATGGCAAGGCCAAGATGAGCAAGTCACTGGGCAATGTCATTAATCTCGGCTTCACACCTGCTGAAATCAAGGCAGCGGTGCGCAATGTCTACACAGACCCATTGCATCTGCGTGTGGCTGACCCTGGCCATCTGGAAGGCAATGTTGCCTTTATCTACCTTGATGCCTTTGATGAAGATAAAGCTGGCCTGCAAGAAATGAAAGATCATTATGTCCGTGGCGGTCTGGGCGACAGTATCGTCAAAGCCCGTCTGGAAGGTATCTTGCAGGATATGCTGAAACCGATACGTGAACGCCGTGAAGAATTTGCCAAAGACCGTGGTCAGGTTTTGCAAATACTCAAAGAAGGCACGCGCAAGGCACGTGAAATCGCTGCGCAAACGACTGATGAAGTCAGGGCAGCAATCGGCTTGAAACACTTCTGATCTACCGGCAGGGATTCGAACCCCTTGTTCTCTCTGCTACCTCTGGGCAAAAACTTTATGAGCGCAACTGATTTCCATCTGACACTCAGTTCCGCTCGTGCCATGCATCTGGCCGCGCAGGGTTTGTTGAATCCTTCGCCACGCAAAGCTGGCAAACAGGATGTGTTGACCTGCATACGCAATATGTCGGCACTGCAGATTGACACCATCAGCGTTGTTGCGCGTAGCCCTTATCTGGTGCTGTGGAGCCGCCTGGGTAATTATCCGCATGCATGGCTGCATGAATTACTGGAAGAAGGCCATCTGTTTGAATACTGGTCGCATGAAGCCTGCTTCTTGCCGATAGAAGACTACGGCCTGTATCGGCATCAGATGGTATCACCACAGGGTTTGGGCTGGAAATACAATCACAAATGGCTCAAAGAAAATGCTGCGCAGGTAGAAATCGTTCGTCAGCATATCCATGCAAATGGTGCCAGTCGTTCGGCGGACTTTGAACGCACTGATGGCAAAAGCGGTGGCTGGTGGGAATGGAAACCGGAAAAACGCTCACTGGAAGTGCTGTTCACGACCGGTGAAGTGATGGTCGCCAAACGCCATAATTTCCAGCGCATCTATGATTTGCGTGAACGCGTGCATCCTGAATGGAATGATAAAAAACATTTGCGCTCACCGCTAGAATGCGAACGCACACAGATATTGCAGGCAGTACGCGCATTGGGCATTTGCAAAGCCAGCTGGATGGCAGATTATTTTCGCATGGGTAAATTCGATGCAAAAAACCAGCCTGCACAATTGGTCAAAGAAGGCTTGCTGATACCTGTGAAAATAGAAAATCAGGAGCAGCTTTTCTATGTACATCGTGACCGTCTGGATACTCTGCAACTAGCTCAGGATAATCAACTCAAGGCAACTGTCACCCGCATACTCTCTCCCTTTGATCCTGTGGTCTGGGATAGAAAACGCGCCATAGAATTATTCGATTTTGATTACAAGCTCGAATGCTATACCCCCGCCCAAAAACGGCGCTACGGCTATTTCACCCTGCCGATATTACGTCGGGGCGCACTGATAGGTCGCATGGATGCCAAAGCACATCGCAAGGATGGCGTATTCGAAATCAAATCTCTGCATCTTGAGCCGGGTGTACGTATTTCGCAGGCCCTGGCTACCGACCTGGGTAAAACCTTGCGCGAATTTGCCAGTTGGCATGAATGTCCTGATATACAACTGCAGCACAGCAGCACCAAAGAACTAATGCAGCTTTTGTCTGTGGAATTTTGAGCTAAACTGGGTAATGATTCACTGTTACCTTATTACGCATTCTTCTGATTTTGCTTGTTTGAAATCAAAGCTGATGTAACAATTCAGGTGCAGTATGACGTTTGCCAAACGTTCAAAGGGGACCACAAATGTACAAGCGCATTTTGTTACCGACCGACGGTTCCGAACTGTCACATGCCTGCGTCGCTGCAGGGCTGGAATTTGCACAACAATTACAGGCAGAGGTTGTTGCTGTCTTTGTTGCTGGCAACTATCAATATCCGCTGTATGTAGACATCTTGCCCCCCAATGGCCCAACCGAAGAAGAATATCAGGCAGCCATGCAAACCATGGCTGAAAATTACCTGCAGCCAATCAGGGAGGCTGCTGCTGCAGCTGGCCTGACTTATCAACAAATCATACAATTCAATGATTCCACTGCCAAGGAAATCGTCCACACGGCGCAAGAATATACTTGCGACCTGATCTTCATGGGCTCACATGGCAGGAGCGGACTGGGCCAGTTCCTGCTGGGTAGCGTCACCACCAAGGTATTGTCCTTGTGCCTGATCCCAGTGCTGGTGCATAGAATCAAGCATCACTGAGTCATACATAAGCCAGACATAAGCCACATTCAGCATCAGGCTACAGTACAATAGTGGAAACCCTTGCCCTGGCACAAGTATGTGCCAGGTGCACCACTGAACATTCATTGTAGTCTCATCGCCCCTATGACCCGCATCTTGATCGCCGACGACCATACCATCATGCGTGAAGGACTGAAACGCATACTTGAAGGTATAGAAGATATACAAGTAGTTGGCGAGGCAATAGATGGTTTCGATACGCTGGAAAAAGTACGCAATACCGAATTTGATGTCTTGCTGATGGACTTGTCCATGCCCGGTCGTAGCGGTGTTGATCTGATACGCCAGATCAAGGATGAATTCCCTAAGCTGCCAATACTGATACTCACCATGCATGAAGAGGAACAGTATGCCGTGCGTGCCATACGCGCCGGTGCCCGTGGCTATCTGACCAAGGAAAGCGCTGGCACACAATTGGTCACTGCCCTGCGCAAAGTAGCCTCTGGCCGCCCTTACATCAGCATAGAAGTGGCAGAGCAACTGGCCATGAGCGCCATGCCTGCGGATGACAGCCAACCGCACACCAGCTTGTCTGACCGCGAATTTGAAGTATTCACTCACTTGGTCAAAGGGAAATCCATCACTGAAATCGGCGAACTCCTGCATTTGAGCGTGAAGACAGTCAGCACGCACAAGACCCGCATCATGCAAAAGATGAATATGAGTACCCTGTCTGACCTGGTGCAGTATGCCGTTGCTCATCATCTCTTGCAGCCTCAGGCATAAGAAACTGTTGACGATCTTACTGTGCGTACGTAATCGCGGCTCATGTGCTGCTCAAAAAATACTCACACACTATAGTGTACATTCCGCTTTTTGCGCTGCGCTTTGTTACCCTGAATGTTGCCCCGCCCCCCCCGCTAACACTCGCTACTGATCGTAAACCCTCCGCCCCGTACTTCAGCACCTCTCAATAAATATCTGATACAGCATAGCCAGTCCAGGCAGGATGGCCCACGCCTTATCAGGTCATCCAATTTGCCTGCTAGGAATATTCCTACAAGAGCAGCGCCAAATCTGACAGTTCAAATCAGCATCTCCTGATTTAAATCAAAGCTCATGCTCACGATAATAGAGTCTGAGCAAACGAACATAGCAAGTCACAACATGAACCTCTACATCCTTGAAGATTCAGTCCTGATTCAGAACCGTCTGATACGGCTCATTGAAGAAGTGCCTGGCATGCATGTATTAGGTGTGGCATGCGATATGGAGAGCGCCTATCAAGCCCTGCTTGGCAATGATGCCGACGCGCTGATACTGGACATCCAGCTCGCTGACGGCAATGGTTTGGAGTTTTTAAAGAATATTAAGCAAAGCAAGCCGGGAATCAAAGTCGTGGTACTGACGAATCACGCGACAGAAGGTAACCGCATCCATGCCTTGCGCGCAGGTGCAGACGGTTTTCTCGACAAATCCACCGATTTTGGCCTGTTACAAGATTATCTGCTGCGTTGGCAGCAACCAGATTCAAATCATCAAATCAATTAATTATTGTCGTTACCTTTCAAGGGAAATATCATGACTACAGCAGCCTTCACAACCAGCACCGGCAATCAATCTTCCATTGCCAGCAAAAGTGTCTTCCCAGTCATTTCCAATGAAGCTGGCTGGCGTTGTCACGGCAACCTCTGGTCGAATCTGCGTGAAGTCTGTGAACTCTTGCGTATCCCCACCCCTGCCGCTTCTGCAGATGAAGAAGCGCTGTTCCAGCATGTGCGTTTTAAAGCTGGCCAAAGAGTGCACACCATAGGTCAGGACTTTGACACCTTATATATCGTCAATTCCGGCTTTTTAAAAACTGTGCTGCTTGACGAATATGGCAATGAACAAGTATTGAGCTTCCCCATGAAAGGCGATTTGCTCGGCATCGACGGCATACATAGCCAGCACCATGCCTCTGAGGCTGTGGCCCTGTCTGACTGCGACATTATATTACTGCCTTACAAAACATTCTCTGCATTGGGGCGCACCTATGCAGAACTGGAACAAGCCATGTTCAGCGTCATGAGCCGCGAGCTGGTGCGTGAACAGATCATGATAGGCATGCTCAGCGCCCTGAGTGCAGAAGCCAAGGTCGCCCGCTTCCTGACCACCCTGGGCGAGCGTTTCAGTCAGCTCGGTTACTCTGGCAAGACTTTCAATTTGCGTATGACCCGCCATGAAATAGGCAGTTACCTGGGCCTGACTCTGGAAACAGTCAGCCGCACCTTGTCTGCCTTTAATGAAATGGGTTTGATCAGCGTTGATCAACGCCAGATCGCCTTGAATGATGTACCGGCGCTGAAAACCCTGCGTCGCCTGCCACCTGCCAAATCACGCATCAAGGTCAGTGAAAAAGTGTCGGCTTTAGTTGCCAAGAATTTATTGCCACAATGGGGTAAAGAAGTTGCTGTTACCTTAAATTAGTGTAAGCTTTAGCAAGTAGTCTTATCTTTTTCCGTGCTTGACATGGAAAAAGATAGTTAAACTTGCATTTGTTTTTTTTCCAGGATTCCACATCAAGGAGCAAAACATGCCATACAAAACCATACTGGTTCATGTTGATGAATCTGAACGCTCAAACTTCCGCGTGCGTGTCGCTGCAGAAATCGCCAAAATCGACGAAGCCCACCTGATAGGAACTGCCGTTACTGGCGTCTCACGTTTTATCTATCAGGATGGCAATATCAGCGCGAATGACCCCAACCTGACCATACACCTGAATTATTTGCGTGAACGAGCAGAAAAAGCGGTAGACAACTTCAACCAGCAAGCCCAGTCGCTTGGTGTCAACTCCTATGACAGCATGATCGCCAACGATGAAGCTGGCGGCGGCATAGGCCTGCAAGCTAGGTACAGTGATCTGGTCGTCATAGGCCAGACCAATCGCGATGAACCGTCACCATCTGTGTTGCCTGACTTCCCTGAATACCTGATCATGAATTCAGGCCGTCCAATATTGATCGTCCCTTATGTTGGCGATGTCACGACTGTAGCAAAACGGCCAATGATCGCCTGGGATGCCAGCCGCGAATCAACCCGTGCCATCACGGATGCAATCCCCCTGTTGCGTCGGGCAGACCTGGTACATGTGACAATTTTCAATCCCAAGGCTGTACCTGACAGCCACGGCGAACAACCAGGTGCAGATATCGCGCTTTACCTGGCCAGACATGGTATCAAGGTAGAAGTTGGCGTGCATAAAACATCGACTGATATAGGTAATGCCCTGCTGTCGCTGGCACATGATCTTGACAATGATTTGCTGGTCATGGGTGGCTATGGTCATTCACGCTTCCGTGAAATGATTATGGGGGGTGTTACCAGGACTATCTTGCAGAGCATGACTTTACCGGTTCTGATGTCACATTAAACTGTTTTATTTTTAGCTTTAACAAATGACACTCCTTTTACAAGAGTGTCATTTTCATTTGTAGCGACCAGGATAGCGAACCGCAACCTGGCAATTCCGAATTAAAATAAGCATTTCTTCTTACAACAACAAAAACATATGGCGCATGACTATCCCAGACTGGTAAAAGCACGCTGGACAGCAGGTCTGCTTGCCCTGCTATCCAGCGTTTTATGGCTGAATCATGCCTCACTGTCAGCGATACAGATGCCTGCCCCTTTACCTGTTCATACGGTACTGGAAACCATCACTATCGTGATATTTACTTCGGTATTCATCGTGTGCTGGAATGCCTATGGTGGTGCACGAAAGAAGAGTAGCGTCATTCTGGCAGTCGCGTTTTTGTGCACTGCCATCCTGGGTTTCATGCATGCGATAAGCTTTCAGGGCATGCCTGGTTTTCCTGATGCAGAAGACATGCATAAATCCTTGCTGTTCTGGCTCCTGTCGCGTTCATTCATCGCCACTACCCTGCTGGGTCTGGCGCTGGCACCAGAGGATTCAGAAGTCAGTCCGGCTCAAGCCTATTTTGTGTTGATTGCAGGATTGATAGCCACCGCAGGCTGGATGATGATGGTGTTTGTGTTGCCGCATCTGTTACCGCTTACTTATATTCAAGGCGAAGGACAGACTTCGTTCAAAATGGCCTGTGAAGTCGGCCTGATCGCTATCAATCTGTTCACTGCCTATCAATTAAACAAGCGGGCAGAAGCCATTTCCGAACCCGGCGGACAAGAAGGACGCCTGCAGATAGAACGCACGCCGCTGTTTCTTGCGGCCACCCTGCTGGCCATATCTGAAGTGTATTTTGCCATTTATGCAGATGGTAATGATCTCTTCGTCGCCATTGGCCATGTGTTCCAGTTGCTGGCCGCAATCGCAATTTATCGCGGCATGGTGGCAGTGAATATTCATGCTCCCTATGCCAGACTGGCAGAAACCAGTCAGCACCTGGCCAACTCGGCAAAAGAGCTCAGCATAGAACGTGAACGCCTGAGCCGCATGATAGATACAGCCATAGATGGCATCATCACTATCGATGATTCCCAATCCATCATCCTTGTTAACCCGGCAGCCGCTGCCACATTCGGTTATGAAGTTCAGGATTTGCTGGGAGCCTCACTCAATGCCGTATTACCAGAACGCCATCGCAAAGTGCATGGCAAGCATGTGCAGCAATTTGGTGAGACAGGTGAGACGCGCAGAAAGATGGGAGGCAATTTTGAGGATTTTTATGTCACCGGCGTGAAAGCCAATGGCGAAGAATTTCCTATAGAAGCCTCTATTTCGAGTCAGATAGAAAACGGCAAACGTTTTTATACCGTCATCTTCCGCGATATCACAGAACGCAAAGTCGCCAAGGAAAAAATGGCGCTTTACCACGATGAACTGACACAGCTATCAGCCGCCCTGCAAAGCATACGTGAAGAAGAACGCAAGCATATTGCACGCGAACTGCATGACGATCTCGGTCAATTACTGGCCGCCCTGCGCATGGACTTATCGCTACTGCAAAGAGATAGCGTACTGACGGGGAAAACCCAGCAAACCCTGAATAGTATGGACCAGTTGTTACTGACCTCCATCACTACTTTGAGACGCATTGCCACCGACCTCAGGCCACGTGCTCTGGATGAAGGGGGTTTGTACTTCGCCCTGCAAACGCTGCAAAAAGAATTTTCGCACCGACATGGCATAGTTTGCGACTTGGAAGCAAATGAAGAGCAACTGGCGCTCGACGATGCACGCAGCACGGCCATCTTCCGCATCATCCAGGAATCGCTGACCAATGTAGTCAGGCATGCAGATGCCACGGAAGTGCAAATTGCATTCGAGCGCAGCCCCACCACATTGAGCTTCAGTGTAACTGACAATGGCAAAGGGATAGAGGCAGACGAAATGCGCAAATCACGTTCTTTTGGCTTGGTGGGCATGCGTGAACGCGTCAAGGCTATGCATGGTGAGTTCCAGGTTGCCAGTCAGCCTGGCGAGGGAACCAGGCTGAAAATTAATTTGCCACTAAGTTAAGTAAATAAGCTAAGCAAATTGAATAGCCGTGCAAACCTATCCGTTCCAGTATAAGCTTTCATTAAATCACCTGGTAATCATCTTGTAATCACATTGTATCTGGAGTATTTCATGTCAGTTTCAGCGCTTAACAGTGGCCTGTCAGGACTCAAGGCTTACACCCGTGCGCTGGACGGTTCTGGCCACAATGTGGCGAATGCCAGCACCTCAGGTTTCGTCCCGCAGCAAGTCAGTTTTCAAGAACAGCCTGCAGGCGGTGTGATTGCCAATATCAGCCGTGAAGGTAGCAGCCTGGCTTCGCAAGAACTGAGCGGCACTGATCTGACAAGCGAAATCGTGCAATCCATACAATTTAAAACAGGTTTTGATCTGTCTGCAAAAATTATCAAGACTGCAGATGAATTGCTGGGCACGCTGATCGATATCAAGGCTTGATACTGGGCTTGTTACCAGCCGCCCTGTCAGGCAGTTGGCACCAGACATAAGAACGATGGCATGTCCTTCATATCAAAATACCAAAGCCCTAAAGTACCTACCCCTATCAACATTGCTGCTCCCAGATAGCGAAGGCCGCGCATGAGTTTTTTACTCTGCGCCTGTTGCATGACTGCCTGAGTCAATAATAAGTGAGGTAATGCAAACACGCCAAACACCAGCATCAGCAAAGCACCTGACCATGCATCGCCCGACAATAAGGCAAATGGTGCAACACCATACAAAAGACCGCAAGGCAGACAGCCCCAGCTCATTCCCAACAAGAATGGATATTTTGCTGCCTGTTGCAGCGATGGCAGTCTTCTAGTCAATCTAGCATGTAATTTCGCCAAAAAACTTTGCAAAAAGGGAAGCTGCGGCGACAGGCCCAATACGCGAAAACCAAGAAGTATCAACATCAAATTGCCGATGACAAACAGAATTTGCTGAATTGGCAAATAAGGTTTGAACAACATGCCTGCCGTTCCAAGACCGCCAAGAATTGCACCAGCAATTACATAGGTAAAGATGCGACCACTGTGTAATAAGCCCTGATATAGTAATCTGGCTTGCAAGTTAACTGCAGTTTGCTCAGCCCAGCCCTGGGCTGCTATGGTAATTGGAATGATTTTGCTGACAGGTGTGTCGCGTTTCTGACCCGCCTGCGTCAACAGCATAGAAATACCACCACACATACCAACACAATGGACACCACCTATGGCACCGGCAGTCATCGCGGCAAATACCAAAGGAAGGGTCAGCATATCAAATCAATTTGGAATACCGGGCACCTGATTGCTGCGACAGATAGCGGTCAAATACCATCGCCAGTGCGCGTACAAACAAACGTCCTTTGGCAGGAATGCTGATACTGGCATCATCAATGCAGACTATGCCTTCTTTTGCATAGTCTTGCAGTTTCAACAGTTCAGCAGCAAAATAATCGGGGAAAGAAATGCCATATTGTATTTCAAGAAATTTGAAATTCAGGGTATTGCTGCACATCAGGCTCATGATGACCTGTCTGCGCAAGATATCATCGACATCCAGATGGTAACCTTTCTCGACAGGCAATATCCCCTTGTCCAGGCTGGCATAGTACTCATCCAGCGTGCGCAGGTTCTGGCCATAAGAAGCACCCACCTTGCCTATTGCCGACAAACCCAGGGCAATAAGGTCGCAATCTGCTCGCGTCGTATAACCCTGAAAATTCCTGTGCAGGCTGCCATCCAGCGTTGCCAGTGCCAGACTGTCATCCGGTTTGGCAAAATGATCCAGGCCTATATAGACGTAGCCCTCAGCCAGCAAGCGTTTGATCGACATCAAAAAAATCTGCAGGCGTTGTTCAGCAGAAGGTAAATCTGCTTCGGCAATACGACGTTGAGACTTGAAACGGGTGGGCAGGTGTGCATAGTTATACAGCGCGATGCGGGCTGGCGACAACGTTATGACCTGATCCAGGGTTTGCGAAAAACTGTCCAGATTCTGTTTGGGCAAACCATAGATCAAATCAAAATTGATGGATTGAAAACCACAGGCACGGCTATCAGCCACAGTTTGTGCCACCATTTCATAAGGCTGGATACGGTGCACTGCCTTTTGCACATCGGCATTAAAATCCTGCACGCCCAGACTGGTGCGGTTGAAGCCCAGCTCTGCCAGCAATTGCAAGGTCTCAGTCGTGACCGTACGTGGGTCTATTTCTATGGAGATTTCAGCGTCATCAGAAAAATCAAAGTACTCACGCAATAAATGCATCAACTGGCGCAATTCAGCATGACTGAGAAAGGTAGGTGTACCGCCACCGAGATGCAACTGACTCAGGGTTTCCCTGTCATGCAAATGTCCTGTGACCAGTTTCAATTCCTTGGCCAGATATTCCAGGTATTTGGCTGAGCGACCGTGATCTTTTGTAATAACTTTATTACATGCGCAGTAATAGCAAAGCGAAGCGCAAAACGGGATGTGAATATAAAGCGACAAAGGTGGCTTGCTCAACAAGCGGCTGCGCTCTTTCAGGTAGAGTATGTAAGACTCTGCAGTAAAACCTTCAAGAAACCTGTCTGCCGTCGGGTAAGACGTATACCTCGGTCCCAGACTGTCGAAACGGCGTATCAAGCCTTCTGGAATTTCTATTGCTGGAAATGCAGCCGGTTCGTTCATTTTCATTATGATGTCTCAATGTGCTTTCTGCACAAGCAAGGCCGTCAAACCACTAGACAGAATTCCCAGCATCCAGAAGGCAAAAAAACCTACTGTGTAAACACCAGTTTCATGCATTTGCAGGCGATGATCCAGCACAATCAATTCCATAGGATCAATCAGGCTGAAAAACAAGCCTGTTGCCGCACAAGCCATCAAAAATGCAGGCCACAAGACGATCATTAACATGGAGCGCAACTGTGGTTTGCGTGATGTGATAGTGCTATGTTCCAAATCCTGTCCCCTTCTAGTGGTTATCCAGCCTCAGGTCAGCAAGCTTTCAGGGATTACCTTTATTTTGCTGCATTCAGTTGCACCGATTTTTGTTCTGGATCAAACCAGTCACCTGTCAAACGCCAGTCTGTGGTCTCCAGTTTGATATGGAACAGCTTTACAGCTCCCTCACCCGCCTTGGGCATCAATTTCAAGTCACCTTCATACTGTCCAGGTGACGTCTGTTTCATAGGTAGCCTGCGGATGACTTCACTGACAGAATTACCCCCGACCGCAGCATTGGCGATACTGAGTTGTATGCTTTCTGGTAAATTGCCTTTGCCACTCAATTGCAGCCTGATCTTGCCATTGGCAAAATCAGCATTGATGTAGGCATTCAGTTGCAATTCCCTGGCCCTTGCATCGCGCTGTATATCCTTGTTGATCATCAGGCCTTGTTTGTAATAATCTTCAGCAACTACCTTGTCTGCACCGCGCATGGCAATATAGCCGGTGTAAAGGCTGGCGCACACCACAAAGGCCGGGCCACCAGCGACTAGCAACAACCATGGTTCTTTGTACCAGGTATCACGCCTGGATTTTGGGGGCATCAAAGTAGCTTCCATTTTCTTCTCCTATCGTGGAACGAGGAACACGGCCTTTTCAGTTACCGTCACTTCTGGCGAGTCCAGATCCTTGACAATAAATCGTATGCGGTTGGAGCCCTTGAGCAACACATTTGCTGGCACCCTGACCCTGATGGGGAAGGCTTTTGCTGTTGCCGACCCAACTTCAAAATTAACTGGATTCACAATCACTGCACCGGCTGCCCCTTGAACTTCCACACTGTAATGCCGGGCTGACTCCTGGGTGTTCATTACCTGCAGGCGGTAGACATTTTCTATTGCGCCTGTCTCTGTGACTTTAGGCATGCTACGGTCTTTGATGACATCGACCTTCAATGGCATGTGCAAGGCCAGAGAAACTGCAGCCAGTAAAATGATCAAGCCCAGCAAACCACCATAGATCAGGGTACGCATACGGAATACGCGCTTCCACATGGCTTTGTCATCCAGCTTTCTTGTCAGTGCATGTTCAGTGGTATAGCGTATCAGGCCACGCTCATAGCCCATTTTGTCCATCACCTGATCACAACCATCAATGCAGGCACCGCAAGCGATACATTCATATTGCAAGCCATTCCGGATATCGATGCCGGTAGGGCAGACCTGTACGCAAATGCCACAATCAACACAGTCGCCCAGGCCCTGTGTCTTGTAATCAACTTTCTTGTTTCTGGAACCACGTGGATCGCCGCGCGCAGTATCATAAGTAACGATCAGCGTGTCCTTGTCAAACATGGCACTCTGGAAACGTGCATAAGGACACATGTATTTACAGACTTGCTCACGCATCCAGCCCGCATTACCGTAGGTAGCGAAACCATAGAACAAGAACCAGAATGTTTCCCATGGGCCTAACGTAAAACTACCCACTTCTATTGCCAGTTCGCGTATGGGCGTGAAATAACCAACGAAGGTAAAGCCGGTCCACAGGGCCAATACTATCCAGATGAAGTGTTTAAAGAACTTGAGTGAAAATTTGTGCACCGACATGGGAGACGCATCCAGCTTGACTCTCGCATTACGCTCGCCTTCTATCTTTGCCTCTATCCATAAAAAGATTTCCGTGTACACGGTTTCCGGACAGGCATAACCACAAAACAATCTACCAGCAATAGCTGTAAACAAGAACAGGCTCAAGGCGGAAATGACGAGTAATATCGCCAGATAAATAAAATCTTGCGGCCATAAAACCAGGCCGAAAATATAAAATTTACGTGCTGCCAGGTCAAATAATACTGCCTGTCTGTCATTCCAGTTCAGCCAGGCTGTGCCATAAAACAAAGCCTGTGTAAAAAATACCAGCACCCAGCGCCAGGAAGAAAACCAGCCTGTCTGTGAACGTGGATAGATCTTCCTGCGCTCTTCAAAAAGCGCCATTTCGGCTTCTTCTATCGGCACCTGGATGATGGGTATGTGCTTCATCGTGATTCTGTTTTTCTTAATAAAACAAGGTGGCAAGGCCAATCAATGCAGGTGGAGCATGCTGTATGATCATTTTCCCTCCCCGCATATAATTGGCGCAATCATGGTTGTCAAAGACTACTTGCTGGATGCGGCTTCTGATGCACTAGCGGCAATTTGCTTCACTGCACTGACATCTGCATCAGTAATCTGGGCCGCAGCAGAATTATTGGACAAGCTCCAGACGTAAGCCGCCAGCAAATGCAGCTTGCCATCAGTCAAAATGGTTTTGTGGGCAGGCATTTGATTGTTCCGGCCCTTGTTGATGGTTTCCATCACGTTTTCAATGCCACCACCATACAGCCACACCTTATCTGTCAGATTCGGTGCGCCGAGCGCCTGATTACCCTTGCCATCACCGCCATGGCAGGCTGCACAGGCAGCAAACTTGGATTTGCCTATTGCGGCCTTAATCGGATCATGTGCAGAGTCCGACAGACTCAAGACATAGTTGGCAACGTTACGCACATCATCATCAGTACCCAGAGCAGCCCCCATAGGTGGCATCTGGCCATGGCGGCCTTCACGTATGGTAGTCAGAATAGTTTGAGGGTCACCGCCATACAGCCAGTCATTGTCGGTCAGATTAGGATAACCCTTGCCACCTTGCGCGTCAGAACCATGGCATTGTGAGCAAGTGTTCAGGAAAAGGCGCTGACCAATTTCATGGGCCTGGGCATCTTTGGCAACTGCCTTGATATCCAAGGCCAGGAATTTATTAAAGATAGGGCCGTATTGCGCTTCACCATCTTTCATTTCCTTCTCATAAGCACCTTTTTGACTCCATCCAAACGTGCCCTGCCATTTGCCAAACCCGGGGTACACAATCAGGTAACCGACGCTGTACACAACAGTCAGATAAAATAACCACATCCACCATTTAGGCAGGGGATTATTTTGCTCCATCAAATCGCCATCCCAGACATGGCCAGTGGTTTCTGCGGGCAAGGGTTTGCCGTCGCTACCGACTTTGACCTTGACCTTGGATTGCGACCACAACAGTAAAACGCAAGCCAGCATGGACAAGGCTGTGGCTATGGCGATGCCGGTACTCCACCATTCATTAAAAAAGTCTGCCATGGCTATTTTCCATTCTCATTATCAATTGGCAAGCGCGCCATCTTTTCGAATTTTTCTTTATTACCGGCACTGAATGCCCAGTAAATAATGCCAAGGAATACGATGAGGCTGATGACCGTCACGACGCTGCTTATTATTGTGAAATTCATTTCATTTCTCCCCTGAGGGCTGGGTCACACAAGACCCGGCTATTCCTCTGTCAGTTCTTGTTCTTGATCGCAGTGCCCAAGACTTGCAAGTAGGCGATTACCGCATCCAGCTCAGTCTTGTTCGCCAGTTCAGAAGCGCCCGCCTTGATCTGCTCGTCGGTATAAGGCACCCCCAGAGTTTTCATGGCCTTCAACTTGGGAGTGATTTCCTCGGGTGCGAGCTGGGTTTTGGCCAACCATGGATAGGCAGGCATATTTGATTCCACCACGACCGAACGCGGGTCATTCAGATGGTCTTTATGCCAGCTATCACTGTAGCGGCCACCGACACGCGCCAGATCAGGGCCGGTACGCTTACTACCCCATTGGAAGGGATGGTCATACACAGACTCACCCGCAACGGAATAATGACCGTAACGCTCAGTCTCCGCACGGAAAGGACGTATCATTTGTGAGTGGCAGCCGTAGCAACCCTCCCTCAGATAAATGTCACGGCCAGCCAATTGCAAGGCGGAATAAGGCAGCATGCCCTGCACTGGCTGCGTCGTCGATTTTTGAAAGAACAGAGGGACAATCTCCACCAGGCCACCGACACTGATAGTGAGGATCACCAGTACCAGCAACAAGCCCACATTCCGCTCAATCAAGTCATGAGTAAAATTACGCATTCAATTTCTCCTTTGATCTATGCATGTGCTGCAGTTGCAGGCAAAGCCGGGATCGCATTGTTCACAGGTTTGGCAGCCATGATCGTTTTTGTGACGTTGTACGCCATCACCAGCATGCCGCTCAGGTACAGAAGGCCGCCCAGCATGCGTATCACGTAGTAGGGATATGTCGCTTTGACGCTCTCTACAAAGGAGTACGTCAGCGTGCCATCCTCATTCACCGCACGCCACATCAGCCCCTGCATGACGCCAGCTATCCACATGGAAGCGATGTACAAGACCACACCTATTGTCGCCACCCAGAAGTGCACTTCGATGAGGCTCTTGCTATGCATTTGTGTCTGGCCAAACAGGCGCGGGATCAGGTAATACAAGCTGCCTATGGTGATGAAACCAACCCAGCCCAAAGCACCGGAATGAACGTGACCAACGGTCCAGTCAGTGTAGTGCGACAAGGCATTCACGGTTTTGATCGCCATCATCGGACCTTCGAAGGTCGACATGCCATAGAAAGACAGAGACACAATCAGGAAACGCAGGATAGGGTCAGAACGCAACTTGCTCCAGGCACCGGACAAGGTCATGATGCCGTTGACCATACCACCCCAGGAAGGAGCCAGCAAAATCAGCGAGAACAGCATCCCTATGGATTGCGCCCAGTCAGGCAAAGCGGTGTAATGCAAGTGATGCGGGCCCGCCCACATGTAGGTGAAGATCAGTGCCCAGAAGTGGACGATGGACAGACGATAAGAATAAACAGGACGTTCAATTTGTTTGGGAATGAAGTAATACATCATGCCCAAGAAGCCAGCAGTCAAAAAGAAACCCACGGCATTATGACCATACCACCATTGCACCATGGCATCTTGCACACCGGAATAGGCAGAATAGGATTTCATGAACGATACCGGGATGGCAGCGCTATTGACGATATGCAAAACTGCTACTGCAATGATAAAGGCACCATAAAACCAGTTGGCGACATAAATATGCTCCACCTTGCGCTTCACCAGCGTGCCAAAAAACACTACGGCATACGATACCCAGACCACTGCAATCAACAGATCGATTGGCCACTCTAGTTCTGCATATTCTTTACCTTGGGTAAAGCCCATAGGTAAGCTGATGGCGGCAGCGACGATCACCAGTTGCCACCCCCAGAATGTGAATTCGGCAAGACCTTCTGCAAACAGCCTGACATTGGACGTGCGCTGAACAACATAATAGGAAGTGCCAAACAAGGCACAGCCACCAAAGGCAAAGATCACAGCATTGGTATGTAAAGGGCGCAAACGACCGTAACTTAGCCACGGTATCCCCCCAAGAAATTCTGGCCAGGCAAGCTGAGTTGCAATCACCACGCCCACCAGCATGCCGACGATTCCCCAAACCACTGCCATGACAGAAAATTGCCGTACAACCCGATAGTTGTATGTGTTTTCTTTAGTTATTGTCATGATCTCACTCTGTTGTAAAAGTACACCGCCAGAATAACAATCACCTTGCCCAGCTACATTGATGCAAATCAAATGCAGCCAGATTCAAATTCAATTACTGGCGAAAGACAACATACGCATAAATCTAAAGAATCAATTTTTCAAAAACTCAAAAAAAAAGACATCCAGAGGATGTCTTTTTAAACAGCAAGATGCAGCTGATTTATGGTGCGGCAGTTACCGGCGCAGTCACTGCCGCTTTATTGACAGTCACTTTGGCTTTATGCTTCAGCAACTCAATATAAGAATACAGATTTTGAGCAGACTGCATACTCGTTAATTGTTGTGCCTCAGAAGCACGACGCGCAGAGTCTGGCGTACCGGCGGTGACTTTACCTATGCGGAAAATAACATAGCCCGCATTACCCAGATGCGTGCCCACAAAGGCAGGCAGCTTCTGCGTATCAGCACGCATCACATCAACCAGAGCGGCGCTAGGGATATCCTGATTCTTCAAACGAGAGATCATTTTAGGCTCAGTAAATCCAGTCGTTGAATCTGCTGCTTTCAACGCAGCTAGTTTGGCTATACCTTCTTTTTCTGCCAGTGCTGCAGCCTCAGTTGCAGTTACCTGTGCCTGAATTGATGCCTTCACCTCTTCAAATGGACGCTTGGACGCAGGTTTGTATTGAACGATACGGCCAGCAATCAAAGTATTCGGGGCAACTTCAATTGCTTCTGTATTGTGTTTTTTCTTGACCACGTCATCAGAGAAAATCGCCTTCAGGAATTTAGGATTGTTGGTTACTACCGTTGCTGGCAAACCTGGCTTGCTATTACGCGATAAATCATTCACTGTTTGTATTTTCAACTTCAGCTTTTCTGCTGCAGGCTTGAGACTATCACCTTGCTCGTACAAGACATTGGTGAAAGATTCAGCGGCTTCGGTATAAGCTTTGCCCGCTTTTTGTTTTTTGATATCAGCAGCAATTTGCGCTTTGACTTCATCCAGTGTTTTGACGCCAGCAGGCTTGATCCCTGTCACAGTGATGATGTGAAAACCATATTCAGACTGCACCAATTCACTGATGTCGCCTTGTTTAAGCTTGAATACACTTTCATCAAACTGAGGGACCATCGCCCCTTTAGCAAAGAAATCCAGATCACCACCCTTTTCTTTGGAACCTGGGTCGTCAGAATTTTCCTTCGCCAGTCTGGCGAAATCTTCTGGCTTCTTGCGCAATTGTGCGAGGATATCTGCGGCCTTGGCTTTTGCCTTGGCCTTGTCGGCATCACTGCTGTCTTTGCCTGCTGCAATCAGAATATGGCTGGCACGACGCTGCTCTTCTGTCGTATAAGCTTTTTCATTAGCCTTGTAATAGGTCTGGACATCAGCATCAGACACAGTCGTTTGCTCAGCCAGTGCTTCATTATTCAAGACGACGTACTCAGCATTAATTTGCTCAGGGATTTCAAACTGCGCCGTATTTTTTTCATAATAGGCTTTCAACATGTCATCCGTAACTTTGACACGTGAAGCAAAATCACCGGGTTTATACATCAGCATCTGCACTTCACGCTCTTGCTCATTAATGGCAGAAAGACGCTCAGCCACAGTTTTTGGAACAAAGGCACTTGCCTGGACTGGGCCCAGCAATTGTTGCAGCACCATGTCCTGACGCAGACGCTGTTCGAACATGGGTGGTGTCTTGCCTTGCTGTGCCAGCAGGCGGGTATATTCGGCATTATCGAAATGACCGTCGGCCTTCACCAGACCTGGCGTCTTGGCAATATTGTCTTGCAATGTTGCATCTGCAATTGCCAATTTTTTGACAGCAATCTCACCAGCCATTGCCTTGCGGGCAATCAGCTCGTCCAGAATGCCCTGTCTTGCTTCAGCAGTATTGAGCATTTTTGCATCAAACTGCGGACCATACATCTGGCGCATACGATCCAGCTGATCACGCAAGGCCTGATCAAACTCACCTTGGGTAATGGGGGCTCCCGCAACAGTTGCGATACCGGCCTCTTTGCCTATGGAACGCAAAGCGTCAGTATTACCGAACAAAACAAATGACGGCAAGATAAGAACAGCTAACAAAATTTGCATTAAGCGCTGATGGGTACGAATAAATTCAAACATGTTCAACCAATCACGTGGCTAAGTATCACAATAACAATTTGACGAATACAAAAAAAGGCGAACTTTCGTTCGCCTTTTCGATTTTCTGGCGGAGCGGACGGGGCTCGAACCCGCGACCCCCGGCGTGACAGGCCGGTATTCTAACCAACTGAACTACCACTCCTTTTTGCTTCCTGGCACTACAGTTTGCTTGCTACTGGTGGGCGCTGAGAGGCTCGAACTCCCGACCTAAGCCTTGTAAGGGCTCCGCTCTACCAACTGAGCTAAGCGCCCCACGCATACAAACAAACTTCGCGGCCCATGTCCCGAGCCACGAAAGTGCGTTAGTTTACCGCATCTTTCAATGCTTTGCCAGGTTTAAATTTAGGGACCTTGGCAGATTTGATCTTGATTGGCTCACCAGTCTTAGGATTACGACCTGCCCTGGCAGCGCGTTTGGCAACAGAGAAGGTACCAAAACCAACCAGTGTTACCGTGCCATTTTTCTTCAATGTGGTTTTTACGGCGCCGATCACAGCATCCAGCGCACGCGACGAAGCCGCTTTGGAAATATCCGCTGTTTTCGCAATATGATCGATCAACTCAGTCTTATTCACTTATAGCCCCCTCACAAAAATTTGAATTTCGCGATGATGTATTCGATTATTTTATTGGTCGTGCATCTATCACGGCAAGCAGGAAATCTGCATCCGGTATTAGAGCAAGCCGCAAAGCCTTATGTCAAGCGGTTTGCAAGCTTTATGGCCAAGTTTGCTAATTTGTGATTTGCTTATTCGGTTTTCATGCCTGCCCAGGCTAGAGCTACTGTGCAAAAAATCAGGTAGCTGAGTGTTTTTGCTATATGGAAAAGCCACCCTCTTTTGCATCCTGAATTAGAATGTGACGAGCCTACACTAAAAACCAAGGCAGCATGAAACCTGGCGGCAACTATGGCGCAGGTATATTTCATATGAGGACTCACACAGCACAGTCATTCCTGTTGTGATATATGGTATTTCTTTAAGTTATAGGAGGCGCTGAGAGCCAGTCATGAATCATGATGCACAAAAAGCGCGCTTATATGGAAAGACCTCAAGCAAGTCCCGTAGCAAGACCCCAGAAATCGGAATAAACTTAAAACAAATAAAGACAGACACGGAACACAATGAAGAACTTTGACGTAGCAATCGTAGGTAGTGGACTGGCCGGCTTATCTGTCGCCCTGCATCTGGCGCAAACTCGCAAAGTCGCCATCGTTTCCAAGCGCGAATTACTCGATGGTGCAAGTAACTGGGCACAAGGTGGCATCGCCGCGGTACTGGATTCTCACGACAGTCATGAACAGCACATTTCAGACACTCTGATTGCAGGCGGCGGCTTGTGCGATGAAGGCGCCACCCGCTACATCATAGAACATGGGCGTGAAGCCATAGACTGGCTGATAGAACAAGGCGTCCCCTTCACCCGTGATGAAGAAGCAGAACTGGGTTTTCACCTGACCCGCGAAGGCGGCCACAGCCAGCGCCGCATCATCCATGCGGCAGATGCGACCGGCCATGCTGTGCAAGTCACACTGGAACAAAAAGTACGCAATCACCCCAACATTACGCTGTTTGAACATCACTATGCAATCGATGTAATTACCTCAGCCAAGATCGGTGACACATCCCCTACTCCACGCTGCCTGGGTTTGTATGTGCAAGATGTAAAAACCGGCAAGGTCGATACCTTTGCGGCCCAACATACAGTGATGGCAACCGGCGGTGCTGGTAAAGTCTATCTGTACACCACCAACCCTGACACTGCTACCGGCGATGGCATCGCCATGGCATGGCGTGCAGGCTGCCGCATCGGCAATATGGAATTCATACAATTCCACCCTACCTGCTTGTATCATCCGTTCGCCAAATCATTTTTGATTACTGAAGCAGTGCGTGGCGAAGGCGGCATCTTGAAACTGCCAGCCGAAGCTGGTGCATCTGCAGGCAAGCGCTTCATGACCAGCCATGATGACCGCATGGAACTGGCACCACGCGATGTGGTTGCCCGTGCGATTGACTTTGAAATGAAAAAACGTGGCCTGGATTTTGTGGAACTTGATATCAGCCATCAACCACCAGAATTCTTGAAAGAACATTTCCCCACCATTTATGCACGCTGCCTTGAACTGGGCATAGACATCACCAAGCAAGCCATACCCGTGGTGCCGGCAGTGCACTTCACTTGCGGCGGCATCGTCACTGACACAGATGGCCGCACTGATTTGCCTGGCCTGTACGCCGTTGGTGAAACCGCCTACACCGGCTTGCATGGTGCCAATCGTCTGGCCAGCAACTCGCTACTGGAATGCCTGGTCGTTGGCCGCGCCACAGCCAAGCATATAGAAGCCCAGGAACGTGCCAGCGTCATTGCCTTGCCAGACTGGGATGAAAGCCGTGTTTCAGATGCAGATGAAGAAGTCGTCATCGCCAATAACTGGGATGAACTGCGCCGCTTCATGTGGAATTATGTAGGCATAGTCCGCACCACCAAACGCCTGGAGCGCGCCAAGCACCGTATACGCTTGCTGAAGGAAGAGATAGATGAATACTATGCAAACTTCCGCATCTCGAATAATTTGCTGGAGCTACGCAATCTGGTAGAAGTGGCTTCGCTGATAGTGAACAGCGCATTGTCACGCCGTGAAAGTCGTGGCCTGCATTTTAGCCGTGATTATCCAGACACGCTCCCCAAAGCACTGCCTACAGTCTTATCCCCCAAGCGTAAAAAATAATCCTTCATGCTGGCGGCGTTTGCGTTGCCAGCATGATCGAATCACTTAAGCCTCCCCCAGATCAGCCAATAAAAGTACTGAGTTTTTTATCTATTTACTGCATAGCCATTTGACAAATTAAATTATCACAGTGATACTTCCCAGCTTGCTTGCCGGGTAGTCTCATCAGCAGTTTTTTTCCGGCGCAGCCTACCTGAAACCAGAAAAAATTGGCATGATAAAGCTCAGTCAGATACGTAAGACATATAAGCAGGGCGGCAATGAAATCAGGGCGCTTGACGGCATAGATTTACACATCACCAGCGGCGAGTTCGTCGCCATCATGGGCCCTTCAGGTTCTGGAAAATCCACACTACTCAATGTGCTTGGCGCACTTGACCGCCCTGATCATGGACGCTACCTGCTGAATCAGGAAGAAATCAGTGCGATGAATGATGATGCGGCATCTGATATACGCAACCGCAGCATTGGTTTTGTCTTTCAATCTTTTCATTTATTACCGCGCCTGACCGTGCTGGAAAATGTGCTGCTGCCGCAACGCTATAGTAAAGCCCCTGATGCGCAAGCAGAAACACGCGCCCGCCAGTTACTTGAACGCATAGGTCTGGCACAACGCATGGATCACAGGCCGGGCGAATTATCTGGCGGTCAGTTGCAACGTGCTGCCATCGCCCGTGCCTTGCTGAATCAACCTGCCTTGTTACTGGCAGATGAACCTACCGGCAACCTGGATTCGAAAAGCGCAGCCGATGTCCTGGGCTTGCTGGGTGAATTGCATGCGAATGGTCAAACTCTGGTGCTGGTGACTCACGATCCTGCAGTGGCCGCAAAGGCGCAAAGAACTATCCATCTGGCGGATGGCAAGGTTGCGGGGATTGCAGCATGAAGCACAACTTACCCAAACACTTACACTTATCAAAGCTGAGCGTCTGCATACTCACTGCTTGCTTGAGCATGCCTGCACTGGCACCAGCTTCATCGGTAGCACCTGCCGACACAGCCAAAGCATCCCTGTCTGCAAAGAACCGCCCGGTCTTGTTGACTGGTGAAGTCATCGCCAAAGATTCGCAAGTTATCCTGGTACCGCCATCCAATTCTTCACCTGTCGTTTTACGCAATTTTGTTGCCGAAGGCAGTAAAGTCAAAAAAGGTGATTTGGTGTTGCGCATAGAAACACCAAACAGTTCCAATATAGAACAACTGGAAATAGGTATGCAGCAAACCAGGGCGAAGGCTGATTCTGAACTGGCCAAGCTGGAAGTCACTGCTCTGGATGCAGAAAAAAATCTGGTCACGGCAAAAGCGGCATTAGCCAAGGCACTGGTTGACGCAGCCTTGCCGAAGACCCAGATTTCTGCCCTGGAATTTGATAAATACCAGGCAGAAAAAGAAAGATCAGAACGTGATCTGCAAGTCAAACAATTGGCATTTGATGACGCCTACACCTCCATCAACAGGAAAAAATCGGATGCTGATCTGGAGTTGAAGAAACAAGAGATCAATATCAACTACCTGAAGACGCAACTTGCCCGATCTGAAGTGCGCGCCAGCCAGGAGGGCTATGTCGTCCATGGTTACAGCAATTGGCGTAGCGAGCGCCTGGAAGAAGGCTCCAGCGCTTTTCCTGGCAATAATGCTGGCCAGATCATAGGGTCCGGCCAGATGGAAGTCAGGGCATGGGCGCTGGAAGCCGACAGGATTTATCTGAAAGAAGGGCTGGCTGTCAGCCTGAAATTCGACGCCCTGCCCGGCTCAGAAGTACAAGCCAGCATCGCCAATATTTCCAACGCACCTGAAGAACATAGCAGTTGGGGTTATGGCAGATATTTTCGCGTCGACATCAAGTTACCTGCGCAGTCAAATCTTAAACTGGTGCCAGGCATGAGTGTCATGATAGAGCCTGCTCAATCCATCAGAAAAACCAACGCCAATATCCCTGCGCAGAGCAAAGAACTGACTATAGAGGGTGAAATACAGTCGCGTAATATCACGCCGATAGGGCCGCCATCCATTCCCTATATCTGGCAATATACGCTGGCGCAGATTGCTCCTGAAGGCAGCGCCGTCAAAGCAGGTGACATGCTGGCCATGTTCCAGGCAGCTGAGGTACCCAACCAGCTCGCCAGTCAAAAGAGTCAGCTCAATGAAAAACTGAGGGCACTGGAAAAACTGAAGCTGGAGCAAACCGAAGCAGAAAAAGCAGCAGACCTGGCTGTGGCCGAAGCACACAGCAATGCCGAGAAAGCTGCACGAAAAGCCACCATGCCAAAAGAGTTAATCCGGCGCGTAGACTATGACAAACTGGTCATAGAAAAATCACTGAATAGCGATCTGGCTGCCATGTCCTTACGTTTGCGCATCACCCAGGCCCGTGCCCGTAAGGCAGAAAAAACTGGACTGGAAACAGAGATAGCCATGCTGCAGGGGAAAATCGACGTTTTGACGAAAGGGCAAAAAGCCCTGACCGTGACAGCGACCAAACCGGGCATGATGATATACAAAAGTAATTTTGAAGGTGAAAAATTTGCAGCTGGCAGCCAGGTCTGGATGGGCTTGTCGATTGCCAGTGTTGCAGACCCAGATAAATTGTATGTCTCGGCCAAAGTACCAGAAGCACAATCAACCACCATCAAAGTCGGACAAAGTGCGCGCATCAACATACCTGGCGCAAATATGACAGTGCCCGCACGTGTTACCGGGCTGGGTAATGTATTCCACAGCAAATCAACATCACAACCCATCATCGTGCGCGATATAGAGCTGGAATTTGATCAGATGCCCAAAGGACTCAAACCTGGTGCGGCAGTCCAAGCTATTTTAAGTGCATCCGGGTCAGAAACTGCAGCGACAGGAGCGGTAAAAAAATGAAACTGAGACTCCTCTCCATCTGCGTGACACTGGCTCTGAGCAGCATAGCTTGCACCAGCAAGACCGATCAAACTCAGGTTGCAACCGAAATTTTTGCTCCCAGAAACTGGCAAGAAAATATAGTCGTTGATGGCGAAATCATTGCCGCCAACAAAACCCCACTGACCGTACCCGGACAAGGCTGGGATAGTCGCACCCTGATAACAATGCTACCCGAAGGCAGCCTGGTGAAGAAGGATCAGGTCATCGCCCGTTTTGATGCGCCAAAGTCCCGCATGGAATTGTCGCAAGCTGAACTGGAATTGCTGCGCAAGGAACTGGCAGCAGAGACCATACAGGCCAGCGATACCAGCAGCCGCTCTACCCTGTCGGCAGACAGTGCCAAAGTGCAGACAGATTTGCGGCTGAGCGAGCGCTATGCCAATGCCGACCTGGCTATTTTCTCGCGCAATAAAATTCTGGATGAGTTACAGGACAGCGGGTTCCTGAAAAACAAACGTGGATACCTGACCTGGAAAACCGGACAAGTACAAGCGCGCAGCGCAGCAGAACAGGCCGTATTGAGTTCGCAGAAAGAAAGCGTCAGTCTGAATGCCAGCCAGCATAAGAAAAACCTGGACGCGCTGGAATTACTGGCGCCGCATGACGGTGTGTTCTTGCTACAGGCAAACTGGGATGGCGCGAAGCCACAAGTAGGCTCAACCTTTCGCCCCAGGGAAGAATTTGGTTCACTGCCTGATCTCAACCAACTGGTCGCCAATTTCAACATAGAAGAAGGTCGCACCTTCGGTTTAAAAGTTGGCTTGCCTGTCAAGGTACGTCTGGCCGGTAGCGGCCAGGAAATTGAACTGAACATCACCAAAGTTGGCAATAGCGCCAGCGTCACTTCAAGGGATTCCCCGGTCAAATTCATCACCTTCGAAGCCGCGTTCAAAAAAGAGCAGGCGCAAACCCTGGCATTGAAACCCGGCCAGGCATTGTTGGGCACGGTGAGCCTCATCAATCAAACCAAAGCGATGACCGTACCAAACATCGCCCTGGTGCAAGATGGTGCCAACTTTGCCGCCTATGTCAAAGAGGGTGATCAACTCAAACGCCAGACCGTCATACTTGGGCAACGCGGCCCTGTACGTAGCGAAATCAAATCAGGTATCAGTCAGGGTAATCAGATTGTCCTTCTGCCTGAAGTAAAAGACAAAGAAAAAACCAAGGATATACATTCATGAATCGCGCCCTGATACTGGAAGCCATCAACGAACTGCAAAGGCGCAAATTACGTACTGGCCTGACATTATTGGGCATGATATTTGGTGTAGCCGCCATAGTCGCCATGCTGGCAGTCGGTGAAGGTAGTCGCCGCGAAGCCTTGCGCCTGGTGGCCGAATTGGGCCTGGACAATGTCATCGTCGAAAGCAAGAATATCGACGACAAACGTCTCAAGGAAATACGGACACGCTCGCTGGGCTTGTCAGCCGCCGATGCCGATGCCGCGCTGGCAGTCGTGCCTGGTGCAAAAGCCGTGGCGTTGAAAAAAGAAATCAAGGTTGACCAGCTTGTCAGTGGCAACAACGTCGTCCCTGCCCGCGCCTTTGCCGTTTCTGATTCCTATGCCGAACTCGGCGGCCTGCAAGTCGGCCAGGGGCGCTGGTTAAGCCAGCAAGATGATGCCAGCCTCGCCCCCGTCTGCGTTATAGGCCCGCGCCTCGCGCATCAACTTTTTGGCGACAAAAATCCCGTCGGCGAGCGCATCAAGCTCAATCATGCCTGGATGGAAGTCGTCGGGGTGCTGGCTGACCGTGCACTCAGCAAATCCGAATTCGAAGGTGTCAAACTGGGGCTGGACGATGAACGCCTGTTCATCCCATGGCAAACCGGACGCGCCCGCTTCCACTTCACCGCACTGGAAAATGAAGTCGATGGCATGAGCCTTCGCCTGGATGGTCAGACTCCACCTGACATCGCAGCAAGAGTACTGCAAAACCTGATAGAGCAAAGACATGCAGGCACTGACGACACCAACCTCATCGTCCCCATGGGTTTGTACCGTCAAAACCAGCAGACCCAGCGCATCTTCACCATCGTCATGAGTTCAATCGCTGCTGTGTCCTTATTGGTGGGAGGCATAGGGATCATGAATATCATGCTGGCTAATGTACTGGAACGTCGTCGTGAAATTGGCTTGAAGCGCGCTCTGGGTGCGCGCAGGCGTGATGTCATAGAACAGTTTCTTGCAGAAGCCCTGGTCATCGCTTTCAGCGGAGCTTTGCTCGGTGTTGTGCTGGGGGCAATTGCTGCGTACAGCATCGCTGCACTGGCGGGCTGGTCTGTCGCCTGGTCACCGATCAGCTTGTTTATTGCAGTCAGCTCTTGCGTAGTGGTTGGTCTGGGCTTCGGTGTATTTCCGGCACGACAGGCCGCAGCACTGGACCCGATTACTGCTTTACGTACAGATGGTTGATGCAGGATAATCGACTGTTGACTGATGGCTTGATGACTTGATTGGTTAGCCCTGATTATTTCTACAATTCCTGCTTCAACTTTTTCATACACATTATCATGGCAAGAACCATCAATGGCATAGGCACGACTTTCTACGGAAAATGCAAATTTAACGCAGATCACTCGTTTATCACCACCAAGTGGGTGGTATTGGTCTTTATTCCAATTATTCCTTTGGCCAGCTATCGCTTCATTGAAGAAAGCAGTTCCACTTTCGAAGTAGTTGACAGTGACCTTCCTTTGGAGCTCATGCAAGTGCTGAGAATCTGGCTGTTTGTCGCACTCCTGGGCTTCGGGCTTACTCTGAGTGACAAGCTAAAATTGGGCGGTGCTGGACTGTTTGTGCTATTCGGTATAATTTGCGCCATTCCCTTTCTCATGCGCTTGTTTGCAAAGCGGAATGCAGGCATTTCATGATGAGATTATGTTGAGAACAGTCACAGCAACTGTTCTCACCAGAATCGCAAGTCTTTACAAGCGCTGAGTTAATACCTGCTTCTCAAGGAGCATTCATCAAACTATTCTTAAGGAATAATCTGTCGCCTTGATATCCTTGGTCAGGCTGCCTATGGATATCCTGTCCACACCTGTCTCAGCAATCGCCCTGACAGTTGCATGATCAATACCACCTGATGCTTCCAGCAAGGCACGGCCAGCAGTGATGGCCACTGCTTCGCGCATCATGTTGGTGTTGAAGTTATCCAGCAAGATGGAAGTGGCACCTGCATCTAATGCGGTTTGCAATTGTTCCAGTGTTTCCACTTCTATTTGAATGCTGGCACCCGCATTCAGGTTCAGCGCCTTTTGCATGGCTTCAGCTACGCCACCTGCTGCTGCGATATGGTTTTCCTTGATGAGAATACCATCGTACAAGGCCAGGCGCTGGTTCTTGCCACCGCCTACACGCACTGCATATTTTTGTGCCAGACGCAGACCGGGCAAGGTTTTGCGGGTATCGAGTATGGCTGCTTTAGTGCCAGCGATGATGGCGACATATTTGCTGGTGGCGGTCGCGACAGCAGACAGTAATTGCAGGAAATTCAGCGCAGAACGTTCGGCTGTCAGCAAGGCCCGGGCCGGTGCCTTGATTTTACAGACGACAGTATTTGCCTTCATCTGCTCGCCTTCGGCGTATCGCCAATCTACTTCTATGCTTGCATCCAAGGCCGTCATGACGGCAGCGAACCATGGGGCACCGCATAAGATTGCATCTTCACGCACGATGACTTGTGCCTGCACTACTTCATTGGCAGGCACCAGCAAGCCCGTCAGATCAGCCGTGCCTACATCTTCAGCCAGCGCATCACTGATATTGCGTTCAAAAGCTTTTTGCAAATCTGCATCAAAAGGAAAATGCGTATTCTTTAAATTACCAGACATGTCCAGATAACCTCAGTTTAATTGTATTTAGCTTGCACAGTACTCAGGCCGGGCCAATGCCGGAGAATAGTTTGGCTTCTTTCGCCAAATCACCAGAAGGACGCACATTGGCTTTTTTGGCAGCAGCAAAATCCAGCATGCGGTCTATACAGACCTTGGCTTTTTGCCCAACTACAGGGTCAACCTGGATTTCATTATTGCCGTTTTCCAGTACCTGTACCAGATTGCGTAAGCCATTCATCGCCATCCATGGGCAATGTGCACAGCTCTTGCAGGTCGCACTATTACCAGCGGTTGGGGCAACGATGAAACGCTTGGTCGGCGCAGCCATTTGCATTTTGTGCAGGATGCCATTGTCGGTAGCGACGATGAATTCATCTGCATCCAGGGTCTTTGCAGCATGGATCATTTGTGAAGTCGAACCGACCACATCAGCCAGGGCAACGACTGCAGCCGGGGACTCAGGGTGCACCAGGACTTTGGCATTTGGATGCTCTGCCTTGAGCACATCCAGCTCTATACCCTTGAACTCATCATGTACGAGACAGGAACCCTGCCACAGCAACATGTCTGCACCTGTCTGTTTCTGGATATAAGCACCCAGATGTTTATCTGGTGCCCAGAGTATTTTCTTGCCCTGCGCATGCAAGTGAGCAACGATGTCAAGGCCTATGCTGGAAGTCACCATCCAATCAGCACGAGCCTTGACAGCTGCGCTGGTATTGGCATACACGACGACGGTGCGGTCAGGATGGGCATCGCAAAACGCTGCAAATTCATCTGCCGGGCAACCCAGGTCCAGCGAGCAAGTCGCATCCAGGTCAGGCATTAAAATAGTTTTTTCGGGGCTGAGTATTTTGGCGGTTTCGCCCATGAACTTGACACCGGCCACGACCAGGGTCTTGGCGGGGTGGTCACGGCCAAAGCGTGCCATTTCCAGCGAGTCAGAAACGCAGCCGCCGGTTTCTTCTGCCAGGTCCTGCAGTTCGGCATCGACATAATAATGCGCGACCAGTACAGCCTGCTTTTCTTTCAAAAGCTGGCGCACTCGCGCTTTCAGTTCCAGTTTTTCTATGGCTGAAGGCGCATCCGGGATGCGTGCCCAGGCATTGGCAGTACAGCTACTACCCACATCCATCTGCGGGCGTTCAAATTCGACAACTTTGGTTTCCATATAGCCCTACATATCTGCAGTACATGCCTGGCATGCACTCTGATGACAAGAAATATTGGCAGGCTTGAGATTGCCAGATTTGCATCCAACGCCCCTTTTAGCCTGCATCCACAACTGCATTTCAAGCCATAGTATACGCTGTTACCAGATATTTACCCGGGTCGTGGTTGGGCGCAGGGGTGAACGCTCGCCCTTGCATTGGAATGCATCAGAGAATTCTGTCATATTTGCCAACGGCGCGACGACACGGTATTTGTCTGGCGAGTGAGGATCAGTTGCCAGTTTCATACGCAACATCTCATCACGAATGAGGCTACGGAAGCTCTGTGCATTGGCGACAAAGAAGCGCTGATCTACCGTCAAACCATCAATTTCCTTGGCCTGAGGCTTGCGCTCCAGCGATTTGTGCAGCGCTTGCAGGGCAATCTTCATGCCGCCCAGATCGGCGATATTTTCACCGGCAGTCAGCTTGCCATTGATGTGCAATTTATCGATGGGATTGAACTCGTCAAACTGCTTTTCTATGGCTTTCACGCGAACCAGGAATTTCTTCTCATCGTCTTTAGTCCACCAGCTTTTCAGGTTACCCTGGGCATCAAATTGGCGACCTTCATCATCAAAGGCATGGGTCAATTCATGGCCTATGGTAGCTCCCGTATTGCCATAATTGGCAGCCGGATCAGCATTCACATGATACAAGGGCGGTTGCAAGATACCTGCCGGGAATACCATTTCATTCATGGTGGGGTTGTAGTAAGCATTGACGGTTTGTGGTGTCATGCCCCATTCATTCCTGTCTATGGGCTTGCCCAGTTTGGCGAGATTGCGTTTGAATTCAAATTCAGCGGCGCGTGCCATGTTGGCTGCATACGGACCAGTATCGATTTGCAGACTGCTGTAATCACGCCAGACATCCGGGTAACCTATCTTGACGAGTATGGTGTCGAGTTTTTTATAGGCCTGCTGCTTGGTCGTGTCCGACATCCATTCGAGCTTGCTGATGCTTTCACGCATAGCCAGCTTGATGTTGTCGACCATTTCCAATACGCCAGCCTTGGCTTCAGGGCCAAAGAATTTGGCGACATACAACTCACCCATGGCCTCGCCTGCCATGTTATCAATAGAGCCCAGAACACGCTTCCAGCGTGGTTGCAATTCCTTGGTGCCTGCCAGGGTCTTGCCATAGAAGTCAAAGTTGGCATTGACAAAGGCTGAACTCAAATCCCTGGCGCGTGCATTCGCCAATTGCCAGCGTAAATAAATTTTCCATTGATCAAGGCTGACGGTATTGACCATGCGCCCTGCTTCCGCGATGAACTTGGGATGAGCGAGATTGAATTGACCAGGCTGCGCCAGACCCAGCTCATTGAAATATGTGGACCAGGCAGTTTTCTTGTCTGTCTTTTGCAAGGCATTCAGGTCAGACAAGTGGTAACTGGCTTGCGGGTCGCGCAATTCGACCTTGGTCAAGGATGCCTTGGCCAGACGGGTTTCCAGCGTCAGGACAATGGCAGCATTTTTCTTTGCTTGGTCTGGTGTATCGCCGAGCAAGGTAAAAATCTGAGTAACGTAGGCCACGTATTTGTCACAAATATCCTTGGTTTTGGCATCAGTCTTCAGGTAATAATCGCGGTCAGGCAAACCCAGGCCACCCTGCATGATTTGCGGGATATAGCGCGTGGTATTTTTAGCGTCCTGGTCTACTGCAAAACCAAACAAGGGTGAGACACCTTGCTTGTGCAAACCGGCAATCACTGCCAGTAACTGCGTGCTATCCTTGATGCCATTGATTTGTGCAAACTGTGGTTCCAGCGGTTTGACACCTTCTTTTTCTATCTGCGCTTCATTCATGCCACTGGCATAAAACGCACCTACCAATTGCGCTGCCTTGCTCTTTCCATCACCTTTTGCTGCTGTTTCAGCTATCAGTTTCAATGCGGCCAAATTCCGTTCGGTCACTTCGTCATAGGCGCTATAACGAGCGCGGTCTGAAGGAATGGGATTGGCTTTCAGCCATTCGCCATTTGAATACTGAAAAAAGTCTGTGCAAGGGTCAGCTTTTTTATCCATGGTCATGGATTCCAGCACGAGTTGGTTTGATGTTGCTGTTTGCGCCATCACTGCATTACCCATGCATGCCAGTCCAACCAGGCTGGCCAGCAAACTGCGTTTGAAGATATTTTTTGTTTTCATTTTTTATTCCCTTTTTTCTTTTTTGTTATGGCAGTACTTGCACAGCGATGCCTGAATATTGTCCCGGTGAACGATACACTCTTTGCGTCGCTTTCTGGAAATCCTCGGGATTGGCTTTCGGAATATCCATGAATTTTTGCGGATTCAAATCCACCAGCGGAAACCAGCTACTCTGCACCTGCACCATAATGCGATGACCACGGCGGAAAGTGTGCTGGATATCTGGCATGTTATAGCTGATGGCTGCCACCTTGCCTGGCACAAATGGCTCAGGCTTTTCAAAGCTGTTGCGGAACTTGCCGCGCAAAGGCTCGCCCCTGACCAGTTGCTGGTAACCAGCCATGACTGCAGACGGTGGTGGCACATCATTGGCACGTTCACGCACTACCTGTTTATCTGGATAAGTCGACGGATAAACGTCGATGAGTTTGACTACCCAATCAGCATCCGTACCTGAAGTGGACACAAACAATTTTGGATTGACTGGTCCGACGATAGTCAGGTCTTCTTCCAAAGGTTCGGTCTGGTAGACCAGTACATCTGGTCTGGTTGATGCAAAGCGCTGGTCAGAGACTACATATTCACGCGGTGCACCAGTAGCGGCATAAGAGATGAACGGTACGGGTTTTTTAGGGTCGCTGATGTATTCATCGAAGGTATTGAATTCTGTCTGAGGTTCTTTCCATCCCAGGCTGCCGTCATTGCCAAAATACAGAGTGCGCTTTTGCGCTTGCTGCGGTGGCCAGCTTGGGTATTCACGCCAGACATTCGTACCAGTTTCAAACACGGTTACCTCAGGCAAAGCCTTGCCGGTCGCACCTTTCAAATGCTGTTCAAAGAAAGGGAAAACGATGTTCTTGCGATAGTAATCGCCAGTCTTGGTGTCGAAGCTGACATTACCAATTGACTTGCCATCGGCACTGGCCCAGCCACCGTGTGACCATGGCCCCATGACCAGGCCATTGTAATAACCCTTGTTATTACTTTTGATGCTGTGATAAGTCGTGAATGGCCCTTGCGGGTCTTCAGCGTCATACCAACCACCCACAGTTAGTACGGCTGCCTTGATGTTTTTCAGGTGCGGTGCGATATTCCGGCTTTTCCAGAAATCATCGTAAGTACTATGCTCTACTGTCGGCATCAGCAATTCGCGTTGCTTGGCTGACAGTTGGGCAGTGATGTTTTTCAGGCTCATATGCTTGAGAAAGTATTGATAACCATCCGAGGTACCAAAATCAAACTCTTCCCAGCGCTTAGGTAAGGTAGTAGGATTTTTTTCTACAGTAAAGTTGGAAAAGAACCCAAAGTTGGCCGCCAGCATGAAGGCACCGCCATGGTAGGAATCATCTCCCATGAACAAATCGGTCACTGGTGCCTGTGGTGATGCTGCCTTGATCGCCGGATGCGAGTCTATGATGCTGGCCGAGACATAAAAGCCTGGGTAGGAAATTCCCCAGATGCCCACCTTGCCATTATTGCCCTTGACGTTTTTCAACAACCATTCAACGGTGTCATGCATGTCCTGGCTTTCGACACCCTCACCCGCCAGTCTGTTTGTCTTGCTATGCGGCGTCATTTCCTGCCAAACGCCTTCAGACATGTAACGGCCACGCACGTCTTGCTTGACGAAGATATAGCCACTTTGGTCAAATTCTTTGGATGGCCCCAGCGATTGCGGGTAAAAATCCACACCATAGTGCGACTGCCCACCATCATAGACGCCGCTGCCATAGGGGGAGCGATTCATCAAAAACGGATAAGACTTGCTACTGTCTTTGGGAACATACACCACAGTAAAAAGCCGTGTTCCATCGCGCATGGGGATCTGGTATTCATATTTGGTGTATTGTTCGCGTATGCCCGGTTTGGCAGCTTCGGGAACATCCGCCATCACAGCTTCGGCAGCATACGCTGGCAAATTTACCACCAAGGCCAGAGCGCACAAGGCTGCACATTTTTTAATCACGAATTTCATAATTCCCTTTAAGATAACGCGCTGTTGTTTTATTTATTCTGCCCAATATGCGTGCAAACCGAGTCTGGCGCAGCGAGTCGTAGTGAATTGCAGCGAATCATAAAGAGTGGAATTTTCTCAATAAGTTTCCTGATTTCGACCTAAACTGATAAATAGTCATCAAACAAATATTTTATTGCGAAATAACCATGAAATCATTCAGAATATTTGCCATCGCCCTGGGTTTAGTCATGCTTGCGGGTTCTGCGGGCGCGCGCCCTGGCGGTCACCATTTCCATCCAAGGGTGAGCATCGGTGTATCTATCCCGCCTTTGTATTTTAATTATGGCAGCCGTCATAGCTATGTGTCTGCGTACTATCCCTATGATTATTCATGGCGTTATTACCCCAGCCTGGTGATAGCCCCTACCGTCAGTTACGTGACACCAGTGGTCAGTACTGGCAACGTGGTTTATACGGATAGTTACGATACTTACAATACCTATACTCCAAATTATAGCAATGACAGCAACATCATCAGCCAACCCAACTCGACTCCTCAGTCGACGGCAGGTAAGGATTGGCTATATTGCCATCAGCCTGATGGTTTTTACCCAGCAATTAAGTCTTGCCCAAGCGGCTGGGAACGTGTGCCAGCGCAAGCAAGATAAGCGTAACAAGGCCAGATACAAAAAGGGTGCAATTATTTCACTAATTGCACCCTTTTCTACGATTTCCAACTTCTACTGCAAGATTTATTTTGCCAGTACGGCACGTATCGTCGCAGCCAATTCTTCAGCAACAAATTTAGCAACATAGGCATCTGCACCTACGGTCTTGATATGGTCTTCGTTGGTCGCACCTGACAAAGACGAATGTATCACCACTGGCAAGAATTTGAACCTGTCGTCCTGCTTGATCTTGCGTGTCAGGGTAAAACCATCCATTTCTGGCATTTCCAGATCAGTCAGCACCATCGCGACCTTGTCACGTACTCCCTTGCCTTCAGCCTGCGCCGCAGCTGCCAGGGATTGCAATTTCTCCCAGGCTTCTTTACCCGTCTTGGTCATGATGTATTGCGCACCCATGGCAGTCAGGGCTTGCTCGATCAGGCCACGGGCAACCGCTGAGTCATCTGCAGCCAGAATGGATGCCCCGGCTTGCATTTTCAGTTTGGCACCTATGGTTTCAGGGTCAACATCCTTAGTGTCAGACGGTGTGATCTGGCGCAGGATTTGTTCAACGTCCAGCACTTGGGCAAGACGAGTATCTTCAGTATCGCCATCCAGACGGGCAATACTGGTCACCATGCCGCCAACAGCACTGTTTTCAGCTGATAAAACCTGGTTCCAGTCGAGACGCACGATTTCTTCTACAGATTCGACCGCAAAACCCTGGGTGGTACGCGCATATTCAGTCACCAGCATGATATTCAGGCCAGTCTTAGGTTTCAGCCCGACTATGGAAGGCAAATCGATGACCGGAATAATCTGCCCACGCAAATTCACTACGCCCAGCATATGGGGCATTGCGCCTGCCATACCGGTAATCGTGGGCATGGCGACTATCTCTCGCACCTTGAAGACATTAATGCCAAACAATTCTGACCTGTCGCTATTGCCATCTGTCCCCAGTCGGAACAGCAAAAGCTCAAACTTGTTGGACGCAGTCAGGTTGGTACGTTCGTCGACTTCTTGCTGTACGGAACTCATGTCTGTTTTCCTCATATTGATGGAACAGGGTTGCACCATTATCCTACGGTTTTACTGCAACGCAATTACTTTATAACACGGTAGCAAGGGGTATAAGCCTTACCCGGTAATTTCATGCGACTTTGTGCAACAAAAGATGCCAGCAAGGTATCCATTGATGCCATTATTTCACTATCGCCACGAATTTCAAAATGTCCATGTTTTTCAATCGCACGTATGCCCTGGTTTTTGACATTGCCAGCCACTACCCCTGAAAAAGCACGGCGCAAATTTGCTGCCAGCAAATGGGTTTCCTGGTTTTTGTGTAGCGCCAGATTGCGCATGTTTTCATGGGTAGGTTCAAAAGGCTTCTGGAATTCTGCATCTATCTTCAATAACCAGTTGAAATAATACGCATCGCCCTTGGCTTTGCGGAATTCCCGCACATCTTTGATACCTGCCTGCACTTCTTGCGCCACCCTGACCGGATCATTGACGATGATCTTGTAACTCTGTTGCGCTTTGGGCCCCAGGGTTGCGGCAATAAACTGGTCTATCTGACGGAAATAATCTGCTGCACTTTCTGGCCCGGTAAAGATCAAGGGGAAAGGCAGATCGGCATTATCGGGATGCAGCAAAATACCCAAGAGGTACAAAATTTCTTCCGCCGTACCTGCACCACCTGGGAACACAATCACGGCATGACCCATGCGCACAAAGGCTTCGAGACGCTTTTCTATGTCAGGCAAAATCACCAGGTCATTAACGATGGGATTTGGTGCTTCGGCAGCGATAATGCCCGGCTCGGTGATACCCAGGTAACGACCAGTAGTAATTCTCTGCTTTGCATGGCCTATGGTGGCGCCCTTCATCGGCCCTTTCATGGCACCGGGACCGCAACCTGTGCAGATGTCCATGCCGCGCAAACCCAGCTGATAACCTACATGCTTGGTGTAATCGTATTCATCACTGGAAATCGAATGCCCGCCCCAGCACACCACCATATTGGGGTTGACTTGTGGCTTGAGCAAATTGGCATTGCGCATGACATGAAAAACGGCATCACTGATGCCTTCAGTGGTAGTCAGATCAAATTTGCGGTCATCTTCGATGGCAGCTTTGATGAACAGGATGTCGCGCAACACGGCAAACAAATGCTCTTGTATCCCTTTGATCATGACGCCATCTACAAAAGCGCTGGCAGGCGCACCCTTGACATCCAATTTGATGCCGCGTTCGCGCTGGATAATGCTGATATCAAAGCTCTTGTAACGCTCCAGCAATTCCTTGCCGTCGTCAAGACCGCTGCCGCAATTCAGTACTGCCAATGCGCAACTGCGAAACACCTGATACAGACCACCATGACTATTGTCGAGCAACTGCACGACCTCAGCCTTGGACAAAACTTCCATGCGGCCGCCGGGTGAAATTTGTGTGTCAATAACTTCGAATTCCATAACTGCTTTTTCGCTCCTGAAAATGGTTTTTGGCCTGGTGCATACACTGCACCACTACTGCACTTCCCTATGCGTCCATTATGCATCCAATTTATTCTACGGGTTGCATCAGCAGCATTATTTTCCACATTTGTATTGTGAAGAATGGCAAATTAAGCCAGCGTCAGATTACTGATTTGATGTTCATGTAAAAATATTTCTATAAAAGATTGTATATAGCGCTCGCGCCATGTACAATTCGCCTCCTTCAGACGCGGGGTGGAGCAGTCTGGCAGCTCGTCGGGCTCATAACCCGAAGGTCGTAGGTTCAAATCCTGCCCCCGCAACCAAGTTTTTTTGTTCTGGTGCATTCGCACAAATTTACCGAGCACTATTGATACTTCTGGCAAGTAATTGCCGGGGTCGGTTTATTTTGCTTTTTGCTCAAGCGTCACAAAATATCGCCAAACATCAACATTGATCAAGCTCAACTGATGAAAGACAATAAAGATCACGCTACTCTGGAATTACCCGGCTTTGGCGAACCAGCATTTTTATTGCCAGAATCCAGAAAACCATTGCCAGCACAACGTCAGCGCGGCAAAAAACAAGAGCAGCTTGAACTTCTGGAAGTATTGGGGCCAACTGACCGCACTGGTCTGCCAGCCTGGGTACATGATGAAAATACCGACCTGACTGGCTTACCGGTCTGGCGCTGAAATTGTGCAGTAGTCAAAACAAGTCAAACTCGCACCAAAGCCTTGATAATGGGCCATTGCCTGCGTGAAATCGGCAAACGCTCAGTACAACCGCTGACGATGATTTGCCAGGACTCTGATACCTTTTCCTGATTATTTTCAACATCCACCAATTGCACTGCCCGCTCGACACCATTAATGGCACTACGGGCAACCAGAGCGTTCCGGTGCACCCTGACCAGTAAATCACTCAATTCCAACTCTATTGAAGTCAGCGATTCTTCCAGCAGATATTCGCGCTGTGCAGTATGCAAGGTCACATATTTTTGTTCCGCCTTTAAAAACAGCACGTCAGCCACGGGCACCAATAATATCCGCCCCCTTTCCAGCACTGAAAAATGCTTGCGCCTGGGTCCACTGGCATCTGTTGCCATGGTTTCAGGCAGGCGACGTGCTCCCTTCATTTTTTCACCGGCGCGCACCAGGGCATCGACCAGACGACTGGCCCGCACCGGCTTCATCAGGTAATCCAGCGCATGAACTTCAAAAGCCTTGACGGCAAATTCATCATAGGCGGTCACAAAAATAATTGCCGGGGAGCGCAGGTTGGCCTGATGCTGCGCCAGGTGCTGCGCCAGCTCTATGCCATTCATACCAGGCATCTGCACATCAAGCAAAACGATATCTGGTTGCAAATTGCCGATTTGTTCCAGCGCCCGCATGGCGTTTTCAGCTTCTCCAACAACGGTCACCGGGCATTCAGCCTGAATATCCGACAATAGGGTCATCAACCTTTGTCTTGCAGGAGCTTCATCATCAACAATCAGTATTCTTGGTGTCATCATCTTTTAGCCGGGAATTGCAATTTAACCTCAAAGTACGCATCCACTACTCCGTATTGAATTTGCGCTTCGATATCATAAAGCAA
This sequence comes from Burkholderiales bacterium, assembly GCA_016200895.1. Lineage (GTDB taxonomy): Bacteria > Pseudomonadota > Gammaproteobacteria > Burkholderiales > Burkholderiaceae_D > Undibacterium. The sequence continues at coordinate 43,856 of JACQDX010000130.1, forward strand.
ACTTAGTCGCTGTCGTATGTTTTCCAATGCCATCTGATTGCCGGAAACCATATTTGCATCTGCATGGTAAGGATTGCGGATGCGAATTTCCACCTTATCCAGTTGACGTTTTATCTCTACCGTAATGGTGGCTTGTTCCACCGATGGTTCAACACCGTAATGAACCGCATTCTCCAATAGTGGCTGCAACAACAAGGAAGGAATCTCTATTTCACTCAACTCCTTGGGTGAAATTTTTTCCTTATTCCAAGTCACCTGCATACGCTCTCCCAGGCGTATTTTTTCTATCGCCAGATATTGTTCGCACAAGCGTATTTCATCCTGCAAACTGGTGACATTGCGCGTGTCGCGCATCAATACCCTGAATAAATCAGCCAGATCTTCCAGCACAACTTCTGCACGGCGTGGTTCGGTACGTATCAGCGACAAAGCAGTATTGAGGCTATTGAATAAAAAATGCGGACGTATCCTGGCTTGCAAGGCTTGTAGCTTGGCCTCACCCAGCGCAGGAGAAAAAGCCCGGGTGCGCAATTCAAAGTACTGTTGAAATATCAGCGCCAGCAAACCAGAGGCTGCTACGACAAAGATGGGGTTAAGTTTAGGAAAACCTGCCAATATCCAATCTTGCGTACGCAAATACTGCATCAGCAAGGCAGCTATTGCTGTTGGCAACGCGCAACACAATACGCGTTGAAACCAGCCAGACATGTAGTAACGCATCGCCAATCTGCGCAAATTACATAAAACCAGCAAAGACAGCAGGCATATGGTTTCCAGCAACGCAGCGCTTTCCAGAAAATTTTGCAATACCACACGCCATTCATCTCCCCGCGACCACAAGGCCAGCAGGGCCAGCAGATTCACGCTGATCAAGATGCGGGAAAATACACCCAAATTGCAACAATCAGGGATTAGCGGCTCGCTTACGGTGCTTTTCTTATCGCTGGTCATCTTTGTTTATCTTTATTATTTGTACACGTAACAGCATCTTAATTCATAGCTGGTTTGCGCCCTATAAGCGGCCATACGAGCACCGGGCAAGCAAATTAAATGACTAATTATCCACGACCAGGCAGGCATCTGGCATTTCCAAGGGTAATCAGACGCAAAATCTGGGATAATCACCGAAACTTCTCTCGCAAATGCAGCCAATATGGCAACAATTCACTATGACATCACAATTCAATAAAAAAAGCGAGGCATGGTCTGCCCGTTTCTCTGAACCTGTTTCCGATCTGGTCAAACGATATACTGCCTCGGTTTTCTTCGACAATCGCATGGCTGCCTTTGATATTGAAGGCTCATTGGCGCATGCTGAAATGCTGCAGGCACAAAGTATCATCACAGCCCAGGATTATGCCGATATACAACGAGGCATGGCACAGATCAAGTCTGAAATCGACAATGGCAAGTTTGAATGGTTGCTGGATCTGGAAGACGTCCATCTGAATATAGAAAAACGCCTGACCGAGCTCGTTGGCGATGCTGGCAAACGACTGCACACTGGCCGCTCACGCAATGACCAGGTCGCCACCGATATACGTCTGTACATGCGCAGTGCCATCGATAATATCCTCGGCCTGTTGCGAGACTTCCGTCTGGCCTTGCTGGATCTGGCAGAAAAGAATGCTGACACCATCTTGCCTGGCTTTACCCATATGCAAGTGGCACAACCCATTACTTTTGGTCACCACATCCTTGCCTATGTAGAAATGTTTGGCCGTGATGCAGAACGCATGCAGGATTGCCGCAGGCGTGTCAACCGCCTGCCGTTAGGTGCAGCAGCGCTGGCTGGCACGACCTTCCCTATCGACCGCGAACGCGTTGCCAAGACTCTGGGCTTTGACGAGGTTTGCTACAACTCGCTAGACGCAGTTTCTGACCGCGACTTTGCCATAGAATTTTGCGCCGCCGCTGCCTTGGTGATGACCCATATCTCGCGCATGTCCGAAGAACTGGTGATCTGGATGAGCCCGCGCATAGGTTTCATCGATATCGCTGATCGCTTTTGCACAGGCTCTTCCATCATGCCGCAAAAGAAAAACCCTGACGTACCAGAACTGGCACGTGGCAAGACTGGTCGCGTGAATGGACATTTGATTGCCCTGCTGACCCTGATGAAAGGCCAGCCCCTGGCCTACAACAAGGACAACCAGGAAGACAAAGAACCCTTGTTTGATACGGTAGATACCGTCATCGATACGCTGCGTATTTTTGCCGACATGGCAGGCGGCATCACCGTCAAGCCAGAAGCCATGCGTGCTGCAGCCCTGCAAGGCTATGCTACAGCAACCGACCTGGCTGATTATTTGGTCAAGAAAGGCCTGCCATTCCGCGATGCCCACGAAGCAGTGGCGCTGGCCGTACGTACCTGCGTCGACAAGGCTTGCGATCTGAGTGATATGTCGCTGGAAGAATTGCGTGCATTCTCCAACCTGATCAGTGAAGATGTATTCCACGTACTAACACTGGAAGGTTCGGTGGCAGCCCGCAACCATATAGGTGGCACCGCACCGCAACAAGTCAAACTGGCAATTGCCAGGTTGCGCACCAAACTGGCTTAAGCTAACAAGCTACGGCTGCCGCAATGGCGGCCGTTCACATCCCAACCTTCCTGGCAACAATTGCGACAGTAATACTGTTACAAAACCCGGTCAATTTCACGTACGTAGAAATACTGGGTTTGTCGCTTTCCGCTATAAAAGCGCTTTTTCAAGCGCCTCAAGCCCTTGTTCTGACAAGGAAATGTCTTATACTTGCCCCGAACAACAAAGATAGAGAAGAAGGACGAACTCCTTACTTATTTCATGCGGCATCCACCGACATTGAAAGAACTCTGATAATTAAATCCATGTAGGAGACAAGAGCATGACATTTTTGCTTTCGCTATCAAAACTCATTGATGCGATCAACGAAAAAATCGGACAATTGGTAAGCTGGGCATTGCTTGCAGCTGTCCTGATTTGCACGGGCAACGCTTTGATACGCTATGCCTTTAACATCAGTTCAAATGGCTGGCTGGAAATACAATGGTATTTATTTTCTGCTATTTTCTTGCTCGGCAGTTCTGCCACTCTGCGCAGAAATGAACATGTACGTATAGACGTCGTTGCCGGACGCTTTTCCAAACGCACCCAAGTCTGGATAGATATATTTGGGTTCCTGTTCTTCTTACTGCCCATGGCAGGCCTGGTCCTGTATTTTGCTGCGCCTTATGCGATGGAATCCATGCGCAATCAGGAAGTATCCAGCAATGCAGGCGGCCTTATCGTCTGGCCAGCCAAGTTGTTGATACCTGTCGGTTTCCTGCTACTGACTTTGCAAGGTGTGTCGGAGCTCATCAAACGCATAGGATATTTAAAAGGCCTGGTACCTGCCAGTGCATTTGAAAAACATGCGGCCACACCCGAAGAAGAGATCGAAGCAATTAAAAACGCCAACAATCTCAAATAAAAAAAGCGGAGACAAAAATGACGGAATTTTTAATCGCCAATATGGCACCCATCATGTTCGCCATGCTCGTGGTGTTCTTGCTATCTGGTTTTCCTGTGGCATTTTCGCTGGCGGCAAACGGATTGTTTTTCGGTTTTCTTGGTATAGAATTCGGGCTGATCAAGCCTGAGCTTTTGCAAGCCCTGCCAAACCGCATTTTCGGCATCATGTCGAATGATACCTTGCTCGCCATTCCCTTCTTTACTTTCATGGGACTGATACTTGAACGCTCAGGCATGGCCGAGGACCTGCTTGACACCATTGGCCAGTTATTCGGGCCACTACGTGGTGGTGTTGCCTATGCTGTGATTTTCGTTGGTGCCTTGCTGGCAGCGACAACTGGCGTAGTAGCTGCCTCAGTAATTTCCATGGGCTTGATTTCTCTGCCGGTCATGCTGCGGTACGGCTACGACAAGAAAGTTGCGTCCGGCGTTATTGCTGCGTCGGGAACATTGGCGCAAATTATCCCGCCTTCGCTGGTATTGATCGTCATGGCCGATCAATTGGGTCGCTCTGTCGGCGACATGTACCAGGCAGCATTTGCACCTGGCCTGATCCTGACCTTGATGTATGCGGGCTACATCCTGTTGATTTCCATCTTCAAACCAACCTGGGTACCGGCCTTGCCACCAGAGGCCCGCAATTTACGCGAGCCGAATGGTGACAGTGGTGTCCGCTCATTGCTGGGCTTGATTGTTGTCAGTGTCGCCGCCAGCTTTGCCTTTGCCAAATACTATGGTGCTACCCATGTAGATGCGCCTGCAGATGAAATGGGTATATATTCTGCCGGTATCGGTATCGCCGGTGCCTTCATACTCGCCCTGATCAACCGCAAGTTAAAGATAGGCTTGTTGTCACGCATGGCAGAAAAAGTGGTGTTCGTGCTTATCCCGCCGCTAGCATTGATCTTCCTGGTACTTGGTACAATTTTCGTCGGCATTGCTACGCCAACAGAAGGTGGCGGCATGGGTGCCTTTGGTGCCATGGTATTGGCCATCATGAATCGCCGCCTGAGTTGGGATTTGACCAAGCAGGCCATGAGTTCAACTTCACGCCTGTCTTGCTTCGTGGTCTTCATCCTGATCGGCTCCACCGTGTTTTCGCTGGTATTCCGCGGTGTCAATGGTGACCTGTGGGTGGAACACCTGTTGACCTCTCTGCCGGGTGGCACTACTGGCTTCCTGATCGTGGTCAACATCATGTTCTTTGTACTGGCCTTCTTCCTTGACTTCTTTGAACTGGCCTTCATTCTGGTTCCATTGGTGGGGCCGGTAGCAGAAAAAATGGGGATCGATCTGATCTGGTTTGGTGTCTTGCTAGGCGTGAATATGCAGACATCTTTCATGCACCCACCATTCGGTTTCGCCTTGTTTTATTTGCGCTCGGTTGCGCCAAAAGAAGTCAAGACTTCACATATATACTGGGGCGCAGTGCCATTCGTTATTGCACAAGTCATCATGGTTAGCCTGATTATTGGTTTCCCGAGCATCGTGTCTGTTGATAAAAAAGCAAATATGAAAGAAGACGTACAACTGAATATCAACACGCAGCCAGACAATGCAGAACCAGTTAATCTGCCACCTGGTGCGGGCAATCCGAATGAACCAAAACCAGATGAACCAAAGCAAGAAGATCCACCCTTGCCCAAGTTCACTCAGTAAGAAAAAACCACTTTAGAAATAAAACCCGCTGTTGCGGGTTTTATTTTGCCCGCATCAAAGACAAATCATAAAATTCAAGTGAAAAAAAACCGCAGTTCAAAACTGCGGTTTTTCAGGTCAATGAAAAAGTAATTTATTTCAAGGCACGCGCCATATTAAAACGGGCAAAGGACTGCTCTGCCACATTGAACCATTGACCCTGGTTATTTCTGAAAACTACCCAATCATCATAAATCTTTTTGAATTTAGGATTCTTGGCCGCTTCCTCTGTAAAGGTTTCCTGCGCAGCCTTGAAACAGGCTTCCATGACAGGTTGCGGAAATGGCTTGAGAGATATCTTGTTCTGCAAGAGGCGGCCCAGTGCTGCAGGGTTTTTCGCATCGTATTTGGCTTGCATATCAACGTGGGCTTCAAAAGATGCCACTTCAATCGCATGCTGGAACTGCTTGGGCAATTTATCCCATTCTTTCTTGCCAACGTAGAATGACAATTGCGCGCCACCTTCCCACCAGCCTGGATAATGATAGACCTTGGCTACTTTGTAGAAACCCAGCTTTTCATCATCATATGGGCCTACCCACTCAGCTGCGTCAATCGTCCCTTTTTCCAAGGCTGGATAAATATCACCACCTGCGATTTGCTGTGGCACTGTGCCCAACTTGGTCAATACCTTGCCCGCAAAACCACCGACGCGGAACTTCAAACCTTTCAGGTCTTCCACAGTTTTGATTTCCTTACGGAACCAGCCACCCATTTGCGTGCCGGTATTACCACCCAGGAAATTCACAATATTGTATTCAGCAAAGAACTCGCGCATCAATTTCATGCCATTACCATGCAGCATCCAGGCTGTTTGCTGGCGTGAAGTCAGGCCAAAAGGTACGGCTGTATCAAAAGCAAAAGATGGATCCTTGCCAAAATAATAATAAGAAGCAGAGTGACCGATTTCTACCGTGCCGTTTTGCACTGCGTCCAACACCTGGGTACCCGGTACAAGCTCACCACCGGCAAATGGGCGGATATTGAATTTACCATCCGTCAGCTCTTTGACGCGATTGCAAAAAACTTCTGCGGCACCATAAATGGTATCCAGACTTTTAGGAAAACTGGATGCCAGACGCCAGTTTAACGTTGCAACATCTGCCGCAATTGCAGGTACTGCGGCAGCGCCTACAGAGGCTCCTACGGCTGCTTTTTTTAAGAAGGAACGACGTTCCATGCTGTCTCCAATATTAAGATGTACCCGGATGAATCTCCGAAGATAAGCGATTTATCATACGCAAAAAGCACATGCGATAAATGACCGGATTTTATTCTATTGAGCTAGGGGCATGCCCGCAATCAATGTTTATATTGCATTGCAACAAAAACATGCCCAAAGGAACTATTAAATCTTCTAAAACCGCGCGCAAGAAGAAAAACCCCATAAAAAACAGGCACTTGCTCCATTACATGGATGCAAGTGCCTATTCTTACTATTTGCGACTTAAGTATTTCTACTTAAGCACATCTACGACAGTCCGGTATTAACTACCAGCCACCATCATGCGCTCTATGAGTATGGAACCAGTTTGCTTGGTACCACGTATTAAAGCATCATTGCCGACAGCGACAATTTGCTGGAACATTTCACGCATATTGCCAGCGATCGTAATTTCTTCTACTGCATACTGGATTACGCCATTCTCTACCCAGTAACCAGACGCACCACGTGAATAATCACCAGTGACATAATTGACACCCTGCCCCATCAGCTCAGTCACCAGCAAACCGGTACCCATTTTTTTGAGCATACCAACAAAATTATCTGCTCGTTTGGTCAGGCTGGAAGTCAGAGACAGGTTATGTGAGCCACCTGCGTTGCCGGTAGTTTGCATGCCCAGCTTGCGGGCAGAATAGGTCGACAGGAAATAGCCTTGCAAGACGCCATCCGTGACGATATTGCGTTTCTGGGTTTTCACACCCTCATCATCAAATGGCGAAGAACCAACAGCACCAATGACATGCGGGTCTTCCACGACTTGTATGTGGGATGGAAAAATTTGCGTGCCCAAAGAATCCAGCAAAAACGTGGACTTGCGGTACAAGGCACCGCCAGAGGTGGCCTGCACCAGAGCGCCCAGCAAACCGGCAGCCAGTGGTGCTTCAAACAAAACCGGGCATTTGCGGGTATCCAGTTTGCGGGCATTCAGCCTGGCCAATGCACGTTCGGCGGCATAACGACCTATGGCTTCAGGATCTGCCAGCTTTTTGGCATTACGCTGTGAAGAATACCAGTCATCCCTTTGCATCTTTGCGCCCTTGCCTGCGATAGGCGCAACCGAGATGGTATGACGGGAAATCGGGTAGCCCCCCATGAAGCCACGCGAATTGGCTGCCACAAAATGCGATTGCTGGGCATGTACGCTGGCACCCTCGCTATTGGTGATGCGCTTATCTACTGCAAAAGCCGCAGCTTCTGTGCGTTTTGCCAGCTCTATGGCTTCTTCGGCAGTGACCAGCCATGGGTAGCATAATTTGAGGTCACGTGGTGCCATTTCCAGCAAATCTGCTTCAGGCAAGCCAGCACAATCATCTTCTGCCGTAAAACGGGCGATATTGTAGGCTGCATCGACTGAATCACGCAGGGCTTGCTCGGAAAAATCCGAAGTACTGGCATTACCACGGCGTTGGCCGATATACACGGTAATGCCTATGCCCTTGTCACGGTTTTGCTCTATGGTTTCGATTTTGCCCTTGCGTACGCTAATGGACAAGCCACCGCCTTCACTGATCTCTACTGCCGCATCCGATGCCCCTTTTTCGCGGGCGAAACGCAACATATCCTGCGCGATTTGCTTTAATTGGTCCTGGGTATGGGTAAAAACTGGTTTGCTCATGGATGGGATTCTATGTTTGTCAACGCTAAATGGCCATATGGCCAAAGGGAAATATCCTAATTATTTACCTTGATTCACACCACATGCGGGTCAATTATGGGTCAATCGAAGCTTGATTTTAGGTAATTCCAAGCTAAAAAGGGTATCATAGCAGCCGTTTCATTAAGTTAATAGTAAAGGCGCAGAATTATGCCAAATCCAAATCGCGGCTCATGTGGCTATCAGTCCAGTGAGTTCGAACCAGAATATGACCGTCCATCAAAATCCCAGTTGAAGCGCGAAATGACCGCCCTGCAAAAAATGGGGCAAGAATTGGTCGAGCAGGCGCGCGAACGCGTCAAACGTGTACCGATGCCAGAAGATGTGCGCGAAGCCATCCTGATTTGCCAGCAAATCAAGGATCACGAAGGCCGCCGTCGCCAGATGCAATATGTAGGCAAGAAAATGCGTACCCTGGATGAAGCAGAAATTGCCTTGATCCAGAAAACCATAGACAGCTGGAAAGGCGCTTCGAAGTCTGAAACTGCCGCCATGCATGCACTGGAACGCCGCCGCGAAAAATTGCTGGCAGACGACAATGCCCTGACCGAGTTGATGGCAGAACATCCTCAACTGGATGTGCAGCAATTGCGCACCATGATACGCAATGCCCGTAAAGAACAGGCTGAAAACAAGCCGCCTAAAGCTTATCGTGAAATTTTCCAGATTTTGAAAGATTTGCAAAAATCCAAAGCAGCTGCTAATGCTGACGAAGCAGATGATGCAGACTTGGATGAAGAAGACGATGAGTTCGATGACAAGTGAGTCTGAGCAAATGACCGGCACTGATGGCGAAAAGCTCAAGATAGGTCTGGTATCAATCTCAGACCGCGCCTCTGCCGGTGTTTATCAGGACCAGGGTTTGCCCGCCTTGCAGGAATGGTTTGGCAAGGTGCTCACCAGCCCCTGGGAAATGGTCACCCGCCTGATCCCGGATGAACGTGTAGCCATAGAGCAGGCTTTGATTGCGCTGGTCGATGAAGAACAGTGTCACCTCGTCATCACCACTGGTGGCACTGGCCCATCCCGACGCGATGTCACGCCGGAAGCCACACTAGCAGTCGCGACCAAGGAAATGCCGGGCTTTGGCGAACAAATGCGGCAGATCAGCCTGCAATTTGTGCCGACAGCCATCCTGTCACGCCAGGTGGCTGTGATACGCGAAACGCCGGATCACGCTGCATTGATTTTGAACTTGCCAGGCCAGCCCAAATCCATCAAGGAAACCCTGGAAGGTTTGAAAGATGCCGAAGGCAAGCAAGTCGTTGCCGGCATTTTTGCAGCAGTACCGTATTGCATAGACTTGATAGGTGGCCCGTACATAGAAACGGATGACAGCATCTGCAAGACATTCCGTCCTAAAAACGCCATACGCGCCAAAAACTTGCCCGCCTGAACGGCACATCTATTGCGATGGCAACCATACTGACGCACCCCGTTGTACCACTGACTTTGGGTCTGATATTGGGGCAAAAACGCCTGCCCTGGCCTCTCGTGTTAATTGGCATGGTGGCTGCGATTTTGCCGGATCTTGATGTGATTGCCTTCAAACTCGGCATTGCTTATGAGTCTGCCTTTGGTCACCGTGGTTTCAGTCATTCCATCGTGTTTGCAATACTGGTTGCCAGCCTGACCAGCATCTTTCACACACGCTTGCGTAGTTCGGCCCTGGTTTGCTGGCTGTTCATTGCCTTCGCCACAATCTCACATGGCCTGCTGGATGCGCTGACTACAGGCGGCCTGGGAGTGGAATTTTTCTGGCCGCTGACGGAAGAACGTTATTTCTTCCCCTGGCAATTCATCCAGGTATCACCCATAGGCGTGAATCGCTTTCTGACAGCGCGTGGCTGGCGTGTAATACAATCCGAATTATTGACTGTCTGGCTGCCTTGCGGTCAGCTTTTGCTGACGGTCAAACTGACTGCTTATTTTTCATCTTCCCGAAAATCATCATGACACAAGATATTTTAGAAACCGTAGAACTGGAAAGCGCACCTAATCCAACTGTTGCCATCATCTGGATGCACGGCCTGGGTGCGGATGCAAATGATTTTGTCCCCATCGTCAAAGAACTGGATTTACGCGGCAACCCAGGCATACGTTTTGTCTTCCCGAATGCACCTACCATGCCAGTCACTATCAATGGCGGCTATGTCATGCGTTCCTGGTACGATATCCTGGGTACAGACATCGCCAAGCGGGAAGATGAAGCTGGCTTGCGTCTGTCGCAACAGCGTATAGAACAATTGATCGCCCGCGAAAATACACGTGGCATCCCGTCTGAGCGCATCATTCTGGCTGGCTTCTCGCAAGGCTGCGCCATGACTTTGCAAACTGGCCTGCGTTATCATGAAAAACTGGCTGGTTTGCTATGCCTCTCAGGCTATGTGCCCTTGCGCGACCTGATCACCAATGAACGTCATGCAGCGAATCAGGACACTCCCATCTTCCAGGCTCATGGCCGTGGAGATAATGTCATCCTGATACAACGTGCTGAGCAATCACGCGATCTGCTGAAAGAGCTGGGCTATCAGGTGGAATGGCATGAATACATGATGCCGCATTCTGTTTGCCCCGAAGAAGTGGATGACATCAGTCTGTGGCTGAAAAAAGTCTTGCAGGGAAAATGAGCCAGACAGCAATTGGATATCAAAGCATCGCAGCAACCCTGGCAAGCCAGGGTTTTGTCATCTTGCCCGGCGTTCTTGATGCGAAAGAATTGGTGCAACTGCGAGAGGCTTGCCAGCCCATCGCTGATCAATACGGCGTGCGCCAGGTGCTGCAAAGCTATCCGTCCATACGCCAGGCATTGAATTGGGACAAACTGCATAAGCTATTGCAGGCCGCAGATATGGTGGACGCGCAAACAGTGCGCAGCATCTTCTTCAACAAGAATGCCGATCACAATTGGCTGGTGTCCTGGCATCAGGACATGACCATTTGTGTCAACCAAAAAATTGAGCTTGGTGGGTATGGCAAATGGACATACAAGAAAGGTGTGCATTACACTGAACCACCAGCAGCAATACTGGAAGCGATGCTGACATGTCGTATTGCCCTTGACGATGCTGGCACTGAGAATGCCGCCCTGAAAGTCATCGCTGGCAGTCACAATTCCGGCAAGCTTGATGAAACCCAAATCCAGAATATCAGCAAAACCAGCGCCCACAATACCTGTGTGATGCGGGCCGGCGACATCTTATTGATGAAGCCCTTGTTACTGCATGCATCCGACAAAGCAAGACTGGCTACGCAACGGCGGGTATTGCATCTGGAATTCAGTGCTAACACACTTCCATCACCGCTAGATTGGGCGGAAACCAGTGATCATCCAGTGCATACACTCTAGTCACACTGCGGAACTGACGTGAATGATGCTTCCGTCTTAAGCGATAAATAATTGCGCAAGCGTGATACTGTCGCTGACTTTAGCGCCAGGGCAGGTTTTTCTATCATGTGCCACGAAAACAGCGCCAGCAACATGGTCACAAAACCCGAAGCCGCCACCATGCTCCACACTGCAATGCCCGGGAACAAAGCGGCAATTGCCTGCTGCACCGGGAAGGCATAAATATATACCCCATACGAATAATCCCCCACGCTGTTATAAGCTCGCAACCATCTCCCAGGCAGGTAAGCAACGCAGGCCACCAGATAAGCAATCGTCAGGTTATACGAGATAAAGAACAGGGGCTTGCTGATGAACGCAGTTGCCAGCACCAGCGATAGCAAGGGATAGAAAAAACGCCTGGTCAGCACCAGTTTTTCTTTGAGCATAAACAAGCTGGCACCAGAGAAAAACATAAAAAGCAAACGGGCAAACTGGCTATCGTAATAAGGGTAAAAATGAAGAAGGAATTCGCTATCTGGATAAAGATAGAAATGGCGCGTAAACATCAGCATGGCTGCCAGCAAAGTAACTGCCGATATCAGATATACCAGAATCTGTATGCGCCACTTCTTTAACAAGGTCAGGCAGCACCAGAGTGCCGACAATAGCAAATACATCTTGATTTCGTATGGCATGCTCCACAGTGAGCCATTGACAGCATACGGATAAGGATTATGTGCAAATACGCCCGGCAATGTATAGGCTATATCAGGTAACAGGCTGGCACACTTGAGCAGATATTTCCATGTCGCCGCAGCAGACAAATATTCTGTCATTGGCAAGCTGCTGAAATAAGGTCCCAACAAAAATACTGTCAGCAACAACATGCATATCAGTGCAGGGAAAATGCGCAATGCCCGCGCGCAAACATAGTCAATCACGCTTTGCTTGTTAACCAGACTGCCTGTCACAAGCATGCCGCTGACGATGAAAAACACATCAACTGCTATCGAGCCCGGGGTCATACCTGTCAGCTCACCCCAGGGTTCTGGCTGGGCCAGCAAGGCAAAGCTATGTCCTACCAGCACTGCCAGCGCAGCGACCATGCGCAACAAGTTGAGGTTATTGTCACGGCTGCCTATATATTCGGACAAGCGCATTCAGGCAAACTCTTTAAGAACTTCCAGGTCGATTTGTACGGAAGCATCCCCGGCTGACATCCAGATTTGCCCATCTTGTATCGTGCATTGCAATTGCATATTGCGTTGGGCGAGTTTTTCCAGTGCCTGGCTTTGCACGGATGGTACATTCATGACACGCAAATTCTTGGCGCGATCGAGACGGCTATTCATTGCCTTCCACCAGATATCACTGGCGCTGGCAAAGCTGTAGACAATCACTTGCTCCGAACGACCGCAGGCCTTCAGCAGACGTCTGTCATCCGGCTGACCAACTTCTACCCATAGCTGTATGGCGTCGGTGTAATCTTTTAGCCAGATATCTGGTTCTTCCGTATCCGAAATACCCTTGCCAAATTCCAGACGCTCTGCCGCGTGTATGGCGAAAGCCAGTACACGTATCATCATGCGTTCATCGGTTTCAGATGGATGGCGGGCGATAGTCAGGCTATGGTCGGCATAATAGCCACGGTCCATGTCCGAGATATTCAGGTCAGCTTTATAAATGATGGATTTGAGTGCCATTACTTGAACACCACCGTTTTATGACCATTCAACAAAATGCGATGTTCAACAAAACATTTGACGGCACGTGCCAGCACCACGCATTCAACATCACGGCCTATGGCTGTCAGGGTTTCTGGATCCATGGAATGATCAACGCGTTCCACATCCTGTTCAATGATAGGACCTTCATCCAGGTCACCAGTGACAAAGTGCGCAGTAGCACCTATCAGTTTGACACCACGTTCATGCGCCTGGTAATAAGGTTTTGCTCCCTTGAAGCTGGGCAGGAAGGAATGATGGATATTGATTGCCTTGCCTTTCAAGGCATTGCACAATTGCGGCGACAATATCTGCATGTAACGCGCCAGCACAACCAACTCAATATCATTACCAGCAACTATATCCAATACCTTTTGCTCCTGCGCCTGCTTGGCTTCTGCCGGTGCACCAGCTGCCAAAGGCAGATGGTGAAAAGGAATATTATAGCTGGCTGCCAGTTGATAAAAGTCTGTGTGATTCGAGACGATGGCCTTGATTTCTACCGGCAGCAAACCGCTCTTGTAGCGGAACAGCAAATCATTCAGGCAATGACCTATCTTGGATACCATCAACATCACGCGTGGCTTGTGATGGGCATCATGCAATTGCCAGTTCATTTGCATGCTGGCGCCGAGTGCTGCAAATTCTTCACGCAGAGCGCTGTCGCTAACATTGGAGTCTTCTACGGCAAAATGCACGCGCATAAAGAAAGTCGCTGATTGCGCATCGCCAAATTGGGCAGAATCGATAATATTGCAGCCATGGTTGGCTAAAAATCCCGATACGCTATGCACGATGCCGCGTTGATCGGGACAGGATAAGGTCAGGATATATTCTGGTCGTATGCTCATGATTTCAGTGTATTGGCCTGGAATTGCTGCGATCCCTAGCCGGAAACAAATTAAATTCGTAGATTTCGTAACAAAGCTTAAAAATTAACCGCATATTGTCGCATGTCGGAAGCATAATTCATAATATCGTGTCCAATTAAATAATCACAATAAAAAGCACGATCGTTCTAATTGGTGTATAGTCATTCTTCTGACAGCCCCCATTTGGTTCAGACAGCGCCAATCAAAGTACAACATTCTGGAGACAACATGAGCACACTTAGCAATCAGCAATACCGCCTCGCCGCCCGCCCGGTCGGCAACCCCAAGCACAGTGACTGGAACTTCACGACTGAAGCCGTGCGCGAAATCACCGATGGCGAAATCGTCGTACAAACCATTTATATCTCACTTGACCCGGCCATGCGTGGCTGGATGAATGAAGGCAAATCCTATATCCGCCCGGTCGCTATCAACGAAGTCATGCGCGCTGGAGGCATAGGCAAAGTGATTGCCTCCAAGTCCCCAAAATTTGCGGTGGGTGATTATGTCTCTGGCGGTACGGGTGTGCAGCAATACTGGGTAGGTGCAGCTGACGATAAAACGGCTGGCTTTTACAAGGTCAGCCCAAAACTGGCACCTTTGCCAAAATTCATGAATGCGCTGGGCATGCCTGGTATGACTGCCTATTTTGGTCTGCTGGATGTGGGTCAGCCCAAGGCTGGTGAAACCGTCGTGGTGTCCGGCGCTGCCGGTGCGGTTGGCCAGACTGTAGGCCAGGTCGCCAAACAAAAAGGCTGCCGCGTAGTCGGCATCGCCGGTGGCAAGGATAAATGTGATTTCGTCGTCAATGAACTGGGTTTTGATGCCTGCATTGATTATAAAACCGGCTCAGTCAAAGATGGCTTGAAAGAACATTGCCCGAATGGTGTTGATATCTACTTTGATAATGTCGGTGGCGATATCCTCGATACCGTGCTGACCCGTATCAATCTGAAGGCGCGCATCATCATCTGCGGTGCGATCTCACAGTACAACAACACTACACCTGTCAAAGGCCCGGCCAATTACCTGTCGCTGCTGGTGAACCGCGCACGCATGGAAGGCATAGTCGTGTTTGATTACGCTGCCCGCTATGGCGAGGCAGTGGCTGAAATGGGTAAATGGATGGCTGAAGGCAAATTCCAGACTCGCGAAGATATCGTCAAAGGCCTGGAAACTTTCCCTGATACGCTGATGATGCTGTTTGAAGGCAAAAACTTTGGCAAACTGATTTTGCAAGTAGCAGACGAGTAAACGTCTGGAATAAAGCCTGGAATAAAAACCTGCTTGAAGACGGCCTGATTTTGAATAAAATCAGGCCGTCTTACATTATCTCAGCTGGTTTTTGGAGTAATCGCAGGAAAACTGAAATGCAGGCGTACGCCCTGGTTGTCCTCACTCTCCAGCCGCACACTTCCTTTGAATATACCCTGCACCAGATTATGGACGATATACAGGCCAAGGCCAGAGCCCCCCTGCCCCAGGCGCGTTGTATAGAAAGGTTCAAACACCTTGTGATGCAAGGCTGGTGCAATGCCTGTGCCATCATCCGAATATACCAGTTCAATCACCCCATCGACGCTGCGCGCCTCAATGACTATATGTTTATCGGCTCTTCCCTCAAAACCATGGGTCAGAGAATTAACAATGAGATTATTGATGATCTGTTCCAGATGTCCGGGAAAACTATCCATCATCAGTCCCTCAGGAATGCGGTTATCAACTGATACTACTGCGCGATTGATCATGCCACCCAAAGCATTGATGCTGTCTTGTATCGCAATACGTACATCAAATGAACGTCTGCGCTGGCTGGTCTGGTCGACTGACACGCGCTTGAAGCTGTCTATTAATTCACTGGCACGCCCGCCACTGCGCACAATCAACTGACCGACATCGGCACATTCATCCAGGGCTTGCACCAGACCCGAGCGCGTCATTTTGCCACTCTCGACCAATTTGGCCACATCCTTGAGTTTGTCTGCCAGAGATGAGGCGGCCAGCAGCATATTTCCTATAGGTGTATTGAGTTCGTGCGAGACACCCGCCACCAGTACGCCCAGCGAAGCAAGTTTTTCTGATTCGATGATCTGCGTCATGGCGCGGCGCAATTCGTGTGTGCGTTCTTCCACGCGCAACTCAAGTTGTTCGTTCAGGATGCGCAATTCTTCTTCCGCCTGCTTGCGCTCGGAAATATCGACATGGGTACAAATCATGCGGGTGGCCACGCCTTGTTCGTCATGGCTGACGATCATACCTCTGTCTATGACCCATTTCCAGCTACCATCCTTACCAAGAATTCTGTGCTCACTGTGATAGCGCGGCATGGCACCGGCAAAATAAGCCCGCAACGCCTCCCTGACCAGCGGTAACTCATCCGGGTGCACCAGGTCCATACCGCCATCCACGGTAGCTGGAATTTCATTGCTGCCATAGCCATGCATACTGGCCCAGCATGATGAGTACAGCACGTGACCCGTTTTGATATTCCAGTCGGATACACCATAGCCTGCACCTTCCAGGGCAAAACTCCAGCGCTCTTCGCTTTCGCGCAGTGCTTCCACGGCCTGCCTGTGGGCTCGTCTTTGCGCGGCTTCGCTCATTTCACGCTTGATCGCTGGCGGCAGTCGTGCCAGGCTATCTTTCATGACATAGTCATGTGCACCGGCCTTCATCAGGGAGACGGCAGCATTGTCACCAAGCTCGGCAGAAACGACGATAAAAGGCAGGTCCAGACCAGATTCTTTTAACAGTGCCAGAGCTTCATTGGTATTGAAGTGCGGCAGGTTGTAGTCTGAGAGTATGACATCCCAATCACACTCGGCCATGGCGTGGCGCATTTCTTCACTAGTTTCAACCCGTGTCATACTGACATCAAAGTCGGCACGGCGCAGGCACAGCATAACCAACTCTGCATCCATTTCAGAGTCTTCAACCATCAGCAAAGCCAGTGGTGTTGCCATGTCAGCCCTGTTTCATCTTCATCTGCCTGATTATGATTGGTGCGGATTTTCGTTAATCACCAGCCAATACAAACCCAATTGCTTGATGACTTCGGCAAATTGCTGAAAATCGACGGGCTTGCGTATGTAACTGTTAACACCCAGATCATAGCCTGTCGCTACATCCTGCTCTTCCCGCGATGAAGTCAGGATCACCACCGGCACCCTGTGGGTACGCGGATCATTGCGTATCTGCCTTAGCACTTCCAGGCCATCTACTTTTGGCAATTTCAAATCCAGCAACACCAGCATGGGGGGATTAGCATCTTCACGATTGGCATAACTCCCTTGGCAAAACAAATAGTCCAGCCCTTCCTGCCCATCTTGGGCAATCACCAGATTATTGGTGATATGGCTTTTCTTGAAGGCGCGCTCGGTCAAACCTATGTCACTGGGATTGTCCTCTATCAGCAAGATTGTTCCTGTACTCATTGAAATTCCTTCAAGGTAAAATAAAATGTCGCTCCTTCGCCTTGCGCTGAATCTGCCCAGATATGCCCACCATGGCGAAAAACAATACGCTGCACCGTCGCCAGCCCTATTCCGGTACCACTGAACTCACTGGCTTTATGGAGTCTTTGAAATACACCAAAAAGCTTGTGGGCATAACGCATGTCAAAACCCGCACCATTATCCTTGACATAGAAGGCCTGCACCGCCGCCTGCGACAGCGGTTCTGTTATTTGTACACAGCCAAATGTAATCTGAGGCAGCTCTTTCATTTTAGAAAATTTTGCTGCATTTTCGAGTAAATTAGTCAAAACGACTTCCAGCAAACGTTTATCACCCCAGGCATGCAAACCTGGACTGATAACAAAGTTGTATTGACGCTGCTCATTTTCGCCCTGTTGTGCCTCCTGTATGCGTTCCGCGATGGTCGTCGCCAAATCACTGAGATCAACCTCGCGCATGGTCAGGGCCGCACGGCCTAATCTTGAGAATTGCAACATATCGTCTATCAACTGACCCATGCGCTGGCTTTCGGCCCGCACTCTCCCCAGATATTCCTGGCCAGTGGCATCCAGGTGTGGTCCATAATCTTCTTGCAAGGCCAGGCTCCAGCCATCAATACCACGCAAAGGACTGCGTAAATCATGGGACACCGAATATGAAAATGCTTCTAATTCTTTATTGGCAGTTTCCAGCTGCGCAGTGCGTTCCTGCACCTGTTTCTCCATACTATCGTTGATCAGACGCAGCTCAGCCCGCGCCACTTCATTCTCAACCAGAAGCGTGCGCATCTCCTCTGCCGCATTCAATTGTTCACTGATGTCAGTATGGGTGCCTATCATGCGTGTGGCTTTGCCTTCGGCATTCTTTTCCACTACCATGCCGCGCGACATCACCCATTTCCAGCTGCCATCCTTACACAGCATTCTTTGTTCTATGCTGAAGAAATCTGTTTTACCTGCCAAATTGTCATCCAGTTGGGCAAACGCACGGGCCGCATCTTCTGGATGTGCCAGCCTGGTATAAGTATCAAGAGTGCCGGGTAACTCATCTTCGCGATACCCAAGCATTTCTTTCCAGCGCCGTGAATATACGACTTCATTGGTGACGAGATTAAGATCCCAGACACCGTCGCCCGCCCCTTCCAATGCAAATTTCCAGCGAAATTCACTTTCCTGCAAGTCTTCCACGAACTGATCAAGGCGACGCTGCATGGCATTGAGTGCACCAACAACTTGCTCAAGCTCATCGCCAGCGATTCCTGGTCTGGTTTTACGCTCTAGCTGCAAATTTCCAGCTTTACTACCTGCAAACAAGCGATCTGAAAACAAGGCGATTTTTTTCAAATGCCGCCCCACCATGTATTGAAACAACATCAGGATAAACAGGGATACCAGGAAAGTCTTGATGGTCTGGGTAATCAGTATCACGACCACTTTGTCGCGCAGACGCTGGTATACACCTTCCAGATTGGCAACGATCAGCACACTGCCTATATTGACCTGGCTTTGTCTGTGGGTGAAATGAAGTGGGAATTCATGACGTATGACATGCGTGCTGATAGCTTGCCCTGCCTTGGCAACGAGTGCACCCTGATCTGTGCGCACTTCAGCATATTGCATATCCGGCAATCTCAGGATGCCATTCAATTGCAGCTCCAGGTCGCGTATGCTGGTCACCCACAGGCTGGATGACAAACTTTCTTCATAACTGGACTGTATCTGCGTCATTTGCGTTTCTATGTCGCTGATTTCCCGCTTGTAATCTATTGCCAGTTGAAACACCGTTGAAACCAGTGTCACCACCGAGCTGAACATGAGGATGGCGATTGCTATCCTGCGCCCCAGACTATTGGCACCAGATCCACCAAGGTTGCGTAATAATGAACGCATTCAAGCACCAGCTACAGACTGATAGCGCTTTAACACAGAATCAAAAATTCGCTTATGAGTACCATCCTGCTTCATCTTGCGGATTTCTTCAGCCAGCCTGGGCACCAGCGCTTCATGCTTCTTATGCAGGTATAAAAACCAGTCTCCCTCAACAAATGCGGGCTCCATGATCTTGATGTCTTTCAAACCCAGGCTCTTGATGAAATGCAAACCTTCCAGTTTCTCCATCACCGCAACATCGATCCTGCCTTTATCGAGCATGGAAAACAATTGCGTTCCCGTCTCCAGTTTGAGCAAGGACCGGGTATCAACGATATTCCGTTCCAGAATTTTCCAGCCTGTGAGTATGCCTACATCAAAAGGCTTGAGGCTATCAGCGCCTGTGACAGTAAAATTGGGTTTGCGGGTAAACACTACCATTTGATAAAACATGACTGGCTCAGGCACCCGCACAAGATTCGGATAGGTCTTATCTATACCCAGCACGCGCGATACATCACCATCGTCAATACCATTGTTGACATTCAGCAGACTGCGCTCAGCCGACATTGGCTGGATATCGACCTTGAAACCCACACGCTTGAATAACTCGACGTAGAACAAGTCGAGTACACCATCACGCCCGGGCGAAGTAATTGGCGCAAAAAAAGGGGTATTTAATACCAGCGTGGCTTCTGCATGAGCAGAACCTGCCAGCATCAACCCCAACATGACTGATAGCCAGATTTTGATACGTATACTCATGATCGTCTCCAATACACTTCAAGGAGTAACAGGACCACAAAAACTACTTGCTTTGATCACTTTCCGCCGTTTTCATGTCACTGTCAATCCATCTTCAAATGACAGTGGCAAAGCTGATTTTCACGGCAATTCAGCATATTAATTCGACATATTTATCCGTGCAGCCAAGGGGCAAGCCAAGACAGGCCGGCACTGGTTCCTGCTTTAGGGCGGTACTCACAACCTATCCAGCCCTGATAACCCAGTTCATCAATCAAATCAAACAGATAGGGGTAGTTCACTTCTCCCATATCAGGTTCATGCCTGTCTGGCACACCGGCTATTTGTATATGACCTATGCCTGCATGCTTGCGCGACATATCGCGGCGCAGCTTGGTGGCGACATCCCCCTCTACGACCTGGCAATGATAGATATCAAATTGCACACGTAAATTCTCTACGCCTACTTCCTGACAAATCTCTTGCGCATCATCTTGCCGATTCAAAAAATAGCCGGGTATGTCACGGGTATTGATAGGTTCAATGACTATGGTGATGCTTTCCCGGGCAGCGAGCAAAGCAGCATAGGCAAGATTGCGCAAATAGACAGCACGGTGTCTTTCTCTGTCTTGTTCTGGTTGTATCAGCCCGGCCATGACATGCAAATGACGGTTGCCAAGTATGCGGGCATAATCCAGCGCAGTATCAAAGGCTTGTTTGAATTCTTCTTCCCGCCCAGGTATGGAAGCAACTCCACGCTCACCCAGCGCCCAGTTGCCTGGTGAGGTATTGAACAAGGCTTGCTCCAGTCCATGCGTACGGAGCAAATCGCGCAACTCATTCGCCGCATAATCGTAGGGAAACAGATATTCGACAGCCTTGAAGCCATCTTTAGCGGCAGCGTCAAAGCGTTCTGTAAAAGGCAATTCGGTATACATCATGCTGAGGTTGGCAGCAAAACGTGGCATGTCTGACTCCTTATCTTTTAGCGTAATGTTGCGCCATGAAGGCACACACCATTAACTGTAGCTGATGAAACAGCATCAATGGCAATAAGACCATACCAAGAGCATGACTGGCAAATAAAACTTTGGCCATGGGCACACCACTGGCCAGGCTTTTCTTGGAGCCACAAAACACAATGGTAATTTGGTCTTCCTTACTAAATCCCATACGACGGCTGATGATGGTCGTCAACACCATGATAATTGCCAACATCAGGGCACTGATACCCAGCAAACTTGCCAGCATCAAAGGTGGTAACTGTTGCCACAATCCTTGCACCACTGCCTCGCTGAAAGCTACATAGACGACCAGCAAAATCGAACTCTGATCCACCATGGTCAGTAAGCTGGCATATTTTTCCAGCCAGGCCTGCAACCAGGGCCGGGCTATCTGCCCGGCGACAAAGGGCAATAATAATTGACCAACTATCTTCATCATCGCATCCAGTGAAGAATGACTCTCCCCATGCGCGACCACAACCAGGCTGACCAGCAAAGGCGTCAGGAATATCCCCAACATATTACTAAGAGATGCACTGCAAATGGCTGCAGGCACATTGCCACGGGCGACTGAGGTAAAAGCAATCGAAGATTGCACCGTCGACGGCAAGACACATAGAAAGAGTATGCCTACATATAATTCAGGCGTAATCAAAACCAAGAGCAAGGGCTTCAATGCTATACCCATCAATGGAAAGATGGCAAAAGTAAATGCCATCACCAGCAAATGCAGACGCCAATGCGTAAGACCCGCCAGCACAGCCTGGCGCGACAACTTGGCGCCATGCATGAAAAATAGCAAGGCGATCATGCCCACCGACAAATGATCAAAGCCTGATGCGATCACTCCACGCGCAGGAAACAGACTGGCCAGAGTGACCACGCCTAACAGCAACAAGGTCATGTTATCGGGTAGAAAGCGCGGCCGTTTCATGTGGGGAAAGCAAGAAATATAGGTAATTGATTGTACTTGAATAATGCACCTTATTTGCCAGCATGTAGATGCTGCCCAACAAAGCATAGCCTGAGTCCAACAAATGCCTGCTTAATGTCAACACTCGTCAACGCGCCCTAAATTGCGGGCGATAGAGATTGAACCACCGCCGGTAAATAGATATCGCAAAACTCTGCAGGCATGCGGCGCGCCCGGCCACTACTGAGCTCTATGCAGACCAAATCCCAGCGTCCCCTGAGTACGGTGGCACCATCACTGTCACGTATCAATTGAAAACGCCTGTCCATGGTGAGTTTGCCATCGCTGGCAAACAGCCATGTCGCCAGCGTCAGTGATTCACCGAGCAAGGTGGGCAAGACATAATCATATTCACCACGCCTGATCGCCATGGCGCGGTCCAGGCGATGGTAGTCTGCGAGATTCAAGCCCAGTGCTTCAGAGTGTCCCCATGCGACTTCTTCACACCAGCGTACATATACTGCATTGTTGGTATGATTCAAACCATCGATATCACTTTCTTGCGGCTTCACTGCCCGCGTGAACGGCTGCGGATAATCCCAAACCATGGAAGCACCCAAAGGACTCAATGCACTCATATATATACACGCAAAAATTTAATCGCTAAAACATCGCTCTCACAAACTACTTACAAACCCAGCTCTTGCCAGATCTGATCCACTTTGGCTTTTACTTCCGGCGTCATCTCTATGGTCGTACCCCATTCACGGCTGGTCTCGCCCGGCCATTTATTGGTCGCATCTATGCCCATTTTGCTGCCCAGGCCACTGACGGGTGAAGCAAAGTCCAGGTAATCAATCGGCGTGTTATCTACCAGCGTGGTATCGCGCAGGGGATCGACGCGGGTAGTGATCGCCCAGATGACCTCTTTCCAGTCTCGGATATTGACATCTTCATCAACCACGATAATGAACTTGGTATACATGAACTGGCGCAAAAAGCTCCAGACCCCGAACATGACACGCTTGGCATGACCCGCGTAGGCTTTTTTCATTTGCACCACGGCCATGCGATAACTGCAGCCTTCCGGTGGCAGATAAAAGTCAGTGATTTCACTGAACTGCTTTTGCAGCAGTGGGATGAAGACTTCATTCAGCGCCACACCCAGTACCGCAGGTTCATCTGGCGGTTTACCTGTATACGTAGAGTGATAAATAGGATCACGGCGCATGGTGATGCGGTCTATGGTAAAGACGGGGAACCAGTCTTTCTCATTGTAATAACCGGTGTGGTCACCATACGGACCTTCCAGCGCGTGCTCATAACCGCTAGGATGATTTTCGTCAGGATAGATATGCCCTTCCAGCACGATTTCTGCTGATGCGGGCACACGCAATTCACTACCGATCGCCTTTACCAATTCGGTACGGCTGCCGCGCAAAAGCCCGGCAAACTGGTACTCGGACAAGCTGTCTGGCACTGGCGTCACTGCACCTAATATAGTAGCTGGGTCAGCGCCCAGCGCAACGGCAATGGGATAAGGCTTGCCTTTATTGACGATGCCATGTTCACGAAAATCCAGTGCACCACCACGATGGGCCAGCCAGCGCATGATGACTTTATTGCGGCCCAATACCTGCTGTCTATAGATACCCAGATTCTGGCGCTTTTTATTAGGGCCCTTGGTGATCACCAGCCCCCAGGTGATCAATGGTGCAACGTCGCCAGGCCAGCAATGCTGTATGGGTAAACGGGCGAGATCAACATCATTGCCTTCCCAGACTATTTCCTGGCATTTGGCACCGCGCAGCTCTTTTGGCGACATATCCCAGACAGCTTTTACCAAAGAACCCATACCCAGAATTTCTTTAAACCCCTTGGGTGGCTCTGGCTCTTTCAAGGCTGATAAAACATGACCTATCTGGCGCAATTCACTCAGGTTTTCTGCGCCCATACCGAGTGCTACACGGCGTGTCGTGCCAAATAAATTACCCAGCACTGGTATGGTATGCCCAACAGGTTTGGTAAATAAAAGAGCCGGACCTTCGGCACGTAAAGTGCGGTCGCAAATCTCTGTCATTTCCAGATGTGGTGAAACAGGCAAGTCCACCTGTTTAAGTTCGCCTTTTTCTTGCAATTGAGAAATAAAATCTCTCAAATCAGAATATTTCATCATTTTTCGCTTTTTCGTATCTTTGCATTAGTCGCACTAGCAACTTCGGCCAAGTGCTTGATTTTATTAAACTTTGCTGCATTGCAGCACAATTCATTAGACATAAAAGTAATCAACTTCTCGTTTGATAGTGTTGACTTGATATAAAACCGCCCCTACAATTCGCCCAACTTGATGAAGAGGTTAATGACTTCCGCCACTTTCGACACAAAGAGAGTTTCGCCAAACGGTAACATCATTCACGGGGATCGGGCCCCAACATAACATTGTAAGGATTGTTTTCAAAAGGCGTCTGCCTTATCCCGAAAAAAGTTGTTTGTCACTGGACACACCATGAACAGGTTCGACGGACCTGATTTGACAAACGGCTCCGGCGTCTTGCGATCACACTTGTGACGGGGACGATGTTTCTGATTCGCGGAAGTAAGCACCATGTTTGGCTTTTAAGTAAGTTGAATGACGCATCGCGAAGATTCAGGAGGTAAGAATGTTTCAACGTTTTATTTTAGCTTTACAACAAAGTAGTTTTTCTTCAATGGACAAGCGCAAAGCGCTCTCCATGGTAGCGCGTGATACAACCAGTGGCTTATTCACCACCCTGCGCAACCTGCTGACTCTCGCTGGCATCATAGCCATGACCGTTTTGGTCATGATGTATGTCAAACCCGAACTCACCGACAAATTCAAAGGTTTGTCACCCTATGCAGAAGCTGGCGAAGAGCCCGCCGAAGCCGTAGCAGCTGTACCAGCACCTAATCTTGCCCATTTGATGCAAGCACCAGGTCAAGCTAATTCTGACACCAATTTGCAAAACGCAAGTGCATCTGAAGAAGAAGCAAAAATATTGGGCAACCAACGTCAGCAACAATGGGTAACCACCTGGCTGGCCAAGCGCTACCGCGTGGCGACTGATGCCACCAACATGCTGGTATCTGCCGCATATCTGACCGCTAAAGAAATCAAGATTGATCCTTTGCTGATACTGTCTGTTATGGCGATAGAATCCGGCTTGAATCCATTTGCCGAAAGTCCGGTAGGTGCGCAAGGTTTGATGCAAGTCATGTCCAAAGTACATCACGATAAATTCCAGGATCTTGGTGGGGTTAAAGCTGCACTGAACCCGGTTGCCAATATCCGTGTTGGTGCCCTGATCCTGAAAGACTATGTCACCCGTGGTGGTTCTGTTGAAGCTGGCTTGAAAATGTATGTAGGCGCAGCCGATTCCGACAATGACTCTGGTTATGGCGCACGCGTCTTGAATGAATACAAACGCCTGAAAGATGTCTCCGCAGGTAAAAATGTACCTACCTTCTTTAGTGCTCCAGCACCTGCACCTGTGCAAGCCCGCCCTATCGAAACGGCTCCGGCTCAAAAGCCTGATGCTACAGAAGCCAAGGCCACAGTAGAAGCGAAAAAAGACCAGGTTGCAGCACTGTAATCCTGCTCCTTGATAAAAAAGCCGCCTGATCAAATGATCAGGCGGCTTTTTTACTTCTTGACACTCTTAGCTGTTAGCCAAAAACTGCTTCAACCTGCTGACGGCCTCCTGCAAATTCTCAAATGAATTGGCATACGACAGGCGCACATAAGATGTCGCCGTCGCCGGACCAAAATCCAGACCGGGTACGATCACTACCCCAGCCTCATTCAACACCTGTTTGGCAAAGGCATCTGCATCGTCGGTAAATTTTGAACAGTCTGCATACACATAAAATGCGCCATCTGGCATGACTGGAATGCCAAAACCCAGTTCACGCAATGCAGGCACGATATAGTCACGGCGGCGCTTGAATTCTGCCTTGCGCTCTTCATAGATAGCGATAGTCGCAGGCTCAAAGCAAGACAGCGCCGCATACTGGGCAATCGAAGATGGGCAGATGAACAGGTTTTGCGCCAGCTTTTCCAGTGCAGACACGATACGCTCAGGCACCACCAGCCAGCCAAGACGCCAGCCTGTCATATTGAAATACTTGCTAAAGCTATTAATGACGACCACATCTTCATCCAACGACAAGGCAGAAAATGGTGCGCCATCATAAGTCAGGCCCTGATAAATCTCATCAACAATGCTAAACCCACCCAGTTCCTTGACGGTAGCGACGATCTTGCCCAGTTCTTCATGCTCTATGGAAGTGCCGGTAGGATTCGATGGCGACGCCAGCAAAACGCCACTACTGCGCGCATCCCATTGCTGCCTGACGATTTCTTCAGTCAGTTGAAAACGGTGATCTGGTCCGCTGGCGATGAGTTTTGCCTTGCCGTCAAATGCTGCGACAAAATGGCGATTACATGGATAACATGGATCGGGCATCAGCACTTCCCTGCCCGGCTCAACCAATGCTGCACATGCCAGCAACAAGGCGGCCGATGCGCCAGCCGTCACGATAATGCGTGAAGCCGGTACATCGAGGCCAAACACATCAAGGTAATGCTGCGATATCGCTGACCGCAAGGCTGGCAAACCCAGGGCAGAGGTATATTGCAAACGCCCGGTCGCCATGGCCTTGGCCGCAGCATCGATAACCGCTTGAGGTGCGGTAAAGTCTGGCTCGCCTATACCCATATGTATCAGATGACGGCCTTGTTTTTCCAGCTCTGCCGCCATTTTCATGAGCTCCATCACATGGAAAGGAGCGATATTATCAAGTCTTGCTGCGAGATTCTTATGCATGGCACTTCCTAAAAACACAGGCTGAAAAAAACCGCCTTATTTATCTTTCAAAATAAGGCGGTATGTACTCTACAACCAGTCTACAAACAGTGAGTGGCAATTATTTGCCTGCTGCAACCTCAGTCGCACGCAGTTTCGCTGCCAGTTTGTCGAGTACACCATTGACATACTTGTGACCATCGAGACCACCAAAGGACTTGGTTAACTCTACCGCTTCATTGATGACGACGCGATAAGGGATTTCTATGTGGTTCTTCAACTCATAGGCACCAATCAGCAAGGCTGCATGCTCAATAGGTGACAATTCAGCAATGGTACGATCGATCAGGGGAGCAATTTGCTCACGCAATTCTATGGATTGCTTGATAGCACCGTGCAACAGGGAATCAAAATGTTCTCTGTCTGCCTTCTCAAAACCGTGGGCTTCACGGATATGGGCTTCAATTGCGCCAGAATCTTCATTATTCAGCAGCCATTGGTACATGCCCTGCAAGGCAAATTCGCGCGCACGGTGGCGTGGCGAACGATTCTTGCTTGGATTGGCGTGTGGGGATTTATTATTCATATCTTCTCTTACCTATTTTAAAGCGGGTGACCGTCGTTCAGGCTCAAACTCAAATTAACTCAAGCTTAAACTTGAGCCTGAGCAAAACGATCAGGCATCATAGTGCACATCTTCAGTGGCTTCTGCCAATTCTTCGAGAGCCAGGGTCAGATTGGCCATTTCTACAGCAACGCGGGCGGCATCACGGCCTTTTTCCTGCATGCGTACTTCGGCTTGTTCATCATTCTCTGTGGTCAGGATGGCATTGGCAATAGGGATGCCGGCATCCAGGCCAACGCGGGTGATGCCTGCGCCGGATTCATTCGATACCAACTCAAAGTGGTAGGTTTCACCACGAATGACAGCGCCCAGGGCGATCAGGGCATCGAATTGATTGGTTTCCGCCAGTTTTTGCAAAGCCAGCGGCACTTCCAGTGCGCCCGGCACTGTGACGTGCAGGATGTCTTCATTGAGTACGCCCAGCAGTGATAATTCAGCCAGGCAGGCATCCAGCAAACCCTTGCCGATATTGTCATTGAAACGCGCCTGTACGATACCTACACGTACGCCAGCGCCATCCAGATTTGCCTCGTAATGTCCAACTGTCATAATATTCTTTCTTGCGCTATCGCGCCTGATGTAATGTGAGTGATGAAAGCACCTAACTGAAAACCGCTGACGACTGTCTCACGATCTGATGCTTTCGTCCTTATTTGTCTGCACACGGCTTATCGAGATACCCAACAACTTCGAGATTAAATCCTGTCATGGACGGCATCTTACGTGGATTGGCCAGCAATTTCATCTTGCCCACGCCTACATCCTTCAAAATCTGCGCACCTATTCCGTAGTTGCGCAAGTCCATGCGTGCGGCACGGCCTGCTGGCTTGGTTTCTGGCGTATCGAGTGCCTTGAACTGGTCAAACATCTGCTCGGCAGTTTCTTCGCAATTGAGCAAGACGATGACGCCAGAATCTGCCTTCTTGATAGCTGCCATGGCCGCAGCGACATTCCAGGAATGCGTAGTGGCCTGGCTTTCCAGCAAATCGATGATGGATACAGGCTGATGCACACGCACCAGCGCTTCTTTTTCACGAGTAATATCGCCGTGCACCAGCGCCAGGTGAGCAGAGCCACTCGGCTTGTCACGATACACCAGAGCCTTGAAGCTGCCATGTACGGTAAGCATTTCACGCTCAGCAACACGATCTACTATGCTTTCGGTCTGGCTGCGGTAATGAATCAGGTCGGCAATCGTCCCTATCTTCATGTCATGTTCTTTGGCGAACTCGAACAAATCAGGCAGACGAGCCATGGTGCCGTCGTCCTTCATGATTTCGCAAATCACGGATGCGGGTGTCAGACCAGCCAGCTCGGCCAGATCGCAACCGGCCTCGGTATGGCCAGCACGCATGAGGACACCGCCTCTTTGCGCCTTCAGCGGGAAAATATGGCCAGGCTGGACAATGTCAGCAGCAGTGGACTTCTTATCAACAGCAACCTGTACCGTGCGGGCGCGATCAGCAGCAGAGATGCCGGTGGTCACGCCTTCAGCCGCTTCTATCGACACCGTGAAGTTGGTACCAAAGGAGGTGCCATTGCGACTGGTCATCATCGCCAGGTTTAATTGATCGCAACGTTCTTCTGTCAACGTCAGGCAAATCAGGCCACGGCCAAACTTGGCCATGAAATTGATGGCTTCTGGCGTTACAAACTCGGCGGCCATGATCAGGTCGCCTTCGTTTTCTCTATCTTCTTCATCAACCAGTATCACCATGCGGCCAGCGCGCAATTCGGCAACGATTTCCTGGGTAGTAGACATGCTCATAGGGGGGATATCCTGAACCGGACCACAGACGCAAGATCGCCGGGCCGCTGGTTTTTCAGTGCAAATGAATGAAGTCGCTATTTTAAAGGATTTACGCCTGCTCTTCCCGTGCTTTATGTGGATTTATGTACTACCCGGCTTGATTTATGTCTGATTCAGAAGGATTTTTCTAGATTTGCAGCTGGCCTTGTGCAATTTCTATCACTTTGCCACCTACCCGTATGCTTTTGTCTGCTGCCACATCCAAATAAAGCTGGCATGGCCGCCTGACTTGCGCACCTTGGGCAATGCGCATACTGACCGGTAATTCACGCTCCTGATGCTGCCACCAGCCGCCCAGGTTGGCGCAGGCAGAACCTGTGCCCGGGTCTTCAGCAAAGCCACCGCCTTGCTTGGCAAAGAAATAACGCGCTGTTACTGCCAGGCGCTCATCGCCTGGCACTGGCTCATCAAAGGCAAATACATAGACAGACTTGCGCCCCAGACTATTGGCTGGCCAGACAGGCAACTTACTCACGTCTGGTATCGCACGCAACACCGCTTCACGCGAATTCAGGGGCAGCAGCATTTGTTCGCTACCGGTGTTGATCCATAGCGGCACAGAATGAATATCGCTTTCATCCAGCCCCAGCAGAGAAGCAGCCTGTGCAGCAGACAGGCCGCTAGCTTTAACCAGAGGCTCACCTTTATGCGGTGTGGTAAGCGTCCAAACACCATTTTCCAGTCGCAGGTCGACTTGCCCTGCCTTGCATTCCAGATTAACGTGGTGAGAATTAGTGACACTAGCAACCACCTGAGCCGTGCCCAGGCTGGGATGTCCGGCAAAAGGCATTTCAGTATCTGGCGTAAAAATACGCATTTTGGCAGTGGCAAAATCAGACTGGACGATAAATACAGTTTCAGACAAATTGAACTGCAGGGCCATCGCCTGCATTTGCTCGTCTGACATGCCAGTGGCATTTTCAAATACACAAAGCGGGTTACCACCGAGAGTTTCTTCGGCGAAGACATTCAATAAACGAAAAGCGTAGTTAGTCATTATTCTTTCTTCAAAAAATCAGGCAAGCGTGGATTTGGCATGGGCTACATTCACTTCGGCAGGTAGCAAGATACGATTTTTTACCGCCGTCAATTCAGCCAGTATCGAAATCGCAATCTCTGCCGGGGTCTTGCTGCCTATATATAAGCCTATGGGACCGTGGAGTTTTGCCAATTGCTCGTCATTGAGGTCAAATTCCTTCAACCTCTCCCTACGCTTGGCATTATTAATGCGTGAGCCTATGGCACCGACATAAAAGGCATCTGACTTCAAGGCCTCCATCAGCGCCAGGTCGTCAAGTTTGGGGTCATGTGTCAGGGCGACCACGGCACTACGGCTATCCAATTGCATTTCCAGCACCAGATCGTCGGGCATGGCATGGACAAGCTGCACACCCTCGACTTGCCAGCCGCTGCGGTATTCTTCACGCGGGTCGCAAACCGTAACCTGGTAATCCATCCCAACAGCGATACT
Source organism: Burkholderiales bacterium (assembly GCA_016200895.1). Classification (GTDB taxonomy): domain Bacteria; phylum Pseudomonadota; class Gammaproteobacteria; order Burkholderiales; family Burkholderiaceae_D; genus Undibacterium. The sequence goes on from JACQDX010000130.1 coordinate 74,567, forward strand.
GGCCAGGAATCGCGACAATTGCCCTGCCCCTATGATGAGCAAGCGCCAGCGCGGGCCATGTACAGTCGTCAAGGCTTCATCAGTAATCTGTAATTGCTGACCCGGATCGGCTCTATCGAGCGTCACCTCCCCTGTATGCAAATCAAGGCGTCGCGCCAACAATTCATGTCTTTGCAGACCTTGCAATAAGGCATCCACCTTGCTGTGCGTTGATAAGGGCTCTATCGCCAGCTCTATCGTGCCGCCACAAGGCAGGCCAAAACGGTGCGCCTCATCTGCAGTTATGCCATAGGTGACGATCTCTGGCAAATGACGCTGCATGCCTTCACGCTGCACTCTTTCTATCAAGTCGTCTTCTATGCAACCGCCAGAGACAGAACCTACTACCTGTCCATTGCCTGCAATAGCCAGTGTCGCGCCTTCTGGTCTGGGACTGGAGCCCCAGGTCTTGATGACAGTGACCAGTTCGCAGGGTTGCCCTGCCTTGATCCAGGCGTCGCAGGTTTTGAGTACTTCGAGATCTATGCTATCCATTGCTTCCTATGATCTTGTTTATCCAGATATGAGCTGACTTGACTATCATTCATTTTCGCATGTTTTTGACTTTGACCTTCCCCATAGAAATTATCTATACAAATTGTCTTATTTCCAGTATTTCTTTGCATTACAATGCCTGCCAGACCACCACTCTGGAGACCACCTTGTCCACAATCAAACAAAGATTGGCCGCCGTACCCGAAGGCGCAGGCGCACTGTTTTTCATACAAATTTTTGCCACCCTGGGTTTTGCTGTCCTGTATTCCACCCTGGTGCTATATGCCACCAAGAAGCTGGGCTTCACCGTTAAAGATGCCACAGCCATCATGGGCGTGTTTGGTGCATTCAATTATGGTTTGCATTTGTTTGGTGGTTATCTTGCCGGACGTTTTATCAGTAACCGCAACCTGTTTGTTGGCGGCATGATCCTGCAAGTCATAGGCTGTGCGACTATTTCCACAGGTACTTCAGCAACTATGTACTGGGGCCAGGCTTTCTTCCTGACCGGCAGTGGCTTGAACGTCACCTGCCTGAACCTGATGCTGACGCAACGCTTCAAGCCTGAGGACAATCGCCGTGAAAGCGCCTTCCTGTGGAATTATGCAGGCATGAACCTGGGATTTTTCATTGGCTTCACCGCCGCCGGTTATTACCAGTTGCAAGAGGACTATGCCAGCCTGTTCATCTTCGCCACCATAGGCAATTTCATGGCCATCGTGCTGGCAGCAGTCAACTGGCGCAGGTTATGTGACTTGAACACGACACTGCTGGATGCCACAGCAAACCAGTTCCGCTGGCGTTTTCTGGTCGGCCTGGCGGTGATGGCTGGTTTGGTGCCACTGGTTGAATTCATGCTGCACCGCGCAGAAATGACGGGCAACCTGGTCATGGTCATCAGTGTCGCGATCGCTGCCATTTTTATCTTCCTGACCGTCATTCACAAAGAACGCCGCGAGCGCAATAACATGACGGCCTATGTCTTGCTGACGGTAGGCTCACTGGTATTCTGGACGCTCTATCAGATGGCCCCGATGGGCCTCCAATTGTTTGCCGTCAACAATGTGGACCGCATGGTCTGGGGTTATGAAGTGGCGCCGCAATGGATACAAAATATCAACAGCTTTGTCATCATGTTTGGCGGCCCATTGATGGCGATGCTTTTCGACAAGTTGCGCGCCAAAGGCTGGAATATCGATATTCCGCGCCAGTTCTCTGCTGCACTGGTCATCATCGGCCTGGGTTTCCTTGTTCTGCCCATAGGCATAGCTACCGCTGCCGGTAATGGCCTGGTGGCTTTTAAATGGATCTTCATCAGCTACATCCTGCAAAGTATTGCTGAATTACTGATTTCGCCTATCGGTTACGCCATGATAGGTAAGCTGGCACCACGCCAGTACCAGGGCGTGATGATGGGTACCTGGATGCTGGTGACTGGAACAGCCTCTATTTTGGCCAGTAATTTCTCAGGTTTGATACCTGAGGCGACTGAAGGCTTGGCGTCTTCCACCAATCCAACCTATAACTACATCTTCTCTTTGCTGGGCTGGGGTAGTGTTGGGGTCGGTGTCGTGCTCATCATCCTGATACCTGTCTTGCGCAAACTGATTACGGACGGGCCTGCCAAGGCAACTCCGGCAGTAACAAACCCAGTTGCACAAGCTGAACCTGCATAACAAGAAAAGCAACAGCGAGGCGGGCACGATAAACTGTGCCTGCTTTTTTTATTCCTTGATGGGAGTAAAACGCATAACCTCTGCGCCATTGATTTGCAACATTTCAAAAAAGACAGCCCTGGGTCTGGTCCAGATGGAACCATCATGCGAGCGATAAACAATGACGGGGCTTAAGTCAGATTCTTGCGTAGCCTCACACACCAGTTCATAAATCCCGCCTTTGTAGTGGCGAAAGCGTTGCACACCCTTGGTCTTTATCAAGGGCACGGGCGCAGCATCAGCCGCAATCTCAGCCGCTCTGTGTTTTTTCAAAAATGCTGGCACCTTTAGCGCTGCCAGCTTGTTAATGTCCTGCAGCAGGCGCGGATCTATCGCAGTGTAGCCATAACGCTGCCCCAGTTCACCGGCAATACGCAGCATCAGCGCAGATGCGACTTCTGCATCCGCTTCTGCCCTGTGGGCAGAACCTTTGAAACGTATGCCCATGGATGCCGCCAATGGCCCCAATGAATAAGTGCTCAAACCAGGAAAAACCCTGCGCGCCAGCTTGACTGAGCAAATCACGCCATCGTGAGCAGGCCATAAGCCCAGCCTGTCACTCTCGGCCAATAAGAATTTTTCATCAAAACTGGCGTTGTGCGCTGCCAATGCATCAGTGCCGATAAACTCCACCAATTCAGGCAACACCTCGGACGCTGGTGGTGCCCTGTCCACCATGGATTGGGTAATGCCAGTCAATTCAGTAATAAAGTAAGGGATACGCACATTGCAATTGATGAGGCTGACATAGCGGTCGACTATTTCACCGCCGACGATGCGCAAGGCTGCCACTTCGGTAACGCGCCCTCCCTGGTCTGGTGACATGCCGGAAGTTTCAAAGTCAATCATAACTACAGGTTTTTCAAACATCATATTTTTTCACTAGCGGGAACTTATGAAGAGCAATACAATCTATTCATATCTTGCGTCAATAAAAATTTGTGGCGCTGTATAACTTTATCTTCATTTATTATTCACTTTCAACCCTCAGGACTCGGGTAAATGTACTTGCAAACTGCAGCGTCACTAGTAACACCGTGGTGCAACCAGGCTTTTCAGCACTGGCGACGTAGCTTTGCGCATGCCCCAAGCCCCATTAAGTTCGACTAGCTCGACTAGTTCGACTAATCTGCGCTATTTGCCAGATGCCCCGATGATACGGTAGTAATCGCTGACCCAGTTTGTTCAGCCATACCAGGCATTACTTATCATCCATCTTTGCTTTTTTTGCTACATCCTGGTTGCGCAATAGACGCCCAGACCTGTGTCCTGCTATTCATCTCATCAAGAATAAAGACATGGGCAAATTATTGTATTGCTCATCATGAAAAATAAAATTTTAGGCATATTTTCACTCCCGGAACGGGATTTATTACGCGATCTTGTCTACAGGCGCTTGTGGACGTCGATACTGATCAGCTCTTTTGGTGCCCAGGTGACCATGCTGGCACTGCCACTGACAGCAGCAATCTTGCTGCATGCCAGTGCTACCCAGATGGGGATGCTGACTTTTATGGAAATCCTGCCCTTTGTCTTGCTGTCGCTACCCTCTGGCGTCTGGCTGGACAGGGTGCGCAAATTGCCAGTGTATGTCGTTGGCGAAATTATGATTTCCATATCGGTTGCCAGTGTGCCCGTGGCCTGGTGGCTGGGTTATCTGAACATGACCTGGTTATATATAGTTGGTTTCATGATAGGCGTGGTCAATACCACGGCAGGTACGGCTTCGCAAATTGTCCTGACACAGATCGTGCCACGTGATCGTTTGGTGGAAGCGCATGCAAAAAATGCCCTGGCAACCTCAGGGGCTGAAGTTGCGGGGCCTGCCACTGCCGGCGCACTGATCAAACTACTTGGAGCTCCAATCGCCTTGCTGGCTGATGCCATTCTCTTGCTGACATCAGCCGTGATCTTGCGCGGCATTCAGGTCAATGAAGTTAGGGAGCCACGTGCAGACGCGCATTTCTGGCGTGATTTAAAGGCGGGGCTGTCCTTTGTCGCCAATAAACCGCTGTTGATTGCGCTGGCGCTGACTGTTGGTGGCTGGCAGCTTTGCTATAACGCTGCGCTGGTCGTGCAAATCCTGTTTGCTACGCGTGAACTGGGCTTGTCTGAACAGTCAGTTGGCCTTAGCTATATGGGCATGGGCGTGGGCACCATTATCGCCAGCGTATATGGCAGCCGTATCAGCCGCAACATCGGACCTGGCCCTTGCATGGTATTGGGCGTTGCTGTCTGCGGACTTGGCTGGGGCTTGCTGGCTTTGGCTCCAACTAACAACTGGGGCATCGCAGCATTCGGCTTCATGCTGATGTGTTTCTCCATAGGCGGTGTGCTGATCTTCATTAACTTCCTGGCCTTGCGCCAGGCAGTCACACCAGAAGCCATGCTGGGTCGCATGACCAGTACCATGCGCTGGTTGATCTTGATACCAGCAGGGCCTGGAGCCTTGATCGGCGGCTGGCTGGGTGAGCATATGGGTTTGCGTTACGCCCTGGGTTTTGCCGGTGTGGCAGCCCTGTTGCTGGCAATGCTCGCTGCAAAAAACCCTATTATTCGTGGCATAACTGTCTTGCCGCGCCTGAGCAAGCAGGAGGAGATGCAACAAGTTTAAGGATGGCATTGCAAATAGGCTGAAAAAAGCGTGATAATGCGCGAATATTTATGTTTTTTTAGCTATCCCCCACAGGAGACCAGAGGGGGATTATTTATTCGCCACGCTGAAATAGATCACCCTCTTTTTCGGCCTTTTTGACAACAATAGGTAGACCAATGCCAACAGAAATGTCAACACCTGCTGCCAAGCCGGGCGCAGGGTTCAAGCCCTACATCCCTGCCTCAGCCCATCTCCCCGAAATGACCGCAAGAGCCCTGATCATGGGTGTATTGCTTGGTATGGTTTTCGGTGCATCTTCCTTGTATCTGGTACTCAAGGTCGGCTTGACCGTCAGTGCCTCGATACCGGTAGCGGTGATTGCCATCACCCTGTTTCGCCTCGGTAATAAGCTGGGCGCGAAAGATGCGACCATCCTGGAGAACAGTATCACCCAGACCGCGGGCTCTGCTGGTGAATCCCTGGCCTTTGGCCTCGGTGTGACCATGCCAGCTATCCTGATCCTGGGTTTTGACCTGGAAATCTCCCGCGTCATGCTGGTTGGTTGCCTGGGTGGCTTGCTGGGCATTTTGCTCATGATCCCCATGCGCAGAACCATGATCGTGGAAAAGCACGATGAGCTGAAATATCCTGAAGGCACGGCCTGTGCCGAGGTCTTGAAAGCAGCCGCAACTGACTCTTCCCGCGAAGCAGCCGGTGAAACAAATAATCCAAATGCAGCGGATGATGCCAGCAAGCGTGCGGCGATTATCTTTGGTGGCTTTGGCATAGGTCTGCTGTACAAGATCGCCAACGTCGCTTTGAAGGGTTGGAAAGATACGCCAGAAGTCGTATTCGGTGCCCCTCTGAAAGGTGGTTCGCTGGGTGCAGAAGTATCCCCTGAGTTGCTGGGCGTAGGCTATATCATCGGCCCGCGCATTGCTTCCGTCATGGCTGCCGGCGGTGTTATGTCTTACCTCTTGCTGATACCGATGATCAAATTCTTTGGCGACGCATTGAGTGTGCCACTGGCTCCCGGAACCAAGCTCATCAGTGAAATGAGTTCGCATGATGTACGCGGCGCCTATATCTTGTACATCGGCGCAGGTGCGGTTGCTGCCGGTGGCCTGATCAGCCTGATGCGCGCCATGCCTACTATCTGGCGTAGCTTGTCAGCTGGTTTATCCGGTCTGGGCAAAGGTGCTGCAACAGCTACTGCACCACTGCGTACTGATCAGGACATCCCCATGAAATGGGTCGTCATTGGTGCGCTGGCCATTATCGCCATCATCACTTTTGCGACGCCGCTGCACATGAATTTCCTGGGTGCCTTGTTGATCCTTGTATTCGGCTTCCTGTTTGCTACGGTCTCTTCCCGCTTGACTGGTGAGATTGGCTCTTCTTCCAACCCTATCTCTGGCATGACGGTAGCAACCCTGCTGTTCACTTGCCTGATCTTCCTGATCATGGGCTGGACTGGTGGTCAGTACTATGTCACGGCCCTGTCTGTCGGTGCGATTGTCTGTATCGCTTCCAGCAATGCCGGCACCACCTCGCAGGATTTGAAAACCGGTTACATCGTCGGTTCTACCCCACGTTTGCAACAGTATGCGATTCTGGCAGGTGCCTTGTCTTCTGCCCTGATTCTTGGCCCTATCCTGTTGAAGTTGAATGATTCTGGCACTGTTTATGTCCCAGCAGCGCAGGTTGCACCTGAGCTGCAAACAGATGCATCAAAACTCACCGACACTGCACAATTGCAAGGCCCACAAGCTGACACAGATAAAGGCACGTACAAGGTCTGGCACAAGAATGACAATGTTGGCGGTCCTGCTGGCAAATACTTTGTCGACAATGCCGGCAAGGCCGTTTATCTGGTTGATCCGGGTATCAATGGTGCTTACAACAAGCGCCCTGATGGTACTGAAGTCAAGAAATACGATGCGCCTAAAGCCGTGCTGATGTCTTACATCATCAAGGGTATCCTGGACCGGCAACTGCCCTGGACCCTGGTCTTGTTTGGCGTGATGATTGCGCTGGTACTGGAAATGGCAGGCATACCATCGCTGGCATTTGCAGTCGGCGTGTATTTGCCATTGTCATCCTCTGCCCCGCTGTTTGTCGGCGGCATGATACGCTGGGCGGTAGACCGCCGTAACAACAAGCTGGAACACAACAAGCATCTCAGCGAAGAAGAGAAACAGGCAGCGGGCGACCGCAGCTCTGGTGTCTTGCTGTCATCTGGCTATATCGCCGGTGGTGCGCTGGCTGGCATTGTGATTGCATTCACCGCTGGCATCCTGACAGATTTCGACAAGAAAATTGGCGACTGGGCGATGGTAAACAATCCGTTCTTTGAAGGCGCCAATGCCAATGCCTTGTCCATGATCCCTTATCTTCTGATTATTGTTGCGCTATACTGGGTGGCAAGGGAAAAGAAAACTTCCTGAACCCCATGCAATATGCCGGTGACGAATGATAGAGCATTGAGTTTTTAAAAAATGCCACTGACACTTCAGATGTGAAAGGCTTGATTGTTAAGCACAATCAAGCCTTTTTATTTTGCCTGCTGCAGAATGACAGAGACCAAGTACAATATCCGAAATAATTTATCGGAAATAACCATGTCTGCACCCCAAGCCGCTGTCGATTGCAAGAACCAACCTGTCGTCGTGGGCGATATCGTCCGCGTGGTCAATCTCGACAAAAGATTTATCAAGAGTTTCCCTGAAGATGAACGTATCCTCATCGAATCTATGATAGGTCAGTTTTTTAAAGTTATCGCCATGGATGAAGAAGGCGCTCCCTGTGTAGTGCGCGAATGGCATGACGAGCATGGCATCATGCAAACCCATGTGATTGCACTAGATGCAGAAGATATGGAAAAGATTTAAAGAATATGACGCATAAACAAAAAGCAGCCTTGGCTGCTTTTTGTTTATTTAACTTGAACTACCTAATATCATCCAATCAACTATCAGCGGATATAGTCAAACAACGACAGCCCCGAAGTTTTGACAAATGACTGCTGTGCTGCTTGCAAAGTAGTCTGCTGTTGATTGAGTTCAGTAATCGCCTTGGCATAATCAAGATCCAGCAAGGCAGACAAATCCTGCTTGAAGGCGACGCCCTTGGCATCACCCTCACTATCCAGATCATCAATTTCCTTCAAGCTGGTACCCAGTTGCGCACGTACTGTCAGCACATTATTCAATGACTTGTCGAGATTATTATTGCCTTGTGTGAGTGCGGCATTCAAATCTTTTTTGGCTGCAACCGTATTTGCAGGAATATTCAAGGCATTGATGATGTCAGTAACAGTCTCAAAAATATTCTGATTACCTGGCTGCACCGAGAATTTATCGCCTGGACCAGGCACAACTACCGGCGGACCACCGGCGTTGGTGACATTCAAATCTATACCATCAAAGGTAACCGTTGCCCCGCTGACATAAGGGGTCAATGGAACCACCACATTACCTGTGGTTTTATTTGTTACAGTAAATGAAGTACCCAGATTATCAAACGCAACTTCGTAGTTATTACCCGTCAAATTTGCCGAAGTCGGTACATTGATCGTCGCATTGGCCACCGCCAAACCCACATTAGAAGGGTTGGACTGCACATTGAACTGACCAGCCGAGGTACGGATATTTTGAAAAATATCCGTACCGGGTCCGCTGATTGGTATCTGCCTGGAAGTATCTGCCTGGATAAATCTTTGACCCTGATCACCATTATAAGCAGCGCCCCCAGCTACTTTTGTATAAGGAGCTGTGGTCGTATTGAAACCGGAAAACAGATAATTACCCGTGCCATCGGTAGAATTTGCCAAACCAAACAACTGGTCAAGATTGCCCTGGAGTTGCTGGGCAATAAATCCACGCTCGGTATCTGTATAAGAACCATTACCTGCCTGAACAATAAGCGTCTTGATATTGTGCAGCGTATCAGTGACATTGCCCAAAGAACTTTCAGCTGTGCTGAGATTATTTTTGGCAGCCTGACGGTTAGTAGCAAACTGAGTATTGATAGAATCTGACTGCGAAATAACCAATGCACGTGCAGACGCGATGGGATCATCTGCCGGGGTCAATATACGACGGCCAGCAGCAATCTGTTGCTGGGTCTTGTTCAAGCCGACCTGCAGATCACTAATGCTGGCGCCGCCGGATTGATAAATAGTGCTGGTACTGATACGCATGATTACCTCTATCTGCCCAACGCCAATAAGGAGTCAAACAATGTACTTGCAATTTGCATCAGCTTGCCTGCTGCTTGATAGGCTTGCTGATAACGTAATAAATTTGCTGCTTCTTCATCCAGGTTCACACCGGATTCAGATTGTTGGGCCGTGATATTCTGGGCCAATAATTTTGTTTCAGAAGCATTGGTAATTTCCAGCTCATGAGCCTTGTTCCCTACCAGGCTGACAAACTGGGCATAGCCACCCTGAAAAGTCGTAGTACTACCAGCAACAGTATTTTTCGTCTGTAAATTACTCAGGAGAACTGCATTGCGGTTATCGCCAGACCCATTGGTGTTCGGAGCTACATTAAACACATCGCCATTGGCTGGATTACCGGAAACAGAAAAACTGATGCCGTTATAACTAATGGTAGATCCCGATGTATAAGGAACTGCAGTGCCTGCCGGATAGATTGTAGATACGTTACCGTTGGTCACAGTGACATTGGCGGTAGCAGGAAAACCTGTGAGCGTATTGCCTGCTGAGTTATAGGTCAGCGTACTTGCCGCTACCGGCAAAGCCGCTGCCAGGGTAAAGGTGTCACCATTGGCTGGTGGTGCAGCGCCATCCTTGATCGCAAAGCTGATACCGCTAAAACTGATAGTGGCACCACTGGTATATGGCACTGTCGCTGGAGGTGGATAAGTTGTCGTGACCGCGCCAACTTTGACTGACACGGTCGCACCCGCCGGAAAACCGGAAATCGTATTCGCTGGTGAAGCAAATGTCAGGTTGACTGGTGCAGCCAATGTAGCGCCAAGGAAAGAATCGTCGGCAGTCGCAGGTCCTATGGTGGCGGTAGCAGAATTACTGCCAGAAGCAACCTGCGAATTGGCAACACCAACGCTGATCTTGCCACTACCTGTGTTGGTTGTCGGGAAAGAAGTCGTTAAAGGAGCTGCTGCCGCCAGTTTGGCAGGATCTTGTATAACCACCGCAAAAGTGGAACCACCAGCCGCTGTTGGCCTGATCAAATATTCGTCGCCAGCAGCAGGTACTGCCGCTGCGGGTGGTGGTGCCAACTGAAAGTTAATACCATCAAATTTTAAAGGCAGGGTTGCAGAAGACTGCGTTGCGCCATCTGACAAACGGGTAATCTTATAATTGCCGCCGATAAACTGCAGACGATAATCACTGGTGGTTAAGGCCGTAGTATCGGTAATAGTGGCATTAATGCTGGCTGTCGAAGTATTCAGTGCGCTTGGCGTAGTCACAGGCCCGGCGACACTAAAGAAATTACCACCAATTTGCCCGTTCAAATCCAGTCCAAGTTTTTGCTGATCGTTAAATTGCGTGGCAAGACCTATCGCTATCCTGCCTATGCTGTTTTGCGCAACATCCAGAGTGCTGGCACGAAAATCGAACAAACCACCCAGCTTGCCGCCCGTAAAACTGTTTTCAGGCAACAAGACTGGCACACCGTTGGCCAGATAAGACACTTCTGTACGGGTAGGATCAGTCAGCGATTGACTCACTGCCAGCTGATTGACATTGCTACCCAGTACAAGCGGTTGACCATTCCCAATGAATACATTGTATTTTGCGCCTTGTGGCACCACGCTGACCTTGGTCAGCTTGCTCAATTCAGTAACGATTTGATCTCTCTGATCGAGCAAATCATTCGGGCCACTACTACTGCTCGATATACCTTGCGCTTTTTCAATGGTGTCATTCAAATTCGCTAATTGCGCTGCATAACTATTTATCGCACCGACCGTAGTGCCAATTTGACCATTGACGTCCGCAGAAATCTGATCGAGACGTGTTTGCAAGCCATTCAAGCGGCCGGCCAATGATTGCGCCGATGACAATGCCGCCTGACGCGCAGCGGCACCTGCGGTACCATTAGGGCTGGCCGCCAGATTTTGAAAAGCCTTGAAAAAGTCCTGTAATGCTGGCGTTACACCTGCGGTCGGATCAGCAATCAGATTATTGATCTGGCTGATTTGCGTGAAATACACGTCAGCCTGGTTTTTGGCAGACTGGGAAGCGTTCACCTGGCCGCCGAGGAAAGAATTGTATTGGCGCTGTATCTGGGTAACAGACACGCCTTGTCCCACGAATGACCCACCAAGATTTTGCGGTTCATTCGCAGCTTGCAGAATAGTTTGACGGTTATAACCAGGTGTTGATGCATTGGCAATATTATGACCAGTCGTCGTAATGCCCAACTGCGCCGCATTCAGAGCAGATAACCCAATGCCAAATATATTTGAACCCATAATTGAACCTGCTTTTTTGCTAAGTTATACACCCAGTGCTTTCAATCATGTTTTCGGTGCGATTCAGTAAAACTTTAATCCGATTGCACTTTCACTGAGGAAACTTATATTGAAATTATGTTGAAAGGGAGTTTTTGATGATCTTTGTTAGCTTATTGGCATACTCAGGATCAGTGGCATAGCCAGCTTTTTGCAAACCCTGGGCAAAGCTTGATGCATCTTTGGAATTTGCAATCACGTTTTCATAACGTGGGTTTTTAGTGATTAATGATGCATAGTCTTTAAACGCATCCGCGTATGTATCATACGCTCTGAACTTCTCTACCTTGCGCTGAGCAACGCCATTCACATATTCTGTTGTAACAGCGTCAACTGTCTTACCCTTCCAGCCTTTTGTTGCCTTCATGCCAAAGATATTGTGGCTGCTGGAACCGTCAGCAGTTTTAATCTCGCGGCGTCCCCAGCCGCTTTCCAGTGCGGCCTGACCCAGCATGAATTTAGCAGGAATACCAGTTTCCTGGCTAGCCTGCTCCGCATGTACGGCCAATTTCTCCTGGAATTCACGTACATGGTTAGGTCCAGTATAGGCAGTTTTTGGCGCATTGGCTGGCATTTGCTCAAATTTGAGGTTATCCAGGTAAGTGTTGATGCCGCGCACGCTGGCAGAACTCCCCATATTGCCGATGCCACCTGTGGCGCTTGCACTCGCAGACTTGCTGCTGGCATCAGCTTCCAGCACCTGGTTCATGGCGTTATTGGACAATTGCCTGACCAGCACATCTGCCAGACCCACCCCCTTTTTTGCCATGGTTTGCGACAATTGCTGGTCCAGCATTGAGGTGTACATGCGACTTTGTTCACTGTCAAAGGGGCCATCCTGCCCACCAGCCTGACGCATGGATTTCAGCATCATGTTCATGAACAATGCTTCGAATTGCTGGGCGGCACCCTTGATTGCTTCAGGCGAATTACTCCTGGCAGACTGTTTTAGCTCATCAAGGCCTTTGCTGTCAAAGGCAGTTTTATCGGTGAAATCGGTGCGCCCTATCATCACGATTCCTTAGATAATTTCCAGGTCTGCACGCAGGGCACCAGATGCCTTGATGGCCTGTAATATGGCCAGCAAGTCTTGTGGTGTAGCACCGATAGCATTCAAGGCCTTCACGACATCCGACAGAGAAACACCAGCCTTGAGCATTAATAATTGCCCGGCATCTTTAGTGATCGTGACAGTTGAATTCGCAGTCGGTGCAGTTTGCCCGGCAGCCAATGTGTTTGGCTGGCTAACGGTATTATCTGTGTTGACTACAACGGACAAATTACCATGCGCCACTGCGCAGGTTTCCAGTGTCACTGCCTGGTTCATGACAATGGAACCAGTCCTGGCATTCAAAATCACTTTGGCTGCCATTTGTGCTGGCGTTACATCAATGTTTTCCAGATTACCCAAGAAAGAGACACGCTGATCCGCAATGGCTGGCGCTTTTACCTGTATTACGCGACCATCCATGGCTGCTGCCGTATCCGGGCCAAAGCGGCGATTGATAGCATCAACCACGCGGCTTGCAGTAGAAAAGTCAGAACTATTCAATTCCAGTTGTATAGTCGCACCTTGCGCCACTGAATTGGGTACCGCCCTTTCCACCGTCGCACCAGAAGAAATTTTACCTACACTTAAATGATTGACCTGCGCCTTGCTGCCATTTGCTGATGCGCCAACACCACCGACCAGCACATTACCTTGTGCCATGGCGTAAATCTGGTTGTCAGCACCTTTTAAAGGGGTCATCAACAAGGTGCCGCCACGCAGACTCTTGGCATTGCCCATCGATGACACCGTGATATCCAGTGTTTGCCCTGGCTGTGCAAAGGGTGGCAAGGACGTGGTCACCATGACTGCGGCCACATTCTTTAATTGCAAGCTGGTTCCCACGGGTATGGTGACACCCAGTTGCTGCATCATGCTGATAATACTTTGTACTGTAAACGGGGTTTGCGTGGTTTGGTCACCACTTCCATCCAGGCCAACGACCAGACCATAACCGAGCAACTGATTCTGCCGCACGCCTTGTATGCCTGCCAGATCCTTGATACGTTCTGCACGACTTTCCGTTGTGATCATGACAGTCATCACAGCCATGGCAAACATGGCGGCCCTGATCATTCTGGATGTGGAAAGTGCGCTCATAAAACTATCCTGACAATTCGCATAAAAACACTACAAAGGAAGGAAGCTAAGGAAAAACCGTGCAAACATGGAGCTCATTTCTGTCATATCAAGCTTTGATGTAGAACGATATTCAAAACGCGCATCTGCAACCTGTGTGGAAGCCACGACGTTTCCTGCTGCTATCGTGGTGGGGTTGATTACGCCGGAGAAACGCACGAACTCTGCACCTTTATCAAAGGCCAACTGCTTCTCGCCACTGACCAGCAGATTTCCGTTAGGCATGACATCGATCACTGTTACGGCGATCGTGCCGGTAAAATTATTGCTGGCAGTCTGCGCGCCTTTTTCATCATATTTGGTAGAAGACGAAGTTGCCAGACCTGCTTGTGCCGTTGTCGTTGCCGGGATACCAAATACCGTAGGCGCAGCAAAAGAAGCTGCACCGGATTTGCTGTTGGAAGCGGCGGCGGCCTTGCCTGCCGAAGTTTTTTCGACGATGGAAATCGTCAAGGTGTCACCAACCATACGTGCCCGGGCATCTTCATACAAAGGGCGATAGGTAGCTTGCTGGAAAATTGCACCATTCGCCTGCTTCTGTGGCTTGGCCGATTGTGCAGGAATGGAGGTAGGCTGATGCACGATAGGCGACGGCGTCATTGCGCAAGCCGTGAGTACCAGCAAAGGAAGCAGCAAGAATAAATTTGTGTATTTCATGATGTACTCACCAAGCTGGTTTCATCAATATGAGTGCGAACTATTTTTTATCATCTTAGAGTTGCGACAAACGTTGCAACATCTGATCTGAAGTAGTGATCGCCTTGCTGTTGATTTCATAAGCGCGCTGTGTCTGTATCATATTGACCAGCTCCTCTGCCACATTGACGTTGGACGTTTCAACAAAGCTTTGCATCAGCAAACCAGCACCATTGGTGCCCGGTGTGTTCGTACCAGGGTTGCCGGACGCTGCTGTTTCCACATACAGGTTTTCACCCATCGCCATCAAACCAGCCGGATTGATAAAAGTGGCCAGTTGCAGGGAGCCGACTTGCACGGGTGCGACAGAACCTGGCTGCGTCACCGACACCGTACCATCGCGCCCCACTGTAATGGATTGCGCATTGGCAGGAATAGTGATTGCGGGTTGAATCACAAAACCACTGGATGTAACCAACTGCCCCTGATTATCTGTCTGGAATGAACCATCGCGGGTATAGGCAGTAGAACCGTCTGGCAGCAAGACCTGAAAGAAGCCCTGGCCTTGTATTGCCACATCCTTGCTATTGCCAGTCTGTTGCAAGTTACCTTGAGTGAAAATCTTTTCTGTGGCGACTGGACGCACACCGGTACCGAGTTGCAAGCCTGATGGCAATTGCGTTTGTTGTGAACTTTGCGCACCGGGTTGACGTATGTTCTGATACAGCAAATCTTCAAACACAGCGCGTGAACGTTTGAAGCCATTAGTACTGACGTTGGCCAGGTTATTGGACACGACGTCCATTTGCGTTTGCTGCGCATCCAGGCCAGTCTTGGCTATCCATAATGAACGTATCATTGCTTTCCCCTTTTGCCTTGGTTTACTTTGCCTGGCCTTATATTTGCGGCAAAGACTTCTACAAGGCTATTGTGCTACATCAGCACTCAACTCAAAGTCAGGATCTGACTGGCTTTAGTGGCGTTATTCTCGGCATTCTGCAAAAGCTTCATTTGCATTTCAAAACTGCGTGCCAGATTAATCATGTTGACCATGGATTCAACGACATTCACATTGCTGTTTTCCAGCATGCCGCCAGCAACGCCCACCAGCGGATCTGCATCAACGGCAACACCATCCTTGGTTTTGAATAAACCATCATCTCCACGCACCATATTTTCTTCAGGAGGATTGACCAGCTTTAACCTGCCTATGACTTGCACAGCGTTTGGTTTCGTACCGGTGGGGATAGTTGATACCGTACCGTCCTTGGCGATTGCAATTGATACTTCTGGCGGTATGGTGATGGGCCCGCCATCACCCACCAGATTCAAACCACTTTGTGTCTGCAAGATACCGTTTTCACTGACCTTTAAACTGCCATGCCTGGTAAAAGCCTCGGAACCGTCCGCCTTTTCTACCACCAGCCAGCCCTTGCCCTGCACTGCCACATCCAGCTCGCGGCCTGTGTTTTGCATGGCTCCGGTAGAAAAATCCGTACCTACGGTGGCATCCACCACAAAAGCGCGGGTAGGCAAGCCATCACTCTTGACCGGCACGGCACGGAATGAATCCAGTTGCGCCCGGAAGCCCGTGGTCGTGACATTCGCCAGATTATGCGAGACGGTAGCCTGCTGCTCAAGGATATGCTTGGCACCGGTCATCGCGGTATATACCAGTCTATCCATGAGCTACTCCAGTTTGTCTGAGATTTAAAACGCGCATATCAATTCAGGTGATCACTGCTGCTATTAACGCAGGTTGACCAGTGTTTGCAAAACCTGATCCTGTGTCTTAATAGTTTGTGCATTGGCCTGATATACGCGCTGGGCGGTGATCATGTTCACCAGTTCACCCGTCAAATCGGTATTTGAATCCTCCGTCGCAGATGAAGTCAAAGTACCCAAAGCACCGGAATTTGGTGGCCCAACCAGCGCATTACCGGAAGTCGCGGTTTCTATCCACTGATTATCACCAGTTGATTGCAAACCATTTGGATTGGTGAAATTAGCCAGCACCACTTGTGCCAGTACTGCCGTTTTACCATTGGTATAACTACCAACGATGGTGCCATCTTTTGCCGTATTGAATTTGGCCAGTTTGCCGGAGGAATAGCCGTCCTGGGTATTTTTACTGACGCTGAAGTCTGAACCAAATTGCGTGGTGCCAGTGAAATCGTATTTGATATCCAGAGTCGTATTAATCGGGGTTATCGCCCCGGTGCTGACTGGCACTGTCAAGGTAGTTGCCCGCGGATCTGTGGCAGAGAACTGTGGCGTTACCGCACTCAATCTGCCAAGGTTATCAAAACCAAGGCGGGTAACTGAGTTTGCCGTAGCACCGGCACCAGCAATCAGAACACCGTCTACAGTGGCAAAGACATCCCACTCTATCGTGACTGGCAAGGTTGGTGGCGTTAAAATATTGTCGCGCTTCACAAAGAAGGATTGAACGACATGCGAATTACCCAGACTGTCAAACACAGCAAGTGAAGTGGAGCTGTTATAGGTAGTCGGATCGGTCGCACTAAATGCGATAGGCGTAATCACTGGCGGGATGGTTGCAGGCAATTGCGTACCCGGCACCAGCTTGCGCGAATCCAGGTTCATGACAGCATTGATCAATGTTGACTGTGCTGGCGGAATATCTGCAGTATTGATATTGATAGGCGCAGCGGCACCAGTAGACAATACACCAGCAGCATTAGCCACATAACCCGTTAATTGCGCACCTTGCGCATTGACGATATTGCCCAGTTTATCCAACTGAAACTGACCATTACGTGTATAAGTAACGGCACCATTGGTCGACATGCGGAAGAAGCCACCGCCGTTAATTGCGATATCGAGTGGATTGTTTGTCGTCGAGATATTACCCTGCGTGAATTGCTGCACGACGCCCGATACTTTAGTACCAATACCCACAGTACCTGCAGAAGAGCCATTCAGTGAATTGGCATAGACATCGGCAAATTGCGTTTGTCCTTGCTTGAAACCCACGGTGCTGGCATTGGCAATATTATTACCAATCACATCCAGGGATTTGGAAGCAGCGTTAAGTCCACTCAGTCCTTGTTGAAAACCCATGATATTTCTCCCTTACTTAGGCTCGTTCGTTGTTACACATTACTACAGGATTTGATACAGGATTACTCCAAGGATCAATAAATTTGTCTAACATCATTCATGCTGACATCACCAATATTCGGCAGGCTGAGCTTCAAGCCCTGAGAGCCAGAGGTAATGCTCGATACTACGCCAAATGCCAGGCTGGTCGCATCCAGTTTTTTGTCTGCCGCATTGGCGACAAATTCGAATTTATAGGCACCATTGGGGGCTGTCGTACCAGCATCGGTTTTACCGTCCCAAGTCAGGGTATTCACACCTTGCGGCAAGGCACCCAGCGTCATTTTCCTGACGACTACATCCGAGCTGTCACGGATCACCACTTCGACATTGCTGGCGGCCTGTGGTAATTCAACACCATAGATACCCTTGCTATCTGTGACTATCATGGAATTGCCAGGTGCAATCACACCATGGCCTATCATGCTGGCAGCCTGCAGGTTTTGCCCACTCTGGAAACTCGCACTCAGCGCGGTCACCGATGCATTTAGCTTATCGATACCAGAGACTGTCGACAATTGTGCCAACTGACTGGTCACCTGGGCATTGTCCATGGGATTCAATGGGTCCTGGTTCTTGAGCTGGGTTACCAGCAAAGTCATGAAGGTGTTTTTTGCATCTTCTGTCGAATTTGCTGAAGCTTTCGCCCCGTTCATCGTCGCCAGCAATGTTGGATCGACGGTGCTGCTTTGTACGCCACTGGTAGCCATGATCTATTCCTTACAGAAAATCTTATTGCCCTAAAGTCAAGGTTTTCAGCAGCATGGTTTTTGCCGCATTCATGACTTCTACATTGTTTTGATATGAACGTGATGCTGAAATCATATTCACCATTTCTTCCACCACATTCACATTTGGCATGGCGACATAACCCTTTTCATCCGCCATCGGGTGTTTTGGGTCATACATCAGTTTAGGCGGATTAGTGTCTTCTACAACCTCATTTACCTTGACGGCGGTAGACGCGGTGCCAGCAACCGGCACCGCGCTAAAAACCACCTGCTTGGCTTTGTAAGGCGTACCGTCTGAACTGGTAACACTGTCGGCATTGGCCAGATTGCTGGTCACCACGTTCAGGCGCTGTGATTGCGCACTCATGGCTGATCCGGCAACATTGAAGACATTAAAGAGTGACATGATGATTATCCTTGTATCGCTGCCAACATATTCTTGATCTGCATATTGATGATGGTCAGGCTTGCTTCATAACGCAGGGCATTATCGGTAAATTGATTGCGTTCCACATCCATATCCACGGTATTGCCATCCACACTACCCTGCACAGTTGGCCGGTACTGTGCGGCCATACCCCCGACGCTACCCGGCGTATCAATATGCTGCGCTGCAGTTTTGCTCAGGGCAGTCGGCGACTGGTTCAGGTTTTGTCCCAAGGCATGGCTAAGGGCGCTGGAAAAATCAATGTCCTTCGCCTTGTAATTAGGCGTGTCAGCGTTGGCAATATTGGATGCCAGCAATTGCTGACGCTGCCCCCGGACCGATAAGGCAGCCTCGTGAAACTTCAAAAAATCATCTAATCTGCCAACCATTCTTCTCTCCTTTGCCGCTGCGCTTTACACATGAGGCACACAAGGGTTTTCTATACCTTGCATCTTATTCGCCACGGCACAAGTTTGATCAGACAAGCAGAAAGGGAAAACCCCGTTTATTCACGCTTTCAAAAAAGCCTGCGAATCCTACAATGGAGTTCAGAACAATCCAGGCAGGAAACATGATGAAAGCCAAATTCAGCAGACTCGTCTGCAAACAGGTTTTAGCACTGGCAATGCTAGGCCTGACATGTACCAGCCAGGCTGCGCCTGCAATCCAGGCTCAGGACACTGCACAGTTGCGCCAGATTGCACTGGACTTTTTGACACTACAGGCATCAGGCCTGAGCAATGAAATACTGGTGACCGTGGGAGAAGTCGATAAGCGGCTCAACTTGCAAGCTTGTGACAACCCTAATCCCTATCTATTGCCGGGCAGCAAACCCTGGGGCAAAGTGACTCTGGCGATACGCTGCACCTTGCCTGCTCCCTGGCTGGTGTATCTACAGGCCAATGTGCAAGTCACGGCAGATTATTATGTTGCGGCCAACGCTCTTACTCATGGGCAAGTTATCGGACTTAGCGATTTAAACAAACAAAGAGGCGATATCTCGAAATTGCCAGCAGGCGTCATCACTGCTCCTGAGCAGGCCATAGGCAAAAGCATGCAGGTTTCCATGGCCTCTGGCAGTGTCATGCGCCTGGATGCCTTGAAGAGCCCTGCAGTGGTGCAACAAGGACAATCTGTGCGGGTAGTCAGCAACGGGCCGGGTTTCCAGGTGGCAACGGATGCTATTGCCCTCAATAACGCAGCAGATGGTCAGATTGCCAAGGCCAAAACCAGTTCTGGACAAACCATCAGCGGTGTCGCCAAGAGTGGTGGCATTATAGAAATAGTTTACTGAGAGTAAGATATTTAGCCTATAGAATTAAATGTATGCAATATTTTTTCACAGTAAGGTTAAAGTTTAAAATTACACAGCCGATAAACTGGATGTAGATGTTTGTAAGTCCCACACTAGAGGGTATCGCTGTGAAAATTGATGACGCACTGAATAAGACCGCGGGGCTACCAGTCAGCCAGCAACAGGCTCGCACGGAAAAACCCGCGGAAAATGCGGTACCCGTAGCGAATTCGTCGAAAGTACAAATTTCGACCCTGTCTTCACAATTGCAAGCCTTGCAGAGTACGCAGGCCAGCAATGCTGTGTTTGAGACGAAGAAGGTGGAAGCGATCAAGCTGGCCATTTCCGAAGGACGCTTTCAGGTAAATTCGGAAAAAGTCGCTGACGGGCTTCTGGAAACAGTTAAAGATTTGCTCAACTCCAGAAAACGCTAAAATGAACGCAATAGGTTCCGGACACGCTGCCATTCAACAATGCCTGCAGGAAGAAGTGAGCGTCATGTCGTCGCTCGCCGATTTGCTGAAGCAAGAGCAATCTGCATTGGTAGAAAGCGATATTGTCCAGCTCAATGACTTTACCCAGAGCAAGGGACAGCTTGTGGTCAAAATGACAGAACTTGAAAAAAAGCGGAACAGCTTTTTGAGCGACCTTGGATTTAACGCCGACATTGATGGCATGCAAGCGTATTTGCAGCAAGCCGACGATGCCCAGGCTATTGCCAAACACTGGGATGCGTTATTGCAACTGACTGGCCAAGCCAAAGAAGACAATCGTACAAATGGTTTGCTGATCAACCGCAGATTGTCGCTGAATCAGGCAACCTTAAACCTGCTGCAACAAAATACAAATCAGGCTGGGTCCATGTATGGCCCAAATGGTCAATCAACTGTCAAAAGCACACCAGGCAAAGGCTATATCGCCACCTAAGGTGTACTAACCTCTTTTGTCACGCGCCCCCCCCTATTCAGTAGATTCAGCTAGTTTAAGGCCCCGCTACAGCTTCAGACAAGGAAGCTGTGGCTGGCCTCGCAGCTTGTCCAGGCAATGATGTTGCACCTGACGCTCCAGGGGATATAGGCACTTCCACCACGGGCTCTGGCAATACTGCCAATATAGTGACGGATACACGCCGGTTTCTGGTCCGCCCTTCCGGCGTCTCATTATCACTTACAGGCAATTTCGCCCCTTGCCCTACCGCTGTGACCCGGTTTTCATCGACTCCGTTCTCTGTGAGCAAACGTGCCACCGTACTGGCTCGCACGGCAGACAATTCCCAGTTAGAGGGGAAGATGGAATTTTTGATGGGCAGATTATCGGTATGACCCTCTACCTGTATCGCATGGGTATCGACTTTCAGGACACCGGCTATCGCTTTCAGTGCCTGTATGGAATCAATATTCAGGCGCGCATCACCCGGTGCAAACAAGAGGCTGGCATTAATTTCTATGGTGATACCACGACTAGTCTGGGTCACGCGCACCTTACCTTCACGCACCAAAGGCTCCAGCACGGTGAGGATATCCTTGGCTATGGTGGTCATTTGCGCCCGCTCCTTGCGCAAACCCTCGCTGATACGGTTTTTGACTAACGGCAGCGGATCAAGCTTGATTTTTTGCTCAACTGGCGCATCAACAGGCTTGGGATTGACCGTCATGACCTTGCCAAAGGCACCGGTCAGAGAATTTGACAAGACCCGGTACTTACCCTCGTTCAGCGAGGATATCGCATACATGACGACAAAAAAGGCAAACAGCAAGGTAATAAAATCCGCGTAAGAAACCAGCCACCTCTCGTGGTTTTCTGGTTCTTCGTGGTATTTTTTTCTTGCCATAAGTATCTTTTCGCAGTGTAGCGTTACCTTGTAGTCTTACTATCAGTTGCGATGATTGGTCAGTCTTTCTTCCACCACACGCGGGCTGTCACCCAAAGCGATACTGTAAAAAATATCAGACAGCATTTCACGGCGCGTCACTTCGCGGCCTATGATTTCTTTCAGTTTATGGCTGACTGGCAAAAACAATAAGTTGGCCATGCCCACGCCATAGATAGTAGCAACAAAGGCAACTGCGATACCGCCACCAAGTTTGGATGGATCACTAAGATTTTCCATCACATGTATCAGCCCCAGCACTGCGCCCAAAATACCTATCGTAGGAGAATAACCACCTGCCGCTTCCCAGATTTTGGCAGCCTGGCGCTGCTCCATTTCATACAGGGAGATATCAACATCGAGTATATCTTTCAGGCGTATTGGGTCTATGCCATCAATCACCAGACGCAAACCCTTGCCTATGAAGGGATCGGTCGAAGCATTCATATAACGCTCCAGACTCAGGAAACCTTCGCGTCTGGCGACCACACTCCAGATCAGCGCATCTGCGACATTTTTTTTACTGCTGTCCGGTGGTTCTGATACCACCCAGCGCAGCATGCGTACGCCTCGTATGAAGGTGTTCAGCCTGCTTTGCAGCAGCACTGCACCCAGGGTTCCGATCACCACGATAACAAAAGCCGCTGGTTGCACCAGTGAAGACAAACGTCCGCCTTCAATCAACTGCCCGCTGACGATGCCCGCCACCACCAGTATCAAACCAACTATGCTAGCCCAGTCCACGCTTTCTCCCTTAAGTATGCCCTGAGCCTGGCCACAGCCTGACTATGTAATTGTGAAATCCGTGATTCCGACACCCCCATCACGGCACCGATCTCTTTAAGATTTAATTCCTGCTCATAGTACAGACCCATGAGCAGTTTCTCTCGCTCTGGCAAACTGTCTATCGCACCGATGACGGCATCGCGGAAGTCGTCATTGAGCAAATCCTGTAGCGGATCGCCAGAAAAATCTGAACAATAATGATCGAGAAAATGTTCCTTGGTATCTGAGTCATGAAAGTCTTCGTAGTACACGAGTTGATGCCCACCACTGTCGGTGAGCAGGTTCTGGTACTCTTCCAGGCTGAGTTTGAGCGACTTGGCCACTTCAGTTTCCAGTGGTGGCCGCCCAAGCTTTTGCTGCAGCACATTCATGGCATTTTCTATCTTGCGCATGTTCTGGCGCACGCCACGCGGCAGCCAGTCACTACTACGCAATTCATCCAGCATGGCACCCCGTATGCGTTGCACTGCATAGGTTTCAAACTGTGCACCATGGGTATCTTCGTAGCGGTTAACGGCATCCAGCAGGCCTATCATGCCGGCCTGCACAAGATCGTCTACCTCCACACTGGGAGGCAGGCGCGCCTTCAACTGGTAAGCCAGACGCTTGACCAGGGGCGCATGCTCCCTTAAAAGGAAGTTTTTATCTGATTTTCCGCTAGCGGTGTACATTTTGATTACATTCCAAGACCGACACCCAGCTCAGGGACTCCCTCTAAACATAATGTGGAACGCGCGGTCTTTGCCAATTGCTCAGCCAACCGGGAGAATGCCAGCGAAGCAAGGGCTTTAGGAAAAGCATCAATCACAGAGCGTCCCAAATGTGCCGCCTTTCTTACATGTTCATCTTCCGGCACATTGCCGACGTAGTGCAGCGGCACCGCCAGATAACGGCTTGCCGCCTGCGCCATATTTGTATAAATCAATCTCGCCTCTTTTTCCGATGCTCCGGACACTAAAATACCATAACCACGCCTGCCAAGACGGTTGCTCACACGTTTGATCAGGCCATAAGCAGCCTTGATCATGTCGGGATCAGCCGAAACCTGTATCACCAGTTCGCTGTCATCCAGCGTCGCTAATGGGAAGCTATCATCCAGATTGATCTCGCTATCCACGATGACCAGATCAGCACGGTTCGCCGCCACATCAAATACTTTGGACAATTGCCGCGTATTTTCTTGTGGCAGCCATGCATGGCGCGCCAACATCGTCACCGACAAGCCGGAAGCGACCAATTTCACTGCTTCCTTCATTGTACGCTGTTGTTTCGCTACATCCAATAAGGTCTGATCAAGGTTGGCATTCAACCAAGCGCCTACGCTGTTTTCTGATGAGCGCGCATCCACCATCAAGACCTGATTACCCTGACGAGCCAGTGACACTCCCAAATTAACCAGCATGCCGCTTTTTTCATCTTCCCTTAATGCTGACAAAAAGGTAAACACTCTTGGTTTTGGTCCAGCCAGCATGCGGCGCAGGCCTTCAGCCTGATCGAAACTAGCCAAGGGACACCTCCTGACCAGCACGTCCTGATGCTTGAGCAGCCGTGACTGCACCCGCCATCAGCAGAGGCAATTCTTCATCGAGATAACGGAAAGCAGCCGTTTCGCGCTTGAGTTTGAAAGCACGGTCTATCAGATACAACTTGTTGGCAATATGCAGATCTTCCGGCACACGCTGACCACTGGCGATGTAATACACCATAAGCTTCTGGCGTATCGCAATATCGAGTGCACCACCTATCGTCGCTGCTTCATCGAGCTTGGTCAAAATGCAACCTGCCAGACCATTGCCCTGATAAGCACGCACCACTTCGCTCAAGGTTTCACCGGTTGAAGTCGCGTTCAGGCACAGCAATCGCTTCACTGGAGTGTCTGTTCCAGACAACATCGCCACCTGTTCAGTCACCATTTTATCGCGCTGACTGACACCTACAGTGTCGATCAAGACCGTGTGCTTGTTCTTGAGTTCGGACAAGGCGATGCGCAAATCAGCTTCATCCTTGACGGCATGCACCATCACGCCCAGGATTTTGCCGTAGATGCGCAATTGTTCAAAGCCGCCGATACGATAACCGTCCGTCGTGATCAGTGCCAGTTTGGAGGGGCCATGACGCATCACGCAACGGGCAGCCAGCTTGGCCGTGGTCGTGGTCTTACCCACACCTGTAGGGCCGACAAGGGCATACACGCCGCCCTTTTCCAGCATTTCATTTTCATTGTCGATCGTAGACAAATTGCGCACCAGGATATTTTTGATCCAGTCCAGGCCACTCTCGACCTTGCCGGTTTCTGGCAGTTTTTCTACCAGATAGCGGGAAAGGCTGGCGCTAAAGCCAGTAGCCAGCAATTCACGCAGGATTTCTGCTTTTTGCGGTTGGCGTTTTTGTGTCTGCGTCCATGATATCTCTGCCAGTTGCGATTCCAGCATACTACGCATGGAACGTATTTCAGACATCACGTCATTGAGCTCATTGGCACTGACTGGCGCTACAATCTCACTGGCGAAGTTGGGCACACTGTGTGCACTGCTTGTATTGCTTACCGATCTGAACGTTGGTCTGACAATTGCTGGCTCTTCAACAGGACGTTCAAAAGCACGCTGCCTGGTGATGGGTTCCTCAGACTGAAAGCGCGGCGCAAAGCGTGGCACTTCAGGTACTGGTACCTCATCGCTGACAGCGGGTTCAATAGCGCTGATGGCTTCATCGGCCATGGCCAGAATTTCCACCTTGCCGCCCACGTTACGGTTCGACAGGATAACGGCATCTGCCCCCAAAGCATCGCGCAACATGCGCAAAGCTTCGCGAGAAGTATTCGCGGTAAATTTTCTGACGTTCATGATTGACCTCCGACCAGACTGGTGACTCTAATGGTTTTTGTTTCAGGTACTTCTGCGTGCGACAAGACTTTAAGTTGCGGCAAATTGCGGCGCAGGAAGCGCGACAATAAAGCGCGTAATGGTGCGGGCACCAGCAGGACCGGTGTCAGGCCCATTTGCTCCTGATGCTGGGCAGCTGCCTCGGTCTGGCTCGCCAGGGTATCGGCCAGGCCAGGTTCTATGCCTGAGCCATCAGCGCCGCTGGTTTGCAGTGCTTGCATCAGCAGGCGTTCAAGGCGGCTATCCAACGTCATGACCGTCATCTCATTCCCGGTCGGGAAGATTTGCTGGACGATGGCACGACCCAGCGCAATCCTGACTTGTGCAGTCAGTTCATTGGCATCCTGGGTATGCATGGATTGCTCCGACAAAGTCTCGATGATGGTACGCATGTCACGGATATGCACACCTTCGGTGAGCAGATTCTGTAATACTTTTTGCAGCACGGACAAAGGCAAGGCTTTTGGCACCAGCTCTTCCACCATTTTCGGCATGTCTTTTGCCAGGTGATCCATCAGCAGCTGTACTTCCTGACGGCCCAGCAATTCAGCTGCGTGGCTGGTGATCAGGTGATTCAAATGGGTAGCGATAACGGTGCCGGAATCGACCACGGTATAGCC
This sequence comes from Burkholderiales bacterium, assembly GCA_016200895.1. Taxonomy (GTDB): domain Bacteria; phylum Pseudomonadota; class Gammaproteobacteria; order Burkholderiales; family Burkholderiaceae_D; genus Undibacterium. The sequence goes on from JACQDX010000130.1 coordinate 100,476, forward strand.
CATGGATTGCGCCTGTTCGCGCATGGCAGCTTCTATCCAGACTGCGGGCAATCCAAAGGCAGGATCATTCGTGACGGCACCGGGCAAATTGCCAGTCACCATACCAGGGTTGATCGCCAGATACTGACCACTGAGCGCTTCACCGGCACCGACTTCCACGCCTTTGAGAGTAATCCTGTAAGCCGAAGGCTTCAGCTCCAGATTGTCGCGGATATGGACAGGCGGCGATAAAAAGCCGACTTCCTGAGCGAATTTTTTACGTATGCCTTTGATACGGCGCAAAAGCTCACCACCCTGATTTTTGTCCACCAGCGGAATCAGGCGATAACCAACTTCCAGACCAAGGGTATCGACAGGCAAAATATCTTGCCAGGTCGCTTCTTCCATTTCCTGACCTGCATTGGCGGGTGCCTCAGCTTTTTCTTCCATGAGCGGGGCAGTCTGGGCGCGCTTGTTCAGCATATAGCCACCACCAATCAGTATGGCTGCCAGCAGAACAAAGGCAATATGCGGCATGCCAGGAATGATGCCCATGCCACCGATGATGCCGCCAGTGATGATCATGACCTGGGGTTTGGCAAACAACTGCCCTATCAACTGTCCGCTGATATCCTGATCACTGGCTACACGAGAAACCACGACACCAGCGGCAGTCGAGATAATCAGCGAAGGAATTTGCGCCACCAGGCCATCACCAATTGCAAGCAAAGTATAGTTTTTCAGGGCAGTAGCAAAATCCAGGTCATGCTGCACCATGCCCACTACCAAGCCACCAACGATATTGATGACGGTGACCATGATGCCGGCGACTGCGTCACCACGCACATATTTACTGGCACCGTCCATGGCGCCATAAAATTCTGCTTCCTGGGCGACTTCAGTACGACGACGGCGGGCTTCCTGTTCGGCGATCAGGCCGGCATTCAAATCGGCATCAATCGCCATTTGCTTACCTGGCATCGCATCCAGGGCGAAACGCGCACCTACTTCAGCGATACGGCCAGCACCCTTGGTGACAACAGTAAAGTTAATGATGGTCAAAATAACAAAGACTACGATACCGACTGTGTAGTTACCACCAATCAAAAAGTGGCCGAAGGCTTCAATCACTTTACCGGCCGCATCCGGACCTGTGTGACCCTCTGTCAATACCACGCGGGTAGAAGCTACGTTCAGAGACAGACGCAACATGGTACTGACCAGCAGCACAGTCGGAAACACCATGAAATCCAGCGGTTTGATCGTATACAAACTGGTCAGCAAAACGATAATTGCGATCGCGATATTGAAGCTGAAAAACACGTCCAGAATGAACGCTGGCAAAGGCAAAATCATCATCGCCAGCATCAGGATGATGAGGAAAGGCGCGGCCAACGCCCTGGTATTCATGCCATTCATCCAGGCAGGTAAGGTGAAACTATTCATGCTTGGGCTCCGGCTTGATTTTCTGTTTGATTGCCTACCTGATTATTTGGATCAAGCTCTGGCGGCACAGGCAAGTCATTAGGTTCTACAGGTTTATTGCCGCCAGCTTTGGTATAACTGCGCAATTGATAAACATAGGCCAGCACTTCTGCTACTGCGGCATATAAAGCTTCTGGTATCTCGTCGCCAAGATCGGTATGTTTATACAGTGCACGGGCAAGTGGTGGCGCTTCCAGCAAAGGCACATTGTGTTCCTTGGCCAATTCACGAATTTTGGCAGCAACCGCATCTGCACCCTTGGCGATCACTTTGGGGGCACCATTGCCGCCCTCGGCATATTTCAGCGCCACAGCAAAGTGGGTCGGGTTGGTGACGACGACGTCAGCAGTCGGGATTTCAGACATCATGCGGCGGCGTGCCATCTCACGCTGCTGGGCACGAATTTTCGCCTTGATTTGTGGATTACCGTTGGCCTCTTTGGATTCCTGCACCACTTCCTGATGTGTCATCTTCAGTTTTTCAGCGTATTGCCACATTTGATAAGGTGCATCAATCGCAGCAATCACGGCCAGCGAGCCAACGATGGCCAGAAAACACACGCCCATCATGTGGCCGACGTGAGCCGGGCCAGATTTCAGCGATTCCAGCGGCAAGGCAAAAATGGCATTCTTTTGCCCCATGATGACTATCCAGGCAACGGTGCCAACCAGGATGGTTTTGATGATCGCCTTGATCAGTTCCACACCCGCACGGGTGGAAATCATATTACCCAGACCAGAAATCGGGTTCATGCGCGAAAAATTCGGGGTCAAAGCCTTGGAGCTGAACAACCAGCCACCTATCAGTAAAGGCGAGCCAAGAGCCACAACCATCAATAGGCCCGCAACCGGCGCAAAAGCCACCAGCACCTCCATCAGACTGGCGGCAATTTTTGAAAACAGGAGTTCATGATCATAGATAATCGCCCGCTCCAGCGACAAACCTTCGACTAAGGCATGATTCAACTGGCGTACCAGTCCATCACCCATACCCCATAGCGCGCCTCCTGCTGCCAGCAGGATGGTACAGGTAGATAGTTCACGTGAACGTGGAACGTCGCCCTCTTCCCGCGCCTGTTCAAGGCGCTTGGGCGAGGCCGGTTCGGTTCTTTCAAGATCGCTATCTTCGGCCATTGCCGACTCCTGTTATTTCCTCAAAGCAAGTACTGCTTTGATTACGCAAATGTACAGGTGTAATTATTGGCTATGACAGAAGCACAAGATGCGTGGAATAAAGGAAGAAATACCCCTTAGCTCTGGGGAAAGACTGGCCCTTGGTGTTTAAAGGGCCATGAATGGCTGAAATCTGAACGCCTGCTTGATGGCAAAGCATTCAGATTTTTTTGAAATTATTGAGGTTTTCCTAAATGATGACAACACGTCGCGTGCTGACTCTCCTATAAGATCCAACACGAGGACACTGTATTAGGTAAAGATCAATAGTTAATAGAAACGATGTTGATCAGGCAGGTACAGCAATAGCAGGTGTCGCCACCATACGGTGTATGAAGTACATCATGACAGCAGTCAGCAACACAGTACAAACCAGAATGTCACCCAGCAAATCAAAATGCAATATCGCACCACCATCAGGCTGGCTGACTATCATCCCCGCAACCACAGAACCAACACCACCGGCAATTTGCTGCAACGATGAATTGATCGCCATGAATGCGCCCCGGCTGTCAGCCGCTGGCACAGCCGACATCATTGCCTGGGCAGGGATCATGCGAGAAAAAATACCAACGAACAGCAAGACATTGACCAGGATAACCATAGGCAATGGCGTGATACCAAGACGTGTATAGATCAACGCCATGATGATGGTCATTACCGCACCGAATAAAAATACGCGGTATTTACCAAATTTGTCGCTGAGTTTGCCCACCATAGGGCCAGTGATAATCGCACCGAATCCAGTGACCAGATAAACGATCGGCAATTCCTTCATCGAGATGCCCAGGTTATTGACAGAAAAAGCGCTACTGAATGGCATCAGCATATAGCCGCCTATACTCAGGAAGCCAGTTGCCGCAAATGCCAGCAAATACCTTGGTGTTGCTATTGTGTCTCGCAAATGATGGAAGGGGTTACGGTCAGACTGCAATTTCAGATGTCCGTCTATCGGCTTCAGGTTCGCAATGATGATAACGCCAACCAATGCAGCCATACCCACAATCATCAGGAAAGGCGCATGCCAGCCCCAGTGAGCAGACAGATAAAGACCAATAGGCAAACCCAGAATCTGGCTACCTGCAAACGCAGATTGCAACACGCCCATGACCCTGCCGCGCATGGAAAACGGGAACAGGTCTGTTGTAATCGCCATCACGATAGAGCCAATGACACCACCGAACAGGCCAGTCACGATGCGTGCAAATAACAGGAAATAGAAATTAGGTGCGATACCGCAAAGGAAGGTACCAAGGATAAAACCAACGTAAAAAAACAGTAAGAGTTTTTTACGGTCAAAACGGTCAGCAAAACCCGCTGCCGCAAAACCAGCGATACCAGCACTGAAGGCATAGGCGGACACCACCACGCCAAATTGTGAAGGCGTGATATTTAAAGCTGGCATCAGGATCGCACCCAGAGGTGACATGATCATGAAATCCAGGATGATCGTGAATTGTAAAAACGCCAGTATGGCGAGTACAAATTTTTGATAGCCCGTGAACTGCGTTGGCGGTTCAGCAGAAATGGATTGATTCATATTTTCTTTCTTTTGAATTAAAACTCAGACTCTTTGTCATGGCCTGAGTTCATATTTTTTGTAGTCTTTATGCAGTTTTTAACATAGCTTAGGCAACTTCCCTGAGGCCATCTTTCTGCAAAAGCACGTCCTGATTTCCGGCAAAGAATTCCCTGAAAAACGGCACTGCCTCATAGGAATGAAAGACCTTGGTAAATCTCAGTGTCTCTGCTGCGGTCTCTGCATTGCGTGCGCGCATCTCAGCTTCATAAGCGGCGATAGCTGCGCGCATATCAGCCATATCCGGGTTCAGCAACTGATTCGCCAGCACCAGGGCATCCTGCATCGCCATGTTCACACCCTCGCCTGCATAAGGTGGAATGACATGGGCAGCATCACCCAGCATAGTCAGGTTAGACAAGGATGGCCAGTTTTGATCAACCGGCGCACAAAATTGTGGCCGCGGGATGAAAGGGAGAGAGGCATGCCTGAATAGTTCTGCCCAGATGTCACTCCAGCCCTTGAATTCCTGCTTGAACCAGGCGAATACCTGATCACGATCAGAAAAATCGATCCCACATTTTGTATACCAATGCTGATCGGCTTTATGCCCTGTATAAAAAGCCACGCTGCCATCGCCTTTCAGTACGATGAACAAAGTCTTTTCATCGTCAAGCACACAAACTTTGCCACCATCCAGCAATTCATATAATTCAGGAATAGTGGTTTCTACATCAGCGACACTCCCCTCCAGGACAGTCACACCAGAATACTCCGGTACAAGCGGCGTGATATAGGGACGTATTTTTGAGTTCGCACCATCGGCTGCGATGAGCAAATCAGCAGTGAATTTGTCGCCGTTTTCAAATGCAATTTCAACTGACTCTTCTGTCCTTTGCAAAGACGAGAAACGGGCGTCCCACACTACGGTGTTGTCAGCCAGTGAAGCCAGCAGCAAATTCCTCAACGGTCCACGGTCTATCTCTGGCCTGTCATTGCTCTCTGAATCAAGCTCATCGATGATGACTGCAGCCTGCGCATCCACAAAAAGCATTTTTTCGGCACCTGGGCGAAAAGCCTGCTCAAATGCATCCATCAAACCCGCAGCGCGCAAGGCTGACAAACCTGAGCCTTCATTCAAATTAAGGGTTGCACCCTGCACTCTGGCAAACTGATTGATATCTCTCTCAAACACTTTCACTTTCGCACCATGCATCTGCAGCAGGCGTGCCAATGTCAACCCGCCAGGCCCTGCACCGATGATGGCAATCTGCTTGTCTAGTATTGAGCTTTGCTTATGGATTTGTGTCATGACGATTATTCCGGTTTTATCCGTCTTATTGCATGCTTTTACAGCAATATAGTTTGTACACTTAGTTTGCACACTTGATGGATAGACGTTTTGAAATTGCAAATATTGCAGGGAGCCGGGGATTTTCTGCTTATATCAACAAACTTTGATTGAAATCAGCAACCTGAATACTGCCTTGAGTCACACTATAATTTAATCAAATTAAAAAGTAAAGTCACTTAATATTTTAATTCAAGTAACAAAAGCTGCTAAAATGACGACAAGACACTTATGCAAAGACACGAGGCAAGTAATGGGACTCAGGGAATTAAAGAAGGCGAAAACCAGGAAAATGATTTCCGACTTGGCCACAAGACTATTTATAGAAAAAGGCTATGACGAAGTCACAACAGCAGAAATCGCCAGACTGGCAGAAGTGTCTGTGCCTACGCTATTCAAATACTTCCCCACCAAAGAGACGCTGGTATTTGACGAAGAAGACGAGCGGGAAGAAAGACTGATCGCTGCCGTTACTGACAGGAAAAAAGGCGTATCCATACTGAACGCCTTGCTTGAGCATTTTGCCAGCTTTATGGCTTTTGACGTGGATAAAAAGAAAGAGGTAGACGCCTTCAGGAAGCTGATCTATTCCACACCTGATTTATATGTCTACGCAAAACAAATCTGGATGCGGTATGAAAAGTCACTGGCTGTCGTGCTGCAGCAAGAAACAAAAAATAAACTTGAGAAAGCCGAAGCCGAAGCCATAGCCCACTTCATACTGGATGCATTCCATCGTTCGAAAGACGCTGAAAATCCCAAAGCCTCTCTGCATACTTTATTCAATATGATGAAAAACGGCTGGAAAGAGTAGCTCTCTTGAGCATCGACACAATCATTAAATATCAAAGATGTTTCAGACCGGGGCTTGTACCGCCAGACTATTTTCTATAAATGCCCTCGCGACAGTCGCCGCATAGCCTTGCGGCATAATATCGCCCGCCGCACTGGCGAGTTGAAAAGCCCCTTCCATAAAAGCCAGCAGGCCAGCCGCAAGCTCAGCGACACTATCAGTGCGCTTCTTTTGGTCTTGCAGGCATGCAGTCAGCAAAGCCTGTATCAACTCCAGCTCAGCTGCAATGGCTTCTTGAAACATGGCACGCACCTCAGGCTGCCTGACAGCTTCGGCACCTATCACCACCCAGGCCGAGACCGCCTCAGGCATTGCGCCCTCCCCTTTGGCCAGCCGCGCATTGATATATGCCAGCAGCTTTTCTTGCGGCGTGCTGGCAGTTGCCGCCAGCATGTCATAGCGCGCACGTGACATGACCGCCAGCAATTTGACAAGATAAAGCAGGATCTCACCCTTGCTCTTGAAATGGTAATGGATCAAACCCGGAGCCAACCCAGCCTGCTTGGCAATCGCCAGTATGGTGGCTTTTTCATAGCCATGCTCTGCCATGACAGACAACAGGGCAAAAACAATCTCTTTACGACGTTGCTCAGTATTGGATTTTCTCGACATGGTGAAAGCTTACTCGTTATTTTGGTTATAAGACCAAATTCTACTTGGTTTCAGTAACACAAGCACAAGAATGCAAACAAAGTATTCCAGGCTCAAGAACGGACAAAATTCGGGCAATTGCAGACTACAATCAGGCCGGATTAATATCCGATTTAGTACAGAATTTTTGAAACAGCATTTAGACACCCATCTTCATGGCATGAGCTGATTTCATGATGTCTACACAAAAAAACAATCGCTTATGAAAATGCAATGCCCTCATTGCGCCATTTTTAGAAATACCAATTGGCTTTAAACTGCCGTCGAGAACACCTATGTTGCACCGCTTTAAACAGCTAGTCTGTCTTCTGTCATTGTCAGTATTCGCGTTATTGCCAGCATTTGCTGGCTCACCCAAAACTGATAATGATAAACCCACCATCAAACTCTTCCTGCAAGAAAGCCTGGACATCCATGGCCGGCAATTACCACTGGATCGCGACCTGGAAGCCATACTTATTTATTTTGAACGTGAATCTGGCATACACTTTGACAAACAGTTATTGCCATGGAACCGCGCGCAACTGATGGCGCAAAATGGCGAAGGCATTATCTTTGGCATTTCCAAATCACCAGAACGCCTGAAGCTGTATCATTTTTCCATTCCAGTCGTCAGCGAAAAAATCTGGGCGATTACATATGGTGATCCCCGCCCCAATTTCCAGACCATGGAAGACCTGCGTGGTAAAACCGTCAGCATAGGCCGCGGCTTCAGCCACGGCATGGATTTTGAGAAAGCCAAGAATGTTGTGTTCCAGGTGCAGGAGGACTCAGCCTCATCCGCCGCCCGCTTCAAAAAACTCATGAACCGCCGCAGCGACATCATGCTCTGGCCAATACGTCAGTTGCAGCGCGCGAGCCAGGTAGAAGCCTACCTGCGCGACCAACTCATCCCCAGCTTCAACGACCCTGAGCTGACGGGCAAGACTTTCTATGTATCAGCCAGACCAGTGTTTTATGACACCACCCATTTCGCCGCAGCGAATGGTAAATTTGAAGCAGAAATGGAAAAGCTGAATGTGGTGATACGCAAGGGGACGGCGAATGGGAAGCTGTCTAAATTGCTGGCGAGGTTTTATTAGAACATATACACTACATACAGCCCGCCGCAAATAAAAAAGCCGCTCAAGCTTTTACTTGATGCGGCGTTTTTTATTCAATAACTTAATTTATTAACGGCTGAATTCCTTAAGACGCTCTTCAATTGTTTTTCCAGCGATCCAATTGCCAGATCCAAAACGCGACCTCATTGCTTTATCAAGGCTATCAATACGATCATTTGGCGAAGGATGTGTTTCAAATAGGAGACTAAAATTACTATCTTGGGAGCTCTTGGACTGCAAAGTCTGTAAGACTGCTGGCAAGCCATAGGGGTCATAACCGGCCCTGGCAGCAATTACAACTGCGACACGATCAGCCTCGTATTCATCGCTCTTATCCAAGCCCTTAGAGTACACCTCTTTTGCGGCTTTCAAAGCCATTTCCTTATATTCTGCAAGATTCCCTTTAGCATAATTATTTACTATAAGATCTGCGCCAAAACCAAGAAATCCCTTGGTTTTCAATGCTGCTAAATAGTGCTTACGCAAGACATGCGCAATTTCGTGTGATAAGACACCGACCAATTCACTCTCATTATGCATGCGCGCCAATAGACCCCTGGTCACAAAAATATTCCCCCCAGGAGTAGCGAATGCGTTAAAGCCGTCATCGTCTAGAACACCAAAGGTCCAGGGCAAATCAGGTCGTTCGGTTTGCAAAGTCAACCAACGACCCAAATTATTTACATATCGTTGAGCACCTGCGTCATTCCACAAAGGCTTCGCACCTAATAAAGTTGCGGCAAACTCTTGCCCTAAAGCGATTTCTTGTGGCTCATCAATTTCTTTGGTTTGTTCAATTAAATTCTTTGCGGCTTCAGCGTGCTTTCCAAGACCATTTCCCAGATTTTTTAAAAGATCAAACTGGGCATAGGCTGACGCACAACATGTAATTGCGATACTGGCGATCAGCAATTTTTTAAAATTTCGCATCTTAGTTATCCTCCCGCTTGGTGTTTCTACTCTGGTCTAAATATTCCATTCTGTTACCGGACAATTTTGAACGCTGACCAAATGATTGTGCCGTACTTCTATCAACGGCTCCTCTCTGCATTTTTTGATATTCAGAATAATTTGGCGAAGCACGGGCAAGATCTGTTTTATCCAATCCATTGACGCCCGTACCGACCGAGCCGGTATTGGAAGTGCGCCCAAGGACTTTCAGGTTATTCACAGAATTGCTGTTGCCGTTACTTTCAAAGCGCAATGACATCATGTCTACCCACCCTAGCTGTCCGTTGGCAGTTTTGACTTGTTGCCATGCCCCCTGGCGCTGTATCGCGTCCAATTTTGTTTGGCTGGCCAGCGTTGCCAGAACCGCAGAATCAGCGCTGGCTTTTTCCAGCAATGCAGTTGATCTTGTGGTTGACGCTGAATCTGCATAGGCAACTCCAGCGTATGCCAGACTGGTTAACATTAAAATGGGGATTCTCATTGGTTCTTCCTTTTTGGTTCGTATAACTCAACTTCAGCAGCCCGTCCCTTTACAGGGAAAGCACCACGCAAAATAAAATCAAAACCGGATTCCTGGCAAGCAAGCATGGTATCTTTGGTCACGAGAATACGTGATATACCTTTTGTCAAACCTTCTACACGACTTGCAAGATTTACGGCGTCACCGATTGCTGTGTAGTCAAGCTTACGTTTAGCACCAATAAAGCCTACCACAGCAGTGCCTGTATGTACACCTATGCCAACATCAAAATCGGGCAAACCTGATTCATCTCCGCGCAACTCATCTTTAAAAGCAAGTAGGTTTTCCTCCATCTCAAGCGCTGCAGCAACCGCTCTTTTAGCGTGGTCAGGATCATCGAGTGGCGCGCCCCAAAAGGCCATAATACAGTCTCCGATAAACTTGTCCAGCGTACCACCATGCCGCCAGACCACTTCGACTTGTCTTTCAAAGTATCTGTTAAGTAACTTGACCACTTCATCTGGTGGCCGGCTCTCTGAGAGAGTGGTAAAGCCACGTATATCGGAAAACAACAAACTTATTTCACGCGTCTGGCCGGACAAACTCTCTACAGTTTCACCATGATCGACAATTTTTCGTACCACTTCAGGATTGAGGAAGCGCCCAAACAACGATACCGTCCGGTCACGTGTCCGGCGCTCTCGTAAATATCCAGCTATTGCTGCTGACAAAAACCAAGCCCATGCAAAAGCAAACGGCGTTGCCACCGGTAGCATCCAGTATCTGAGCACCATTTGGTCTGCCAGCAACACGGCCAATCCGGTCATGACAGTCAATCCACTACCTATAAGAATTGGATTAATGCGCCATTGAAAGGCCAGTGCCAACAGAATGATCAAAATGAGGCCAAGGAGGAAAGGCCATGCGGTTCCAACCTGTCGCAAGGTATGCCCATTCTTTAAATTATCCAGAGCAACTGCCAGAATATCCACTCCTGGATAGTTCGGACCCAAAGGCGTCAAATGATGATCAAACAAGCCGCCTGCAGATGCCCCAATGACGATGATCTTGTTACGAAAAAGCTGGACAAGCTGAGTTTCTACTTCAGGTGTTAAGTTCGGCCTGTCCTCGGTGAGCGTCTTGAATAAATCAGCATAGGTAAACCGCTGATGCCCTTCATTTGGCCAAGACAATTGAACATCCTTACCAGTCGGCAATGGCCAATTAAAATCTTGGGCAACTCTGGCTGGCAAAGAAGGTAAATACCAGCCGGCGACATCAGAATACAATCGATATCGACGTAAAACACCATCACCATCATTCAGACTATTCACCAGACCCAAACGCCATGCTTTACGCTCAATTGCCATAGGTAATTGCAACGCAATCCGCGCACCAGACTTCCCTTGACGCTGCACTGCAAAACTATTTGCGATTTCAGATATCGGTACCGCATTATTTGAACTTGCATCCTGCAGTTGCAGGACTTGCATATATGCGTGAGGAAAATCTCTGATCTGATCTGACAACATGGCATCACTTTTCGGAGCGGCCAAATCAGGTACATTGAAATTGATGTCGAACACTAAGGCACGTGGCGCGAACCCAACCAGCGCCGCCGTCATAAAAGCATGAACTTCACGCTTCCAAGCCCACAGACCAGCGATCTTTTGCATTCCAAGCAAACTTGCGTCATCAATATCCACCACCACGATATCCGGGTCAGCTTTGTAGCTAGCCGCATGGTGCCGCAGATACACATCCCCCAAGCGCGACTCTGTGGTCGCCAGCAAACGCAAGCCAAACAGTTCCCCTGCCATCATTGCCAACAGCAATAGCGTCAACGCCGCATACCAGCGTATCGTTGCGCTTTGGATGAAAGGAAAAAGGGTTTTCAGCATGCCTTATTGGCTTATAGGGATGATTGGAATCAGGCTCAAGTGCAACACATCATTTTGGTGCTTCAGGAGTTTACACTTGTTTATTGTGCAAAAACCAGATTTGCCAGCAGCAGTATTTAAGTTCCGTAAAATCTGTGCATTCTCCAACACGAAAAATCAAGATTGGCTGTATCAATATGGTTATTGCCTGTACGCCTTTGTATCTCCAAAAATAGGATATGTCTCATAAGCTATCTGTAAAAAACCAATGTGTGTCAATCCAGCAATTCTGATATGATGCCGCCGCTCCGCGCAGTTTCACACCATATACGCATCAGATTTTCCTTTGATCCTGGCTTTACATCTTTAGAGATTTCACATGACATTCTTGCGTCGCTATTTGCAGTTTTGCCTGACTCTGACATTGAGCAGCATCCCCTTGCTATCCCAAGCACAACAAATCATTCCCGGCGAATATGTCAGTGAAGGCGCTTATAGCAAACTGAATATCGCAGCAGACAAAACAGGCAAACTCAGTTTCAGCATTCATTCCCAAGGTGAAGGTACCTGCGATATGAAAGGTGACATCGCCGCAGGCAAGGCGACATTGCGCAAAAGCGGCATGAAACAAAATTGCGTTTTGCACTTCACCCAAAAAAAAAATGAAATTGCCGTAGATGGCAGCATCGATATTTGCGAACAACATTACTGCTCGCTGGCGAGCATCACAGAACAGTACTTTCAACTACCCACTTGCAGCACAGCCGAGCGTAGCCATGCACGCAAAGAATTCAAAATCCTGTACGACAAAAAAGACTATGTGGCGGCCTTGGCAAAACTGGAACCCGTACTCAACAATTGCGGCAAAATTTTGGACCGCCTGGAACTTGGCTGGCTACGCAATGATGTGGCACTCGCTCAATATAAATTGCAAATGCCTGAACGCTGTATGGCGACACTGCAGCCATTGGTAGAAGATACCACCGTCAGCGACACCATCCTGGCAAATTATTGCGATTCATGCACAGATGAATTCAATGCAAAATATCATTCAATGATCAAGGCGACGCGCACCAATCTGCGGCTCTGCAAACCTGCCAAATAAAAGGCAATCATCAAGACTTGGCTTTGGCCCATAGACCGCATCAACTACATAACATGCACCCCAAAAGAATCAATGGTCTGGACACCCTGCGCGCCATCGCCATATTGCTGGTACTGATGTCGCACTACTGCGGCTTTGTCAGCAGGCACCAGACCTTTGGCTTCGCTGGCGATATAGGCTGGGCAGGCGTAGATTTATTTTTTGTACTGAGCGGCTACCTGATCGGCAACCAGATCATGTCTGCCGCAGCCAATGGACAAGCGCTGTCGCTAAAGTTTTTTTTCGCCAGACGCCTGCTACGCACCCTGCCCAACTACTATGTCGTGTTGGCCGCATATTTTATTTTTCCGGTAGCACTGGCCGGGCGCAGTACCTCACCGCTATGGCAGTTCCTCACATTCACCCAAAACATAGGACTGGAATACGGGCAAACCTTTACCCACTCCTGGTCGCTATGCATAGAAGAACAGTTTTACCTGATACTGCCGATAGTCAGCCTTATCCTGATCAGATTCAAGAGTCCGCTGTGGCTAGCCTGGGGCCTGCTGATTGCATCGATTGGTACTGGCATGGCATTCCGCGCATATTATTACTTGCATGGACAGGAAGCATTTGCAGCGCCAGTTTATTACTCCAGCTTTGGCCGCTTTGACGAACTACTCCCCGGGGTCGCCATCGCCATGCTCAAGAATTTTCATACAGACTTATACGACAGACTCATGCGCCATGGCCAGGCCCTGCTCATCACCGGCCTGCTCGCCACTGGCGGCGTCCTGTATTGCATCAACAGCGACGACTACAACAAGCTAATGATCGTCAACTCATTGGGCTTTTCACTCATCGCCATCAGTTTCGCCATCCTCACCCTGGCCGCCCTCAGCCCCAACAGCAACCTTAACCGCCTGCGCCTGCCAGGCGCTGCACAACTGGCGCTGTGGTCGTATGCTGTTTATCTGGTGCACAAACCTGTATTCATGCTGATCGGTATGCAATTGGGCAAATGGCATATCGATGCGAATGCGCCATTAACGATCGCTTTGGTCACCGCTGCGGGGGTATTCGGTGGGTGGTGTCTGTATCGGTTAGTGGAAATACCGTTCATGCAAATACGGACACGATGGTTTCCTATTGAAGGTCAGCAAGCCCGGATCGCATAGAAATTCAGACATTTGTATTTGATACCCCAAATTTCATCATCTCGGAATCCGCACCAATTTCGCTTACCACAGTAAAACTCACCAACAACCAAAGCCAACCACAAACCATATCGACCACACAAACTGTTACTTATATCAACACCGACACGACCACAATCAGTATTACAAATGAAGCATCGGTCGCTTTCAAAACAGAGATCAATTTCCTGGTCAGCAAGAACGATCTGACGGTCGGATATAAACTCGGCGTCACCTATGCAACACAATCGACCGAGAGACGAGCCAAACCTCAACCGCATTCACGTTCTCTGCCACAGTGCGAGGCAACAGCAGTATCGTCGCTTCATGCGTCGCCTCACAAGATAAATTTGATGTCCCCTGGACTGCAACGGCCCTGGTCTATTATCAAAATCAGTCGCAACCGGAAAGAGTCACGGATTTGAAAGGGATACTCAAAGGTGTACAGGTGACCAATCTTACTGCAATATACAATTGAGTCACTCGCTTCGTTAATATCCGCTTCTTGCCAAACAATTCGCCTTGCACATAACTAGCTGTCAGTCTGTGCATGACGATCGTGCTTACGCTATCACATGCTGGATGCATGGTCATAATGCATCCAGCAAACGCCCGTAGCCAGTTTAAGCTTGTCCCTGAAAATGATTTCTGCAACTTCCCTATCCAGTACCAGCCGATAGAAGCAGCTGTCACTTTCAGTGTGAGTGAAACGCCACAAATAATAATTTTTTTGCAATATTTTCAGCAATGGTCTATATTGCAAAAAAGGCATGTGTAATTGCAAACCGTACAAATTGATTATTGCACTTGCAATACCTGAGCCTATCGTGTTTTTAATTTGTACTTGGCGCAACTCCCATTGAAGAAAGAGGTGAGCGATGTTCACGAATAATCAACAACAAGCATATCCCTGGCATTTGGCACTAATGCTGACCTTGTTGTTGGGCATAGGAGGCTGTGCCAGCAAGCAGCCAGAATCGTCGAAACAGCCGATGATGATGTCTATGTCTGCAGCTAGCATGGATATGCAAAAAAAAATGTCCATGCCCACCAGCGTCGTCGAAGGAAATTCTCAGAAACAATGCCATGACTGGAAATATCCCGAACTATCAGGGTTGGTCAACAACTGGGTAACAGACGGCTGCGCCAAATGTGCGGCTAGCGTACCAAACCAATCGCCAATTGTATTAGATCCGACAACGGCCAATACCGGAAGTGGATGGACAGTCCCTACCAATTTGAGTGACCCCAGGTTTGCAGTGACCCTGGTGCGCAAGGATGACCATAACAACTACGCCTTTGCTGTCAGCCGCCTAGGTGGCAGGCCCTTGACAATTGTTTCTTCGAACTGGGGAGGTGCAGGGACGATGACATTTACGCTGGAAGAATTCCATTTTCATGTCCCAGCTGAACATGTCATCGTCAGGCAACCCGTATCCATGCTCGAGATGCATGTCAAAGCCAGCGGCGTTGGAAGCGGCAACATCAGCAATTGGAAGGCAACCGCTGTATTTGCAGTGCAATTTGCCATAGGGCCAGAGACAGGTACCCCCTATTCAGTGCTGCAACCCGTGGCAGAAAGCATGGCAGGCAAATCCCCTATGCTGATCAAGCCATTCCAGCTAGGCAGCTTGATTGTGCCGTTCACGACACAGCCACAATTTCAGTACTACGGATCACTGACAACCCCCACTTGCGATTCACCGATATTCTTTTTCGTACTTCGGGACCCGGTGCGAATCCATTCCGCCGACTGGACCTCCATCGCCAACAGCCTGACATCATTGAACGGCGTTTCCAACGCCCGCCCATTACAGGCGCGGCCTTTGACGACACCATCGAGTGTTGCGATAGTGAGTCCGTGATTGGAATTGGTGGTTTGCCAGAAGCCAGACATAGCTGGCGAATTTCTCATCACACAGCTATGTCACAAATGGCGTAGCTCTAGCGAAAAACCAACTTCGCCATGAATGCAATAAGAATACCGATAACAAGCACCTTCCAGATCAACGCACGTTGATACCGGGGTGGTGCTGCTTATCACCGGCCTGCTCGCCACTGGCGGCGTCCTGTATTGCCTCAATAGCGATGACTACAACAAACTGCTGATCGTCAATTCGCTTAGGCTTTTCATTCATCGCCATCCTTACCCTGGCCGCCCTCAGCCCCAACAGCTACCGGCACCGCCTGCGCCTGCGCCTGCCGGGTGCTGCGCAACTGGCACTGTGGTCGTATGCTGTCTATCTCGTGCACAAACCTGTGTTCATGCTGATTGGTGAGCAGTTGGCCAAGCGACACATAGATGCGAATGCACCGCTGACTACCGTTCTTGTCACTGCCACGGGGGTATTTGGTGGCTGGTTATTGTATCGTTTGGTGGAGACGCCGTTTATGCAGATACGGGCACGGTGGTTTCGTAGTAGCAAACAGCAAGTTCAATTTGGCTAAACCAGAAACTTGCTGTTTTTCCGAATTTTACTGTCTCTTTTTTCAGTTGGCGGATTCAATTATATTCACGTATATAGCAAATTATTCAGCTCTGGTGAAATGACATCAGCAAGCTTCTCATAACCTGTTGAATTGGGATGGATTTCATTCAGCCAATCACCGTCACTACCAGCAGTACCAAGACGCGCCCGAATCAGAGTCTCGCGCGTATTTGTGATGACATGGAAGTTATCAATTTTTGTCGATAAATCAATGATCGTCGCCCCCAACCATTCGAAAATATAGTCCACCAGAGAGATCCATTTATCCTCCGGAATATCGGCACTCTTCAATGCGTTGTATAGCCATGGCCCTAAAATACCAAAAGCCAGGAATTTCGCTTTCGCATTCCTCGGTGTTGGATAGTCATACACGTGCGCCACAATAGGTGTTTTTTCATTCTGACTTTGCACACGCATATCTGCTATTTTTTTATAACCTCGTTGAAGGTCGACCTTAAGCTGTGCCAGCTCGAAACCATTAACATAGTCAAGCATATGACTACCCGCACCGTCAGAAGGTTTACACAGTATTTGCCCAACCCTGTCTATCAAATCATTTCCACCACCACTGATAAAAATCGCGTCCCATTTACTGGAAAATTTGGTGTCATTGATGAGTTTTTTCAGTACAGGATTATTAGCAATATCAGATATATTTCTTATTGTATCGCCAGGCTTAGCCAAGTTATACAACAAAGTTGTTTCGGAAAATTTTAAAGGAAATAGTAAATTACTCGAAGGAATTGCACCTATCGAAAACCAAGAATCCCCCTCGCACAATATGCGTTTTTGAAACGTAATATCATCGACACCACCTGGATAGCGCTGTTTATTTATCCCTCGCTCAAATCCATCCACTGAAACCACAATCGCATTCTCATTCCTCAACTCCATGACAATCCCCCTTGATTTGACAGATCGATAAACTATAAAACTACCCCTCTTCATACTTTCCCATTTGCATGAGGAGCAAGTCCAGCAGCAAATGAAAGTTAGTCGTGTGAAATTATCTTATTTTTATAAAAAACACAATTATTTCATTAAAAAAAAGTTAATTTATGGTGATATTGTGGCACCCTGAGAAAATGAAGTATCGACCATTCGTATCTTTACTCATTCACCGCTGATTTGCTCTGAAACCTGACTCACTTTACTGCATAATTTGCATCGGTCGTGACCCATGTTCAGCAGTTATCCTACTTATCTTGATGAGTAGGATCCAGTGATTCGCCATTTTGGCAAACAATGCCAAAACAACACTTATCTAAAAAAAAATGATTGACGAATAATAAACCTGTCTCGGGGAGTTTATGGGGAAATTGTGGGGAGTAAGAAACAGAAAATTATGGTTTAAGGCGGCAAATTGTGTATTTGTGAAACCAACAAAAAACCCCGCAGAGCCTTGATTTCATTGGCTTTGCGGGGTTTTATAATGATATGCGATGTAAGTACGTGGTGCCCGAGGCCGGAATCGAACCGGCACGCCCGCTATTAACGAAGCGGCGGATTTTAAGTCCGATGTGTCTACCAGTTTCACCACTCGGGCCCACTACTACAACCTGCTTAGCGAAACGCTAAGTCGGGTTCTGGAAAAAAAGCGCTCTAAAGCGCTTTTTGTATTTGGAGGAGGGGGTCGGGATCGAACCGGCGTCTACGGCTTTGCAGGCCGCTGCATAACCACTTTGCTACCCCGCCAGGGGTG